>CAZNMY010000259.1:0-1936 GCA_964574325.1 uncultured Devosia sp. | reverse complement strand
GACTGGAACGAGAACGGTTTTCGGATTTCTCTTTTGCAGCCGAGGGTTCGGTGATTTTCGAGCTTGCTGGCGAGGGCGCAATGTAGCCATGTATGCGGCGCGATGACTCATTTCGCATCCACCACAAATCATATTTCTATACGCCATGCACATCGATATCGTCCCTAATCGCAACTCACGGCCGGCCTATCTGCTGCGCGAGAGCGTGCGCGATGGCAAGAAGGTTGGGAAGCGTACGCTGGCCAACCTGTCGTCGTTGCCGGTCGAGCAGATCGAGATGATCCGCCGCGTGCTGAAGGGTGAGAGGCTCGGGCCGGTCGAGGATGGGCTCGAATGCGTGCGCTCGGCGCATCACGGCCACGTCGAGGCTGTGCGGACGGCGATGGCCCGGCTCGGCTTCGACAAGCTGATCGATGCCAAGCCAAGCCGTGAGCGCGATCTCGTGGTGGCGATGGTGGCGGGGCGCATCATCGCACCGGAGGCGAGCAAGCTCGGCATGGTCGGCGCCTGGGCCGACACGACTCTCGCCGACGATCTGGGCGTCGCGGATGCGCACGAGGACGAGCTTTACGAAGCGATGGACTGGCTGATCGAGCGGCAGGAGAAGATCGAGCAACGTCTCGCGAAGCGTCATCTGAAGGCCGGCGGCCTGGTGCTGTTCGATCTGACGTCGAGCTGGTTCGAGGGCGTGACGTGCCCGCTCGCCAAGCTCGGCTACAGCCGCGACGGCCGCCCCGGCACGCTGCAGGTCAACTACGGTCTGATGACGGATGATCGCGGCTGCCCGGTCTCGGTGTCGGTGTTCGAGGGCAACGTCGGCGATCCCAAGACGCTGCTGGGCCAAGTGGAGAAGGCGCGCCGGAGCTTCGGGTTGGAACGGCTCGTCATGGTCGGCGATCGCGGCATGATCTCGAACGTGCAGGTCGATGCGATGGCCAAGCTCGACGGCGTCGACTGGATTACGGCGCTGAAAAGCGGCGCCATCGCCAGGCTTGCGGACGCCGGTCATCTGCAGCTCGACCTGTTCGACGAGCGCAATCTGATCAGCCTAACGCATGCGGACTATCCAGGCGAGCGCCTCGTCGCGTGCCGCAATCCCGCACTCGCAAAGCTGCGCGCCGAGAAGCGCAAGGACCTGATCGCGGCCACCACGCGCGAGCTGGACAAGGTCAAGGCGATGGTCGCCGGCGGTCGCCTCGCTGGTTGCGACAAGATCGGCGTGCGAGTTGGAAAAGTGATCGGCAAATACAAGGTCGCAAAGCACTTCGATCTCGACATCAAGGACGGCTCGTTCAGCTTCGCCGTCAACGCGGCGCGCGTCGCAGCGGAAGCAGCCCTCGATGGGCTCTACGTGATCCGCACCAGCGTCGACGAAGCCGACATGACGGCCGAACAGGCGGTGCTCAACTACAAGCGGCTGGCCGAGGTGGAGCGCGCGTTCCGCACACTGAAAGGCGTCGACCTGCACGTGCGCCCGATCCGGCATCGGCTCGAGGGCCGCGTGAAGGCGCACATCTTCCTCAGCATGCTGGCCTACTATGTGCAGTGGCATATGATCCAGGCGTGGCAACCGCTGACGTTCGCTGACGAGGCCGAGGCCGACGCTGTCCGCGAGCGCAATCCCGTGGCGCCGGCCAAACGCTCGAAGGCCGCGCTCGACAAGGTGCACACGCGCACGCTCGCCGACGGTACGCCGGCGATGAGCTTCACGCGCCTGCTGGCGCATCTGGCAACGATCGTGCGCAACACGCTGCGGCCGAAAAGTGCGCGACCCGGCGAGGCGACCTTCAACCTCACGACCCGCCCGACGCCAAAGCAGCAACAAGCCCTCGATCTGATCGCCGCCATCGCCGTGTAGCCAGTAGCGCGCACCCCGCTTCAATCTCAACCGATTGAAGCGACAGGGAGATCATCATTGGCGGGCGGGGAACTTCGG
>CAZNMY010000258.1:0-2057 GCA_964574325.1 uncultured Devosia sp. | reverse complement strand
GAGGGGGTTTGGGGGATACATCCCCCAAGCGGGTGCGGGCGGCAGCCCGCTCGCGGCCTCGCCGCGACCTCCACGACGGAAGCCCACATCATTCCATTCCCACAACCACGGCCTCCGCGCGATCACGAGACGCCACTCGAAGCCGACCTCCACCACCTCCGCGCGAGCCTGCCCAATGCGCGCCTCCACCTCGCCGCCTCGATGCTCTACCGCGGCGACGACCGCGCACGCCTCGCAGCGCTCGACCACCTCGCGGCGTCGACCGGCGTGCCCCTCGTGGCAACCGGCGATGTGCTCTATCACGCAGCCCATCGCCGCCCGCTCGCCGACGTGCTGGCCGCGATCCGCGAAGGCACCACCGTCGCTTCATCGGGCACGCGCCTTCCCGCGAATGCCGAGCGGCACCTGAAGCCCCCGCACGAGATGGCGCGTCTGTTCCGCGGTTTCGAGCACGCCGTCGCGCGCACGATCGAGATCGCCGACGCGTGTCGCTTTTCCCTCGACGAGCTCGTCTACGAGTATCCCGACGAGCCGGTGCCGGAAGGCAAGACTGCGCAAGGCCACCTGGAGGACATCACATGGGAGGGCGCACACGCCAGGTTTCCCGAAGGCGTGCCCGGCAAGGTCCGCGACACGCTCGTCAAGGAACTCGGGCTGATCGCGCAGCTTTCCTACGCGCACTACTTCCTCACCGTGCACGACATCGTCGCGTTCGCGCGCTCGCGCGGGATATTGTGCCAGGGCCGAGGCTCCGCCGCCAATTCGGCGGTCTGCTACTGCCTCGGCGTCACGGCCGTGAACCCGACGGAGGTCGATCTGCTGTTCGAGCGCTTCGTGTCGCCGGAGCGCAAGGAGCCGCCCGACATCGACGTCGACTTCGAGCACGACCGGCGCGAGGAGGTGATCCAGTACATCTATGCGCGCTATGGCCGTCATCGCGCGGGGCTCGCGGCCACCGTGATCTCCTATCGCGCGCGCTCGGCGGTGCGCGAGGTCGGCAAGGCGATGGGCTTGTCGGAGGATACGGTCGCCGCACTCTCCGGCATGGTGTGGGGCACGAGGTCGGGAGGCGTACTCCCCGAACAGCACATCCGTGAAGCCGGCCTCGATCCCGCCGATCCGCTGCTCGCCCGAACGATCGAACTCGCCGACGAGCTGACCGGATTTCCGCGCCATCTCTCCCAGCACGTCGGCGGCTTCGTGCTGACACGTTCCGCGCTGACGGAGGTCGTGCCGGTCGGCAACGCAGCGATGGCGGAGCGCACGTTCATCGAGTGGGACAAGGACGACATCAACGCGCTCGGCCTGCTCAAGGTCGACGTGCTCGCGCTCGGCATGCTCTCCTGCATCCGGCGCGGGTTCGCACTCATCGCCGCGCACCACGACCGGCCGATGAGCCTCGCCGCCGTCCCGCGCGAAGATCCCACCGTCTACGACATGCTGTGCCGCGCGGATTCGATCGGCGTGTTCCAGGTCGAGAGCCGGGCGCAGATGAACATGCTGCCCCGCCTCAAGCCGCGCACGTTCTACGATCTCGTGATCGAGGTCGCGATCGTGCGGCCGGGGCCGATCCAGGGCGACATGGTCCATCCCTATCTGCGCCGCCGCGACCGGCTGGAGCCCGAGGTCTATCCATCGCCGGGCGCTGCTCACGGCCCTCCCGACGAGCTGCGCCAGATCCTCGCCAAGACCAAGGGCGTACCGCTGTTCCAGGAGCAGGCGATGCGGATCGCGATGGTGGCCGCGCGCTTCTCGGACGCGGAGGTCAACGAACTCCGCAAATCGATGGCGACGTTCCGGCGCGTCGGCACCATCGGCCAGCTCGAGCAGAAGATGGTCGAGCGCATGGTGGAACGCGGCTACGACCGCGGCTTCGCCGAACGCTGCTTCAACCAGATCAAGGGGTTCGGCGAATACGGCTTTCCCGAAAGCCACGCGGCGAGCTTCGCCCACCTCGTCTACGTCTCGGCCTGGCTCAAGCACCACTACCCCGCCGCGTTCGCCTGCGCGCTGCTCAACTCGCAGCCGATGGGCTTCTACGCCCCGGCCCAGATCGT
>CAZNMY010000257.1:0-2469 GCA_964574325.1 uncultured Devosia sp. | reverse complement strand
CTGGTTGGAACTCATGTCGCACGAGATTGCGCCGGATCTATGGGGATAGGCATGCTTACGGCCTGCGGTCCTCGACAGTGCTGGCCGCCTTGGCCAACGCGATCCTGCTGTTGCTCGCAGTTGGCGCCATCGCCTGGAAAGCAATTGAGAGACTGCAGAATCCCGAGCCCGTGGCCGGCATGACCGTCATCGTCGTCGCCGCCATCGGCATCGTCATCAATACAGCGACAGCGCTTCTGTTCGCATACGGCGGGCGTGATGACATCAATATCCGCGGCGCTTACCTGCACATGGCCGCCGACGCAGCCGTCTCCCTCGGCGTCGTGCTCGCCGGACTCGCGATATTGGCCACCGGTTGGTTGTGGCTCGATCCCGCCGTCAGCCTCGTCGTCGCCGCCGTCATCGTCTGGGGAACGTGGTCGCTACTCCGCGACAGCGTCAATCTTGCGTTGAACGGCGTACCCGCCGGCATCGATCCAGCGAAGGTGCGCGAACTGCTCGCAAGGCAGCCTGGCGTGGCGAGCCTGCACGATCTCCACATCTGGCCGATCGGCACAACTGAAACCGCGCTCACCTGCCATGTCGTGATGCCGGATGGCCACCCGGGCGATGCGTTCCTGGCGCGCACCACGCAAGAACTCGCCGAGCACTTCGGCATCTCCCACGCCACCCTTCAAATCGAAGGCGATGCGTCCGCCTGCGCCCTCGCCCCCGACGACGTCGTCTGACAGGCACCCCTCAAAGCGCACGTCTGTCCCCGTTGTCGGGAGGGGTATAGGGGGCACGGTACGAACCGGATGAGATAGCGCCGCCTACTCCGCCGCCTCGCCGTAGGGCACGTTCCGCCCGCCGTAGCGGCGTACGCGCACGTTCGCCTGCTCGGCATGCCCGACGAAACCTTCGAGGATGCACAGCCGCGAGCAGTATTCGCCGATCGTCGCGCTCGCCTTGTCGGTCAGCACCTTCTGGTAGGTGCAGGTCTTCAGGAACTTGCCGACCCACAGCCCGCCCGTATAGCGCGCCGCCTTTTTCGTCGGCAGCGTATGGTTCGTGCCGATCACCTTGTCTCCGTACGCGACGTTCGTGCGGGCGCCTAAGAACAGCGCGCCGTAATTGCGCATGTTCGCCAGGAAGTAATCCGGATCGCGCGTCATCACCTGCACGTGCTCGGACGCGATCCGGTCGGCCTCCTTGACCATCTCGGCTTCGTTCTCGCACACGATCACTTCACCGTAGTCGGCCCACGCCTTGCCCGCGGAATCCGCTGTCGGCAGGATCGACAGCAACCGTTCGACCTCGGCCATCGTCGCCTTCGCGAGCTTCTCCGAATTGGTCAGCAGCACCGCGGGCGACGTCGGCCCGTGCTCGGCCTGCCCCAGCAGATCCGTCGCGCAGATCTCGGCGTCGACCGTATCGTCCGCGATGACCAGCGTCTCCGTCGGTCCCGCCAGCAGGTCGATGCCGACGCGCCCGAACAACTGCCGCTTGGCCTCCGCGACGAACGCGTTGCCCGGCCCAACGATCATATCGACCGGCGCGACCGTGCCCGTGCCCAGCGCCATCATCGCGACAGCCTGCACGCCGCCGAGAACATAGATCTCGTCCGCGCCACCGAAATGCATCGCAGCCACGATCGCGGGATGTGGCCCGCCCTTGAACGGCGGCGCGCAACCGATCACGCGCTTCACGCCCGCCACCTTCGCCGTCACGATCGACATGTGCGCGGACGCAACCATCGGATAGCGCCCGCCCGGCACGTAGCAGCCGACGCTCTCGACCGGAATGTGCTTGTGCCCCAGGATCACGCCGGGATGCGTCTCGACCTCGACATCGGTCATCGAATACCGCTGCGCGCTCGCGAAATTCCGCACCTGCGCCTGCGCGAACTGGATATCCTCGAGATCGCGCGCCGGCACCTGGGCGATCGCTTTCTCGATGTCCTCGGGACTGAGCCTGAACGAGGCCGGCGACCAGTTGTCGAATTTCTGCGACAACTCGCGAACCGCCTTGTCGCCGTCCTTCTCGATGCTGGCGAGGATGTCTTCGACCGTCTTGCGCACCTTGGCGTCGGCCGCCTTGATCTCGGTTGCGTCCATTCCGCGCTTGAGGAAGCGAGCCATGTGTCACCTGCCGTGCTGAGAAGAATCCGTGCCCACGCCTACCAGATTTTCGACAGCCTACAACAGACCGCTCACATCGGCCCTTCCAATCCCCCCCGGCACACCCTATATCAGTCGTGCCGGAGCAATCCGGCTATGGCGATAAACGCGGTCGGAATAAGTCTTTCGGACCCGGGGGCGGTACCCGGCGCCTCCACCACCAGCCCATTGAAACTGAAACAAAATCAGTGGGTTGTTGATGGGGGCGAACTAGGATCGACGAGGGATGTAAAGGGCTTGCTTTTGCCCGGCATGGTACCACCGTTAGCGGACCATCCAGAATAGTTGCCAATGACAACTATGCTGAGGT
>CAZNMY010000256.1:0-2498 GCA_964574325.1 uncultured Devosia sp. | reverse complement strand
CTCCAGGCTCGGTGTCGGACCCGCAGGGTCTGACCCCGTCTGCCCCGTCTGCCGCATTTTCTTCCACCAACCGCTTGAACCGCCGCGTCAGCACTTCGCGCATCATCGCGTAGTCGTCGCCGGGCGCGGTCTCGGCCCACTTGATGTTGAATTTGCGGTAGGCGCTTTTCACGAAGCCTTCCGGCCCCGCGACGATCATGCCGCCGACCGCGTTGGTGCCGGATATGTGCGAGTTGTCGTACACCTCGATGCGGCGCGGCACGATGTCGAGCCCGAGCCGCTGCGCAACGCCGGCGAGCAGCGTGCGCTGAGACCCCGTCTCCGCCAGTTTCCGGCCGAGCGCTTCCTTAGCGTTCTGCAGCGCGTGCTCGACGAGGCCCGATTTCGCGCCACGCTGCGGCACGCGGATATCGACTTTCCGCTCGGCCTTCGTCGAAAGCGCTTCCGCCATCAACTCGCGCGTCGGGAAATCGTGGCTCGCCAGGATCAGGCGCGGCACCGGCTTGTCGTCGTAGAACTGCGCGATGAAACTCTCGAGCACCTCGGCCACGTCGATGCTGCGGTCGGCCTTCGGGTAGTAGGCGCGGTTGCCCCAATTCTGGCCGGCGCGGAAGAAGAACACCTGGATGCAGGTCTGGCCGCCATCCTGATGCGCCGCGAAGATGTCGGCTTCCTCGACGCCGTCGGAGTTGATCGCCTGATCGGCCTGCACGTGCGCGAGCGCCCACAGACGGTTGCGATAGGTCGCGGCGTGCTCGAAATCGAGCTTCTCGGCCGCCTGCTCCATCAACTGCTGGTACATGCGCCGCACGTTCTGGCTCTCGCCGCGCAGGAACCGCGTCGCTTCATCGACCAGACGGCCGTATTCTTCGGCGCTGATCTCGCCCGTGCAGGGCGCCGCGCAGCGCTTGATCTGGTGGAGAAGACACGGCCGCGTCCGGCTCTCGTAGACGCTGTCCGAGCACGAGCGCAGCAGAAAGGCGCGCTGCAGCATGTTGACCGTGCGGTTGACCGCACCGGCCGACGCGAACGGTCCGAAATAGTCGCCCTTGCGGCTTCGCGCACCGCGATGCTTGGTGATCTGCGGCGCGCCGCCCGCAACATCGCGCGCGATCAGGATGAACGGGAACGACTTGTCGTCGCGCAGCAGCACGTTGAAGCGCGGCCGGAAGCGCTTGATGAGGTTCGCTTCCAGCAACAGCGCCTCGGCCTCGGTGCGGACCGTGACGAATTCCATCGACGCCGTCGCCGCGATCATCCGCGCGATGCGGTTGGTGTGGCCGCCGAGCCGGGCATAGTTCGACACGCGCGCCTTCAGTGACCGCGCCTTGCCGACGTAGATGACGTTGCCTTCCGGATCGATCATGCGATAGACGCCGGGGGAGCCGGGCAGCCTCTTGAGATAGCCTGCGATGACATCGGGACCCGTGCGGCGTTTCGCGCAGCCCGATGCATCCTCGGATGGGTCGTTCACCGCGTCTCGCGGTATATCGCTGGTATTGTCGATCGGCATGCCCGAGAGTTAGGCGACAGTCGCGCCGCGGTCCAGTACCACGACGAGCGGGCCCCGAGGCTTCAGCCTGATTGTGCCTTCAACCCGAAAGTAACAGAATGCGCATCAAGCAAGTCGGCCGTTACGTGACGTTCACGGTGGAAAGCGACAGCGAGCGCGGCGATCTCCTGGAGATGGCGGGAGATATCGCCGGCCAGCAGTTCCGCGTCGACACCGTCAACGCCGAGACGCTGGTGCTGCGCATTGCGGGGCCGGGCAAGGCGGAGACCGCCAAGCAGGAAGCCAAGCAGTTCAAGGGCAAGGAGGGCAATGAGCCCAAACCAGCCGGTCAACCTGCCGCACGGTTGCCCGAGCCGCTCAACATCACGTTCGACGACGCCCCGATGCCGCTACGCCTGATCTCGAACCTCGCGGAGACGTCGTTCGAGATGGACGGCCGCTTCTATTCGAGCGTCGAAGGCTTCTGGCAGGGCCTGAAGTTCCCCGACGAGGTCGATCGCCAGCGCGTGGCCGAACTCTCGGGCCACGACGCCAAGCGCGCCGGGCCGAAGGCGGAGCCGGGCGACCGCTTCGTCTATGAAGGCCGCGAGATCGTCACCGGCACGGTCGACCACTGGGCGCTGATGGAGCGCGCCAACCTCGCCAAGTTCGAGCAGGACGAAGACGCCCGCGCCGCATTGCTGGCGACGGGTTCACGCCCCCTCGTCCACCGCGTGCCGGTCGACAGCCGCACCATCCCCGGCATCGTCATGGCCGACATCTGGATGCGGCTGCGCGAGAAGCTCTCGAAGTCGTAGGATATCCAGTCGTAGGTTGGGTCAAGCGCAGCGCGACCCAACATCCCCGGTAGGCCTGCAATTGTTGGGTCGCGGCCAATTGGCCTTGACCCAACCTACAAGGTGCGCTCGCCAGTGCGCCGTCCCTCAACTAAGGACATCCCGAACAATACGTGAATCGCAATCTGTGTGCGTCGGTGTGACTCAGG
>CAZNMY010000255.1:0-2571 GCA_964574325.1 uncultured Devosia sp. | reverse complement strand
ACGGCCGTCGCGGCTACGACGCCCATGTCGGCGAGCGCGGCGTCAAGCTGTCCGGCGGCCAGCGCCAGCGCATCGCCATCGCGCGCGTGCTCCTGAAGAACGCGCCGATCCTGGTGCTCGACGAGGCGACGAGCGCGCTCGATAGCGAGGTGGAGGCGGCCATCCAGGAAAGCCTCGCGACGTTGATGGCCGGCAAGACCGTGATCGCCATCGCGCACCGCCTTTCGACCATCGCCGCCATGGATCGCCTGATCATCATGGACGAAGGCCGCATCGTCGAGCAGGGCAACCACACCGAGCTTCTGCGCAAGGGCGGCCTCTACGCGAGCCTCTGGGCCCGCCAGTCCGGCGGCTTCCTGACCGAGGACGCCGCGGAATAGAAAAGTCCCGGCCTCCGCTGTGGAAGCCGGGACTTCTACAACTCGGCGACTTGCGCCTTAGAACTCCGCGCGCAGCGTCAAGCCGACCTGGCGCTCATCGCCGATAAAGCCATAGGCCGGAGCGAGCGGCGGATTGTTCCGCGTGTCGACCGACGTCAGGTAATCTTCGTCGAAGAGGTTCTTGGCAAAGAGCGTGAGTGTGTAGGTCTCCCACTCCCAGCCGACGCTCGCATCGACGACCGTGAAGCCATCGACGGCCCGCTCCGAGATGTTGGCGACGTTGCCAAAGCTGAAGTAGCCGTCCGAATGGCGGACGTTCGCGCCTGCAAACCAGCCCATCGCCGAGTGATACATCGCGCCCAATGCAAAGGTATAAGCTGGAGCTTCTGGATACTCGTTGCCGGAGAAATCATCCCCATTGATGTTGAGGTCGTCGTATTCCGAGTGCATGAGACCGAGATTGGCAAAAATCTGCAGCTCACGAACAGGCTTCCACCGCAGTTCGAGCTCCGCGCCATAGGCAGTCGAACTGCCGACATTCAGGAATTCCGACACATTATATACTTGGTCCAGGAGGACAACCTGCTGATCCGTGTAGTCGTAATAGAAGGCGTTGGCGTTGAATTCGAGCGTCTTGTTGAGCCAGTTCGAGCGGTACGATAGCTCATATGCGTCGAGATATTCGGGATCGACCGTCGACACTCGATTGCCGATTACAGGTAGCCGGACGATCTGCTGGAACCCGGTGCGATAGCCCTTGTTGTAGGTTAAGCCTACCGTTTCGTTTGCAGTGAGATCGTAAGTGATGCCGAGTTTGGGAAGAAACTCGTTGAAGGTCTCCTTTGTGTAGTTGTCATTCACCTCGTACAGGAAGGTGTTGGTATTCAGCACCGTGGTGTCTTCAGTCGTCTCGACAGTGTCACGAAGCAGCCTGCCGCCGGCAATGAACGCCCAACGGTCCCAGCGGTAGCGAAGGTCCGCATAGGCGGCGAGGCTGTTCGTTTCAGCACCGATCGTTCCCCAGGCGTAAGGCACATAGTTGTCCGGACCGCCGAAGAAGTAGCCGAGGTTGGCAGTCTGGTTCGACTCGTTATCGCGAGAAAACTGGCCATAGAACAAGCCCACGACACCCGAGATGCCATTGCCCCGATTGTCGATCTCGAGCCTAACATCCTGCGTGAAATCGCGGCCGTCTGTGTGATCGCCGTCGCGTGCAAACGCGGCGCCGACAGGCGTTTTTATGAGAGCCTCCGTTTCGGCATAGGCGGTGACGCTGCGAACAGTCAGGCCTGGCGCGAACTCGTAGGAAACATCCGAAACGTAGTTGTCGGCATTGCCTTCGCGAAAGTCCGTGAACGCCGCCGTGTAGTCGAGTTCTCGGGCAAAGAAGTCCGGACCCGAGACGATCGACGCCCCCGGCTCGTCGTGGACTCGAGAAACCGTGAACAGTGCACTGAACCCCGGCAAGGCATCGGGCTCGATCAGAAGCTTACCGCGCAGTGTATCGTAGGCGTCGATGCCCATCTCGGCGTTCTGAGGCTCGGTGTAGTCGATATCCCTCTCACGCTCAGTCTTGTATCCCGAGATGCGGATGGCAGACTGTCCAGCAACGATCGGGGCATTTACCACAAATCCAGCGCCATAGAGATCACCGGTGCCGACTGTCCCTTCGACGACGCCGCCGAGCTTGTAGGTTGGATCATTCGTCTTGACCACGACTGCGCCGCCGAGGGAGTTGCGGCCCTGCAACGTCGACTGTGGTCCGCGCAGAACTTCGACTTGCTCGACGTCCCATAGCGCACGTGCACCTCGGCGCACTGCGTCCGAATTCTGCGTAGCGCCGTCGATGACGACACCGACGAGAGGCACGGCGGAGATGTGCTGATTGCCGGTTTGCCCCTCCGAGTTCATGCCACGAATAGCGAATCCCGAATTGGGATCCTCCGACGTGATGACGTTGGCGTTCTGACTAACCGCCTCGTCGAGATCCCGGATCTGGCGCTCCTCGATATCCTTGCCAGTCACGACACCGATGCTGGTCGTCGTGTCGCGAATTGTGCGCGTGATCTTCTCGCCTTCGACGACCTGCTGTTCGAGCACAGGCTGGGCCGCCTGTTGCGGTGCGCTCTTGCGGAGCTTCGCCTTCTTGATGTTGCGTTTCGCGGGCGCCTCGACCACCAGCTCAGGCAGC
>CAZNMY010000254.1:0-2652 GCA_964574325.1 uncultured Devosia sp. | reverse complement strand
TCAGTTCGAGAATGAATTCGAGGTCGTCGCGGAAGCCGAGATCCAGCATCTCGTCGGCTTCGTCGAGCACGATGCTCTTGAGCTGCCCCAGATCGAGCCGCTTACGTTCCAGATGGTCGCGCAGACGGCCGGGAGTGCCGACGACGATGTGCGCGCCGACCGACAGCGCCCGCGCCTCGCCGCGGACGTCCATGCCCCCGACGCAGGTCGCGACGCGCGCGCCCGTCTCGGCGTAGAGCCAGGCGAGCTCGCGCTGGACCTGGAGGGCGAGTTCCCGGGTGGGCGCGATGATCAGGGCCAAAGGCGCGCCTGCGGGGCCGAAGCGTTCTTCGCCCGCGGGCAGGAGCGCAGGTGCGATGGCCATGCCGAACGCGACGGTCTTGCCCGAACCGGTTTGGGCGGAAACGAGCAGATCGCGCGTCGCGGAATCTGCCTCGAGAACGGCGGTCTGAACGCTGGTCGCAGCGTCGTAGCCACGCTTGGCCAAGGCGCGGGCAAGCGCCGGATGCGTCGAAGAGAAGGTCATGATGTGATTGGCTTTTTCAGTGTGCACGGGGCCGGTTTGCATGCCCGTTGGGTGCATGTACAGATTTGGCCCGGCGAGGAAGCTGGAGCTATGTACCTGTTTTTCTTGGACACAGCCAGTCAAACTCGATGTCCGCGGCAATGCTGCACCTGCGTGATGCAGAACTTCGACAGTCATGGTGAGTGAAGGATTGCCGGAAACGGCAGCCAAGTTCGCGGATCGGGTCGCTCGAGCCCCTTGTTCACGAAGGATAATTCGGCCCCGCCAGCGATTTCGATCGCAATTGAATCGAATTGCAACGCGTCCCGGTAAGAATTCGGAAATCGCGTTTCTGGTTCACAATTGATTGCCGCGACCGCTCTGAACTATTCCTAAGATATCGCTATGATCGGGATGCAAAACGATGACCCCCAGGCAATACAGCGGTAATGCGCTCAGCCGCGTGATGACGGATCCCGCCCTCGCCATGTGCGGGCTCGAAGCCGAGATCGCCGGCGTCCGCAGCATCAAGGTAACCCGCCACGGTCGCTTTCTCGGCGTCTGGCGGCAGACCGTCGGAGCCTTCGACTGGTATCCTGCCGGCTACAACCAGCCGCAGGCCCGCGTGCCGACGGCCGACCACGTCTCCCGCTTCATGATCTCGACGTTCGCCGCCAACTGACGAAAAATCGGGCGCCGCCGGAAACGGCAGCGCCCGTTTCGGCACCGACCCGGCCAGAAGTCGGCCGTCCGCCGATCAGCGGTCGTCGCGCGCCTGATCCATCAGCACCTTCGATTGGCCGCCGTCGATCTCGATCTGCGTGCCGTTGACGAAGTGGGCGAGCGGGGAGGCCAGATAACAGACGAGGTTGGCGACCTCCTCGACTTCCGCGATGCGCCCGAGTGGGATCGACAGCGGCGCCAGGGTATCGGCCTTCGCTTCCGAGATCTTCATGTCCCGCGCCATCGCCTTGACGAGGCCCGCCCACCGCTCCGTGCGGACGGGGCCCGGATTGACCGCGCACATCGAAATGTTGTGCTTGCCGTACTGGCCGGCGAGCGACTTCGTCAGGTTCTGGCCGGCCGCGTTGGCGGCACCGGGTGCGATCTCCCAGTAGCTGTCCTTCACGCCGTCGTTGCCGATCAGGTTCACGACACGGCCGCCGCCCTGCGCGACCATGATCGGCAGCGTATGTTTCAGGCAGCGGACGTAGCCCATGAACTTGAGCTGCAGTGCCTGCGACCAAGCTTCCTCCGACAGGTACTCGATCACGCCTCCGGGCGCCGAACCGGCGTTGTTGACCAGTATGTCGATTCGACCGAGTGCCTCGTGCGCCTTTTTGATGAAGTTCTCCGCATCCTTGGCGCTGGTCAGGTCGGCCGGGATCGCGATGATTTTGCGGTTGGTCGCGCGCGCGATCTCGGCGGCGGTCGCTTCGAGCGGCTCTTTGCGGCGCGCGCAGATGGCGACATCGCAACCTTGCTCGGCCAGCGCCTTCGCGATGCCCTTGCCGATGCCTTCGCTGCCGCCGGTGACGACGGCCTTCTTACCGTCGAGCTTGAGGTCGAGTGCCATGGGGTCTCTCCTGGTGTGCCGATCGTCGAACGTAAGCGGCGAAGCCGACCATGGTCAACGACCAGCGCGGAGCAATCGGGGGCGTACATCTACCCGCGCCGCCGGGTGCAGACCGGGCGATGAAGTGTAACGGCTTTGAACGCAGAGGTTGAAATGCACAACTTTCAGCAATCTTCAGACTAGGGAATCGGAGCAGATGTGCTCAGTGGATCATTGGTGCGTAGTGGGAGGATCTGAAAGCTCGAAAAAGGGCCGTCGAGGTCTGGTGCAGGAAACTGACGAAGGAGGACAAGCGAACGGAAACGGGCGAACGGGAACCTGTTTGACGGCTGCAATGCCGGTTCGAGCGGAGCGGCCGCCGGAATGACCTTCGGTCAGGCGCGCTGCGCCTGATGGAATAGACATTGGAGACTGGGGGTTGGCGGAAAGCCGGGACAATCGATCGGGAGGGCAGGTCCGCTGGACGCGGCGCTGCCTGATGATGTCGGCTGTCTGCTTGACGTCCGCCCTTGTCGGCTGCTCGGCCCTGCGTCCACCCAACAATCTGAAGAGCCAGCTCTACGCTCCCGAA
>CAZNMY010000253.1:0-2664 GCA_964574325.1 uncultured Devosia sp. | reverse complement strand
AGGACCTGCCGCTCACGCCGCCGGAATGGCCCGAGTGGGGCAATCCGATCGAAAGCCGCGAGGACTTCGACATCATTCGATCGTACAGCCCCTACGACAACGTCGCGGCGAAGCCCTACCCGCACATCTTCGCGTTCGCCGGGCTCACCGATCCGCGGGTCACGTACTGGGAGCCGACGAAATGGGTCGCCCGTCTGCGCGATCGCAAGACCGACGACAATCTCGTGCTGCTGAAGGTCAACATGGACGCGGGCCACGGTGGCGCATCCGGCCGGTTCGAATCGCTGCGTGAGACCGCGATCGAATACGCCTTCGCCCTCGATGTCGCCGGGCTCGCCGATCGTACGGCCTGACGGACGACGGCCGTCGAGACGAAAACGCCGCGGAGAGGGGTCTCTCCGCGGCGCCTTCGCACATCAGTGAACAGCAGCCGAGCGCTTATTCGTCGCTCCAGCTTCCTCCGTCGTCGTAGCCGCCCTGATCGTCGGCCGAGTCGTAGGAACCCGATGGATCGTTGCCCTCGTCGGCCTGCGCATAGCTGCCGGCGGGATCATTGCCGTCGCTGTTCTGAGCGTAGCTGCCGGCGGGATCATTGCCGTCGGAGGCCGGCTTGTTGGCGGACGCCGCATGAGCGGACGAGCCGCCGTTCATCATGTTGGAAATCGCGTTGGCCGCGAGCATACCGCCGGCCACACCAGCTGCCGTCGCCATCGCCGACTTCATGAATCCGCCGCCGGCCGGAGCCTGCTGCTGCATCGGCATCATGCCGCCTTGCTGCGGTGCGTAGCCACCCTGCTGAGGAGCGCCACCGCCGGGTGCATTGCCCCAAGGGCTGCCAGCACGCTGCGGCGCCGCCGAGCCGAAGCTGCCGGACTGCCGACCTGCGGCCGGAACCGCTGCCGGCTTCGAGCCGCCGCCGAACAGACCGCCGAGGAAGCTGCCGCCCGAACTCTGCTGGGCCGGCCTCGCGGACTGAGCTTCGAGGTTGCGCACACGATCCTCGAGATCCTGGATCTGCTGCTGAGCGTTCTGCAGCGCCATCTCCTGGACGAGTATGGTCTGCACCATGACGTATGGCGCGTCCGGCATCTGCCGGACCGTATCCCTGATAAGCGCGTCAGCGTCACGATCCTTGTCGACAATGCCCTGCTGTCGCATGCGGTCGAACAGACCGGTGATCATCTGGCGTTCTTCGGGGTTCATGCATTCCTCCCTCTGGGTTCAAACGATGACCTACCATGTAATGAGCACGAGAGCGCGCGCAAGGCCCGCTGCGGCCAAACCTAGCCATCTCGCCTAAGAATTTTCACGGGCCACGACCTGACAACCCTTTGATTTATAATCAAATCGGCTTGGCCGATCGGAAACGCCGAGGGCACACAGAGAAGTTGTCGATCAATCCCCCGGCAGGGGCGGGAGGAGCGCCAGCCGCCGCAGCGCGGCCAACAGCGGCTCCCGATGCACCCCCAGCCAGCCCTCGGCCCGCGCCTGCAACCGTTCGATCCCGGCGTGCGCCCGCCGCACCTTCATGCGCCCTTCGGTGGTAAAACGGATAACAGTCGCGCTCGGGTCCTCCTTCGGTTTGGGACGCGTCACCAGCCCACGCAACTGGAGTCCCCGCACGGACGCGGCCACCCTGTCGGGATCGAGATTCGAAGCGGCTTGGAGGTCACCGATCGTTCCTCCATCACACTCGTCGACGAGGTAGAGGACCTTCAACAGTTCGATCGTGAGATCCAGAGGCTCGAGGATCTTCACAATCTCACTCTCGAGCATCTGGTTGACGTGCTCGATCAGCGGCCAGAGCGACTGCTCTCTCTCGCGACCTGAAAGAAGCTCAACCATGGCACGGCTCCCCGAAGGCGACCATCGAGCCGGTAGAGCGTGGATACTTCCAAGCGCGACTATCACCACGGCAATGCGGTCGCGTGCCCCTGACAGCGCAGATTGCACGCCGTCCTCGGTGCCGGTATCCAGAGGTAAGCGCTGAATTCAACATAACGAGAATAACCGAATTGTCGGAAAGACCAGGTTTGTCCTGTTCCATCTAAAACCCCACGTCGGATCGAGTTCCAAAAGCGAACGCCATCAATCCGGCCGCATCCCGAAGGCAGCAGATTCTGGTCAGACGATCGCCAGTCGAATTGTCTCAGGCCGACTGAGGTGGGCCACGACTGGCCGGTCGAACGAAGAACACACGCGCGTCACGCCCCACCCGAGGCGGAAAGGGCGCAGCTATGGCGACCTCTTTCACGGCGCCGAGCTGCTGCGCAGGCAATCTCAACGAAATTTTGAAAGTCAAACGGCAGTCGAAACAAGGATCGGCGTCGCTTCCGGTGGAGCTCGAACCGGAAGCCCGACCGCCGGAATGGCAATGTGCCGACCTCAAGTCCGCGAGCAGCGCGTGAATGGCCTCATCGCCGCTGGCGATTTCACCGGCGTTCCCGCGCCCGGCACCGGCATTTGCCGGGGCCACACCGACCGACAGCAGCAGATTCGCAATCAGTCCGATCGCGATCATGCATGCCAGAAGCCGTCGGCAGAAAAGGCGCATGCCTCGGTCGAACCCCGTCATCAATTGAATGGCAGCAAATAGAACGCAGATCGTCCATCCAGGCCTATCCCTTTAGCTCAGGCCGCCACGACCGGATTTGATCCGAACCG
>CAZNMY010000252.1:0-2674 GCA_964574325.1 uncultured Devosia sp. | reverse complement strand
ACATCGCCGAAGGCGCCGACATGGTGATGGTGAAGCCCGGCATGCCCTATCTCGATGTCTGCCGCCGCGTGTCGGAAACCTTCGGCGTGCCGACGTTCGCCTATCAGGTCTCCGGCGAATACGCGATGCTGACGGGGGCTGCCGAACGCGGCTGGCTCGACGGCGAGAAGGTCATGCTCGAAAGCTTGATGGCCTTCAAACGCGCGGGCTGCGCGGGCGTGCTGACGTACTATGCGGTCGCGGCGGCGAAGGTGCTGGCCTGACAGGCTCGACTCCGCTGCACCGAATACCCGGGGGTACGGTTCCATGAACTTTCGTGACGTTTCCAGCGTGGCCGCCACCTGGATCGGTCTCGCTGCCGCGATCGTCGGCGGCTACACCACCATCAACGGCTACCTCGCCCAGGCTTCCAAGCAGATCGACGAGCGCAAGCTGCAGACCTTCAAGATGGTCGAGCGCTACAACGCCGACGACATGGTGCGCATCCGCACCAAGATCCTGCCTCTCGTTCGCGCCAACGCCTTCTGCAGCGCGCGGGAACGCGCAGCCGCGAAACTCGACGACAACGAGGCGTTCGCTTTCGTCGAGTTCTTCGACATGCTGGGGCTGTGCCTGGAGTCGAAGCTCTGCGACGAGGAGATCGCGTACACCTTCTTCGGTGCCTATGCGAACTGGCACTGGCCGGCGATGCGGTCGTTCGTCGGCTCGGTGCGCGCCGGTGAACGAGAGTTCGGCCTCTCGAAGCCCTACGGCTATGGCCTGGAAATGCTGGCCCGGAAGCCGGTGACGGTCGGCGCCTGCAAGTCAGGTTGATGCTGAGCGGTTTCAGAACTCAAAAGGGCCGCCCTTTCGAGCGGCCCCCGTGAGAATGGGCTGTTAGCGACCCCTTTCGGAACGGCGCGAGGCAGCGGTTACCCGGCCTCAGCGCAACTTGCAGCAAAGCCTGTCAGGCGGAAGAGGAAGCTGTTCCCTCTGCCGTGACGATGCCCAGCCTGTTCGACAGCCCTGTCATCCCACTCGACATCGGATCACCTCCTCTCGGTTGTTGCCAATGGTGAAAGACTGACACGACTCGCACCGCGTTTCAATCGAGCCTCAGCGCCAGCTTCCGCTTTTGGCATCGTACTGTTGCAGCGCCGCCTGAACCGGAGGCGTCAGGGGCTCGGCGCCACCTCGGTCCAGCCCCGCCGGCGGTGCGGATGCCGCGGCGTCCATCCCACGGTTGAACACCCGCCAGCGCTGGCATAGGTTGCGCCAACTTCGACCGGCTGCCACGCCTCGAGCGGCCGCCAAATTCCCGCAACCCTTCATCCCGACACGGAGCCCATGCGCCCCTCCAAACGTAAACACGACGAGCTTCGCCGCGTCTCTTTCGAGCGTGGATTCTCCATGCATGCCGAAGGCTCCTGCCTGATCAAGTTCGGCAACACCCACGTGCTCTGCACCGCCAGCCTCGAGGAGCGCCTGCCGCCCTGGCTCAAGGGTCAGGGCCGCGGGTGGGTCACGGCCGAGTACGGGATGCTGCCCCGCGCCACCAATTCGCGCACCCGCCGCGAAGTGACCTCCGGGCATCCGTCGGGTCGCACGCAGGAAATCCAGCGCCTGATCGGACGCGCGCTGCGCGCCGTGGTCGACCTGCCCAAGCTCGGGGAGCGGCAGATCTCGATCGACTGCGACGTGATCCAGGCCGACGGCGGCACGCGCACGGCCGCGATCACCGGCTCGTGGATCGCGCTGCACGATTGCATCAAATGGATGGAAGCGCGCTCGATGGTGAAGGAAGGCGTGCTGCGCGATCAGGTCGCCGCGGTCTCCGCCGGCCTTTATGCGGGCGAACCGGTTCTCGACCTCGATTACGCCGAGGACAGCGAAGCCGACGCCGACGCCAACTTCGTGATGACCGGCAACGGCGGCATCGTCGAAGTGCAGGGCACCGCCGAGAAGGAGCCCTTCAGCCAGGAGCGCTTCGACGAGTTGATGGGCCTCGCGCGCAAGGGCATCAAGGAGCTCGTCTCGCTGCAGAAGCTGACGGTGGCTTGATCGTAGGTTGGGCCGAGGCCGGTTCTGCCGGCCGAGGCCCAACTTCGATGTCTCGCCGGAAATCTGGGGCCAGAAAATGTTGGGCCTCGCAAGGCTCGACCCAACCTACGAGGTGGCCCGATGAAACCCTCGTCGATCCTCGAGACCGTCCTCTATGCGACCGATCTCGACGCGGCGCGCATGTTCTACGCCGATGTTATCGGCCTCGACTTCTATTCGGAGGTGAAGGGCCGGCACGTGTTCTTCCGCCTCGATCGCGGGATGCTGCTGATCTTCAATTCCGACGCGACGGAGATCCCGCCCAATCCGGGCGCGCTCCCCGTACCGCCTCACGGCGCACGCGGCCCCGGCCACGTCTGCTTCAGCGCCACTGCCGACGAGATCGACGCGTGGCGCTCACACCTGACGGCCAAAGGCATCGCGATCGAGAGCGAATTCATCTGGCCCAACCGCGACCCGACAAAGCAAGGCCGCTCGATCTATTTCCGCGACCCCGCCGGCAACAGCGTCGAATTCGCCGAGCCGCGGATCTGGGGAATTCAGTAGACCCAGGGAAGTCGTCGCGCAGCAGTTTGTGTTACTCACCACTCACCACTCACCACTCACCACTCACCACTCACCACTCACCACTCAC
>CAZNMY010000251.1:0-2697 GCA_964574325.1 uncultured Devosia sp. | reverse complement strand
TTGTGCAGGTTTCTCGGACGCCGCTGCGCGCACCGATGCCCCGCACGCCGACCGGCGGCGTCGGAGAAGCGCCAAGGCACGAAGTCGCGGGTGGCGGAGGGGCTGCCGTGCAGCAGGGGCTATGGGGATTGAACCCGAGCGCAGGCTCTGTTGGCCGGCAAGGATCGGTCTGACGTGCGCATCGAAGCAGGTGCTTTCTGCTTGCCGTCGTGTGGCTTGTGTCGGTTCGACCGCCCTTGACGCTGATTGGTGTGCGAACCGGGTAGTTCAGGCCGAGCGTCGTCATTGCCGGCACGTGACCAGCGCATCCGAGCTGCAATATCGCGTGGTGGTCTCGGCTTGCGTCTCATGACGTGTCGATCCTGATCGGCGCTGGTGCCGGCGTCGGCCGCCATCTCGGCTCGCAGCCCTTCGCGAACACCTCGATGACGAGCATGCGTGCGCCACAGCGCGGACACGGGCAGGGCAGCACGCGCGGTTCGTCCGGTGTGGCGGCTTTTTCCTCCACCGGCTCCACCACGGGCCGTGCGGCACCGAGCAACTCGCGCGCCTTCGCGATGCTCTCGACACGGTTGGCGTTGGCGAGCAGGCCGTAATGTCGAATGCGATGGAAGCCCTTGGGCAGCACGTGGATCAGGAAGCGGCGGATGAACTCGGCAGGCGCGAGCGTCATCGTCTTCCAGCGCTCCGGCCCGGCGATCCGATAGTCCTTCCAGCGGAACGCGATGCCGCCGTCGTCGGCCGAGACGAGCCGACGGTTCGAGATCGCCACGCGATGCGTGTAGCGCGACAGGTAGCGCAGCACTTGGGCAGGCCCTGCGAACGGCGGCTTGCAGTAGACGATCCACTCTATGCGACGCAGGGTGCTGAGGAAGCGCTTGAACGTCTTCGCGTCGGCAAGCCCTGCATGCGTGTTGAAGAACGCCAGCTTGCCGTCGGCGTGCGCATCGGCGAGCATCGCGAGCATCTTGCCGCGGAACAGACGCGACAGCACCTCGACGCGCGCAAGGAAGCGCGGCTTGGCCGCGATCCACCTTGAGCTCTCTTGCTTCCCTGTCGGGCTATCGCCCTCCTCCTCTCTTGCTTCCGACAGTCCTCCTCCGGGCACGATCATGTGCACGTGCGGATGGTGCGTCAGCGCCGAGCCCCAGGTGTGCAGCACGGCCGTGATGCCGATCTTCGCGCCGAGCCGCTTGGGATCGGCCGCGATCGTCAGCATCGTCTCGGCCGCCGCTTTCATCAGCAGATCGTAGACGACACGCTTGTTCTGCCAGGCGATGTCGCGCAGTTGGCTCGGCAGCGTGTAGACGACGTGGAAGTAGCCGATCGGCAGCAGATCCGCCTCGCGCGCCGCGAGCCATTCGCGCGCGGCCGAGCCTTGGCACTTGGGACAATGCCGGTTGCGACAACTGTTGAAGCTGATGACCGCATGTCCGCACGCGCCGTTCTCGCAACGCGCGACATGCCCGCCGAGTGCTGCTGAGCGGCAGCGCTCGATCGCACTCATCACCTTCAACTGGTCGAGACTGATGTGGCCCGCGTTGGCAGAACGCCACGCAGGCCCGTGGTCGCGGAAGATATCCGCGACCTCCAGAGCCGGCCGTGTCACGATCAGGCGCCGGCTATGGCGCGATCTTCTTCCTGGCCTTGCGCTTCATCCTGCCAGCCGGCGGCAGCGACAGCTCGCTGAGTGGGCTCTCGATCTTGGCGATGAGCTCCGTCGCCACCCGCGTGTAGCGCGCCGTCGTCTCGGGCTTGTCGTGGCCGAGAACCGCTTGGATCACGCGGAAGTCGGTGCCGCGCTCGAGCATGCGCGTGGCGAAGCTGTGACGCAGCGTGTGCAGTGTGATCGGCTTCTTCAGTCCGGCCGCCTTGGCCGCATCCTTGAGCAGCCGATTGAACTGACGCGTCGTCAGCCCTCGATGCTCGCTGCGGCCGGGGAACAGCCAGCGGCTTCGAGGAGCGACGGCAGCATCGTGATCCCTGGGGCGCTCCTGCCACCACTGCCTGAGCAGATCGAGCACCTCCTCGGGCAACATCACGTGGCGGTCCTTGCGCCCTTTGGATTGCACGATGCGGATGATCTTCTGCTCGCTGTCGATGTCGCCGACCGTGAGGCGGACCACCTCGCCGGCTCTCAGCCCGCAGCCGTAGCAGAGCGTCAGCATCGCGCGAGCCTTCAGGCTGGTCGCCATCGTCAGCACACGCTTGACCTCATCCGGCGCCAGCACCGGCGGCAGCTTTACCGGCTCCTTCAAGTGCCAGACCTCGGCCGCCAGATCGTGCCGGCGCAGCGTCACCCGGAACAAGAAACGCACGCCGGTCATGATCCGGTTGCGATTGCAGATGCTCGCTCCGCTCTCGATCAGGTGTAGCTGAAAGAGGCGCACCTCGTCAGCGGTCGCCGTATCGGGTGACCGCTCGAGCCAGGCCGCGAAACGCTTGCAGCTGGAAATGTGACTGCGCTGCGTGTGCCGGTTGAGCTGACGCGCAGCCATGTCCTCGATCATACGCTGACGCAGCGGCGTGCCTGATGTAGTGTCGGTCTTCATGGGGAGCCTCTCCTGAGTGAGGGTTGCTTGACACCTCCATCCTCAGGACGGGGCTCCCCACCCCGTTATCGCCGACCTCTCAGATAGTTACTCAGCCCTCGATCCTTGCTCCCGCAACGCGGGCTGTCGCGTAGCGACTTTGTGC
>CAZNMY010000250.1:0-2710 GCA_964574325.1 uncultured Devosia sp. | reverse complement strand
GCCACCTGCCCGTGACTGCTCGACGCCGAAACGCGGATGGAGCTACCCGCTGCAGCCCGTGACTGTGCGATCGAGATCAACTGGCGAACCGCACGCGGCAGTATCCGCCGGTCCCCTCGCACCTCGATACCTTCGGGGATCCGCAGCTCGATCTCGATGTCACGACCGGGATGCCGCCCACTGGTTTCATAGAGCGCCGCCTCGACCAGCGGCGCCAACTCGATGTCCTCGAGCGCAGACGCCTTGGGTTGCGCCAGCACCGCCGTCATCGTCAGGGCGTCCTCGGCCGCCTTGAGCAACTCCACGCCACTCGTGCGGATGTGCCCCACATATTCCCGATACCTCGCGTTGCCGATCGGCCCGAAAACCTCCTGCTCCATGGCGTCCGAAAAACCGATCACGGCGTTGAGCGGCGTGCGCATCTCGTGGCTGATACTGGCGAGCAGATCGATCCAATGGCCGACGGCCCCGGCAGCGCCCCGCTCGAGAGGCCGGACATTGGACCAACCCTGGCCGGCAGCCCGCACGCCCGCTTCGCGCAACCCCGCCTGGCCCAACCCCGCCTGACCGTGAATAGAGTCCGCCCGTGGACCGGCGTCGGTAACAACCGCCATCCTGAATTCCCCCAGAAGTCGAAGTGCCCAACCGCCCGATTTTCGCCGTCGAGATCCGGGACTGCGCCCACCCGTCCGAATCGCTGAAATGGACCATGACGTGATCCGGGCATATCTGTCGAGATCAACGATTCGGGCGCAAAAAAGGCAGCGTCAGGGTGGGTAAAAACAGCAACAGTTGCGGCTACTTAGGCTTGGCGCCCGGCGCACCCGCAGATGCAGTCGCAACTTGTACGGATCAAAGCCGCACCGCCCCTATTCGATCATTTTCGACGCGATCTCGAACACGTCACGCGAGAGCCCATCGGTCTTCGCGATACCCTGCAGGACCTTCTTCGCCTGCCGCCGTCGCTCCGGCTCGAGCGCCCGCCAGCTCCGGAACGCATTGAGCAGCCGGGCCGCGATCTGCGGATTGAACTTCTCGATCGCCAGCACCTGCGTGGCGAGGAACCGGTAGCCCGCCCCGTCCGGTCGATTGAACTGCGAGGGATTGCCCATCGCGAAGTTGCCGATCAGCGCCCGCACCTTGTTGGGCGTCGTCAGCGAGAACAGCGGGTTCTGCATCAGCGCCTCCACCCGCGCCAGGACACCCGCCTCCGGAGCGATGGCCTGCGCCGCGAACCACGTGTCGATGACGAGGTGGTCATCCTTCCAGCGGTCGTGGAATGCCTGCAGCATCTCCTCGCGCTCCGGCGCCTTGCTGCCGGCGATCAGATAGAGCGCGTGCGCCTCGTCCGTCATGTTGGTCGCGCGCCGCGAATGATCGATCAGACGCTTGCGGTCGGCCGGTGTATCGCGGGCGACGAGCAGTGACAGCACCGTGTTGCGGAGCGCGCGTCGCCCGGCACCGGCCGCATCCGGCGAGAATGCGCCCTTGACGGTATGCTTCTGGTAGAGCCGTTCGAGGTCGTCGCCCAGCAGCGTCCCCACCAGCTTGACGAGTTGCCGGCGCGCCGCGTGGATCGCACCGGGATCGACGTTACGTGCGATCTCCCGCGCGATGTCGGACTCGCTCGGCAGCCGCAGCAGTTCCGCGAGATAGGCCGGCTGCAACTTCTCGTCGGCGATGATCGCCTTGAGCGCCGCGACATAGGCGCCCCCCTTGGACGAACGCTTCCCCGCCTCCCGTGCGCGGACCAGATGAATGAGCGTGCGCATCGCGTAGTCGCTCGCCGCCTGCCAGCGATTGAACGGATCTCCGTCGTGCACCATCAGGAATTCGAGATCGCGCTCTGCAAGATCGATGGAGAGCTTCACCGGCGCCGAGAACCCGCGCAGCAGCGACGGCACCGGCCGGGAATTCACCCCGCTGAACCGGAACGTCTGCTTGCGCTCGCGCACGTGCAGGATGCCGTCGCGCAACGGCGTGCCGTCCGCGAGCACCATCGGAATTTCCGCCCCGTTCGCTCCGATCAGGCCGGCACGAACCGGAATGTGCAGCGGCTTCTTCTTGGGCTCGCGCGCGGTCGGCGTATTGACCTGCTCGAACGTCAGCTCGGCCGTTTTCGACGCGCGGTCCCACGTGATCTTCGCGATCAGCTCGGGCGTCCCCGATTGAGCGTACCAATGCTGGAAGTCGGACAGGTCGACGCCGGCCGCATCCTCGAAGCTCGTGACGAAATCCTCGACCGTCGCCGCCTCGCCGTCGTGGCGCTCGAAGTAGAGGTCCATACCCTTGCGGAAATTCTCCGCGCCAACGATCGTCTCGATCATGCGCACGAGCTCAGCGCCCTTCTCGTAGACCGTCGCCGTATAGAAGTTGTTGATCTCGATGTAGTGGTCCGGCCGCACGGGATGGGCGAGCGGCCCCGCATCCTCGGGGAACTGCGCCGCCTTGAGCTGGCGCACGTCTGAAATGCGCTGCACCGGCCGCGAACGCTCGTCGGCCGAGAACTCCTGGTCGCGATAGACCGTGAGCCCCTCCTTCAGACAGAGCTGGAACCAGTCGCGGCACGTGATGCGGTTGCCCGTCCAGTTGTGGAAGTATTCGTGCGCGACAACGCTCTCGATCGCCTCGTAGTTGGCGTCCGTCGCCGTCTCGGCGGAAGCGAGGATCAGCCTGTCGTTGAAGATGTTGAGGCCCTTGTTCTCCATCG
>CAZNMY010000249.1:0-2717 GCA_964574325.1 uncultured Devosia sp. | reverse complement strand
CGACAATTCCAATGGAGACGAAGGCGCTGCCGAGCCGCGGCCGACGGAGGCCGACGGGCAGCCGGCGCTGTTCGGTTCGGAGCCGGGGGCGGCGCCCTATGTCGTACTCGCGCGGAAGTACCGGCCGGAGAATTTCGCCGACCTGATCGGCCAGGAGGCCATGGTCCGCACGCTCAAGAATGCATTCGCGACGAACCGCATCGCGCAAGGCTACATGCTGACGGGCGTGCGCGGCGTCGGCAAGACGACCACGGCGCGCATCCTGGCGCGGGCGCTGAATTACGCGAAGGACGGTTTGGTGGACCGGCCGACCGTCGATTTCGACGGTTACGGCATCCACTGCCGCGACATCATCCAGAGCCGCCACGCCGATGTGATCGAGATGGACGCCGCGTCCAATACCGGCGTCGACAACATGCGCGAGATCATCGAGAGCGCACGCTACAAGCCGATCCTCGCGCGCTACAAGGTCTACATCATCGACGAGGTCCACATGCTGTCGAAGGGCGCGTTCAACGCGCTCCTGAAGACGCTGGAGGAGCCGCCGGCGCATGTGAAGTTCATCTTCGCGACGACCGAGATCCGGAAAGTTCCGGTGACGGTGCTGTCGCGCTGCCAGCGGTTCGATCTCAGGCGCGTGGACGTGCCGGTGCTGATGAAGCACTTCGACGGGATCGTGGGCAAGGAAGGCGCGCGGGCCGAGCAGGATGCGCTGGCGCTGATCGCACGTGCGGCGGAAGGCTCGGTGCGCGACGGGCTGTCGCTGCTCGATCAGGCGATCGCGATGGGCTCCGGGATGGTTTCGGCCGAGTCCGTCCGCGCGATGCTGGGCCTCGCCGACCGCGGGCGGATCTTCGACCTCGTGGAGCTGATGCTCGGCGGCAAGCCGGGGCCGGCCATTCTCGCGCTCGAAGCGTTGCACAAGGACGGTGCGGAGCCGGTTCAGGTGCTGTCGGATCTCGCAGAGAGCATTCACATCGCCAGCCGGATCAAGGCGGCCGGCGCGGAGGCTGCCGGCGAGGGACTTTCGGCGGAAGAGAGGCGACGGGCGACGGCGGTCGCGGGGCAGATCTCGATGCCGCTGCTCGCGCGCACCTGGCAGATGCTGCTCAAGGGAATCGAGGAGGCGGGACGCGCTTCCGACCAACTCGCTGCTGCCGAAATGGTGCTGATCCGGATCGCCTACACGGCCGATCTGCCGTCGCCCGACGCCGTGATCCGCGCGCTGGGCAGCGGCGGCGGCGCGGCTGCTCCGGGGCGGCCGGCTGGCGGTGGTGGTGGCGCGCAACCGGGGCGCGGACCGCTCAACGCCGATACCTCGTCGCCGCCGGGGATGGCGCGCGCTTCCGGGGACGAGGCTGCAGGCGTTGCCGCGGGGCTGCCGCAGGGCGTTGCCGCGCGTGCGGCCTTGCCGGACCCGCGCAGCCTCGCCGAGATCGCCGACCTCGCCGGCAACATGCGCGACATCAAAATCAAGATGCTGATCGAGGATGTCGTGGAACTCGTGCGGTTCGAGCCGGGACGGCTGGAGATCAGCCTGGCGCCGAATGCGCCCACGGGCTTCACCGGCGAACTCACGGAAAAGCTCGGAAAGTGGACCGGCAGGAGGTGGATCGTCTCGATCTCGCGCGAGAAAGGGGCGACGCCGATGGGGGTCGCCAAGCGTGCAGCCGAAGCCGCCGAGATCGATCGCCTGAAGGCGAACCCGGCCCTCAAGGCGGTGCTCGATGCGTTTCCGGATGCATCCATCAAAGCTATCAGGACGTTGAAGCAGGAAGGCTCTTGAGGTCTGCCGGACCGTTGTCGCGCCGACTGCACATTCCTCCCACTTTCCGGTGTCAAACCCGGAGGGTCTGACACCATCGAGAGGTCCCGATGAAAGACATTTTTGGAATGATGAAGCAGGTCCAGCAGATGCAGGAGCGCGCGCAGCGCATGCAGGAGGAATTGGCTGCGATCCAGATCGGGGGGGAGGCCGGCGGCGGACTCGTCAAGGTGACGTTGTCGGGTAAGGGCGACATGAAGGAGATCAAGATCGATCCGTCGCTGCTGAAGCCGGAGGAGGCCGAAATCGTCGAGGATCTGATCGTTGCTGCGATGGCCGACGCGAAGGCGAAGGTCGAGAGCCAGATGCAGTCGAAGATGCAGGAGCTTACGGGCGGGCTGCCGATCCCGCCGGGGCTCAAGTTGTTTTGAGGGCAGGGCGGCGGATTACGCGCTTTGCTCTAATCCGCCCTACGATGATGTGTTCAGCGGCGATCGAGCAGGCTGATGGCTGCGAGGATGCCGCCGCAGAGCGTGAGCTGGGCAATGACGAGGCCGGCGATCAGCATGGCGGTTCTCCCTGGGGTTCGATGGATTCAATCTGCCGTAATCTTGGTTTCCAGAAAGTTACCCAGGGAACAAAGCTGGGAAACAAAGCTGGGGAACAACACCGGGAACTCGTTGCGCATCTCGAATCACTGTCGACTGATTCGGCTGATCGTGCCGAGCAAAAAAGCGGTCGAAATGAGAACGAGCGACACGACGCCGGCCGTCAGCATGAGCTGAGCGAGCATCGAAGCGAGTGACGACATGGCGGGCTCCTGCGAAACGAGTGGTGTCGCGGAGCATAATCGCCGGTATTCAAAGCGCTGGAAGTTCCGCGCGTGACACGATTCTAAGGACGCGTCGCAGAATAATCGCTACGTGTCTCTCTGCTTTCGTGGCCTGATTGT
>CAZNMY010000248.1:1117-2727 GCA_964574325.1 uncultured Devosia sp. | reverse complement strand
CGCGCGTCTTCGCCTCGGGCAGACCGGCGAACCAGTCGCGGATCGGCGTGAATGCGCCGGTGTAGGTCGCGGGGTTCGAGCGCGGCGTGCGGCCGATCGGCGACTGATCGATGTCGATCACCTTGTCGAGCAGCTCGAGCCCCCTGATCGCATCGTGCGGAGCCGGCTGTTCGCGCGCGCCGTTGAGCTTGCGCGCGGCGGCCTTGTAGACGGTATCGATCAGGAAGGTCGACTTGCCGCCGCCGGAGACCCCGGTGACGCACGTGAACAAGCCGAGCGGAATTTCAGCCGAAACCTTCTGCAGATTGTTGCCACGCGCGCCTTCGACGCCCAGCGCGCGGCCCTTCTCGGGCTTGCGGCGCAGCTTCGGAACCGGCACCTGACGCACGCCCGAGATGTACTGCCCCGTCAGGCTTTCGGCGTTCGCCATGATATCGTCGGGCGTACCCTCCGCGATCACGCGGCCGCCGTGAACGCCTGCCCCCGGGCCGATATCCACGACGTGGTCGGCGGTGAGGATCGCGTCTTCGTCGTGCTCGACCACGATCACGGTATTGCCGAGATCGCGCAGCCGCCGCAGCGTTTCGAGCAGGCGCGCGTTGTCGCGCTGGTGCAATCCGATCGAAGGCTCGTCGAGTACGTACAGCACGCCCGTGAGGCCCGAGCCGATCTGCGATGCGAGGCGGATACGCTGGCTCTCGCCCCCCGACAGCGTGCCGGAACTACGCGACAGCGTGAGATAATCGAGACCGACATCGACGAGGAAGCGCAGCCGTTCGCGGATCTCTTTCAGGATGCGGCCGGCGATCTCGGACTGCTTCTGCGTGAAACTCGCGGGCACCTCGTCGAACCAGCCGTTGGCGCGGCGGATCGACATGCTCGCGACCTCCGCGATGTCGAGACCGCCGAGCTTCACGGCCAATGCCTGCGGCTTCAACCGCTTTCCGCCGCACGTCTGGCAGGGATGGTCGGACTGGTAGCGCGACAGCTCCTCACGCACCCACTGGCTGTCGGTTTCCCGCCAACGCCGCTCGATATTCGTGATGACGCCTTCGAACACCTTCTCCGTCGTGTAGTGGCGGACGCCGTCCTCGTAGGTGAAGCCGATCTCCTCGCCGCCGGACCCGAACAGGATGCAATCCCGCACCTTTCTGGGCAGATCCGACCACGACACCGACATCGACACCTTGAAGTGCCGCGCGATCGCTTCGAGCGTCTGCTCGTAATAGGGCGAGGTTGCTCCTGTGCGCGCCCACGGCTGCACCGCGCCCTCGCCGAGAGAAAGCGACGTATCGGGCACGACCAGTTCCGGCTCGAACTTCAGCTCCGTGCCGAGACCATCGCACGCGGGGCAGGCCCCCGAAGGCGCGTTGAACGAGAACAGGCGCGGCTCGATCTCCTCGATCGTGAAGCCCGACACCGGACACGCGAACCGCTGCGAGAAGATGATGCGCTCGTGCGTCGCGTTCTTGTTGCGAAGCACCTCGCGCACGCCGGGGTCAGACCCTGCGGGTCTGACCCCATCGGCCGCATCCGCGTCCCCCGCGGCACTCTTGCCTTTCCCCATGCGCAAGGGTGGCAGCGGGCGCTCCACCGCGCTGACCCCCACC
>CAZNMY010000248.1:637-1107 GCA_964574325.1 uncultured Devosia sp. | reverse complement strand
GGTCTGACCCCAGGGGACGGTCAGCCAATTCCGCGATCGCGATGCCGTCGGCGAGGCCCAGTGCGGTCTCGAGACTATCCGCGAGGCGTTGCGCAATGTCCGCGCGCACGACGATACGATCGACGACCACGTCGATGTCCTGCTTGAACTTCTTGTCGAGCTTGGGCGCGTCGGGGATCTCGTAGAATTCGCCGTTGATCTTGACGCGCTGGAAGCCCTTCTTCTGCAGCTCGATCAGCTCCTTGCGGAACTCGCCCTTGCGGTCGCGAGAGATCGGCGCGAGCAGATAGAGTCGCGTTCCCTCGGGCAGCGCCAGGATCTTGTCGACCATCTGCGTGATCGTCTGGCTTTCGATCGGCAGCCCCGTCGCCGGCGAATACGGCACGCCCACGCGCGCGAACAGCAGGCGCATGTAATCCCATATCTCGGTCACCGTTCCGACGGTCGAGCGCGGATTGCGGCTCGTCGTC
>CAZNMY010000248.1:0-627 GCA_964574325.1 uncultured Devosia sp. | reverse complement strand
GATATGGTCGACGTCGGGCTTCTGCATCATCTCGAGGAACTGCCGCGCATAGGCCGACAGGCTCTCGACGTAGCGGCGTTGGCCCTCCGCGTAGATCGTATCGAACGCAAGGCTCGACTTGCCCGAGCCCGACAGCCCCGTGAACACGATCAGGGCGTCGCGCGGCAGGACGATATCGACGTTCTTCAAGTTGTGCTCGCGCGCGCCGCGCACGTGGATCGTGCGGGGATCGTGGGTGGGCGCACGATGAGCCTTTGCAGGGGCAGAAGGCACACCCGCAGGAGCGGTCTTACGAGGAGCTTTGGTCATGGGGATGGGATAGCGGAGCCGGGTTGCGGAAGCAATGTGACGGGGTGGAGCGGTCAACAGTCTGAGGGCGGCAGATACGAATTTCTTGTTCTCCGTGCTATATGGCAGCCATCGCCGATGAGACCACCACGCCCCCGGACCCGCTCTTACGAGTGCCTCCGGCTCCATCTGCCTGCGCACCGTCGGCTGTCACTTTGGCGGCAACCATCTCCTCATGCTATGCAGAAGTTGCGATGACCGACGACATGGCACTTCCTGAGGCCCTAATCCGAAGTTCCCCGCCCGCCAATGATGATCTCCCTGTCGCTTCAATCGGTT
>CAZNMY010000247.1:0-2781 GCA_964574325.1 uncultured Devosia sp. | reverse complement strand
AGAAGTACAAGTCGCTGCAGGACATCATCGCCATTCTCGGCATGGACGAACTGTCGGAAGAGGACAAGATGACGGTGGCGCGCGCCCGCAAGATCGAGCGCTTCATGTCGCAGCCGTTCGACGTCGCCCAGGTGTTCACGGGCTCGCCGGGCGTGCAGGTGCCGCTGAAGGACACCATCAAGGCGTTCAAGGGCATCTGCGACGGCGACTACGACCATCTGCCGGAGCCGGCGTTCTATATGGTCGGCACCATCGAGGAAGCCATCGCCAAGGCCGAGAAGCTGGCCGAAGCGGCGTGATACTTCGTCCGAGGCTAGCTGCTGCGAAGCGGTGAACCCAGGATTTCGGCCTGTTGCAACAACGGGCGCCGCCCGCCTTCGAGGAGAACGTCGATGACCGATCAAGGCAAAAGCGGCGCTTTCGGATCGTGCTGCGAGGAACTCAAGGAGGTCCTCGAAGCCACTGATTTCGATCCTCTGATCGCGACGAGCGACGACGGCATCCTCTATATGTCGATCGGAATGCTCGACGCGGAAGACGATCAAGCCAACGTGATCGACCATCCCGTCTTCTTCTGCCCGTTCTGCGGCACCAAGCTGCAGACGCGGGAGGAAGTCGAGGCCAAGAGCGGCGTCGAGGACGACGCGAGCTGAGCCCGCGGCCCGAGCGTCAGACGACCGTACCTGCCGATCTCGAGAGATCGCCGACAAGAACGAAGCCTGAGAGATAACGCGCCATGTCGTTCAAGTTCGAACTCGTAAGCCCCGAGCGGATCCTCGTATCGGAGGATGTCGATCAGGTCGTGCTGCCGGGAACGGAAGGCGACTTCGCGGTGCTGGTGGGTCATGCGCCGTTCGTCTCGACGCTGCGGCCGGGCGTGCTCGACGTCACTGCCGGCGCCACGCGCAAGCGGCTGCTCGTCAAGGGCGGCTTTGCCGAGGTCGATCCGACGCGACTCACGGTTCTCGCCGAGCAGGCGTTCGACGTGGCTGATCTCGACGCCGCCAAGATCGGCAAGGAGCTCGAGACGGCTGAAGCCGAGCTCGCCGCCGCCAAGGACGACGACGCCCGCCATCGCGCCTCGACGCTGATCGAGCAGCTGAAGGCGCTGCAGGGCACGCGCGCTCATTGAGCCGACGCCCGACGCCGATCGTATCCTCGTCCGGCAATCCGTAGCCCGATCCTGCGTGCACGCGTCAGAGGCCTTTCCTCCGCGTCGATTTGCCTGCCCCTCGGTTCGCCTTCGAAACGGCGCCAGTGTCGGGCGTTCCGATCATTCAGGCCGATGCTGCCGGGTGCACGTCGTTGCGCCCTTTCGGTTCCGTTCATCCCCCGGTGATCTGCACGAAGCGGAATGTCTGCCTTGGTTACCGCAGCATTCGGCAGTAAGGTGCATATCCAGCGCGGCAACGGGCGCTTTGCCCGCTCGATCGGCGAAACCTTTTCCGCAGCGCACTCCGCCTGCTCACTTGGCGAATGCAGGAACGAAATGCCCCATAGCAAGACTCCGTTGCTCGATCAGGTGAAGCTTCCCGCGGATCTGCGCCGCCTTCCCGAGAAGGACTTGGCCCAGCTCGCGAGCGAGCTGCGTCAGGAGACGATCGATGCCGTTTCCGTCACCGGCGGGCATCTTGGCGCCGGCCTCGGCGTGGTCGAGCTGACCGTGGCGCTGCATCGCATTATCGACACGCCGACCGAACGGCTGATCTGGGACGTCGTGCATCAGGCTTATCCCCACAAGATCCAGACGGGGCGTCGCGATCAGATCCGGACGCTGCGGCAGGGCGGTGGTCTTTCCGGGTTCACGAAACGCTCGGAAAGCGAATACGATCCGTTCGGCGCTGCGCATTCCTCGACGTCGATCTCGGCAGGTCTCGGCATGGCCGTGGCGCGCGACTTGAGCGGCGGTGACCGCAACGTCGTCTGCGTGATCGGCGACGGCGCGATGAGCGCTGGGATGGCCTACGAGGCGATGAACAACGCCGGCGCACGGCACGAGCGGTTGATCGTCATTCTCAACGACAACGATATGTCGATCGCCCGGCCGGTCGGCGCGCTTTCACACTATCTTGCGCGGATCAGCTCCAGCGGGACGTATCTGCACATTCGCGAAGCGGCCAAGCAGCTCGCCAAGCGGCTTCCGAAATACTGGGAAGAGAAAGCCGCGCGCGCCGAGGAATACACGCGCACCTACTGGACCGGCGGCACTTTGTTCGAGGAAATGGGCTTCTACTATGTCGGCCCGATCGACGGTCACGATCTCAATGTTCTGCTGGCGGTCCTCAAGAACGTGCGCGACGCCAAGCACGGCCCGGTGCTCGTCCACGTCGTCACCAAGAAGGGCAAGGGCTATCCGCCCGCGGAAAGCTCCGACGACAAGTATCACGGCGTCAACCGCTTCAACGTCATCACCGGCGATCAGGTGAAGGCGAAGTCGAATGCGCCGTCCTATACGCGCGTATTCGCGGAGAGCCTGATCGAACAAGCCCGCCGTGATCCCAAGATCGTCGCCGTCACGGCTGCAATGCCTTCGGGCACGGGCCTCGACCTGTTCGAGAAGGAGTTTCCGACGCGGACCTTCGACGTCGGCATCGCGGAACAGCACGCGGTCACGTTCGCCGCGGGGCTCGCCTCCGAAGGCTACAAACCGTTCTGCGCGATCTACTCGACGTTCCTGCAGCGCGGTTACGACCAGATCGTGCACGATGTCGCGATCCAGCAATTACCGGTTCGCTTCGCTCTCGACCGCGCTGGCCTCGTCGGCGCCGACGGCCCGACACA
>CAZNMY010000246.1:0-2807 GCA_964574325.1 uncultured Devosia sp. | reverse complement strand
GCCCGATCGAAACGCCGGAAGGCCCGAACATCGGCCTGATCAACTCGCTGGCGACCTTCGCCCGCGTCAACAAGTACGGCTTCATCGAAAGCCCCTACCGCAAGGTGGTGGACGGCAAGATGACGAGCGAGGTGCTTTATCTTTCCGCCATGGAAGAGATGCGCCACCACGTCGCCCAGGCCAACGCCACTGTCGATGCTCAGGGCAAGCTCACGGACGAGCTCATCACGTGCCGCTACCAGGGCGACGTGCTGCTCGTTCCGCGTGACCGCGTCGACTACATCGACGTCTCGCCCAAGCAGCTCGTGTCGGTCGCCGCAGCGCTCATCCCGTTCCTCGAGAACGACGACGCCAACCGCGCCCTCATGGGCTCGAACATGCAGCGTCAGGCGGTGCCCTTGCTGCGTGCCGAGGCGCCGCTCGTCGGCACCGGCATGGAAGAGGTCGTCGCACGCGACTCCGGCGCTGCGATCGCCGCACGCCGTTCGGGCGTCGTCGACCAGGTCGACGCGACCCGTATCGTCGTCCGCGCGACGCAGGAGGAAGACCCCTCCAAGCCCGGCGTCGACATCTATCGACTGCGCAAGTTCCAGCGTTCGAACCAGTCGACCTGCATCAATCAGCGTCCGCTGGTGAATGTCGGTGACATCGTCGCGGCCGGTGAGATCGTGGCTGACGGTCCCTCGACCGATCTCGGCGACCTCGCTCTCGGCAAGAACGTGCTCGTCGCGTTCATGCCGTGGATGGGCTACAACTTCGAGGACTCGATCCTGCTCTCAGAGCGGGTCGTCTCCGAGGACGTGTTCACGTCGATCCATCTCGAAGAGTTCGAGGTGATGGCGCGCGACACCAAGCTCGGGCCCGAGGAGATCACGCGCGATATTCCGAACGTCTCGGAAGAAGCGCTGAAGAACCTCGACGAAGCCGGCGTCGTCTACATCGGCGCCGAGGTCAATCCGGGCGACATTCTCGTCGGCAAGATCACGCCAAAGGGCGAAAGCCCGATGACGCCGGAAGAAAAGCTGCTTCGCGCCATCTTCGGCGAGAAGGCTTCCGACGTCCGCGATACGTCGCTGCGTCTGCCCCCGGGCGTGACCGGCACCGTCGTCGAGGTGCGCGTCTTCAATCGTCACGGCGTCGACAAGGACGAGCGTGCGATGTCGATCGAGCGCGAGGAGATCGAGCGCCTCGCCAAGGATCGCGACGACGAGCTTTTGATTCTCGACCGCAACACCTACGGCCGTCTCCACGACCTGCTGCTCGGCCAGGAGGTCTCGAAAGGACCGAAGGGCGCGCGCAAGGGTACCGAGATCACCAAGGATGTGCTGGAGGAAATCCCGCGCAGCCAGTGGTGGGAGATCGGCCTGCGGGACGAGAAGTCCCAGGCCGGCATCGAGGCCGTCCAGAAGCAGTACGAGGAATCCAAGAAGAGCCTCGAGCGCCGCTTCGTGGACAAGGTCGACAAGCTGCAGCGCGGCGACGAAATGCCTCCCGGCGTCATGAAGATGGTCAAGGTCTTCGTCGCCGTGAAGCGCAAGATCCAGCCGGGCGACAAGATGGCCGGCCGCCATGGCAACAAGGGCGTCGTGTCGATGATCGTGCCGTGCGAGGACATGCCGTTCCTCGAGGACGGCACGCCAGTCGACGTCGTGCTCAATCCGCTCGGCGTGCCGAGCCGCATGAACGTCGGGCAGATCCTCGAGACGCACTCGGGCTGGGCCTGCCGAGGACTAGGCCGCATCATCGACGAGGCGCTCGCGCAGTATCGCGCCGACGGTGTCGGCAAGACGCTCAAGGACACTGTGCAGCGCGTCTATGGCACCACCAGTGGTAACGACTCGGTGGCGAAGATGAAGGAGGAGGAGATTGTCCTCCTGGCATCGCAGATCAAGAAGGGCGTGCCGATCGCAACGCCCGTCTTCGATGGCGCTCGCGAGGCCGACATCGTCGACATGCTCAAGATGGCGGGCTTCGACAGCTCCGGTCAGGTCATTCTTCACGATGGCCGTACCGGCGAGCAGTTCGATCGTAAGGTCACGGTCGGCTACAAGTACGTGCTGAAGCTGCACCATCTCGTCGACGACAAGATCCACGCCCGTTCGATCGGCCCCTACAGCCTCGTCACCCAGCAGCCGCTGGGCGGCAAGGCCCAGTTCGGTGGCCAGCGCTTCGGCGAAATGGAGGTGTGGGCGCTCGAGGCTTACGGTGCAGCGTACACGCTGCAGGAGATGCTCACCGTCAAGTCGGACGACGTCGCCGGCCGCACCAAGGTCTACGAGTCGATCGTCCGCGGCGACGACGCCTTCGAAGCAGGCATCCCCGAGAGCTTCAACGTGCTCGTCAAGGAAATGCGCGCGTTGGGCCTCAACGTCGACCTGATCAACTCCGAAGGCCCGCCTCCGGGAACGCCGGTCGAAGCCTCGCCGGAAGCCGGTGGTGAAGCCAAGCCGTTGCTGCCGCCCGCGGCCGCCGAATGAATGGAGGTGTCAGACCCTGAGGGTCTGACACCGGTACGACGAGTTTTGAATGTTCAGGCTTTGCGCCACAGCGCATCGCCGAGTGCCGGACCCGAAAGGTCTGACACCGCCTCCAGCGGAGAAAGCCGATGAACGAGATCGCCAGCATCTTCAAGCAGCAGCAGGCGCCGCTTCCGACGTTCGACCAGATCAAGATCACCATCGCGAGCCCGGAGGACATCCTCTCGTGGTCGTTCGGTGAGATCAAGAAGCCCGAGACGATCAACTACCGGACCTTCAAGCCGGAGCGTGACGGCCTGTTCTGCGCGCGCATCTTCGGGCCGATCAAGG
>CAZNMY010000245.1:2106-2823 GCA_964574325.1 uncultured Devosia sp. | reverse complement strand
CAACCGATTGAAGCGACAGGGAGATCATCATTGGCGGGCGGGGAACTTCGGATTAAAGTAGGACCTACACGCCGCATCTGCATCGGTAGTTGGAATGCGCAGTTCTGTCGTGTGGGCAAAGGCGAACGCGACGTCTCGATTTCGCGGACTGCGCACTTTCAGTTCAGGCCGCCGCGCCGGAACAGATGCTGCAATATCTCCTCGATCCCCTCCCCTCGCTTCAGGCTTGCCATGACGAATGGGCGCTGTCCGCGCGCCTTTTTCGTGTCGCGCTCCATCACCTCCAGGCTCGCGCCGACGTGCGGAGCGAGGTCGGTCTTGTTGATCACGAGCAGGTCCGAGCGCGTGAGGCCCGGGCCACCTTTGCGCGGGATCTTCTCGCCCTGGGCGACGTCGATGACGAAGATCGAGATGTCGGCGAGCTCCGGCGAGAACATTGCCGCGAGATTGTCGCCACCGGATTCGATCAGCACGATCTCGGCGTCGGGAAAGCGCTCGACCATCGTGGCCACCGCCGCGAGGTTGAGTGAGCAATCCTCGCGGATGGCTGTATGCGGGCAGCCGCCGGTTTCCACGCCCATGATCCGTTCCGGCTGCAGGGCGCCCGAGCGGGCGAGGATCTGCGCGTCCTCCTGCGTGTAGATGTCATTCGTGATGGCGACGATGCTGAAGCGATCGCGAAGACGCTTGCACAGTGCCTCCATCAGCGCCGTCTTG
>CAZNMY010000245.1:0-2096 GCA_964574325.1 uncultured Devosia sp. | reverse complement strand
CGAACACCCTCTATCCGATCTATCAGGTAGACCACTACCGCATCACGCCCACGCCCTCCGGGCCGCCGATGCCGATGCGAAGTGGTCCATGAGGACTGCTGGTCATGAGCGGAACAACCTCGTCTCCTGGGTTTCGTGCGCAATGCCGGCGATGTCGGAGATGAACGCGGCGCCGCCGAGATCGTCGAGCGTCGCTTGCTCGGCCATGGCAGCGGCTTCCGATATCGCCGGCGCGAGCGCAGCGATGACGTGCTGGCCGTCGGTCTGGCCGATCACAGACAGACGGACCAGTGCGGAAACAAGGTTCTGCGTCGTCGCGGCGAGGAAGGCGTTCGACACCGCAGGCAACGCAATCCCGCGCGCCTCTGTCATGCAACCGACCGCGATCGGATAGGCGACGTCGCCCGTCAGCCTCGCGCGTGCTGAGGCGATACGCATGCTGCCCCAGGCCGTGAGCACCGTCGTCATGAAAGCGTTGCCCTGCATCGTCGTCTCGAGATGCCGCTCGCGGGAGCCGGCAAGCGCGAGGGCAAGCGCATTGAGATCGGCGAGCTCCGCCACGTCACCTGCGCCTGCGGCCCGCCAAGCTTGTGCCAACAGGATCGCGTCGTTGCGCATGGCGCCGTGAGCGATGAGACCGCCGAGCCAGGCCGCGGCCGACGCCCGGTCGTGCACGCGGCCCGTGCCTGCTGCCCACTCGAGGCCGTGACTGTAGGCGAAGCTGCCGACAGGAAACCCTGGCGAGAGCCAGATCTGCAGCTCGATCGGAAAAGGCGCATCAGCGCGCGCTGCGAAGTTCGCGCTCATCGCACATCGCTTTCGGGCGAGGCGGCGTGCTCCTGCCGCGCATAGGCGCCGCGCGCCGGCTCGAACGGCTCGCGCACGCTCTCCACCCACGCGCCAAGACAGCGCAGCATGTCGCGGATGACGTGATCACGCTCCAGGAGAATGCGATCTTGCTCGATCTGCGCGGGCAGATGGCGGTTGCCGATATGCCATGCAAGCTCCGCGAGTGATGCACGCGGGCCGGCGCGCACCGACATCAGCTCTTCGTCGGCAGCGATCACCTCGACGTGTCGACCGTCCTCCAGCAGCAGACGATCGCCTTGCTGCAACACGAGCGGCTTCGCCAGATCGACCAACACCTCGTCGCCGTGCTGCAGCGTGATGACGCGCCGGCGCAGATGCCGTTCCTCATGTGTGAGCACGACGACATCGAACGGCACAGGCTGTCGATTGCTCGAAATCGCGCGGGCGGCGATCATCTGCACCCTCAAAACATGAAGTAGCGCTGCGCCATCGGCAGCTCGCTCGCCGGCTCGCAGGTGGCAAGCTCGCCATCGACCGTCACACGATAGGTCTCCGCATCGACCTCGATCCTCGGCGTCGCATCATTGTGTATCATCGACTTCTTCGAGATGCCGCCCCGTACGTTCTCCACGGCGATCATCTCCTTCTCGACGCCGAGACGCTTCGCCTGCCTGCTGCCGGCGAACGCTGCACTGACGAACGTCACGGCCGAGCGGACCGGCGACTTGCCGAAGCTGGCGAACATCGGGCGGTAGTGCTGGGGCTGCGGCGTCGGAATCGAGGCATTGGGATCGCCCATGCTGGCCGCCGCGATCGAGCCGCCTTTGATCACAAGGTCTGGCTTCACGCCGAAGAATGCCGGGCTCCAGAGCACGAGATCGGCCAGCTTGCCCTTCTCCACCGAACCGATGTGACGCGATACGCCATGCGCAATGGCAGGGTTGATCGTGTATTTCGCCACGTAGCGCTTGACGCGCACGTTGTCGTTGCCCCGCTCGCCGGGCAGCTGACCGCGCTGGCGCTTCATCTTGTCGGCGGTCTGCCAGGTGCGGATGATCACCTCGCCGACGCGGCCCATCGCCTGGCTGTCAGACGACATCATCGACAGAGCGCCGAGATCGTGCAGAATGTCTTCCGCTGCGATCGTCTCCTTGCGGATGCGGCTTTCCGCGAACGCCAGGTCCTCGGGGATCGAGGGCGACAGATGATGGCACACCATCAGCATGTCGAGGTGCTCGGCGATGGTGTTCTTCGTGTAGGGCCGGGTCGGGTTGGTCGACGACGGG
>CAZNMY010000244.1:0-2871 GCA_964574325.1 uncultured Devosia sp. | reverse complement strand
GGCATACGAGATTGTGAAGAGTGACTGGAGTTCAGACGTGTGCTCTTCCGATCATCTGGCGGACGAAGCGGTGAAGAGCCGCTTCGACCAGATCGGCGAGCATTTTGCCGCGCGCGCAGAACAGCGCGAAGTCATGAAATTCGGAGCGCCGCCCTACAAGCCGGTGCCGCCCGATATGATGTATCTTGGCGCGAAAGCGTGGACTGATGCGCTCGCGGCCTGCCGGGTTCGCCGCTACACGCCGTTCGACGAGGACCGGCCCGGCGCAACGCACATCGGCGCGAAGGTCGGCCGCAGCTTTTCGCTCGAAAGGCAGGCGGAGCAGGGCAATCTGTTCGGCGCGGTCGTCGGGCATATCCGCGGCCAGCAGGCGAAAAACAAACGCGTGATCGTGGCTGCCTGGACGCTCGGCGCCCGCGAGCGGCTGGAACATTTGTTCCGGGATCATGGTCTCAAGGACGTCGCGAAGGTATCGAACTTCAACGAGGCGATGGCTGCCCCGGGCAACGTCGCGGCGCTGGGCGTGCTGGGGATCGAACGCGGCTTCGAGACGAACGAACTCGCTGTCATCGGCGAGCAGGATATTCTCGGCGATCGTCTCGTCAGGCCACGGCGCAAGGCGCGCAAGGCTACCGATGTCATCACGGAAGCGACGAGCATCGCGGTCAGCGATCTCGTCGTGCACGCAGATCACGGCATCGGCCGCTTCGTCGGGTTGAAGACGATCACGGCGCTGGGCGCGCCGCACGACTGCCTGGAGATCGTCTATGCGGGCGATACCAAGCTGTTCCTGCCGGTCGAGAACATCGAGCTTCTGTCGCGCTACGGCACCGACCAGGGCGATACGCAGCTCGACAGGCTCGGTGGTGCTGCGTGGCAGTCGCGCAAGGCCCGCCTCAAGCAGCGCCTGCGGGAGATCGCGTCGGAGCTGATCAAGGTCGCGGCGATGCGCGAGCTGAAGGAAGCGCCGTCGCTCAGCCCACCGGCCGGCGCCTGGGACGAGTTCGTCGCGCGGTTTCCCTACGAGGAGACCGAGGACCAGGACAGCGCGATCACAGCCGTGCTCGATGATCTCGCGCGCGGCAAGCCGATGGACCGCCTCATTTGCGGTGACGTCGGCTTCGGCAAAACGGAAGTGGCGCTGCGCGCGGCATTCGTGTCCGCGCTCTCCGGTCTGCAGGTCGCCGTCGTCGTGCCGACGACGCTGCTCGCGCGGCAGCACTACAAGACGTTCGCGACGCGTTTCGAGGGCTTGCCTGTCAAGGTCGCGCAGGCGTCACGTCTCGTCACGCCGAAGGATCTGGCGGACACCCGCGCGGGCCTCAAGGCCGGCACCATCGACATCGTCGTGGGCACGCATGCGCTGCTCGGCAAGGGCGTCGAATTCGCGCGGCTCGGCCTCGTGATCGTCGACGAGGAGCAGCACTTCGGTGTCGCACACAAGGAGCGTCTGAAGCAGCTTCGCGAGGACGTGCACGTTCTCACGCTGTCGGCGACGCCGATACCGCGCACGCTGCAACTGGCGCTGTCGGGCGTGCGTGAACTTTCGCTCATCACCACGCCGCCGATCGATCGGCTGGCGGTGCGCACGTACATCTCGCCGTTCGATCCCGTCATCATCCGCGATGCACTTCGACGCGAGCGGTTGCGCGGGGGGCAGTCGTTCTACGTCGTGCCGCGGATCGCCGATCTGCAGGAGGTCGCGGAGTTCCTGCAGGAGAGCCTGCCCGAGCTGCGCGTCGCGCGTGCGCACGGCCAGTTGTCGCCGACGGAGCTGGAGGACGTGATGACCGCGTTCTACGAAGGCCAGTACGACGTGCTCCTGTCGACGGCGATCGTGGAGTCCGGTCTCGACGTTCCCAACGCGAACACGCTCGTCGTGCATCGCGCGGATATGTTCGGGCTCGCGCAGCTCTATCAGTTGCGCGGCCGCGTGGGCCGTTCCAAGACTCGCGCCTACGCCTATCTCACAACGCCGCCGTCGCAGCGATTGACGGAAGGCGCGGAGAAGCGGCTGAAGGTGCTGTCGTCGCTCGACACGCTGGGCGCGGGCTTCTCGCTGGCGAGCCACGATCTCGACATCCGCGGCGGCGGCAATCTGCTGGGCGAGGAACAGTCGGGCCACGTGCGCGAGGTCGGTTTCGAACTCTACCAGTCGATGCTGGAGGAGGCGATCAATGCGCTCAAGGGTGGAGATCTCGGCGAAGCGCAGGATCAATGGAGCCCGCAGATTTCGATCGGCACGTCGGTCGTGCTGCCGGAAGCCTACATCTCCGATCTGCAGTTGCGGCTCGGCCTCTACCGGCGCCTGTCGAGTCTCGTCACGCGCGAGGACATCGATGCGTTCGGCGCGGAGCTGGTCGACAGGTTCGGCGTCTATCCGCCGGAGGTCGGGCACCTGCTCGACGTGATGGAGATCAAGGGGCTGTGCCGTCAGGCCGGTATCCAACAGGTCGATGCGGGGCCGCGCGGCGCGGTGCTCGTGTTCCGCAAGAACCAGTTCGCCAACCCCGAAGCGCTGGCGAAACTCATCGCGGCGAAGAACTCGTCGTTCAAGCTGCAGCCCGACCACAAGCTCGTATTCCGCGCGGAATGGGACGAGGAAGAAGCGCGGCTCGCAGGTGTGCGCACACTGGTGAAGGAGTTGGCGGCGCTGGCAGTGCCGGTGTCGGCTCAGCCCAACGTGAAGTCGCAAAGCAAGCGCGGCTGAGACGCGTCGTAACGATGTAAAAAGTCATCTCAGAGTCTGTACGCAAACGTTCGAGGTTCTCCTCCCCCCTCGTGGGCTTCGGCATTCACACATCTGATTCGCGTGCCCCAGATGCAACCATCAATGGCGAAGTGATCCCCCTCCCCTGAATGGGGAGGGGT
>CAZNMY010000243.1:0-2986 GCA_964574325.1 uncultured Devosia sp. | reverse complement strand
ATCAGCACGGCTGCCCGCGCGACGACCGGACGCCTGTTCTGCCGGTGCTGATCCACGGCGACGCCGCGTTCGCCGGCCAGGGCGTCGTCGCCGAATGCTTCGGGCTTTCGGGCCTGCGAGGCCATCGTACCGGCGGGTCGATCCACTTCATCGTCAACAATCAGATCGGCTTCACGACGAATCCGCGATACTCGCGCACGTCGCCCTACTGCTCCGATGTCGCCAAGATGATCGAGGCGCCGATCTTCCACGTGAACGGTGACGATCCCGAATCGGTCGTGCACGTAGCGAAGGTCGCGATCGAGTTCCGGCAGCGGTTCCAGAAGCCCGTCGTGATCGACATGTTCTGCTACCGTCGCCACGGTCACAACGAGGGCGACGAGCCGGCGTTCACGCAGCCGCTGATGTATCGCAAGATCAAGGAGCACCGCACGACGGCGTCGCTCTACGGCGACCAACTCGTCGAGGAAGGCGTGATGAGCGCTGCGGAGGTCGACGAGATGCGCAACGGCATCCGCTCGATGCTCGACACCGAGCAGAAGCAGGCGGAAGGCTACAAGCCCAACAAGGCGGACTGGCTCGATGGCCGGTGGGCCGGTCTCAGCTCGGCTGGCGACGACGAACGGCGCGGCAACACGGGCTTCGAGCAGGCGTCGCTGAAGGAGATCGGCCGGCGGATCACGCTCGTGCCCAATGACTTCAACGCGCACAAGACCGTGCAGCGGTTGCTCGAGCGGCGGCGCGAGATGATCGAGACCGGCGTCGACATCGACTGGGGCATGGCCGAGCATCTCGCCTACGCGACGCTGCTTCAGGAGCGCTACCCGGTTCGTCTGTCCGGCCAGGATGTCGAGCGCGGCACGTTCTCGCACCGCCATTCCGTGCTGCTCGATCAGGATACGGAGCGTCGCTACACGCCGTTGCGCTATGTGTCGCCGGATCAGGCGAACTTCGAGGTCATCAACTCGATGCTGTCGGAGGAAGCGGTACTCGGTTTCGAGTACGGCTACTCCCTGACGGAGCCCAACTGCCTTACCATCTGGGAAGCGCAGTTCGGCGATTTCGCAAACGGCGCACAGGTGGTCGTCGACCAGTTCATCTCGTCGGGCGAACGCAAGTGGCTGCGCATGTCCGGCCTCGTTATGCTGCTGCCGCACGGCTACGAGGGGCAGGGGCCGGAGCATTCGTCGGCGCGTATCGAGCGCTATCTGCAGCAGTCGGCGGAAGACAACTGGCAGATCGCCAACTGCACGACGCCGGCCAATTACTTCCACATTCTACGCAGGCAGTTGCACCGCACGTTCCGCAAGCCGCTGGTGGTGTTCACGCCGAAGTCGCTTCTGCGTCACAAGCGGGTGGTATCGAGGATCGAAGATTTCACGGCGGGCACGTCCTTCCACCGCTTGCTGTGGGACGATGCCGACACGAAGCGAGACGCCGGGCGCCGCACCGGGCCGGCGATGAAGCCCGATGCGGAGATCCGTCGGATCGTGCTGTGCTCGGGCAAGGTCTACTATGATCTTGCCGATGCGCGCGACGCGGCGGGGATCGACGACGTCTACATCATCAGGCTCGAGCAGCTTTATCCGTTCCCAGCGAAGTCTCTGATCGCGGAACTGGGGCGTTTTCCCAATGCGGAAGTGGTGTGGGCGCAGGAGGAACCGCGGAACATGGGCCCTTGGACGTTCGTCGATCCGAACATCGAGTGGGTGCTGGGTCACGTCAAGATGAAGAGCCAGCGGGCCCGCTACGTGGGGCGCTCGGCTTCGGCTGCAACGGCGACCGGGCTCGCGTCCAAACACGCCAGCGAACAGAAGTCTCTCGTCGCCGAAGCATTGGCGTAGGTGGGGGCAGCTCCGCCAACGCGGCGCAAACCGTCATAGAATTCCGTCGTGCCGTCAAGTCGTGCCGCTGACACGTTGGGTTACGCGGCGCTCCGCACCGCAAATCCGACCAAGGAAAAACAGGATCGCACATGAGCATCGAGATCAAGGTTCCAACTCTTGGCGAAAGCGTTGCCGAAGCTACCGTTTCGCGGTGGTTCAAGAAGCCCGGCGATGCCGTCAAGCAGGACGAGCCGCTGTGCGAGCTCGAGACCGACAAGGTCACCGTCGAGGTGCCGTCGCCGGCCAGCGGATCTCTCGGTGCGATCAGCGCACCGGAAGGTTCTACGGTGACGCCGGGTGGCGTGCTCGGCTCGATCAACGAAGGTGCTGCGGGCGCGACTGTTGCTCCGGCTGCCGCAGCCTCGCCGCCGGCTCCCGCAAAGCCAGCCGCGGCTTCTGCACCAGGACCGGCGGCCGCGGGATCGGCGATGCCGCCATCGCCGGCCGCCCGTAAGATACTAGAGGAAAAAGGCGTCGCGGCTGCCGATGTCGCGGGCTCGGGCAAGCGCGGACAGGTTTTGAAGGAAGATGCGGTTGCGGCGCAGAAGCCGGCAGCTCCCGCTGCCGCAGCCTCGCGTGCAGCGGTCGCCTATGCTCCGCCACCGCTTGCAGCGGCGCGGATGCGGGCGCCCTCACCGGCGAACGATGCCGCGCGCGAGGAACGCGTTCCGATGACACGGCTGCGGCAGACGATCGCCCGCCGCCTGAAGGAAGCGCAGAACACCGCGGCGATGCTGACGACGTGGAACGACGTCGACATGAGTGCTGTCATGAAGCTGCGCTCCGACTACAAGGACATGTTCGAGAAGCGCCACGGCGTCCGCCTCGGCTTCATGGGCTTCTTCGTGAAGGCCTGCATTCAGGCGCTGAAGGAAATTCCGGCTGTCAATGCGGAGATCGACGGCACCGACCTCGTCTACAAGAACTACTACCACGTCGGCGTGGCCGTCGGCACCGACAAGGGGCTCGTGGTTCCAGTGGTGCGCGAGGCCGATCGCATGGGGCTCGCCGAGATCGAAGGCGCGATCACCGACTTCGGTCGGCGCGCGCGGGACGGCAAGCTCGGCATCGACGAGATGCAGGGCGGCACCTTCACCATC
>CAZNMY010000242.1:0-3013 GCA_964574325.1 uncultured Devosia sp. | reverse complement strand
CCAGAATGCGCTGCAGCGGCGCCTCCCACGGCATGCCGGAGCCGGCCGCGTGCGCGGACGTGTAGGTGGCGAGCAAAGCAGTCGCGGCGAGCGTGGCGGCAATTGCGATGGTGGGAGTGGTGAGCGTTGTTCGCTGCGCGAGCGGGCTGCCGGTCGTGTGGTAGACGCGCGCCTTCGGCACGACACCCGCTTGGGGGATGGCTCCCCCAACCCCCCTCCTCTTTGAGCCAAAAAAACGGGTGGTTCGGCGGGTGTCCCGCCGACGGGGTGCGGGACTGGCCCCACTCGCGTAGCGAACAGCCATGCTCAACCTCCTATGACGCCACCGGGCGCAGCACGGGTGCTCCGATCGGTTTGAGGATGTAGTCGTCGGCGTCATCGAGGCCGTCGAGCTCCAGCAGGCTGTCGATGCGACGCTCGGCGCCCCGGCCGCGAATGAAGACGAGGATGTCGACGGCCTCGGCGATGAGCGCGCGCGGCACGGTGACGACGGCCTCCTGCACCAGCTGCTCCAGGCGCACGAGGGCCGCGGCTGCAGAGTTGGCGTGCAGCGTGGTGATGCCGCCGGGGTGGCCGGTGTTCCAGGCCTTCAGCATGTCGAGCGCCTCGGGACCGCGCACCTCGCCGACGACGATGCGGTCGGGGCGCAGGCGCAGCGTCGAGCGCACCAGATCGGTGAGCGAGGCGACACCGGGCTTGGTGCGCAGCGTGACGCAGTCGTGCGCAGGGCATTTCAGCTCGCGGGTGTCCTCCAGGATGACGACGCGCTCGTTGTGGAGCGCGATCTCGGCCAGCAGCGCATTGACCAGCGTGGTCTTGCCCGAGGACGTGCCGCCGACCACGACGATATTGCGGTGCTCGACGACGGCCTGGGTGAGCAGCACGGCCTGGCGCGGCGTCATGATGCCGGCGCCGACGTAGTCGGTCAGGCGGAACACGACGTCGGCCGGCTTGCGGATCGAGAAGCAGGGCGCGGGTGAGACTGGCGGCAGGATGCCTTCGAAGCGCTCGCCGGTATCGGGCAGCTCGGCGGAGACGATCGGCGCCTTGTCGTTGACCTCGCGGCGGACGTGGCTGGCGACGAGGCGGATGATGCGCTCGGCCTCGGGGCCGGCGATGCGCACGCCGGAGTCGGCTCGGCCATCGGTGGCGCGATCGATCCACAGCTTGCCATCGGGATTGAGCATCACCTCCAGCACGGTAGGGTCGGCGAGCGCGGCGGCGATCGTCGCTCCGAATGCGGTGCGCAGCATTTGCCGACGCCGGTCCTGCGCCTGCCGGGTCGCGGCGAGACTGTCGAGATCAGCCATGGACGTCCTCCTGCCAGGGCGATGGCTCTGACTTGGTGCGGTCCTGATCGGGTTCGGCGGTGCCGTTGGGCGCCGGGGTGCCTGTGGCCGACGGCTTCCCCTCGGCCAAGTCGGCGGTGGCGAACAGGTCGGGATCGTTGTCGGCGATCGATGCCAGCACCTCCGCAACAAGGCGCTGGTCGGAGGCGATCCGCCGGCCGATCTGGGCGACGAACGCCTCGAAGCGTTCGCGGCCGAGCAGGCGGGCGGGCTCCTGCTCGCTCTTGGGCAACGGCGGTGTGATGGTCAGGAAGAAGCGGACAAACAGTGCCAGCGTCTCGCTGACGACCGCGGTATCGCGCTGCACGATCTTGGCCGTCCGGCTCAGCTCATCGAGCCGGCGCGCCAGCTTGTCGTCGAGGCCGGAGAGCGGCTCCGGCTCGAGATTGGCCCGCATCGCCTCCTCGAACAGCGCCGACTTGGCGCCGGCGCGCTGTCGGGCGACGGTGTCGAACTTTCGGGCCAGCGGCCGCGACAGATAGAGGGTGTAGCGTTTCTTGCTCATCAGATGCGTACTCCGCCCGGGAACTCGATCACGTTGTCGTCGCCGTCGCGCTCGGGTCCGTCGGTTTCCGCGGTCACCGCATCCGGCTCGGGCGCCCGCTCCTGGAACAGCGGCAGGTCGAGGTGGCGATCCGGCTGCGGCTCGGGCCTGGCGGGGGTGCGGTCGTGTCGTGGCCCGACCTCCTCGCTCGGTGTCACCAGCTCGGACCACTGCCTCAGCAGCGCGGGATGCGTCGCTCGCGTCTGGCGCTGCCAGTCGTCGGTGCGCAGCGGTGGCACGTCGGCGAAGCAGTCGCCTTCAAGCACGGGAGCGGCGAGGCGGCGCGCGGTGAAGTTGCCGTCATCGAAGTAGCGCAGCTTGCGGGCTCGGATCGGCGGCGTGCCCGAGACCATCACCAGCGCGTCGTCGGCCGGCAGCTGCAAGATCTCGCCGGCTGTCAACAAGGGGCGCGCCGTCTCCTGCTCGGAGAGCGAGGTGTGCGACAGCCAGGCCGCGAAGCGCTTGCCCGACAGGTTGCGCTGCGACCGCAGCTCGGTCGAGGTACCGAGCGCGTCGGACAGCCGCTTGGCGGTGCGCTCGTCGTTGGGCGCGAAGGCAACGCGCACGTGGCAGTTGTCGAGAATGGCGTGGTTCGGCCCGTAGGCCTTGTCGATCTGGTGCAGCGATTGGGCGACGAGGAAGGCGCGCACGCCGTAGCCGGCGAGATAGGCGAGCGAGGTCTCGAAGAAGTCGAGCCGCCCCAGAGCGGGGAACTCGTCGAGCATCAGCAGCAGCCGGCGGCTCGCGCCGTTGCCGCCGGGCGGTAGTCGCTCGGTCAGGCGGCGGCCGATCTGGTTGAGGATCAGCCGCACGAGCGGCCGGGTGCGCGAGATGTCGGACGGCGGCACGACGAGGTAGAGCGAGACCGGGCGCGGGCCTTCCATCAGGTCGGCGATGCGCCAGTCCGAGCGTGACGTGGTCTCGGCGATGACGGGGTCGCGATACAGGGCGAGGTAGCTCATGGCGGTCGACACGACGCCTGAGCGTTCGTTGTCGGACTTGTTGAGAAGCTCGCGCGCCACCGACGCCACCGCCGGGTGCGCCATCGGCCGCTCGTCGGTGCCAAGGTGGTTGGTGGTCATCATGATCCACAGCGTGCGGCGGATCGAGCGCGCGGGAT
>CAZNMY010000241.1:0-3265 GCA_964574325.1 uncultured Devosia sp. | reverse complement strand
TGCAAAAGAGAAATCCGAAAACCGTTCTCGTTCCAGTCCGGGGAACTTCGGGCTAAGCGTGCGGCTTGTCCGCAACCACGATCGGCTCGACGCCCGCCCGCTTCGCCGCCTCGTTGAGGCTTTTCAACTCGACCGGCCCGACCGGCACACCCATGAGCCGGTTCCGCCGCTCGAGCCTGAACTCGCGTTCGCCCGGCATCAGGATCTCGTCGAAACCTTCCGCCCGGGGGGCGCCGCGAACGGCCTCGGTCAGCTTGTCGATCCGCGCGTGATACTCCTCGAGCGGCACGAACAGGTCCGGTTTCATCGCCATGAAGAAGTGGCCGACATCCTGCGGCCGGTCGAAATCGGAAAACTGGTTGCCGACGCCCCCGGCGAAGCCCGCGCCCGCGATCACACCGCCGAACAGGTCCATCAGCATGGCGAGACCGGAACCCTTGTAGCCTCCGATCGGAAGCACGACGCCGCTGTCCGCAGCAGCACCGTCCGTCGTCGGCCGTCCGTCTTTGTCGAGCGCCCAGCCGAGCGGAATCGCCTCGCCTCGCCTCCAGGCCTTGCGGATCTTGCCCCGCGCCGCGACAGCGAACGACAGGTCGAAAATGTAGGGATCGAGCTTCCCGCCCGGAGCACCGCACGCGAACGGGCTCGTCCCCAGCATCGCCTTGCGCCCGCCCCATGGCGGCATCGCCGGGGACGCGTTTGAATAGACCTGTGCGACGAAGCCCGCCTCGACGGCCCGCAGCACATACGACGCCGCCATGCCGAAGTGCGTCGAGTGCCGCGCCGCGACGATACCGATGCCGTGCTCCCGCGCCATCTCGATCGCCCCATCGATGGCCTTCATGCCGACGACGAACCCAAAGCCGTTCTGGCCGTCGAGACCCGCGGCCACCGACGTCTTCTTTTCCAGCTTCAGCTCCGGCCGCGGATTGATGAGCCCCTTGTCCACCCGCCCCAGATAGTGCGGCAGATACTGGATACCGTGCGTATCGACACCCCGCAGATCGGCGAGGACGAGGCAATGCGCGACGGTCTTGGCATCGGCCTCCGGCAGCTTGTGCGCCATCAACAGCCGCACGGCGAATTTCGTAGCCTGCTCCACACTGGCCCAGACGGTGCCGGGCGCGGGCGGTTCGATTTTCTCGGTCATGATCTCCAGCAGCATGGTCCCCGGCGAGGCCGGAAGGCCGCTCTCCTCGATTGGTGTTTGATGGCGGCTACCTCTGCGCCAAACCCGCCGAAACGACAAGGGCTCTGGCGGTCCCACACGACCACCCGTCTGGAAGCTCACGGTAATGATTCGGTAGCCAATCCGATCATTGGACGAAGGAAGATCCGCTTACGTGGCATCACGCTTGCTCCGATCCACTTCGTAAGTCGAAGCCGAAGCTCAAGCCTGAACATCAGACCATCCCCCCCATCCCCACGAGGAATACGCGCCATGACCCAGTTTCTGAACACGTTCGCGAATGACGAGACCGGCGCGACCGCGATCGAGTACGGCCTCATCGCCATGCTGATCAGCGTCGCCATCATCGCCATCCTCGGCGGTCTCGGCACCAGCCTCACGACGACCTTCACCTCGATCAACAACGCCCTCGCGCACTGAGTGCATTTCCATCCGATCCGCCGGCCGCGCTGCCGTCCGCTGCTGATCGGTTGCCGCCGTGGAACAAGGGCTGAGGTCTCGCGACCTCGGCCTTTTCTCTTTTGCCGGACGCTTGCGTCCCCATCGGCCTCGGCCTCACCGACGTTTTTCGCCCCACGACAGCCCTTCGGCCCACTGTCCTGTTTCGGGAAGCGTTGTCCCGGAATGGACCGCCGTCACGTCCCGGAATCGAAAGGCGCGGCCGACAAGCAGAAGGCCGGACCCTTTCGAGCCCGGCCTCCGATCTGTAGCGGTGTCAGACCCTCAGGGTCTGACACCACAAACCAACTTCAATCAGTCTCAGTGCGCCAGCACCGCGAGCAGCAAGAGCGCCACGATGTTGGTGATCTTGATCGCCGGATTGACGGCCGGACCAGCGGTATCCTTGTAGGGATCGCCGACCGTATCGCCGGTCACCGACGCCTTGTGCGCATCGCCGCCCTTGACGTGCTTGACGCCGTCCTTGTCGACGAAGCCATCTTCGAAGCTCTTCTTCGCGTTGTCCCAGGCGCCACCACCCGAGGTCATCGAGATGGCGACGAAGAGACCCGTGACGATCACGCCGAGCAGCATGGCGCCGACCGCGGAGAACGCCGCGTTCTTGCCCGGGATGCCACCGCCGGCGACGTAGTAGATCACCACGTAGAGCACGATCGGAGAAAGCACCGGCAGCAGCGACGGCACCACCATCTCGCGGATCGCCGACTTCGTGAGAAGGTCGACGGCACGTGCATAATCCGGGCGGTCGGTGCCCTTCATGATGCCGGGCTTCTCCTTGAACTGGCGGCGGACTTCCTCGACGATCGCACCGGCCGCACGGCCGACGGCGGTCATCGCGATGCCCGCGAACAGGTAGGGGATGAGGCCACCGATCAGCAGGCCGACCACGACATACGGGTTGGCCAGCGAGAAGTCCGCCTTCACGCCCTTGAAGTACGGGAACGCCGTCGATCCAGCCTTGTTGGCTTCCGCGACGAAGTACTGCAGGTCGTAGTTGTAGGCCGCGAACAGCACCAGCGCGCCGAGACCGGCCGAACCGATCGCGTAGCCCTTGGTGACTGCCTTCGTCGTGTTGCCGACCGCGTCGAGCGCGTCTGTCGAACGGCGCACTTCCTTCGGCAGGCCGGCCATTTCCGCGATGCCGCCGGCGTTGTCCGTCACCGGGCCGAAGGCGTCGAGGGCGACGACCATGCCGGCGAGGCCGAGCATCGTCGTGGTCGCGATCGCCGTGCCGAACAGTCCGGCCAGCTTGAAGGTGACGATGATGCCGGCGACGATGACCAGCGTCGGCAGAGCCGTGGCTTCGAGCGAGACCGCAAGCCCCTGGATCACGTTGGTGCCGTGACCGGTGACCGACGCCTGGCTGATGGAGTTCACCGGACGCTTGTTGACGCCCGTGTAGTACTCCGTGATCCACACGATGAGACCCGTCACCGCGAGACCGACCACGCCGCACAGGAACAGGTTCCAGCCCGTGATGTCCATGCCATCGGCGGTGCCGACCGAACCCCACGTGCCCAGCACGTACTTGGTTGCGAGCCACAAGCCGCCGACCGACAGGATCGCCGACGCCCAGAAGCCCTTGTACAGCGCGCCCTTGATCGATTTGTTGGAGCC
>CAZNMY010000240.1:0-3295 GCA_964574325.1 uncultured Devosia sp. | reverse complement strand
GAGCCATCCGTGCTCCCGGCGAAGTTTCCCAACCTGCTGGTCAACGGCGCCGGCGGCATCGCAGTCGGCATGGCGACGAACATCCCGCCGCACAATCTCGGCGAAGTCATCGACGGGTGCCTGGCGCTGCTCGACCATCCGGAAATGGAGATCGACGACCTCATCCAGATCATTCCGGGACCGGACTTCCCGACCGGCGCCCAGATTCTCGGACGTGCCGGCGCCCACGCTGCCTATCACAAGGGCCGCGGCTCCATCATCATGCGGGCGAACGTCGTAACCGAGGAGATCCGCAAGGATCGCAATGCCCTCATCGTGACCGCGATCCCCTATCAGGTGAACAAGAAGACGCTGATCGAGAAGATCGCGGAGCAGGCGCGCGACAAGCGCATCGAAGGCATCGCCGACATCTGGGACGAGAGCAACCGCGAGGGTATGCGCATCGTCATCGAGTTGAAGCGCGACGCCATCCCGGACGTGGTGCTCAATCAGCTCTGGAAGTATTCGGATCTGCAGACGTCTTTCGGCGCCAACATGCTCGCGATCAACGGCGGCCGGCCCGAGCAGATGAATTTGAAGGACATCCTGCGCTGCTTCCTGGCGTTTCGCGAGGAAGTCGTCGCACGGCGCACGAAATTCCTGCTCAACAAGGCGCGCGACCGCGCTCACGTCTTGGTCGGTCTAGCCATCGCCGTCGCCAACATCGACGAGGTCATCAACCTGATCCGGCGCGCGCCTTCTCCCGCTGACGCCAAGGAACAGCTGATGGCGCGCGACTGGCCCGCGCAGGATGTCGCCGTCTTCATCGAGCTGATCGCCGATCTCCGCCACAAGATCAGCGACGCCGGCACGTACAAGCTCTCAGCCGAGCAGGCCCAGGCGATCCTCGACCTCCGCCTCCAGCGCCTGACGGCTCTGGGCCGCGACGAAATCGGCGACGATCTGAAAAAGATCGCAGACGAGATCCGAGACTACCTCGAAATTCTCTCGTCTCGCGCCCGCGTCGTCGACATCGTCCGGGGCGAGCTCGTCGACATCCGCACGCAGTTTTCGACGCCACGCCGCACCGACATCGTCGAGCTCGACGGCGAGTTGGAGGACGAGGATCTCATCCAGCGCGAGGACGTGGTCGTCACCGTCAGCCACAAGGGCTACATCAAGCGCGTCCCGCTCTCGACCTATCGGGCGCAGCGCCGCGGCGGCAAAGGACGCTCGGGAATGGCGACGCGCGACGAGGATTTCGTCACGCAGATCTTCATCACGTCGACGCATACGCCGGTCATGTTCTTCTCCTCGCGCGGCATGTGCTACCGCATGAAGGTCTGGCGCCTGCCGGCAGCGACACCGCAATCGCCGGGCAAGGCGCTCATCAATCTGTTGCCGCTGCAGCAGGACGAAGTGATCACCACGATCCTGCCGCTGCCCGAGGACGAGAAGTCCTGGAGCGAGCTGGAGCTGATGTTCGCCACCCGCTCCGGCAACGTGCGCCGCAACAGCCTCGGCGATTTCGAGAACATCAATCGCAACGGCAAGATCGCGATGAAGCTCGACACGTCGGGTGAAGGCGGGGGCGATCGCATCATCGATGTCGCGATTTGCCGACCGACAGACGATGTGCTGCTGACCACGGCTGACGGACAGGCGATCCGATTTGCGGCCGATGACGTGCGCCTGTTCAAGGGTCGCGATTCCGATGGCGTTCGTGGCATTCGGCTGGGGGAGGCGGATCACCTCATCTCGATGGCGATCCTCACCCACGTCGAGGCGACACCGGCGGAGCGACTGGCCTATCTGAAGCAGGCGGCAGCCCTGCGGCGTGCCCAAAGCGGTGAAACCGAGGACGCGGAGGTTCCCGCAGCGGAACCGGAAGCCGATGCGGAGACCATCGACGGCCCCGCCGAGCTCACTTCCGAGCGCTTTGCCGAGCTGTCGGGCAAGGAGCAGTTCGTCCTCACCGTCTCGCAGAAGGGCTACGGCAAGCGTTCGTCGTCATACGAATACCGGATCTCCGGTCGCGGCGGCAAAGGCATCGCCGCCATGGTGGTGAACGACCGCAACGGCAAGCTGATGGCGTCGTTCCCGATCGAGAACTCGGACCAGATCATGCTCGTCACGGATGGCGGTCAGCTCATCCGCACGAGCGTCGAGGAAGTCCGCATCGCCGGCCGCAACACGCAGGGCGTCCGCATCTTCAAGACCGACGCGGAGGAAAAAGTCGTTTCCGTCGAACGCATTCCCGACGACGGCTCCTCCGAGGAGAACGGCAACGGCGGCGACGAGGGCGGCGACGGCCCAAGCGAAGGTGGGGATGCCGGCCCGGCCGCTCCGTCTGCATAGTCCGCGCGCAGGACGAGTGTGAGTGGGCGAGGCGGTCCCCTGGGGCCGCCTCGTTGCTGTCTGGTGCCCCCACAGCGCGTCAATCCCCCAGGATGAGCGTCCCGATCAGGCGAACCCAGTCGCGCACTTCGGAAGAGTTCCCCGCAAACTCGGCTGTCGCGAGGTCGGCGCCTATCGTCCGCCACGCCGCGTGCCGCAGATTGAAGTACGTCGTCGACAGCAACCACGGCCCCTGCGGCAATCCATACCCCGCGTGCGCATTCGAATTCGCCTCCGCCTCGCACGCTGAAATCCATTGACACAACTCGACCAGAGCAGCGTCGGCGACACGGGCCTTGCTCCTCTCGAGCGACCACAACAGACCCACCCCGACGAACGCCCGCTCATTCGGTGGAGCGGGCTGGACCTCCATCAGCCAAGCCACGAACCCCGGGACAGCACTTTCGAGCCCGGCATCGAGTGCGCGGATACTCATCAGCAATCCAGCGAGCGTCTGGTTCTGTCCATCGGCGCGCTCGCTGTTGTTGGCGGGATCGAACTCCGCGCGCAGCAGTCCAGCGCACGCGAACGCCCGCATCCACTCTCCCCGCTCGCCGTGACCACCCGGTCCCCACTCCGGATCGTCGGGCTCGGACCATCGGATCAGCTCCAGCACCTCGCGCGGCTCCCAGGCCAGCGGAACCGGAATCTCACCGTGATCGCGCAGGCGTGTCAGGTAGGGAAGATGCAAATCGACGTCACGACCGTAGTCGGCAGCGGCGATCTCGCGGAGCATACCGTCGTCGATGTGACGAGAGATCAGCCGCAGCAGCGTGTCCGCGTCAGGGCCGACCACGCGCGGGCAGGGCGGCAACATCGCGTAGGCTCCTCACTCGACGCCGAGGCCATCTGTTGCCTTCTCAAGCAGCAGTTCTCATTATGACGGGTTGAACTGTGGCATTGCCGGAACTGGGGGGCG
>CAZNMY010000239.1:0-3400 GCA_964574325.1 uncultured Devosia sp. | reverse complement strand
GGATAGTTGAGCTTGTTCTTCTGCGCGAAGAATTAGCGAATCGTAAGGAAGAACGCCGAGACGAACTCCGTGAGAAACAACGACTTTATGCCTTGTGCGAGCCCCATGACGGGCTGCCTCCTCATCCAATGCTCATCCAAGCCGAGACCTTGCGGCCCCACTTCTGCGATGCCCCGCCCGACTCACCCCGTGAGTGAGCGGCCGATCATGTAGCCGACGCCGAGCCCCAGCGTCAGCACGAGCAGTGCCCCGAGCCTCAGCAGGCAGGAGCAGCCCATTCTGTCGCTCGATCGGTCGTTCCTGAGCGACAGCCCCATCATGACCGCGAACAGAACGACCGAAACGAAAAACCCGACGACCGATCCGATGAAGGCGGGATCTCCCGCCACCCTCGAGCCACCGAGCCCTAATGCCATAGTCGTGACCTCACGGCGCCCATCATGGCGCTAAGTTTCCGAACTGCAGCACGCCGGCAACCACCACAACCATCACCAGCGACAGCGGCAGGAACACCTTCCAGCCGAGCCGCATGAGCTGGTCGTAGCGATAGCGCGGCACCATCGCCTTCACCATCGCGAACATGAAGAATACGAACGTGATCTTGCCGATGAACCAGAAGATGCCCGGCACCATGGTGAACGGCGCGACCGCGATCGGTGACTGCCACCCGCCCAGGAACAGGATCGTCGTCAGCGCACACATCGTGACGATCGCCACGTACTCGCCGAGCATGAACAGCAGGTATGGCGTCGACGAATATTCGACCATGAACCCGGCCACGAGCTCCGATTCCGCTTCCGGCAGATCGAACCGCGGCCGGTTCGTCTCCCCCCGCGCCGAGATGAAGAAGATCACGAACATCGGGAACAGCGGCAGCCAGAACCAGTTGAGGAACGACAGCTTGGCGATGATCTGTCCCGCGCCTGTGTCCGCTCCGGCCATCTTCGAGAGCCACGTCCCCACGCCCGCATCCTGCGCGTTCACGATCGCCGTCATGTTGAGCGATCCGACGCACAGCAGCACCGTGATGATGACGAACCCGATCGAGACCTCGTAGGACACCATCTGCGCCGCCGACCGCAGTGCGCCCATGAACGAATATTTCGAGTTCGATGCCCACCCGCCCATGATCACGCCGTAGACACCCAGCGACGAAATCGCGAGCAGATAGAGAATGCCGACATTGAGATCGGCGATCACCCACTTGCCCCAGCTGTTCTGGTCGAGCGGGATCACGGCCCACGCCGCCAGCGCACATCCTGCCGTCGCCAGCGGCGCCAGCAGGAATACCGTTTTGTCGGCACCCGCCGGGATCAGCGGCTCCTTCAGCACGAACTTCAGCAGGTCTGCAAACGATTGGAAAAGACCGAACGGACCGACCACGTTGGGACCGCGCCGGAGCTGCACCGCGGCCCACACCTTGCGATCCATCAGCAGCAGGAAAGCGATGATCACCAGGAGACCGACGAGCACGGCGAGGCTTCCCGCCAGCATCAGGGCGAGCGGCCAGCCGTAGGTCCACCAGATCTCGATCGCTTGTGCCATCATCTGCCGCAGTATCCCCGTTCCCCGACTATTCCGCCGCTGCGGGACGGGCCGCAGCATTCCGCTTGATGGCGCTCAACTCGGCCATCACGGCCGAGGCCCGCGCGATCGGATTGGTCAGATAGAAGTCCGTGACGACCGAACCGAACGCTTCGCCGGCCATCTGACCACCGCGCGCCGCGGTCTTCTCGACACCGGCGACATTTTCCGCCCCGGCCCCGGCCATCCACGCCAATCGCGGCGCCTTCTCGTACATCGCCTTCCGCAGCGCCGCGACGTTGTCATAAGGCAACTGCTTGCCGGCATGCTCCGAAAGCGCCCGCAGGATCGTCCAGTCTTCCTTGGCGGCCCCGGGCGGGAACGCCGCCTTCTTCGTCATCTGCACGCGCCCTTCGGTATTGACGTAGGTCGCGGCCTTTTCCGTATAGGCTGCCCCCGGCAGGATGACGTCCGCCCGGTGCGCACCGGCATCGCCGTGGCTCCCCAGATAGATCACGAACGCCCCGCCGAGTTTCGCCGTATCGAGTTCGTCCGCGCCGAGCAGGAACAGCACGTCGAGCTTGCCGGTTCCCGCTGCCGAAACCATCCCGGCCACATCCATCCCGCCTTCGCCCGGCACGAGCCCCAGATCGAGCCCTCCGACGCGCCCGCCGACCGTATGCAGCACGTTGAACGCCGTCGCGCCCATGTCCTTGCCCTGACTCGCCGTCAGCGCGACCTTCGCTGCCGCCGCCAATACCGCCGCCCCGTCGGCGCGCTTTGCTGCCGCCTGCCCGACGATCACCAGCGGATGCTTGGCATCCGCCAGAACCTTCGCGAACGGATGCCGGCCCTCTGCGACCTCGGCCAGCGTCTGCGGCCCGGCCCCCAGATGCTCGCAGCTATAGGTCAGATCGGCCGGCGCACCGATGAGCCCGACCCGGAGCCCACCTTGCCGCCAGCGCTTGCGGATGCGCGCGTTGAGTACGGCCGCCTCCAGCCGCGGATTGGTGCCGATCAGCAGGATCGCATCCGCCTTCTCGATCCCCTCGATCGTCGCATTGAATACGTAGCTGGCACGCCCCAGCGCGGGATCGACCTTCGCCCCATCCTGACGGCAATCCACGTTCCGTGAGCCCAACCGCCCCATCAGGTCGGCGAGCGCGAACATTTCTTCGGCGCCCGCGAGATCGCCCGCGATCGCCCCGATCCGCGCCGCCGGAGCATCCTTCAACCGCACCCCCGCGGCAGCAAGCGCCTCGTCCCACGTCGCCGGCTCGAGCCGCCCGTTCCGCCGCACATACGGCTGATCGAGCCGCTGCGTCCGCAGCCCGTCCGCAACATGCCGCGTCTTGTCCGAAATCCACTCCTCGTTCACCTGATCGTTGTTGCGCGGCAGGATGCGCATCACTTCCGCACCGCGCGCATCGATCCGGATCGAGGACCCGACACCGTCCATCACGTCGATCGACTCGGTCTTGCGCATCTCCCAGGGCCGCGCGTTGAACGCCGACGGCCGGTGCGTCAATGCGCCCACCGGACACAAGTCGACCACGTTGGCCGACATTTCCGAGATCATCCCCCGCTCGAGGTACGTGGTGATCTCCATATCCTCGCCACGGCCGATCGCACCGAGTTCCTCGACCCCCGCGATCTCGGTCATGAAGCGCACGCAGCGGGTGCACTGGATGCACCGTGTCATCGCCGTTTTGATGAGCGGCCCCAGATACTTCTCTTCGACCGCCCGCTTGTTCTCGTCGTACCGCGAGCCGCCCGCGCCGTAGGCCATCGCCTGGTCCTGCAGGTCGCATTCGCCGCCCTGATCGCAGATCGGGCAGTCCAGCGGATGGTTGATCAGCAGGAACTCCATCACCCC
>CAZNMY010000238.1:0-3402 GCA_964574325.1 uncultured Devosia sp. | reverse complement strand
AGACGTATGGCCCCGACCGCGTCATCGGCTTCTCGCCAATTCCCGCCATGTCGATGGTCTCCTACGCGGCTGGCTCTCGCTATCTATCGTTGCTTGGTGGCGTGTGCATGTCGTTCTACGACTGGTACTGCGATCTGCCACCGGCGAGCCCGCAGACGTGGGGTGAGCAGACGGACGTTCCGGAATCGGCGGACTGGTACAACGCCGGCTTCATCATCCTATGGGGATCGAACGTCCCGCAGACGCGTACACCCGATGCGCACTTCTACACGGAGGCACGCTACCGCGGCACCAAGTCCGCCGTGATCTGTCCCGACTATTCGGAGGCCGCCAAGTTCGGCGACATCTGGCTCAGCGTGAAGCAGGGAACGGACGCCGCTCTAGCGATGGCGATGGGGCACGTGATCCTGAAGGAGTATCACGTAGATCGGCAGGTACCTTACTTCCGCGACTACCTTCGCCAGTACAGCGACATGCCGCTGCTCGTGAAGCTGGTCCAGCAGGATGGTCGCCTGGTTCCCGACAGGCTGCTGCGTGCGTCGGACTTCGATGCGGCGCTCGGCGAGAAGAACAACCCCGACTGGAAGACGGTCGGCTTCGACGAGATCACCGGGAAGATCGTCGTCCCGAACGGCTCGATCGGCTTCCGGTGGGGCGAGCAAGGCAAGTGGAATATCGAGGAGAAGGAGTCGGGCGGCGCCGTCACTAAACTCAGAATGTCGCTCGCCGATGTCCGTGACGAGACGGCAAGCATCGCATTTCCCTACTTCGGCAATATCGCGCACGAGCACTTCACGCATACCGATCATGCAAGCGTTCTCGAGCGCAGCATTCCCGTGAAGCGGTTGAAGCTCGCCGACGGTGAGATGCTCGTCGCCACCGTGCACGACCTGTTCATTGCGAACTACGGCGTCGATCAAGGATTCGGCGGTGGGAACGTCGCCAAGAGCTTCGACGACGATACGCCCTACACGCCGGCGTGGGCCGAGAAGATCACCGGCGTCAGCAGAGACAAGATCATCCAGGTCGCGCGCGAGTTCGCAACCAACGCCGAGAAAACCAAGGGCCGTTCGATGATCATCATCGGCGCCGCCATGAACCATTGGTACCACGCCGACATGAATTACCGCGGCGTGATCAACATGCTGGTCATGTGCGGTTGCGTCGGCCAATCCGGCGGCGGCTGGTCCCACTATGTCGGGCAGGAGAAGCTGCGCCCACAAGCGGGGTGGGCGCCACTTGCCTTTGCGCTCGACTGGGCCCGTCCGCCGCGCCAGCAGAACTCGACGTCGTTCTTCTATACCCACACCGATCAATGGCGGTACGAGACGCTGTCACCGAAGGAGATCCTGTCGCCGACGGCCCCACCGGGCCCTTGGGACGGTTCGATCATCGACTACAACATCCGCTCCGTGCGCATGGGATGGCTGCCGGCCTATCCGACGCTCACCGACAATTCGCTGGAGATCGCCAAGCGAGCTGCTGCGACTGGCGTCGAAGTAGGACCATATGTCGCCCAGGCGCTGAAGTCGGGTGAACTCAAGTTCGCCTGGGAGGATCCGGACGCGCCGCAGAACTTCCCGCGCAATTTGTTCGTCTGGCGCTCGAACCTCCTTGGTTCATCGGGCAAGGGGCATGAATACTTCCTCAAGCACCTGCTCGGAACGTCGCACGGCGTGCTCGGCAAGGATCTTGGCGACGAAGGTCGCGAGAAGCCTCGCGAAGTGAAGTGGCACGACGAAGCGCCGCGCGGAAAGCTCGACCTTCTCGTCACGCTCGACTTCCGAATGTCGACGACGTGCGTCTACTCCGACATCGTTCTGCCAACGGCCACCTGGTACGAGAAAAACGATCTCAACACGTCGGACATGCATCCATTCATCCATCCGTTGACCACTGCGGTCGATCCGGTTTGGGAAGCGAAGTCCGATTGGGAAATCTACAAGGCGATCGCGAAAGCCTTCTCCAGGGTCGCGCCAGAGGTGCTCGGTGTCGAGAAGGACGTCGTGCTGACGCCGATCATGCACGACGCCGCTGCCGAATTGGCGCAAGCTTTCGAACCGAAGGACTGGAAAAAGGGCGAGTGCGAGCCGATCCCCGGCAAGACGATGCCGGGCGTCGTGGTGGTCGAGCGAGATTATCCGAATCTCTACAAGCGGTTCACGGCGCTCGGCCCGCTCATGGAGAAGGTCGGCAACGGCATCAAGGGTATCGCCTGGAAGACGGAGCACGAGGTCGACGCCCTGAAGGCGCTCAACGGTGTCGTGACGGACGAAGGCACGACATGCGGCATGGCGCGCATCGATACGGACATCGATGCCGCCGAGGTGCTGCTGATGCTCGCACCGGAAACGAACGGCGAAGTCGCGGTCAAGGCGTGGGCCGCCCTGTCGAAGAACACCGGCCGTGATCACGTCCATCTCGCGTCCACCAAAGAGGACGAGAAAATCCGCTTCCGCGACGTCGTATCTCAGCCGCGCAAGATCATTTCGGCTCCGACGTGGTCCGGACTCGAGAGCGAGAAGGTCTGTTACAACGCTGGCTACACGAACGTGCACGAACTGATCCCCTGGCGCACCTTGAGCGGCCGCCAGCAGCTGTACCAGGATCATCTATGGATGCGCGCATTCGGCGAGGGCTTCTGCGTCTATCGCCCGCCGATCGATCTCAAGGCGATCAAGAACGTCCAGGGCCTCAAACCCAACGGCAATCGAGAAATCGTTCTCAACTTCATCACGCCCCATCAGAAGTGGGGCATCCACTCCACCTACACCGACAACCTTCTGATGCTGACGTTGTCGCGCGGAGGTCCGATCGTGTGGCTGTCGGAGACCGATGCGCGTTCGGTTGGCATTGCCGACAACGACTGGGTGGAGGCCTACAACGCCAACGGCGCGCTGGTTGCACGTGCGGTCGTTTCCCAGCGCATGAAGGACGGCACCGTCTTCATGTATCACGCGCAGGAGAAGATCGTGAACGTGCCGGGCTCGGAGATGACCGGCCAGCGCGGCGGCATCCACAACTCCGTCACGCGCGCGGTTCTGAAGCCGACCCATATGATCGGCGGCTACGCCCAGCTCGCGTACGGCTTCAACTATTACGGCACCATCGGCACGAATCGCGACGAGTTCGTCGTCGTGCGCAAAGTCAAGAATGTCGATTGGCTCGAGCGCCCGTACGCTGGTCCCAAGACCACCGCGGCAGAGTGATCAGGAGATACCCATATGAAAGTCCGCGCTCAAATCGCGATGGTCCTCAATCTCGACAAGTGCATCGGCTGCCATACGTGCTCGGTGACCTGCAAGAACGTGTGGACCAACCGCGAAGGCATGGAATACGCGTGGTTCAACAACGTCGAGACCAAGCCCGGCATCGGCTACCCCAAGGACTGGGAGAACCAGA
>CAZNMY010000237.1:0-3495 GCA_964574325.1 uncultured Devosia sp. | reverse complement strand
GGTTGGAACTCATGTCGCACGAGATTGCGCCGGATCTATGGGGATAGGCATGTTAACAATGTGCGCAAACATATCAGTTTGGTGTCGGCCGACGAAGCTGAAAAATACTTTCATGGGCCGACGCCAATAAATAGCCGAGATCGTCGAGCGACGCTCACTCGGCGAAACTACGGCTTTCTGCCATATATCCGGGATGGCGCGATTCCCCGCATAAACCCAATTATGTAGGCTTTTCTCATGAAGCGAGGCCATGGTGGCCTCGTCCATGAGGAGCCAAGACGATGGCCAAAGGGGAATGCACAGATCCCGATCGGGATGGAAGGCTACGCTTTCGCAAAGGCGAGCGGGCGCAATTGACTCTCAGGATCGATCCTGCTCTCGACCGCGCGTTCCGGTGGCTTGCCGATCAGTACGACAAGCCGTTCAACGAGACGTTCGAGCTCCTTGTCAGGCAGGCGCTGGCGCAGCTTGGCACCGACGTCGCGGCGGCAGAGTTCAACTGAACCTCAGCGCGGAACGACAGGCCGTCATCGCAGCCGACGATGGCGGCCTTTCCTTTCGTCAATCAGAACCGAGATGGAGTGGAAGATGTGGTGGAGGACGGATATCGATTACGGACTGTCCGGTAAGCGTGCGAGGAACGTGTCGTTGGTGCTGAAAGTGTCGCCAGCCTTGAAAAGGGAGTTCTTCATGTTGGTGGCCGCTATGAAACGGAAGCGCTGCAACAAGACGTTCGAGGAGCTGGTGGTCAGCGAGCTGTCACGGCGCGGCAAGACACTGGGCGACAGGGAGTTCGCCAAGCCTAAGCGGCGCTGATGTCCACCCAGGAATGCGGAGCGTCCCCGGAGCCAGGCTTCGGGGACGCCTTTGTGTTTTCAAACGCTGTGGGCTACTCGCGTCACAGCATCTGACCGTACCGCGTGTTGAGCTTGCCATTGGCGATCAGCCGCTCCTGCGCTTCACGACCGCGCGCGACGATGCGACTGAGAGCGGCGTGACGATGATAGCCGGGGTTGCGCGCATGCAAGGTCAGTGCTTGGCGCAGCGCCAGACGATCGCGCACCTCCTCGTAGCTCGTATAGGCCTTGGTGCTTGAATCGGAAGTCGACATGGGTCACCTCGTTTGGATTGCGAACGAGGTGAAGGTCGCCGAGGCAGCGGGCAGCTGCGAGAAGTGCACTTAGCTACTCACGGGCCGACAGCGCATTGCGAAGATGGCCCCCAATCCGCATGGAACAATCAACTATTGTTATTAATATTGCTTAACTCAAGTGATATAAGTGGCATACGGCCCTAATAGAGACTGGAGCGCTAGGGGCTCTATGTTTATTTGCGATCACAGGGGGGCATGTATTTAAAGTTGACAAAGCTAAGCAATTCAGAAATAGTACAGCGATAATATTATTATATATTTGCAGTCGGTCGCGGACGCAGTTTCGTCGGCGCTGCGTAATGCCAATGCAGTGTATTTTATATATTATTAATAATATCTTTTATATTTCGAGGTATGATTGCATGATGAAGAAGATTTACATTGTAGCCATGTTTTCAGTCGTTTCCATTTCCGCCTTGCTGAGTGTCCAAGCCAATGCGAGCTCCGGCAACGCCACTATATTTCCTCCTGTAACCACGGAAAGGCAGGAATGCGGTCCGGATCAGCTACGGGTATTGAGCTGGGCCAAGGGTTCGCCGTCGACGATATGTCTTACCGGCCAAGAGGTCATGGCGCTGGCCATTCCGACATGCGGCGATGGCCAGCAGGTAGTGAAAGCTGAAGGCAAGTTCACGTGCCGTCCTATTGCAGACGTGCCAGAGTGCGGCGCTAATGAGGCGTTGACCCACAGCGGCGGCAGCTATGCATGCGTGAATCCTGTCAAGCCGACGTGCGGAACTGGGCAGGTTGTTGCTTTCAACGGTTCAAGTTCTAGTTGCGTGCCGCGAAGTGACAACATTCCGACCTGCAGTAGGGATGAGTATCTGACACACAATGGCACCAGCTTCCAGTGCGCAACTGTAAACACATGCGAAGGCGGCGTACCAGCAGGGGCAATCATGCCATTCAATCGTAGTGAATGTCCGACAGGATGGCGGGAATACAAGCCCGCCTACGGCCGGTTTATCCGCGGTATTGATAGGACGGGTAGCGTTGATCCAGATGGCGAGCGCGTACCAGGTTCGCTTCAGGACGATTCATTTCGTGCCCACACGCATGGCAACGGAATGGCGCCGAATGCTCAAGCGGGCACGACTGCCTGGGGTTGGGCAGGTGGCGGCTATAATTACCAAGGCCTGGGCGATGGCGGCGCCTTCATGAGAACCAATGTTGAAGGTGGGGAGGAGACGAGGCCCAAGAACGTCGTTCTGCTCTACTGCGAGAAGGAATGAAGGTGTGTCGCCGACGGCATGTGCATTGGTCAATATCTGATGCAGTAGAGCACATATATATTCTTCGGTCGTGTTTCGCTTGATGTGCGGGGCGTGCCGTTCGCGCCATCCGAGATTGGGGTACCGGTCGTTGAAGCGTCGCGGTTATATTCCGCCACGAAGTCATATGCGCTACCCCATGGGTTGCCGCCATATGTCCCGGTTGGTGTAGAATGCTTGTGGCCTTGGAGCGCATCTAGCTGCTTGGTGCCGATGTTGTCGCCTACTGTGCCGTCTCCTCGATTTGTGCGGTTCGCGCGATCCGGATCATTCGACGCGGTATGATCCCAGCCGCGCAAGAAATATCCACGTAAATCGGGCAAATTGAATGTAGTCGAACCGTTGCCGGAACCATAGTTGGTGCTGATGGACGCAAACAGGGCGCTGTAGGTAGCGCGGCTTACAGCGGAGCCATTTGCCTCGAGATATCCGGATGGACAGGTCGAGGTCATCATCGTGATAATGCTGGCAGTGGGCGCGCCGTTACCGGTTGCCTCGGCCCAACTAAGAGTGCCGCCGCCATTGGTCGTGAGTACTTGGCCGCTCGTGCCATCGGCTGCCGGCAACGTGTACGTCGTCGAACCTGCCGCGGCGGCCGGAGCCAATCCGACATAGCCGCTGGTGGCTCCCGACAATCGTAAGGTGCCTTTCAGGTCAAGCGCCGAACCAGGCGACGCCGTCCCGATCCCTATATTGCCGCCACTGTAGGATATCGCACCGCTCGTGCCGTTGACCCACTGGCTGCCGAAGTCGTTCCAATTCGTGCCATCGCAATAGACGAAAGCAGTGCCGTTCCAATTCATACTTCCTATGTCAGCCGTAGGCGACGCACACGAGGCATGGAGCGTTGACACGGAACATAGAAGCAGTGGGATCAACTGGATTAGCGCGAAGGGGTTGCGCGAGTGCCACAAGGTCATTTTGTGGCAGCTTCAAGTTTCTTAGTGAAGCGCTCCCTGAATGTCGGATCAGTTTCGGCCAGCGTGTCGACGAGCGCGTTGAAGGCACGGGCGAGCCATGCCTATCCCCATAGATCCGGCGCAATCTCGTGCGACATGAGTTCCAACCAGG
>CAZNMY010000236.1:0-3506 GCA_964574325.1 uncultured Devosia sp. | reverse complement strand
GCTTCCCGTGGGTGGGTAGTTACGTGGGCGGGTCGGCGGTCTACTCGCAGCGCCCCGGCTCGACCTTCACGGCAGCGCCGTCCGGCACTGTCTCGGCGGCAGCGCCCCCGGTCGTGCAGACGATCGGCAGGCCGCGCGCGAGCGCCTCGCTCAGCACCATGCCGTAGCCTTCGTAGTGGGACGACATCACGAACACGTCGGCGGTGTCGTACAATTCCGCAAGGTGGGCTTCGTCCACGGGACCGAGCAGATTGATGCGGTCGGCGAGGCCTTCGCGGACGATCTGCGCCCGCAGGGCCGCGACCGTGTCCGCGCTGCGGTCCGTCGCGCCGGCGATGTCGAGGCGCCAGTCGAGCGCCTTCAGCGGCACCAGCGCATCGACGAGGACATCGTAGCCCTTACGCGGCACGACGGTGCCGACGGCGAGCAGGCGGAACGGCCGGCCGCCTGAGCCCTTCGCGCGCTGGGCAGCGTCGGTGCCGGGCTCGGCGATTGTGATGCGGTCGTCGGGGACGTCGAAATCGGTGGCGAGCGTCAGGGCCGTGGTCTTGCTGGTGACGACGACGCGCCGGGCGAGAGCGAGTGCCGCGGTTTCCAGTCGTTTCAGCTCGTGCGCGCGCTCGGGCGGCGTGCCGGCTTCCAGGCACAGCGGATGATGCACCAGGGCGACGATGCGGCGGTCGAATGCAGCGATGAGGCTTGCCGGCATCGCGCCGTAGGCGAGGCCGTCGATCAGCAGGATGTCGCCGGGGCTCGTGGTGGCGATCAGGCGGCGGGTTTCCTCGAGATCGACGGGCGGCGGGTTGGGATAGGTGCCGGGCAGCGCCAGATGCGTCGCCTCGACGCCATGCTCGCCCAAAAGGGCCAGAAGGCGCCGGTCGTAGGCATAGCCGCCGGTCGGCAACGCAATGTCGCCGGGTATCACGAAGATCGCGCGCGTCATGAATGCCCCATTCTGCCGATGCGTCGCCGCCAGCGCCGAACCGCCACCCCGGTCCAGATCGCCTCTACCACACCGAATGGCCATGCGCCCTGCATAAAGCCGTAGGCGGACGCCAGCGCGCACGACGCGGCGAAGCCCAGCACCATCCAGGGACTTCGGTCCTCGAAGGCATAGAACAGCAGCATGGCGCTGACGGCTGCGAGGCCGAAGATCGTGAGCGCGTCGAGGACCATGGCGGCGTCCTGCAGACGCCGTCAGACCGGCCCTTCGAACCAGGCACGGGCGAGATCGGTCTCGTGCAGCGTGACCTTGATTTTGGAAAGGCCCTTGCCGTCTTCGCCGAGCGCGCCGTTGCGGGCAGCCTTGGAAATCGCCTCGAAAACGTAGTGGCACAGAAATTCGGTGGTCGTGAGCTTGCCCTTGAACTGCGGCAGCTCGTCGAGGTTCTTGTACTTCAGCGCCTCGAGGGTCTCGCCGAGAACATCGAGGGCGGCGCCGATATCGACGACGACGTTCTGCTTCGTGAGCTTCTCGCGGAAGAACGCGACATCGACCACGAACGTGGCGCCGTGCATGCCCTGTGCGGGGCCGAAGAACGGATCGGGCAGCGAGTGGCCGATCATGATGCGATCACGGACTTCGACGGCGAACATGGGTGGCCTCCGGGAGAATGGGCCCGCGGACGGGCGAAATGCAGCGCGGCCGTCTTCGCGGCAAATTGGGGTGGCGTCAAGGCGTGGTTGGAGCCCAGGCCAGGGGATGTGCGGCGAGCGCCCTGTCGAGTGTGACCAGCCGCATCCCTTCGACGCTTGCTTGCGCCAATAGCAGCCTGTCGAAGGGATCGCGCGTCGCCGGCGGTGGTACGGCTTCGGCGAGGACGTGGCTCGAGGAAATCGCAGTAATCTCGAGATTGAAGGCGCGGCAAGTTTGTCCCAGATCGCCGAGAGATCCTGCAACGCTCAATTTTCCGAGCCGAACCTTGATGGCAATCTCCCACAGGCTGGCGACGCTGCAGAAAAAATCTGCGTCGGGGTCGGACAGCAGATCCCGATGGGGCTGTGGCAGCCTATCGACGGTGTTGTTGACGATTGCCAGCACGATGTGCGTGTCGAGCAGCAACCTCATTCGATTTCTGGTTCCTGCTCGGGTGTGATCAGGAAATCCTCCGGAAGCGGATCGTCGAAGTCTGGTGCAATGTACGTTACGAGTTTGGTGATGCCACGTTCCGCGAGGAAACGGCGCCCACCTTCCCGATCAAGTCCCCCCCGGCGTTTGTGCGGCACGAGTTCCACCACCGGCTCGCCGTTGCGTGTGACGACAACGCGCGCGCCATCCTCCACCCGCCGGGCGAGCTCATCCAATCGGGTCTCAGCCTCCTCGATGGATACGGTTTCCACGATTTTTTCCATGGCCCGATAGTACTCGTTTGCAGGCGCAATTGCCAGTATGCGTCGGCGCCTGGTCGGGCTGGCCGGTGTCTTTCAGCCCGATGCGATGGCCGGGGACCCTGGCGCCGTCGCGGCGTGCACGGCCCGATCGATGATCGCCTGGGCTGCCGTTCGCGCGGTCTCCGCGACGCCTTTTGAGCCGAGAACCTGGGCGAAGGCGACGGCGCCTTCGTGCAGCATCACCAGTTGGCGCGCGACGGTCTTGGGATCGGGGATCCTTGCAGCACGCGTCAGTTCCTCGAAGAACGCGAGATAGAGCCGTTTGTGCATCTGGACCTGCTGCAGGACGATGTTCGCTTCGCCGCCGAATTCGCTGGCTGCCGACATGAAGGGGCATCCGGCAAAGGACTTATCCTCGAGCCAGATCGCCAACTGCGAGAACGTGGCGAGAAGCCGCTCGCGCGGGTCGGTCGAGGCTTTTTCCACGAAGGCGCGCATCTCATCGCGGGCGGCTTCGTCGATCCTGGCCAGCACCGCCACGATCAGATCGTCCTTCGTATTGAAGTGGCGGTAGAGGGTCGCCTTCGAGATGCCTGTCGCCTCCATGATCCGGTCGACGCCGGTCGCGTGAAAGCCGTGCCTGTTGAACAGCTCGATGGCGACGTCGATGAGGTGCTCGCGCTTGTCGGTGCGGGACATGTTGGGTTCCAAATAAACAGTTCGGTTTACATGTTTATTCGCACGAGAACAGTGAATCAAGCGTCAAAGGACAGCTTTGTAACGCGCTCGTATCGCTTTCGTGATCGAGTGTGATTTGCAAAACGAAACAGATCGGTTCATACCAATAGTCATGAGCGGCACGAACAAGAACAACGCCGCCGACGAGACCATGAGCCCCAGAACAAGAAACACAGGAGATGAACATGAAGACCGTTCTCGCCGCCCTCGCCGTGACCTTCGCCATCGCTTCGACGGCGATCCCGGCTTCGGCCAACTACGTGGCGCCCGCCGCAAGCTGGCAGACCAAGGCCCTGGCCGGCACCGGCTACTGATCGAGCCGCCCTTCGGTTTCCCTTACCAACCACAGCACGACTCAAAAACACTCAGGAGATGACCATGAAGACCATTCTCGCCGCCCTCGCCGTGACCTTCGCGATCGCTTCGACGGCGATCCC
>CAZNMY010000235.1:0-3539 GCA_964574325.1 uncultured Devosia sp. | reverse complement strand
AGACCCCGGCTCTTCACGCTCCGACCTTTCGGTCGGATCGCTCGTCCGGGGACGCAGTGGATAGGTTGTGGTCTCCAAACGCTCCGACTTCGCGCAGAGAAGCGTACAGCCTCTTCGATTACACGCTATTTATGCTTGTTCTTCGGCTTGAACCCAGATGCCTCGGCATTGCGGGGGTCGCGCACCCAGATTTCCCGGCCCGGTTGCATGCCGCCGCCGCGGGTGGCGGGGACCGAGGTATGACGCGCACGATGCAGAAGTCGCGTGTCGGCGATACCGCAGTGGGGATGTGTGCCGCCGTTGGCCGCGACCACTGCGTCCCACGCCGCCCGGCGCTTCGCCGCCGTCGCCGGATCATTGAGCGCGGTGCACTCGAGCTCGTTGATGTTCAGGTCCACGACGATCTCGTCGCCGTCCTCGATGAGCGCGATTGCGCCGCCGAGAGCGGCTTCGGGACCGACGTGACCGATCACCAGACCGACGGAGCCACCGGAGAAGCGGCCATCGGTCATCAGGGCGACGACGATCCCCTTTTCGCGGCACAGCGTCGTGATGCGCGAAGTCGAGTCGAGCATTTCAGGCATACCAGGCGCGCCGCTCGGACCTTCGTAGCGGACGATGACCATGTCGTGGTCGGCGAAGATCTCAGGCGTCTTGTCGAGCGCGTCGAGCAGTCCCTGCTCGCCGGCGAACACACGGGCCTTGCCACGGAACATGTTGTTCTCGAGCCCGCCTTCGACGCCGGCGAGCTTGAGGATCGCGGAGAAATCCGGCGAGAGGTTGCCGCCGAGAACGCGCAAGCCCCCGGTCGGCTTGTAGGGCTTTGCGACGGGATAGATGACTTTGCCGTCGGGCTTGCTCGCGCCGAGCCGCTCGACCTGCTTGGCAAGCGTCTCGCCGGTGCAGGTCATGACGTTGCCGTTGAGGAGCCCTGCGTCGAGCAGTTCGCGCACGATCACCTGCACGCCGCCGACGTTGTCGATGTCGAGCATCGAATATTTGCCGTAGGGCCGCGCGTCGGTGAGCACCGGCACGACATGCTGCGAGAGGTGGTTGAACTCCTCCGGTGTCATGATGTCCTTCCAGAAGTCGGCGTAACCGGCCGCGCGCGCGATCTCCGGCGCATGAAGCGTGACGTTCGTCGAGCCGCCGACCGCCATCGACACGATCATCGCGTTGCGGATCGAATCGCGCACCACGATGTCGCGCGGGCGCAGGTTCTTCGCCATCATCTGAGCGAGAAGCTCGACGAGCTCGGCCGGAAACTCCTCGACGCGGCGCGGATCGTCCGATGGCGGCGCCACCATGTGCAGCGGCTGCATGCCGACGACGCCTATGAACGTCTGCATGGTGTTGTAGGTGAACATGCCGCCGCAGCTGCCGATGCCGGGGCAGGCATGACAGGCGATGTGATGACGGTAGGCGGCATCCGGATGACCGGCGACCTGATAGGCGCTGACGATGTCGAGAGCCTCGCCCGTGTTGGGATCGTGACCCGGCCGGATCGTTCCGTCCGACATGATGATCGCCGGCTGGTTGTGCTCGAGCAGGGCCGCGAGCGTGCCGACGGGTGGCTTGTCGCATGCGACGACCGCGATGGTGCCTGCGAGGCCCGTCGCCTCGAGGTGCTCACACATCGCGTCGTTGGTCACCTCGCGGCCGATCAGCGAGTAGCGCATTTCGCGCGTGCCGTTGCGGATGCCGTCGGAGGTCGCGATCGTGTACTCGGGCTGCACGAGGCGCAGCGCGAGCTGTCCCGGCCCCGTGCCGATGCGCGCTTTCAGCTTTTCGTGGATCGCCTCGACCTTCGCCAGAACGCCGAGATAGCATTGGCTGTCGCCCTTCGTGCCGACGACACCGACCGAAGGTTCGTGGATCAGCTCGGGGTCCGTGCCGAGCCAACGCGCCGTGCCGATGGTCTGGGCCGAACGGCCGGGGTGACGGTCGATAAGCACGATCTTGGAGCTGGTCACGCTCTTGTCCTCGGGTTCTGGCAGCGCCACTTCATTCCTGCCGAAGGCGCTACCGAAAGTCTTGTCCGAGATCAAGCGCGCCGATGCCGGGTGCCGTCCGACGGCCCCGGTCGACAAACACCGAAATGCGCTGCACTCGGCTCTCGTGGCGACCTCACCCTTCCACGGCTTCCTTCTTGCGGCTCTGCTTCTTGCGCTCGTTCTCGTCGAGCCACTTCTTGCGCAGGCGGATCGACTTCGGCGTGATCTCGACCAGCTCGTCCTCCTCGATGTAGGACATCGCGCGCTCGAGCGTCATCCGCATCGGCGGCGTCATCGTGAGAGCCTCGTCCTTACCGGCCGAGCGGATGTTGGTGAGCTTCTTGCCCTGGATGACGTTGACGATCAGATCGTTGTCGCGGCTGTGCTGGCCGACGATCATGCCTTCGTAAACCTTGGTCTGCGGATCGATCATCAGGTGACCACGGTCCTGCAGGTAGAACAGCGCGTAGGCGGTCGCTTCACCCATGCCGTTCGAGATCAGCACGCCGTTGCGGCGGCCGGCCATCTCGCCCTTGTGGGGCACGTAGGCGTGGAACAGGCGGTTGATGACCGCGGTGCCGCGCGTATCGGTCAGGACTTCGCCCTGGTAGCCGATCAGGCCGCGGGTCGGCACGATGAAGACGAGGCGCTGCCGGCCGCCACCGGACGGGCGCATCTCCTTCAGCTCGCCCTTGCGCTCGGCAAGGCCCTGGACCACGACGCCGGCGAACTGCTCGTCGACGTCGACGATCACTTCCTCGACCGGCTCGAGGCGCTGATGCGTCTCCTCGTCCTGGCGCATGACGACACGCGGACGCGAGACCGTCAGCTCGAAGCCTTCGCGGCGCATCGTCTCGATGAGAATGCCGAGCTGCAACTCGCCGCGGCCGGCGACGTCGAAGCTGTCGGCGTCGGGCATCTCGGTGATGCGGATCGCGATATTGCGCTCGGCTTCCTTGAGCAGGCGATCACGGATGACGCGGCTCTGGACCTTGTCGCCTTCGCGGCCGGCGAACGGGCTGTCGTTGATGCGGAAGGTCATCGACAGCGTCGGCGGATCGACGGGCTGGCCGAGGATCGGCTGATCGACCGTCGGATCGCACAACGTATCGGCGACGGTCGCCTCGGTGATGCCCGCGAGAGCGACGATGTCTCCGGCTTCGGCGAGGTCGACGGCGGTACGCTCGAGACCACGGAACGCAAGCACCTTCGTCACGCGCGTCGTCTCCAGCAGGAGGCCGTCGCGGCGCATGGTCTTGATCGTCTGGTTCGGCCTGATGACGCCCGACGAGATGCGGCCGGTCAGGATGCGGCCCAGATAAGGGTCGGCCTCCAGCGTCGTCGCGAGCATCCGGAACGGGCCTTCCTCGACGGTCGGCGGCGGCACGTGCTTCAGCACGAGATCGAACATCGGCGCGAGGTCCGTCTTGGGGCCTGCCGGGTTCTCCGACATCCAGCCGTCGCGGCCCGATCCGTAGAGGATCGGGAAATCGAGCTGCTCGTCGGTCGCGTCGAGGTTGGCGAACAGATCGAAGATCTCGTTCA
>CAZNMY010000234.1:0-3625 GCA_964574325.1 uncultured Devosia sp. | reverse complement strand
GTCGGCCTCCGTCGGCCGCGGCTCGGCAGCGCCTTCGTCTCCATTGGAATTGTCGTGTGCCATTCCGCGCTCGTCCCGATTGCCGGGCCAGTCGGCCCACAGGGCCGGGGAGCAAAGCGACCCGCCGGCAGTCCGGCGCCCCCGCGGAGGGCGCCCGGATCGCCCTGCGATCCGGATCAGCGCCCGCGAGCGCAAATAGAGTGGCTGGCGAACGACCCGTAGCCTGATCGTTAGGGCTGCTACCTTCCGGTCCTGACCCGGTTGGCGAGGGTTACGTCCGCCGCCAGCCGCCTCGTATATGGCGCTGCCGCCGCCCCATGGCAAGCACTGGTTTTCCCCATTACCATGCCGGACGCACTGCCCTGATCGATGCCTCACGCGGTCGAGCCCCACATGACGAACCCGGCAAATTCCCCGCCGCGCCCCGGCGAGATCACGATCGGCCTTCCTCCGGCGCCCGACGCCGGCCTTTATTTCATCGGCCGTATCCGCACCCCGTTCGCGACACTCAGCCAGTGCCCGAAGAACCCGCGCGAAGGCCAGGTCGAGGCGACGGTCGAACTGGATGCCCGCTACGCCGCCGGCCTCGAAGGCATCGAGCGCTTTTCGCACCTCATCCTGCTCTACTGGATGGACGAAGCGCGCCGCGATCTCGTCCGGCAGACCCCGCGCCATCTCGACGCCCCGCGCGGCGTATTCGCGCTCCGCTCGCCGCTGCGGCCCAATCCGGTTTCACTCGCCGTCGTCGAGTTGCTCGGCGTCGACGGCACGAACCTCGTCGTGAAAGGCATCGACTGCCGCGACCGCACACCCCTCCTCGACATCAAACCCTACTTCGCCTCCACCGACAGCATTCCAGCCGCAAGACGCGAGTAGCCCTACTCCACCTTATCCTTCACCCGCCCGACGCGCCCCCCGGCAGTCTGGGCTGGCACGAGGCTTCCGAGCCGCATCCGCATGCGCTGGCGCGTGGCGACCGGCGCGAGCAGCTCCTTCTTCGCCTCGACGATCGTCACGCCGCCGAGCCGCGACGACACCTGCGCGCCGACCCGTTCGAAGCCGATCGCCCATTTCAGCAGGAAGCGCCGCTCGAACGGCGGCACGTAGAGCGCACTGCCCCATTCGGTCGGCGTGAAGCCTGCCTCGCGCAGGATACGCTCGAGCTGTCCGCGGCTGTAGGGCCGGCCGTTGCCGAACGGCGTGGTATCGAACCTCGCCCACATGCTCGCGCGGCTCGGCACCACGAGAATGATCCGCCCCTGCGGCGCCAGCACACGCCACATCTCCCGCAGCACCGGCCCGACGCGCTCGGCCGCTTCCAGGCAATGGATCGCTAGCAGCTTGTCGACGGAACTGTCGGGCAGTGGCAGGTCGTCCTCCTCGACGAGCACCGCCTGCCGTTCCGCGTCGTGCGGCCAGGCGAGCGCGCCCTGCTGCATCGGCATGAACGCGCCCACGCGCAGCGCTTCGCCTCGAAACGCCCCCAGATACGGCGTCGCGAACCCGAGGCCGATGATCGTCTGGCCCTCGACGTGCCGCCAGCGCGCACGCAGCCGGTGCAGCAGGATGCGCCGCACGATCTGCCCGAGGGGAGTGAGGTAGAAGTCCCGCAGGTCTGTGACGTCGAGATACATTCCGTTACCGGCTCGGTGGCATGGCGCGGCCAATATTCAGCATCGACAGTTTAGCATATCCCCGGCTGGAACGCCGGGCTGATGTCGCAGGTTTGCATTAGGTAGGCGCGATGGTAGTTTCGCCAACCCCTCAACGCGCAGGAGCATGCCATGTCAGGATCGTCGGCCAAGCCCGAAATCCATCAGTTTCCCTGCCTGAAGGACAACTATGGCGTCCTCGTCCGCGATCCCTCGACCGGCGTCGTCGCCGCCATCGACGCCCCCAACGGCGACGAGGTCGCGGCCGCCCTGAAGGCCAAGGGCTGGAAGCTCACGCACATCCTGACCACCCACCGCCACGGCGACCACACCGACGGCAACCTCCCCCTCAAGGCCGCCACCGGCTGCACCATCATCGGCCCCAGGGGCGAGGCCGATCAGGTGCCCGGCATCGACAAGGCCGTCGGCGAGGGCGACACCTTCATGCTCGGCAGCCTGGAAGTCCGCGTGTTCGACACGCCCGGCCACACCAAGGGCCACATCACCTACTGGATTCCCACAGCCGAGGTCGCGTTCGCCGGTGACACGCTGTTCGCGATGGGCTGCGGCCGGGTCTTCGAAGGCAACATGGAGCAGATGTGGAACTCGCTGGCCAAGCTCGCGAAACTGCCACCCCAGACCGTCGTCTACTGCGGCCACGAATACACCCAGGCGAACGCCAAATTCTCGCTCACCATCGAGCCCGAGAACGAAGCCTTGCAGGCCCGCGTCCGCGAGGTCGATGCCAAGCGCGCCCGCGGCGAGACCACGCTCCCCACCCGCATCGACATCGAACTGGCGACCAACCCCTTCCTCCGCCCCCAGAGCCCCGCCATCCGCAAACGCTTCGGCCTCGAAACCGCCCCCGACTGGCAAGTCTTCGCCGAAGTCCGCGAACGCAAGAACAAGGCGTAGACGCCCCTCGCTGACCACCAGCGCGCGCCCTCCTCCCCCTCGATGGGGGAGGTCGACACGGCACGATTTTTCGCCCTTCAGCGAAAAAGCGTCCGCCGTGTCGGGTGGGGGTGACATTCGCCATCGTCGCACGATGGCCTCCCGGCAATGCGAGAGGCTGCTCGGCAGCGATCCGGCCCGCAGGGCCGCAGTCACCGAGCAAGCAAATAGCCTCTCGCGCACTCCCGGCAGGGGCCGGCCCCTGCACCCGCATTTTCGAGTCGGGCGTGGAAATGGCGGGAGTGCGGAGATTGCTGCCATTGACCTGTGGTCTCAGGCCGACCTAGCTTTGGCTTGGAGGTGCTGCAGAGTTACCCCCGAAACCGACCGTCAGGTCGACTTCAGCAAGGGGCCAATTGCTGCCGTCGGCGGCGCGGATGTTCCCTCTCCCCGTCCTTCACGGGGAGAGGGTAGGGTGAGGGGCGGCCACTTCCGCGACCGCTGCCACACGGAGCCTCGCGTCATGCGCCGCGCTCAACCTTGGAAGACCAACCGTGCCCGCGTCCTGCGCTCGAACGCAACGTCGGCGGAGGATCGGTTGTGGTACGAACTGCGTGCCCGCCGCCTTGATGGAATGAAGTTCGTGCGGCAGTGCCCGATCGGGCCGTTCTTCGTCGATTTCGCGTGCCGTGAGGCGAAGATTATCGTCGAGGTCGATGGCGGAACACACAGCACCGATGAGGAGGTTGCACGAGACAGGGTACGCTCGGCCTATCTCGAAAGCGAAGGCTTTCGAATCTTTCGTGCCCACAACATCGACGTTTACGAGAACATGGACGGCGTTCTCGAGACGCTGCTGGCGTTCGTTCGCGGAGAGGTGCCGTGAGGTCGGCGCTGAGCAAGTGGCCGCCCCTCACCCTCGTTGCCGCCCCTCACCCCGACCCTCTCCCCGTGGCGCGGCTCTCATCGAGCCGCTTCGGGGAGAGGGAGAAACCCGCGCCGACGAAGTCTCCTCCGGGTCACCTGCACACATCTGCCCCAATCACCGTTCGGCCGGACCTCCCTCAGCTACGGACATG
>CAZNMY010000233.1:0-3834 GCA_964574325.1 uncultured Devosia sp. | reverse complement strand
AGTGCTGCGGCCGTCGCCCCGTGACCGCAGGCGACATCGTCGGCGTAGATCTCGAGCTCGGGCTTGGAATCGAACTCGGCATCTTCCGACAACAGCAGCGCACGCGCCATCTGCTTTCCATCGGTCTTGTCCGCCCCCGGCCTGACGATCACCTTGCCCTGGAATACGCCCCGCGCACGATCTGCCAGAACCGCCTTGAACAGCTCACGGCTTTCGCAATGTGGCACCTTGTGGTCGACCACCAGCGTCGTGTCGACATGCGCCGTGCCTCGCGCCAGGAAGGCACCGGAAATATCGAGCTTCGATCCGGTCCCGCTCATTTCGACGAGCAAATCGTTGCGTGCGAGTTGCGGCCCCGCGGTCAACTGGAACACACGATAGTTGGCGTCGGCGCCGACCTTCGCCGCGACATTCGACAGATGCGAAACAGCACTTCCGCCGATAGCGCACGTGATGTGCACCAGTGACGCGCCGTCGGCCACCGTGACATCGGTCAATCCGCTGACGATACCCTGCGAGGCGGCCCCCGCGACGGCGGTGTAAACCTCGACCATCGTCATCGACGATCCCGCCTCCATCGCCACCACGTTGCGCGTGGCGATTGTCACGGGCTCGGCGCTCGCACGCACGAAGACGATGAAAACCGGCTTCGCGAAGGATTGCCCCGGCTTGATCTTGATCATCAGGCCGTCGCTCATGAAGGCCGTATTCAGCGCGGTCATCGCGCTGTCTTCGCCAAGGCGCCCGGCAGCGAACTTGCCCTCGAGCCAAGCCGGCGCCTTGCGCAACAACGGCGCCAACGGCATCTGCTCGACCGCACCGTCGAAGTCCGCCGTGCGCGATAGCGCCGCGTTGAACACGCCGTCGACGAACACGAGCCGCGGCCCATCGAGTGCGGCGAGCGGCCCGAGTGCCGCGTCGACTTGCGCGCCGCTCACCTCGGCCGCAGCACCCGAAGCTGGTGCCCAGACCTGTTTGATGCGCTCGCGCAGGTCGGTGTACCGGAAGGCTTCCACGCGCCGCGTCGGCAGGCCATGCGCATCGAGCCACGCGACCGCCTCGCCACGCACCTTCGCCACCCACCCGCTGCCGGGCAGCCTCGCTGCCGTTCGCGCGAAGACATCGAGAAGCCCCTGCTCCGCTGCAGTTTTCGGCGGAACCGGTCTCTTCGCCGAAATGCCGGTCCTCGCATCGGCGGTCGTCGCTTTGGCTGTCGCAGACATGGTTGTCTCGGTCATGGGGCGTCCCCGCGCATTCCGTTTCGGAGAGCCTGGCCTCAGGCCGCTTTGGTCTGGTATTCCGCATAGCCCGATTTTTCGAGCTCGAGCGCCAGTTCTTTCGGACCCGATTTCTGGATCACGCCGCCGGACAGCACGTGAACACGATCGGGAACGATATAGTTGAGCAGCCGCTGATAATGCGTGATCACGATCATCGATCGCTCCGGCGACCTCAGCGCGTTCACGCCATCCGAAACCACTTTCAGCGCGTCGATATCGAGACCTGAGTCCGTCTCGTCGAGCACGCACAGCGTCGGCTCGAGCAGCGCCATCTGCAGCACTTCCGCGCGCTTCTTCTCGCCGCCCGAAAAGCCGACGTTGACAGGCCGCTTCAGCATCTCGATGTCGATGTTGAGCGTGGCGCCTTTTTCGCGGATCAGCTTGATGAACTCAGGCGTCGAGAGTTCCTTGACGCCGCGCTTCTTGCGCACGGAATTGATCGCCGTCCTCAGGAACGTCAGTCCTGCGACTCCCGGAATTTCCATCGGATACTGGAACGCGAGGAACACGCCCTTGGCGGCGCGCTCGTCCGGCGCGAGGCCGATCAGCGACTCGCCGTTCCAGAGGATGTCACCGCTGGTGACCTCGTAACCACCGCGGCCGGCGAGCACATGCGCCAGCGTCGATTTACCGGAGCCGTTCGGCCCCATGACCGCATGCACCTCGCCCTTGGGCACTGTGAGAGACAAGCCTTTGATGATCGGCTTGTCTTCGTTGCTGAGCTTGACGTGCAGATCCTTGATCTCAAGCATGAACCGATTGCTGTCCTTGGCTTTTTGCCTGCCATAGCAGGTCGAACGCCGCACTGGCGTTCTTGTCGGCTTCGGCCTGACGGCTTTTCGCCATCTCTGCCGTCGTCATCAGGATCTTGACCTGCGACGCGTCGACTACCTTGCCATTCTGGCGTTGAAGTTCCTCGGCGACCACTCTCGCTTCCCGTTTCGCCTCGTCTGCAATGGCCTCTGCCTGAAGCCACGATTGCTCGAGTTGCGCGATACTGAGCGACATTGGTTATCCTCCACTAACAAACAGCGGCATCAAAACGTGTGGACGCGCCCCGCTGTTTGCGCGTCCGTGACCGGACCCTCCCGGTCTACTATGACAGTGTACTCCAACGGCAACACTCACGCCATTACCTCTCGTTCATCATTTTTTAACCATGGGACAGTTGCAGGACCGCCATTCAACTGCTGACGAGCCGCATATCGCCCCGCCTCAATCTACTGAAATTTGGGCTCAATTTCCGCTCCGCGGCCAGCGCCATCGCCACTCCCCGTCGGTCTTCCGTTTGCACAGCCACAGGAATATCGCGGTCAGCACCGCCGTTCCCAGCAGGAATGTGGTGATCTGGGCCAGATCTACCGGCTGTCCCGCGCGCGCAGGCGGCACCAGAAGACCGATCGCCAACAGCATCTGGAGCACGCCGAAAGCCGCGATCAACAGCCAGCCTTTCCAGCTCGTCGGATAGGCCCCATAGCCGTGCGTCTTGGGTTTGAACCAGTGGTCGGTCATCGCACTTCCCTGCTGCAACTGCTGCTGTTTGCGAGATCACCCCACGCTCCCATCCAGAGAGATGCCGATCAGCTTCTGGGTCTCCGCCATGAATTCCATCGGCAACTTCTGCAACACTTCCCACACGAAGCCGTTGACGAGATCAGTCATCGTTGATCGCCACGAAAGAGCCGCGGCGATCGGCTCAACTTCCGGGCTCATCTGCTCGCGCTCCGAAAAACGCGCCATGCCTCGAAGCTGGCGGCGATCAGGCCGCCCCCGGTGATGATCGCGCCCCACGGTGCTGGCAACAGCGTGTTCCCACGCAAGCCGTAGACATGCTCGTAAAGCTGCCAAGCGAAAACCAGCATGAACATGATCGCGATCGCCAGCCGGCCATTGCGCCCCATCACCCCACGCTCCCTTCCAGAGAGATGCCGATAAGCTTCTGGGTCTCCGCCATGAACTCCATCGGCAACTGCTGCAGCACGTCGCGCACGAAACCGTTTACGATCAGCGCCACCGCTTCCTCCGACGAAAGCCCGCGGCTCATGACGTAAAACAACTGGTCCTCGGAGATTTTCGAGGTGGTCGCTTCGTGCTCGAAGTGGGCACTCGAGTTCTTCGCCTCGATGTAGGGCACGGTATGCGCCCCGCAATCCCCGCCGATCAGCAGGCTGTCGCAATTCGTGAAATTGCGCGCGCCGGTCGCCTTGCGATGTGCCGACACGAGCCCGCGATAGGTGTTCTGTGAATGCCCCGCCGCGATGCCCTTGGAGATGATCCGGCTGGAGGTGTTCTTCCCCAGGTGGATCATCTTGGTGCCGCTGTCGACCTGCTGGTAGCCGTTCGAGATCGCGATCGAATAGAACTCACCCCGGGAATTGTCGCCGCGCAGGATGCAGCTCGGATACTTCCACGTGATCGCCGAGCCGGTCTCGACCTGCGTCCACGAGATCTTGGAATTCTTGCCCCGGCAATCCCCACGCTTGGTCACGAAATTGTAGACGCCGCCTTTGCCGTCCTTGTCGCCGGGATACCAGTTCTGCACGGTCGAATATTT
>CAZNMY010000232.1:0-3960 GCA_964574325.1 uncultured Devosia sp. | reverse complement strand
TTGCCGGAGCCCGACGGGCCGCAGATCACGATCTTCTCACCGCGCGCAACCGTCAGGTCGATGTTCTTCAGTACGTGGAAACGGCCGTACCACTTGTCGACGGCCTGGATGACCACAGCCGGCGCCGCGCTTCGCCGAACCGCATCGTTGTCAGCCCCTTCCCGGGATACTGTCGAACCAGCCATGAGGTCTCCCGCGCACCCTGGTCGTGGCGTGCACCGGGACGAGGCCCGGGCGCTACCTTGTTCGCTGGAACTAAGCATGACGGGCGGTCGCCGTGCAACGGCGCAGCGAGGTGACGGCTGCTCGAAAATTGGTGGATCTGGTTAGTTTTACGACATTGCTACTTCGCGCTGGGCACCATGATGCGACGGATCGTCTGTACGGTGGCCTGCGGTGTGTCGTAGAGGCGGTTGACGAGGGCCTGGGTTTCGAGGCCCGACATGGGGCTGATCTCGAGGTTCATCTTCAGGGCCTCGGCGCGCAGTTCCGGATCGTTGGCAGTGGCGATGAAGCTGTCGCGCAAAATCTTCAGGCGGTCCGCGGGGATCGCGGGCGGCGCTACGAACGGGCGGCCCATCGGCAGCCACGAGATCGAGAATTCCAGTGCCTTGCGCTTCTCCGGATCGGTGATGAACTCGGTGACGAGGGGGACGTCGGGGAACTGCGGGTGCTTTCCGACGGCGACCTGAGCGAGGACCCTGAGTTTGCCTTCGCGCAGTTGCTGGCCCTGCGTCGACAGCAGGCTCGAGATGAACCAGCCGGCGCGGCCCATGATTTCCCCCGCCTCGGTGGCGAGGATCATTTGCGGGTTGTCCTTGTACCCGTCGATGACCTTGAACCGCGTGCCGATCATCTCGTTCATGATGCGGGGATAGACCGCATCGGAGGTGGCGGTTCCGCTGGCGCCGACGATCATCTCGCGGGTCATCACGTCTTTGAAGGATTTGATGGGCGCAGTGTGCCAGGCGACGACGACGGGATATTCCTTGGCGATGCTGCCCAGCCAATTCAGGGTGCGTGCGTCGAATTTCACGTTGTTTAGCGAGCCGGTCACGCCCAGAAGCGGCTCGACGGCCATGTGGGTCTGCACCTGAGCCACGGTCAGACCGTCGCGGGAGTAGGTATTGGCGACATTGTTGGTCGCGACGAGACTGCCTGCGGCCGGCAGGTTCTGCACGACGATGGTCGGCCTGCCGGGGATGTGCTTGGCCCAGTGTCGCGCGACGAGGCGGGAATAGACGTCGTAGCCGCCGCCGGCGCCCGAGCCGACGATCAGGGTCAGTTGCTTGCCTTCGTAGAAATTCTGCGCGTCCGCTCCGACGGGGAGGAGGGCAAGCAGTGCGGCCACTGCCAAGGCGGGCGCGCGACCGCCGGTATGTCGCTGTGGCGGCGAGCCCACCGATCGGAATGTGAAGCGTGCTTCCAGCATCTGTCTCCCCCTGCGACCAGTTCCGGCTTTTTTCCTCGAAGGAGTATGCGCGAAGCCGGCCCGGCCCGCAAACGGGCCGGTCGAACGGTGTGGCAAAGGGTTTCGTGCAGGGGCCGAGGGTGAGTGGCGGTGGCACGGCGATTCGTGTGGCGTGTGTTGGTGCGGACACACATCGACCTGCGATATCATGCGCAATTGGGGACACGCAGGGTAACGCGTCTTTGTTTTGCCAAATAAGTCGTCGTTGGTATGGAGACACGTCCAGTCACGTAGTCACCGTGTCACCGAACCCATCGTCCGTCAGTCCTTCGGGGCGACGGCGAGTTGCAGCAGATCAGGCATGACGAGCGATAACGACGACACGAAGCGGTCCACGACCAGGGCGATCGGGATATCCCGGCGCGCCATGCTGGTGGGGGGCACGGCGGGTGCAGCAACGGTGGCAGCGGGAAGTGCGTCCGCGCAATCGCCGTTCGGCTGGCTGGAAAACTTGAGCAATCAAGGGTTTGGCGGCAACGTAAAGCCCCAGCGCAGCGAGCCGGCGAAGGTGGAGAGCCTCAACGATCTGCGCGCAGATCGGGTTCCCTGGCGCAGTGACGAGATGATGAGCACGGTCGAGCGGGCGATCGAGCGCTACGAGAAGATCGTGGCGAGCGGGGGCTGGCCTACGGTTCAGGTCGGGCGATTGCTGCGTGTCGACGACGATGACGATCGCCTGATCCCGATCAAACGCCGGTTGGGAATGAGTGGAGATCTGCGTGCGCCGCAGAGCTACTTCAACAATTCGCGCTTCGACGAGCGGTTGGAAGAGGCTGTGCGCAGCTTCCAGCAGCAGTTCGGTTTGCGCGTCACGGGGCGGATCGACAGGCCGACGGCGGCGCAGCTCGCGGTTCCGGCGCGGGCGCGGCTCGAACAGCTCAGGCTGAACCAGCGCCGGCTTCGTGATCTCATGACGGGGCGTATCGAGGACCGGTATGTGCTGGTCAATGCTCCCGCGTTCCAACTCGAAGCCGTCGAGAATCACCAGGTCCAGCTTCGGCATCGCGTGATCGCGGGCAAGCCCGACCGCCAGACGCCGAGCGTGAAAGCGTCGATCCGTGCGCTGAATTTCTTCCCGTACTGGAATGTGCCCGACAGCGTCGCGGTGCTCGACCTCGTGCCGCGCGTGCGCAAGGAGCCCGAATACCTCGAAAAGGAACATATCCGCGCCTATACGCCGCGCGGTGAGTTGATCGATCTGAAGTCGATCAACTGGGACAACGTCGATCCCAAGCAGATCCGCTTCAAGCAGGACCCGGGGCCGCACAATGCGCTGGGTCTCGTGCGTATCGACATGCCCAACAGCGAGATCGTGTACATGCACGACACGCCGATGAAGCAGTTGTTCAATCAGCGGGTCCGGCCTTTCAGCGCCGGGTGCGTTCGTGTCCAGGACGTGTTCACGCTGGTGGAGTGGATCGCGAAATACGAGGCGGGCTGGGATCAGCCGGGCCGGGCGCAGGCGGTCGTCGACACCGGGCAGGCGCTCGATGTGATGCTGACGCGCCAGGTGCCGGTTTATTTCACCTATCTGACCGCATGGGCAGAAGGCGACGGCAAGGCGGTATTCCGGCCCGACGTCTATGGCCGAGACGGTCTGAAGGAGTTGGTGGGGGAGCGCGATCAGGATGCGCCGGCCCCGCCGCTGACGCTGGCGCCTTGAGACGATTGGGCTGCACCGATCAGCTCACCCGATTGCATAAGCGGTCCAGCCCCTCGGCTGGGCCGCTTTTCTTCGGGCTGGTCCTGCGGGAGTGTGTCGGCGACGCAAGCTGGAATGTGTCTATCGGGTAACTTCGCTGGGATAAGCGTTCCGACCGAGCCGTCGGGTAGGCCGCATTTGAAGCGGTCGGACACCGGATATTCGACGGCTGAGCTGGTGTGGGCGACGCGATCTGCTGATATATACTGCAGTTTCAACAGGTTGCGATCTGTCCGGAAAAGCTAGGTATATTATCTCGGTGGTCGTCCTGGAGTGTTTCACTTGGTTGCGAATCGGGCGGTCGAGAAGCAATCCGAGAGCACGGAAGTGAAGAGTCCCGGGCAAACGATGGGCTTATCGACATTCAGCACGTCGCTTGTCTGGCACAGAAACTCTTCGCACCCGCAGTCGGGAACGTGATCGACGCGTAACAGTTTCCAGATCCGCCTCGAGGTATCGAAAACTGAAACTTGGAATTCGGTCGCGCCGGATTCCAGGACCGGGATGTTTTGTCTGGCTTTACGCATTCCGGCAGTTCGCAATCGAAACGAAGATTTCCGCACCGGGATTTTACGGTCCCTCTGCGGAATTTAAGGAAAGGCCGGAGATACGATGACAAATATCAGTTTGAGAGCGCTGGCAGTCGTGGCGGGCGTCGCCATCGGCGGTGCGACAGCGCAGGCAGCAGATCTCGGCGGCAATTGCTGCACGGATCTCGAAGAGCGGGTTGCCGAACTCGAAGCCACGACCGCCCGCAAGGGCAATCGCAAGGTTTCGCTGCAGATCT
>CAZNMY010000231.1:0-4113 GCA_964574325.1 uncultured Devosia sp. | reverse complement strand
GTCGGCGAAAATCTCGTGGCCCTCGTTGTCGACCACGCCGCAGCGGTCGCTGTCGCCGTCGAAGCCCAGGCCCACGTCGGCCTTGTGCTTGACCACCGCTTCAGCGATGGCGTGCAGCATCTTCATGTCTTCCGGGTTCGGATTGTAGCGCGGGAACGAATGGTCGAGGTCGCAGTCGAGGCGGACCACTTCGCAGCCGAGCCGCTCCAGCACCTGCGGGGCGAATGCGCCGGCCGTGCCGTTGCCGCAGGCGGCGATCACTTTGAGCGGATGCTTCAGCTTCGAGCGGTTGACGAGATCGTCCATGTAGCGCTGGCCGATGTCGGCGACGAAGCGATAGCTGCCGCCGGGCTTCGTCGAGTATTTACCCGCGAGCACGATTTCCTTCAGCGCGCTCATGTCGTCGGGCCCGAACGTCAGCGGCCGGTCGAGACCCATCTTGATGCCGGTCCAGCCGTTGTCGTTGTGGCTGGCGGTGACCATCGCGACGCCTTCGACCTCGAGCGCGAACTGGGCGAAGTAGGCCATCGGCGACAAGGCGAGGCCGATGTCGTGCACCTCGAAGCCGCCGGCGACGAGGCCGACGATCAGCGCCTGCTTGACGCTGCCCGAGTACCAGCGGAAGTCATGGCCGACGACGATGCGCTTTTTGACGCCGCGCTCGTCGAACAGCTGCGCGAGACCCAGACCGACGGCGTTGAGCCCCATCAGGTTGATCTCTTCGGGAAATAGCCAGCGCGCGTCGTATTCGCGGAAGCCCGTCGGCTTGACCAGCGGAAGGCACTCGAAGGCAGCCGTGTTCGGCTTCAGGTCGGCGCGCGGCTTGGGCAGCATGGTAATCCCCGTGGGTCAGCTCGTCTGATGTCGCGACGGGTTCTACCCGGCCGCAGCTAAATGGCCAATGAACCAGTTGGTTCATTCGAGATGTTCGTTAGTTTGTGAGGTTAGCAGCAAATGCAGGGCGAAGTCCGGCGAACCCCGGTCGACCAATGAGGGGTGTTCATTCCTGCGTAGCGGCTATTCTTCCAGAACGAGCGTGTTGCGCTTCAGTTCCGCCCGCGAGAGTTTCCCCAGGAAGGTCATGCCGAGCAGGGTGCCGTTGAGCCGGCCGGGTTCGGAGACGGTGCCCTTCACGTCGCGCACGGTGATGCCGCCGATCGAGATGGAGCTGATGGTGATCGGTGCAACCTTGGCGAGGCCGTTGGCGGTGTTGACGCGGTGGGTGAAGTCCGCCGGTCCGACGTAGATGCCGGCGCGTTGCGCATCTTCCCAGGTCAGCGCGACGATCGAAGCGCCGGTGTCGACCATCACGTCGATGGAGCTGCCGTTGATCTGGGCGCTGGTGCTGAAATGGCCGAGCCGGTCGGCTCGCAGCTCGACGGAGCTTCCGCTGGACGACGAGGACGACGACGCAGGTGCATTCGTTTGCGATATTTCGGGTTGCGGCCGGGCGATCGCGGCGATCTCGTCGGGATTGGGCACGCCGAGCGCCCACCGTCCGGCTGCTCTCAGTTCGTCGAAATATACGATCGAGCCGACGATGCAGACTGCGAAGAACACCCATCCGCCCACGATGTTGGCTGCATGGCCAAGTGCAGAGGAATTCGACATTCGAAGGCTCCACGCGGCACGAAAGATGCGCCGGGCGAAGGCCTTTTTCCCACCGCTTCAGGCCCCCGCAGAGAGCATCAGCCCCTCAGGGTCAGGTAGTCGCCCGTGAACTCATATGACCGCAATCGCCTTAAGAAACTTATACCGAGCAGGCTCTCCTTGAGCGCCCCGGGGCGTGCGACGAGGGCGTCCACGCCGTCGAGAACGATGCTGCCGATGGCGACCTGATTGAGCCGGACCGCGGCCGCATAGGCGAGGCCGTTCGCAGTCTGGACCGGCACGGTGTAGGACAGCCTGTCGATATCGAGGCCGATCGAGCGGGCGTCGGCGGCGCGCAGGACGACGGTCGAGGCGCCGGTATCGATCAGCGCTGCGACCGAGATGCCGCCCATTTTGACGCGCGCCACGAAATGCCCGTCACTGCGGCGCCTGATCTTGACGGCCTGCTCGCCGGATTGCCGGGGCTCGGCGCTCAGCGGCTCGCCCGGGGGCAGCAGGTCCCCGGTGATGCGGTGGGCGAATTCGACCACTTCCGACTTGTAGGTATAGCCGCCAGCGATGGCAGCGATAGCGGCAGCGCCGAAACCCGCCGTCCGGGCGAGGCGGCCGAGCCGGCCGCGGTAGCCTGCGAGGACGGACGTACCGATGAACGCGAGCAGCGTGAACCCGATCAGCAGTTGTGCAAAACGCGCCTCGTCCACGCCGAGCAGGAGCTGGCCCTCCTGGCGGAACACCAGCGCCGTGCCGCCGACGATCAACGCAACCAGCGGAAGCCATTTCATTCCGCGTCTACCTTCTTGCAGCCTGCAGCATTCCGCTCGTGCAGCGTCTTCATGATCCGCCGCCGCTCCTCGCGGCTCATTGTGCTCCAGGCAGCGATTTCGGCAAGGCTGCGGCCGCACCCTGTGCACAACCGTGTCGCCTGGTCGATCTCGCACACCTTCACGCAAGGCGTTTCGATGGCCGCATTTCCGAGAGCATTGCTACTGCCGATTGCCATGGACATGGTTGATATTTCGTTTCCGGCTGAACCGAAGCGACGGCGAATTGGCCAGCCTCGTCCGCGCGACAATGGCAAAACTCATTGAGAACAGCAATTTGATTGCGCGGCGCGTCACGACAGAATTTCTTCGCCCGGGTTTTCTTCGAGGGTTGCGTCCCGGCGCGCTGCTGATACTGACAGGGACGAGGCCCTGCGCTGGGCCGGCCATGGACGGCGCGAGCCCCGAGGAACCGAACGAGGAACGACCATGACCGATCTGGCCGCCGACAGACGTGCGCGTCTGCTGGAGGCGATGCGCAGCGAAGGGATCGACGCCCTCGTCGTCTGCGGCACGTCCTGGCAGGAGGCCTATCTGCGCTACGTCGCCGATTTCGGCATTCTCGAAGGCAACGGCCTCGCGATCCTGACCGCCGACGGACGCTGCCGCATGTGGCTCGAGAGCGTCGCGGACTGGCAGCGTGCCGAGACCGAAGCCCGGAGCACCGAAGTCCACTTCGCCCGCGACATGGCCCGGGACGTGACCGCCGAGATCCAGGCGATCGCCAACCAGAAGGTCGCCGTGACGCCGCGCCACCTGATGCCCGCTTGGCTCGCGAAGGCCGAGCCCGAACGGCGCTTGCGCCTCGACGACGCCGGCACGCTGATCGAGCGCCTGTTCATGGTCAAGATGCCCGGCGAGCTCGATGCGATCCGCCGCGCGGCGCACTTGGCCGACGACGGCTACGCCTACTTTCTGGAAGTCGCGCGGCCCGGCCGGACGCAGTTCGAGGTCGTCGCCGATGTCGAGGCGTTCCTGCGGGCGAAGGGCTCGGCCGACAATTTCCAGATCATCGGCTCCGGCCGCGCCGATGTCCGCGGCATGACCCCGCCGTCCGATCGCAAGCTCGCCGTCGGCGACATGGTGACGACGGAACTGACGCCGGCGGTCGACGGCTACTTCGCGCAGATCTGCCGAACGATGGTGCTGGGCCGCGCCGACCAGACGCAGAAGAAGGCCTTCGCCATCTGGCTGGAGTCGATGGAGGCCGGCATCGCCGCGGTGCGCGCCGGTGTGACCGCGGCCGACATCGCGCGCGCCGAGAACGACGTTTTCCGCCGTCACGGCCTGGGCGAATACTGCACCTCGAAATACACGCGCGTGCGCGGTCACGGCCTCGGCCTGATGCCCGACATGAAGCCGGCGATCCTGGAAGACGTCGACACGCCGCTCGAGACGGGCATGACCATCATCGTGCATCCCAACACCTACCACCCCGAAGCGGGTTATATGGTGCTGGGCGATGTCGTCGTCGTCGGCGACACCGGCTGCGAGGTCCTGACGCGAACCCCACGCCGGCTGTTCGAGGTTTGAAGAGAAGGCAGCCGGGCAGAGGTACTATTCCCTCTCCCCGAGAAGCGCAGCGTAGCGGGGAGAGGGTTAGGGTGAGGGGCGGCCGCTGGGCATGACGTTGTGCCGGTTGCCGCCCCGCACCCCCCCCCACACCCCCACAGTGTTTGGG
>CAZNMY010000230.1:0-4179 GCA_964574325.1 uncultured Devosia sp. | reverse complement strand
GGCCGCGGCTTCAAGATGCAGGGCTACGAGAACGGCTTCTACATGGGCGGCTGCCTGTTCGACAACGTGACGGCGGACATGCGGATCTACAAGGAAGAGATCTTCGGGCCGGTGCTGTCTGTCGTGCGCGCGAAGGACTACGCGGAGGCGTTGCGGCTGCCGAACGAGCACGAGTACGGCAACGGCGTTGCGATCTTCACGCGGGACGGAGATGCGGCGCGCGACTTCACGGCGAAGGTCAACGTCGGCATGGTCGGGGTCAACGTGCCGATCCCGGTGCCGCTCGCGTACTACACGTTCGGCGGCTGGAAGCGGAGCATGTTCGGCGACCTCAACCAGCACGGTCCCGACGCGATGCGGTTCTATACGCGGACCAAGACTGTGACATCGCGCTGGCCGAGCGGCACGAAGGAAGGCGCGGAGTTTTCAATTCCGACCATGAAGTAGGGCGGTGGTATGGTGTCGGTCCGGCTTCTGCAAGAGCCTCCCTGCGGGTCTGCGCCGGCACCCCAACTCAAAACGCCGGTCCAGGGCCGGCAGGCCACAACCTCGCCCGCAGCGCATACGAGCCGCGACCTCACCCCTCCGCCGCCAGCGGCGCCAGGTCCCCCACCACCAGATCAGGCGGCGTGTCGGGATACTCGGCCGGCGCGCTCGTGCGATTGACCCAGACCGCGCGCATGCCCGCGACCTTCCCCGCCGTTACGTCCCAGCGGTTAGACGACTGGAACGAGACTTCGCGTAACGGCACACCGAAATGCCCAGCGACGAGATCGTACACCGGCCGGTGCGGTTTGAAGATGCCGGCCTCGTGGACGGTGATGAGATGATCGAACACGCCCTCGAGCCGCGCTGAACGCACCGCGTCGGCAATCATGTCCGGGTCGCCGTTGGTCAGGATCGCGAGCTTCGCGCCCCGCGCCTTGAGTTGGCCGAGCACGCCCGCCACTTCCGGGTAGGCATCGAGCGTGCGATAGGCCGCCATCAGCTTGTCACGCACGCCCGGGGGAATGCCTCCAACCGTGGCAACGGCAGTATCGAGACTATCGCCCGCCAGCTTCCAGAACGTGGTGTGCCGGCCGGTGCCGGCCCAGATCCACGTGTATTCGAGGTGTTTCGCGCGCCACACCTGGGACAGCCGCTCCCAGCTCGGCCCGATCTCGGCAGCGTACTTCGAAGCCGCCGAATGCACGTCGAACAGCGTCCCGTAAGCATCGAATGCAAAATACTCGTACCGCGCCATCTTCCCTACTCCCTACTCCCTACTCCCTCACTATTTGTCGTCCTGCATACCGCGGATCGTATGAATGATGCCGGAGAAGTCGACGCCGGCCTGCCCCCAAGCGTTGCTGAGCGCATAGAGTTGCGCCGCCATCGCCCCCATCGGTGTCACCGCCCCGGCAGCCGACGCCGCCTCCTGCGCGAGCTTCAGATCTTTCAGCATCAGCGCCGACGAGAACCCCGGCTTGTAGTCGCGGTTCGACGGCGCGGCCGGAACCGGGCCAGGAACGGGACAGTAGCTCGTCAGGCTCCAGCACTGGCCCGACGAGGTCGATGCCACGTCGTAGAGCGCCTGATGCGACAGGCCCAATTTCTCCGCCAGCGCGAACGCCTCGCACACGCCGATCATCGAGATGCCCAGAATCATGTTGTTGCAGATCTTGGCGGCCTGGCCTGCGCCCGCGTCGCCGCAATGCACGATCCGCTTGCCCATCGCTTCGAGAACGGGCTTCGCCGTGTCGAACGCCACAGCCGTCCCGCCGCACATGAACGTCAGCGTGCCCGCTTCCGCGCCGCCCACGCCGCCAGAAACCGGCGCATCGAGCGACAGCATCCCGGCCTTCGCCGCGATCTCGTGCGCGCCCCGCGCCGAACCGACGTCGATCGTCGAGCTGTCGATGAACAGCGTGCCGGGTTTCGCCGCCGCCATCACCCCGCCGCCCCAGACCGCCAGCGTATCCTTGCCCGCCGGCAGCATCGTCACGACGACGTCGGCGTCCGCCACGGCATCGGCAGCGGACTTCGCGATCCCGACGCCCGTTGCCCCGGCCTTCTGCAGATTGACGGCGCTGAGATCGAACCCCGCGACCACATGGCCGGCCTTGACGAGGTTGGCGGCCATGGGATTGCCCATCAGACCGAGCCCGATGAAACCGATCTTCGACATGCCGATCCTCCCTCTATCCGCTGCGCAGAGCCGAATGGTTGGGCAACGTCTTCGCCATCCCCGATCTATACGGAGACCAGCGGTCGAACATTGGCACGATGTGTTGCCCAATTGCCCGCCGATCGTCCCACGGCACCGGCCCGGATGGAAGGCCTCCGCTGGTCGTACGTAGGCCCGTAGACATGCGCCCCTGCTCCCCTATACCTTCCGGTGGACTAGCCGCACCGTCACGCAAGTGATGAGAATGCAGCAGTGGTATGCCGTAGCCGTGGCACTGGTGGAACGTATTGCTGGTGAAGTGGGACGGCCGGACGTCGTGGTGATTTCGTCGCCCCGTTCGAGGAAAGCGCCAAGGGAGAAGAAATGTCCTCGCCATCGTTGAATTCTCAGCCGGGTTCGGGCTCCCGCTTCTCCGGCTTTGCGGTCGGATCTGGTGCATTGCTGATCGCGATAGCCGTTCTGGGATATCTGGCCCCGTCGATCGGAGTTCCCTACGGCTTGCATTTTGCAGCCGCGTGCGCGATCGGCATCACCGGTCTCGGCCTCATCCTGCCGAGCATCATCCCGTTCAAGGGCTTGCAGGACTATGCCGGCGGTATGTTCCTGATCGTGATCGCGGTCGTCGGCATCGCCGGCACGCTGAACCTCAACTTCAAGACCACCACCGGTGTCGGCCCCGGGATGATGCCCCGCGCAACGGGCCTCATCATCGTCGCTCTCGGGCTCATCATGGTGATCAACGGGATCTTCAGCAAAGGCGAAGGCCTGACCCGCTGGTCCATCCGCAGCATCATCTTCGTGCTCGGCTCGGCGCTCGTCTTCGGCTGGACCATCCGGCCCCTCGGCCTGATCATTGCCGGTCCCCTCGCGGTGATTATTTCGGCCTTCGCAGACCGCGATACGAAATGGGTCGAGGTCATCATCTTCGCCTTCGTCATGACCGCGGCCTGCATCGCCTTGTTCAGTTACGGGCTCAAACTCCCGATTCCCATCTGGCCGACCCAGTTGCCGTACGTCCCCGGCTTCGCCACCATCAAATTCTGAGGCCCTTCCCGTGGAAGACATCATCTCCAATCTCGGGCTCGGCTTCTCGGTCGCCTTGTCCTGGAAAAATCTGTTCCTGGCATTCATCGGCTGTATGATCGGCACGCTGGTCGGCGTGCTGCCCGGTGTCGGGCCGATCGCGACCATCGCGATGCTGCTGCCGTTGACGTTCGGTATCGACCCGATCGGCGCGCTCATCATGCTCGCCGGCATCTACTACGGGGCGCAGTACGGCGGCTCGACCACGGCCATCCTGGTCAACATCCCCGGTGAAGCGACCGCCGTCGTGACGACGCTGGACGGCCACCAGATGGCCAAGAATGGTCAAGCCGGCATCGCCCTCGGCATCGCCGCCATCGGCTCGTTCTTCGCCGGCACGGTGGCGACGATCATGATCGCCGCCCTCGGCGTGCCGCTGACCAGGATCGCATTGCTGTTCGGTCCGGCGGATTACTTTTCGCTGATGGTTCTGGGCCTGATGTTCGCGGTCGTGCTGGCCCGCGGCTCGATCCTCAAGGCGATCGCCATCATCGTTCTGGGTGTGTTGATGTCGACGGTCGGCACCGATCTCGAAACCGGCGAGGAGCGCTTGACGTTCGGCTGGAACGAGATCTCCGACGGCCTCGAGTTCACGACCATCGCCATGGGCATCTTCGGCTTCGCCGAGATCCTCAAGAACCTCGAGAATCCCGAAGCCCGCAACGTCGTCCACGCCAAGATCGGCCGGCTTCTACCCGGCTGGGCCGAGTTGAAGCAATCGGCATTCCCGATCCTGCGCGGCACGTTCATCGGCGGCGGCCTCGGCATCCTGCCCGGCAACGGCGCCGTGCTCGGCCCGTTCGCCGCCTACACCATCGAAAAGAAGATGGCGAAGGACCCCTCTCGGTTCGGCAAGGGTGCGATCGAGGGTGTGGCGGTTCCAGAGTCGGCCAAAAACGCCGGCGCGCAGACATCTTAAATTCCGCTTC
>CAZNMY010000229.1:0-4185 GCA_964574325.1 uncultured Devosia sp. | reverse complement strand
CCGCACCTTCCTCGCGTATCGGTGCGGTCGACCACGCCCCGTTCGATGAGGAAAGCTGCGAGGAGTATGGAGGGGAAGTGTCGGCCGGGGATAAATCGAACGCGGTGGCTTGGCGGAGAGGGCTTTCGCTCGAGTAGAACATGCAATCCAGTGTGAGGAAAACCTCGAACGCAATGTCTTCGGCGTTGCCGGACGATAGTAGGTGTACTCAATCTCGTTGCTGTCGATATATATTTCGCTCGAATCGCCTGGGCGGCCCGATCCACATCTGCGCATCATTGCACGTCTGATTCGTCTGGAGCTTGGGATGACGAGGAAAAAGCGGAGCTTCGTCGTCATCGGACTGGGCGCATTCGGCGGAACAGTGGCCACGGCTCTGGCCGGTATGGGTGACGAGGTCCTGGGCATCGACAACGACGAGCGGCGCGTGCGCGCGCATGTCGACAAGCTTACACACGTGGCGATCGCGGATGCCCGAGACGAGGACGCACTGAAGGAAACGGGTGCGGGCCAGCACGACGTGGCGGTCATTTCCATCGGCGAGGATCTCGAGGCGAGCATCCTGGCCACGATGAATGTGAAGCTGATCGGCGTGCCGACGATCTGGGTTAAAGCTCTGTCGCGCACCCATCACCGCATCCTCGGCAAGATCGGTGTCGACCGAGTGATCAGGCCCGAGCACGACATGGGGCTGCATGTCGCGGAGACGCTACACTCCCCCTATATGGCGGACTACCTGAGCCTAGGGAACGGATTCCACGTGATCAACCTCATTATCCCCGAGGCCTCGAGGCTGAAGACATTCGGGGATCTCCGGGCGCTGACCGGCGACAAGGTGCAGATTCTCGGCGTGATGAAGGGCTCGGAGTATCAGGCCGGAAAGCAGGATGAGATGCGCCTTGCGGAAGGTGATCGGATCATGCTGCTCGGACGTCGCAAAGATTTGCGACAGCTTGCCGTAGGACTGTGAGATGAACTTGCGAGGGATGCGGCTGGCGCCTCGACTGCCCCGTATCGGACTTTCGCCGCCCGCGATTCTGGTGCTCGGCTACGGCCTGCTGGTACTCGTCGGGGCGCTCGCATTGAAGCTCCCGTACATGACGGCCAAGCCACTCACCTGGTCCGACGCCATATTCACATCGGCGTCCGCGGTAACCGTAACCGGCCTCGCTGTCGTCGATACCGGAAGCCACTTCACGATTTACGGCCAGGGCATCATCCTTCTCCTGATCCAGCTCGGCGGATTGGGACTGATGACCACTGCGGTCTTCGTTTTCTCCGTTCTGGGGATGCGGCTACCACTTCGCCAGCAGCTCATCCTGTCCGAGGATCTGAATCATACCGATCTCGGTGGACTTCTGGGTCTCGCCGCCTCGATCCTGCGCATCGTGTTGATCGTCGAAGTCATCGGCGCGGCGCTTCTCGCCATCCGGTTCGTTCCTGAATTCGGCTGGGCCGCCGGCCTCTGGAGCGCACTATTTCACTCCATCTCCGCCTTCAACAATGCCGGCTTCGGCCTCCATGCCGACAGCCTGTCACGTTGGGTGGCCGATCCGGTGGTGAACATTGTTGTGCCCGCCCTGTTCATCCTCGGCGGCCTGGGTTTCACGGTCGTCTTGGACGTCTATGCCAAACGCAACTGGAAGCGGCTCGCGCTTCACAGCAAACTCACGCTTGCCGGAACGGCGATCCTCATCGCCTGGTCATTCCTCGCCTTTCTCATGCTGGAGTGGACCAACCCGAAGACCCTGGCAGCGCTACCTCACGCCGTCGATCGCATCTGGGCCTCTTGGTTTCAGGCCGTCACCACGCGCACGGCAGGTTTCAACACCCTCGACATCGGAGCGCTTCGCGAGAGCACGGCGCTGCTCTTCATCTCGCTCATGCTGATCGGCGGCGGCACGACATCGACTGCCGGTGGGCTGAAGGTGACGACTTTCGTTGTACTGATCCTCGCCACCCACGCATTCCTCGAGCGCAAGGATCAGATCACGGTCTTTTCCCGGAATATTCCCACCAATCAGATCCTCAAGGTCCTGGCACTGGTTACGCTTTGCATCATGATGTTGCTGTCCGCCACCTTCGTGATCCTGGTCAGCAGCGGATTGCCTATGCTCAACGTCCTGTTCGAGGTCGCATCGGCCTTCGGAACGGTGGGGCTGTCGCGCGGCATTACGGCCGAACTCGATCCCCTGAGCCGCGTCGTGATCGTATTCGTGATGTTCGCTGGCCGGGTCGGGCCGCTGCTTCTCGGGTTCCTCATCGCGACAGCCTACACGCCGCGCGTCCGCTACCCGTCGTCGACCGTCTACCTGGGATGATGAGACCCTGCGGGTCTGCCCCCGGGTCGGAGCGTTTCAGCCGTCCCCCAGAACCGTAACGCGCAGCGGCATGCCGCCTTTGGGCTGCAAGGTGACCCGGCTGACGGGTTCGGGCAGGTGGCGGCCGTCCCACTCGAAGCGGGCGGCGCGAATGAAGTTCGCGAGCAACACCGTCGCCTCGATCATCGCGAACGCCATGCCGATGCAGGTGCGAGGGCCGAAGCCGAACGGCATGAACTGCGTGCGGAGGTGGCCTTCTTCGGCTTGCGGCAGAAAGCGGTCGGGATCGAAGCGGTCGGGATCGATCCACAGCCGGCGGTGACGGTGCACGGCGAACACGGGAATGATGATGAGCGCATCCTTCGCCAGCCGATGACCACCAAGCGTGACGTCCCGCACCGCCATGCGCGACATCATCGGCGCCGGCGGATAGAGCCGCAACGCTTCCCTGAGGACGCGAGTGGTGACCGGCAGCGATCCGAGATCGCGCGGCTCGATCGCCCGGTCGCCACACACGTCCGCCACCTCGCGCCGTATCCGCTCCTGCCAGTGCGGCGCGCGCGCCATCAGATAGAGCGACCACGTCAGCGCCTTGGCGGTCGTCTCGTGGCCGGCCAGAAGGAACGTCAGCAGGTTGTCGACGAGTTGGTCGTCCGACATCGGGCGGCCGGTCTCGGGATCGCGTGCGGCGAGCAGGCGGCCGAGCAGGTCCTTGGCGCCTTCAGGCTCGGCACGGCGGCGGGCGAGCAACTGATGCACGGTGCCGCGCAGTCTCTCTGCTGCGCGCGCCGACGGCCACTTGCCGGGATGCCAGACCCACTGGGGAATGCCGACGATGCCGAAGCCGATCTCCCAACTGATCCACGTCAGCAGGCGATGCGCTTCCCGCTTGATGACGGCATCCTCGGACGGCACCGTGCCGGCGAGAATCGAACTGGTGATGATCTCGTAGGTCACGTCGGTCATGGCGCGATCGACGGCGGCGATGCTGCCGCGAGGCCCGCTCCGCCAGCGTTGGATCTGCCGATCGGCGGCAGCCGACATCGCGGGGATGTGGCCGAGCAGGTCCTGGTGGCGGAACAGCGGCGCTGCGGTCCGGCGCTGCCAGCGCCACGCGGGGCCTTCCGCCGTCAGGATGCCTTGTCCGATCGTCGGCTCGAAGATGCGCCGTTCGAGCGGCGTCTTCGCAAAGTCCTCGTGCTCGTGGAGGAGAATGCGCTCGACGATCGCCGGGTCCGTCACCCAAGCGGTCTGGCGTCCGTTCCGTTCGAGGAAAACGCACGGCTCCTCGTAGACGGAAACCGGCAGCGTCCGCAGCGGATTTCGCACGAACGTCGGCAGGAAGCGCGACAGCGGGAGCAACGCAGGGGGCGGCACCACCGTCGGCGGGTACAACGGCGGCGCACACGCCGGCTCGGACAGCTCAACCTGATCGCGGGCCATGGAGCCCCTCCCGATCAACGCGTTGCACCAGCACCGTCCGGCCGTGGCAGACGATTGCAGCCCAAGCCACGCTCATCCGACAGACTTCACCTAAGATTCCGTGCCGAAGCCCGGTTCAGGCAGAGGCTTTGGCCTTCGCTTGACGCGCAATGCCCGACAGCTTCTTCAAACGCTTGCGGGCACCGGCCGTATTGCCCTGGATGCGCGTGACCTTGGCGCGGGGAATAGCGTGTGCCGCCTTCTTCTTGCGCGTCTCGATGTTGCGCGGCGAACGCGCGCCTCTCTCTGCGGCCATGGGGGAAACCTCGAATGAATGGTTGGCGGAACCTCGGGGCGCGCGAACGCGCCTCCAGCCCGGATGCGCCCTGAGTTATGCGAAATCGTCAGCGGTGGCAAGCTGGGGATCGCTGCGGCGGCGTCA
>CAZNMY010000228.1:0-4236 GCA_964574325.1 uncultured Devosia sp. | reverse complement strand
TCCTGCAATGCCTCGTCGGCGTCCTGCGCCTTGTTCTCGGCGTCGGGATCGACCAATGCCGTTTCGCGGTTGAACATCACCTCGCGCAGGATCGCGGCAACCGATTTTCGTTTGGCAAACCATTGCCGGCGCAACCGCGTCAGGTGTCGCGTGGCTTCGACCTTGTCGAGCCCGATCCAACGTGTCACCCAGCGGTAGGAGAAGCCGAGATCGTTGAGCGCGTCGAGCACACCCGGTGTCGTCACGCCCGGAAAGCCGAGCACGCTCAGGACGCGCAGGTGCTCGTCGCCGAGCTTGGGCTCGACGCCGCCGAGGAACGACGTATCGCACAGGATCGCATCGAGATGACTCGGGATCGCCGGCACCGCCACCGGATGCCGTTTGCCGGAGATCGTACCGTGCAGAAACGTCAGCGTTTCGGCATCGCCCAGCGGCTCGGCCTCGGGCAGGATCGCGGCCAGCATCTCGAACGCCCGGTCGGTCTCGGTCTGGAACCACTCCAGTTGCGCGAACACGTCCGCCTGCATCTGCTCGTCGTCCGTGCGCTCGTAGAGCATGAGCTCGGCGCGCCCCTCGCGCTCGGGCGGCGGCAGATAGAGCAAGGTCAGGTAATACCGGCTCTCGTGATGCGCGCCGTCGGCACTGAACGCGGCATGGCGCTCGTAGTCGACCAGCCAGGATGCGGCGTCGCCGAACCGCGCGCCTGGATAGTCGTTGGCCGGGATGCGCTCGGCTTCCAGAAACAACGCCCATCCCTCGCCGAAGCGCTTCAGGATGTTGTTGAGCCGCGCCGTCACCGACACCAGCTCGGCCTCGGTCGCGCTCTCCAGATCGGGGCCGCGATAGCGCAGCGTGCGTTGGAACGAGCCGTCCTTGTTGAGCACGATGCCTGGCGCCACCAGGCACGCCCATGGCAGGTAATCGCACAGCCCCGTGCTCCGCTTGCGGTACTCGGCGAGGTTCAGCATGACAGCGCTCCCTTGTGGCGGGTATGGCGTGACAAAACGGTCAGGAAGGCTGGGTCCTTGCGCGTGACCCACACGGCGAACGCGTGGCCGACAATCCAGATCAGCAGCCCGGCGATCCACAGCCGCAACCCGAGGCCGATCGCTGCGGCAAGCGTACCGTTCAGGATCGCGAAGCCGCGTGGCGCACCGGCCAGCAGGACTGGCTCCGTCAGCGCGCGATGCAGCGTCACCTCGTAGCCGGGAATGCGTGGATCAGACTCGAGCATGGGAGAACCTCCTTGTGCGGTATCAGTCGATCATGGCGCCGCCGGCGAACGAGAAGAACGACAGGAAAAACGATGTCGCCGCGAATGCGATCGAGAGCCCGAACACGATCTGCACCAGGCGTCGGAACCCGCCGCCCATATCGCCGAATGCGAGGGTCAGTCCGGTGATGATGATCGTCACCACCGCGACCACCTTCGCTACCGGCCCCTCGATCGATTCCAGAATGCGCTGTAGCGGCGCCTCCCACGGCATGCCGGAGCCGGCCGCGTGTGCGGGCGTGCACATCACAAGCAGCGCGGTTGCGGTGAGCATGACTGCGAGGGCGATGACGGGGATCGCGTGGTGAAGTCGCTGCGCGAGCGGGCTGCCGCCCGCGCCCGCTTGGGGGATGGCTCCCCCAAACCCCCTCCTTTTTTGGACCAAAAGGCGGTGGGTCCGGGAGGTGTCCTCCCCGCCGGGGCAAGGGGCGGGAGCCCCATTCGCATAGCGAACTCGCATGCGGGAGCCCTTCATGATGCGACCGGGCGCAGCACGGGCGCGCCCATTGGTTTCAGGATGTAGTTGTCACTATCGTCGAGGCCGTCGAGCTCGAGCAGGCTCTCGATGCGTCGCTCGGCACCGCGTCCGTGGATGAAGACGAGGATGTCGACGGCCTCCGCGATCAGCGCGTGCGGCACGGTGACGACGGCTTCCTGCACCAACTGCTCCAGGCGCACGAGGGCGGCAGCAGCGGAATTGGCGTGCAGCGTGGTGATGCCGCCGGGGTGGCCGGTGTTCCAGGCCTTCAGCATGTCGAGCGCCTCGGGCCCGCGCACCTCGCCGACGACGATGCGATCGGGGCGCAGACGCAGCGTCGAGCGTACGAGATCGGTGAGCGAGGCGACGCCGGGCTTGGTCCGGAGGGTGACGCAATCCTGCGCTGCGCATTTCAGCTCTCGGGTGTCCTCCAGGATGACGACGCGCTCGTTGTGCAGCGCGATCTCGGCCAGCAGCGCATTGACTAGTGTGGTCTTGCCTGAGGACGTGCCGCCGACGACGACGATATTGCGATGCTCGACGACGGCCTGGGTGAGCAGCACGGCTTGGCGCGGCGTCATGATGCCGGCGGTCACGTAGTCGGCGAGGCGGAACACGACATCGGCGGGCTTGCGGATCGAGAAGCAGGGCGCAGGCGAGACCGGCGGCAAGATGCCCTCGAAGCGCTCGCCAGACTCGGGCAGCTCGGCGGAGACGATCGGCGCCTTGTCGTTGACCTCGCGGCGGACGTGGCTGGCGACGAGACGGATAATGCGCTCGGCCTCTGTGCTGGCGATGCGCACGCCAGAGTCGGTTCGGCCATCGGTGGCGCGATCGATCCACAGCTTGCCATCGGGGTTGAGCATCACTTCCAGCACGGTCGGGTCGGCGAGCGCGGCGGCGATTGTCGCGCCGAACGCGGTGCGCAGCATTTGCCGGCGCCGGCCCTGCGCTTCCTGGGTCGCCGCGAGACTGAACAGATCAGCCATGGACTTCATCCTGCCAGGGCGTGGGGTTGGTTCTGGTGGCATCCTGCTTTGGATCGGCCGCACCATCTGGCGCCGAGGTCACTGGCGCCTTTGTCTCCGCCATCTCGGCGGTGGCGAACAGATCGGGATTGTTCTCGGCGATCGATTCCAGCACCTCGGAGACGAGGCGTTGATCGGACGCGAGGCGCCGGCCGATCTGGGCGACGAACATCTCGAAGCGCTCGCGGCCGAGCAGGCGCGCGGGCTCCTGCTCGCTCTTGGGCAACGGCGGCGTGATGGTCAGGAAATAGCGGACGAACAGCGCCAGCGTCTCGCTGACGACCGCGGTGTCGCGCTGCACGATCTTGGCTGTCCGGCTCAGTTCGTCGAGCCGTCGCGCCAGCTTGTCGTCGAGGCCGGAAAGCGGCTCCGGCTCCAGATTGGCGCGCATCGCCTCCTCGAACAGTGCCGACTTGGCGCCGGCGCGCTGACGCGCGACGGTGTCGAACTTGCGGGCCAGCGGCCGCGACAGATAGAGGGTGTAGCGTTTCTTGTTCATCACATGCGTACTCCGCCTGGGAACTCGATCACATTGTCGTCGCCTTCGAGGTCGGGGCCGTCGGCGTCCGGCGTCGCCGCATCCGGCTCGGGCGCTCGCTCCTGGAACAGCGGCAGGTCGAGGTGGCGATCCGGCTGCGGCTTCGGCTTGGCCGGGGCGCGGTCGAGACGCGGCCCGACTTCCTCGCTCGACGTCACCAGCTCGGACCACTGTCGCAGCAGCGCGGGATGGGTGGGGCGCGTCTGGCGCTGCCAGTCGTCGGCGCGCGGCGGTGGCACGTCGGCGAAGCGGTCACCTTCAAGCACCGGAGCGGCCAGGCGGCGCGCGGTGAAATTGCCGTCATCGAAATAGCGCAGCTTGCGGGCTCGGATCGGCGGTGTGCCGGATACCATCACCAGCGCGTCGTCGGCTGGCAGCTGCAGGATCTCGCCAGCAGTCAGCAACGGGCGCGGAGTCTCCTGCTCGGAGACCGAGGTGTGCGACAGCCATGCCGCGAAGCGCTTACCTGACAGGTTGCGCTGCGACCGCAACTCGGTGGATGTGCCGAGTGCGTCGGACAAGCGCTTGGCCGTGCGCTCGTCGTTCGGCGCGAACGCAACGCGCACGTGGCAGTTGTCGAGGATGGCGTGGTTCGGCCCGTAGGCCTTGTCGATCTGGTGCAGCGATTGCGCGACGAGGAAGGCGCGCACGCCGTAACCAGCGAGGAACGCAAGCGAGGACTCGAAGAAGTCGAGGCGTCCCAGCGCCGGGAACTCGTCGAGCATCAACAACAGCCGCCGGCTCGATCCATTGCCGCCCGGCGGCAGCCGCTCGGTCAGGCGGCGGCCGATCTGGTTGAGGATCAGCCGCACCAATGGTCGGGTGCGCGAGATGTCGGACGGCGGCACGACGAGATAGAGCGACACCGGGCGCGGGCCTTCCATCAGGTCGGCGATGCGCCAGTCGGAGTGCGAGGTGG
>CAZNMY010000227.1:0-4316 GCA_964574325.1 uncultured Devosia sp. | reverse complement strand
ATCGGCCAAAGCAACCGGCGCGCCTTGTCGAGGCTGACGTTGTCGGGCCAGCTGTTCAGTGGTGCGAAGCGTTGTCCGCCCGTCGATCCGCCGCCGCGGCCGTCCGCGATGCGATAGGTGCCGGCGCTGTGCCACGCCATGCGGATCATGAAGCCGCCGTAGTGACCCCAGTCGGCAGGCCACCACTCCTGGCTGTCCGTCATCAGCGCCGTCAGATCCTTCTTCAGCGCCGCGTAGTCGAGCTTCTTGAATTCCTCGGCATAGTCGAACTTCTCGCCCAAGGGATTCGAGAGCGCGGAATGCTGATGCAGAATCTTGAGATTGAGCTGGTTCGGCCACCAGTTCCGGTTCGACTGGACACCAGCCGCGGTGTGCCCGAAGGGACACTTTGCATCGTCAGCCATTTCGATTTCCTCCAGTTGTGGATGTAGCGCGTTCGTCCCGGCGGCTCGGGATGCAGGAGAGTTCCACCAACCGCCGCGAAGCCGAGAAGTTTGTTTGCACCTCGTCACTCGTCATCGTGTTCGAGACGCTGACCGAGATCCGCAGAGAATCCTACTCCCTCAGTGTCGGCATGTGATCTACGTCAACACGTGATCTACGTCGCCATGTGATCTACGAATTCCCTTGTTATCGGTCCAATCGATAATTTATATGTCGACCATTGGCGCTCCCAATTGATCGAACTCAAAAAACCATGAACCTCCGCGATCTCAGATATGCGGTTGCCGTGGCGGATCGCGGTCACTTCGGCCGTGCTGCGGCTGCCTGCAACGTCAGCCAGCCCACGCTTTCCGGGCAGATCCTGAAGCTCGAAGAGGAACTGCAGGTCAAGATCTTCGAGCGGCTGGGAAAGTCAGTCAAGCCCACGCGGATCGGCGCAGACATCCTGGCGCTCGCACGGCAAGCCATAGCTGCCGCCAACGACATCGAGGCGACCGCTCAGGCGAGCCGGGACCCACTGTCGGGTTCGATCCGGTTCGGCATCATTCCAACGCTCGCACCTTATCTGATGGCGAACGTGCTGGCGCGGACGACGATCGAGCTGCCGGCCGCGCCGCTGGTGTTGGTCGAGGAGATGACGCATCACGTGGTGCAACAGCTTCTCGACGGTGAACTCGATGCGGCGTTGATCGCGACGGATCCGCAGGACGAGCGGCTCGCGACGAACGCCATCTTCGACGATCAATTCCTGCTGGTGATGGCACCCGAACACCCGCTTGCATCCAAGCAAGTCGTGCGGGTCGATGACATTCAGCCGGAAATGCTGCTCCTGCTCGCGGACGGCCACTGCCTCCGCGACCAGGCGCTCGAACTGTGCAGCGGCATCGGCAGCGAAATGTCGTCGGCGGACGTGCGGGCGTCGAGCCTGGAGACGCTGCTGCATCTGGCGGCGGCCGGCTACGGCGTCACTCTCATTCCCCGCCTTGCCTGGGAGACACGCGAAAGCGGCTGCTCGCGCCTCGTCGCGCGGTCGATCGCCGATCAGCGCGCGCAGCGGCGCGTGCGGATGGTGTGGCGAAGAAATCTTCCGCGCGCGGCGGCCGTCTCAATCCTGACCCGCATCGTGCGCGATAGCGCGCCGGACTGCGTGCAAAAGGTCTGCGATGCTGCGAACGATGCAGCTCGAGCCCACGACCGCCTGTCAGTGAAGGCAAACCGATCGGCTACTGCTCCAGCGAAATGATCTCGTGGAAACGGTGTCAGGCCCATCGGGCCCGACACCGTTTGCCGATCGCGTCGCAGTGCCGGCCTCCGGTCGTTCCGAGGACCGGAAGAAAGGTCAGGCCAGCTCTTTCTTGAACATGTCGACGGTGCGTTTCCAGGCGAGGTCGGCTGCGGCCTTGTTGTAGCGGGCCATCGAGCCGTCGTTGTTGAAGGCGTGCTGCGTGCCTTCGTAGGTGAACAGCTCGTACTTCGTCCCTGCCGCCTTCAAGGCTTCCTCGTAGGCGGGGATGCCCTTGTTGATGTTGGCGTCGTTCTGGGCGTAGTGCAGCATCATGCGCGCCTTGATCTTCGGCACGTCGGCAGCAGACGGCACGGGGCCGTAATAAGGCGCTGCCGCCTTGAGGGCGTCGCCAGCGGCCACCGCGAGCGCATTCGTCATCCCGCCGCCCCAGCAGAAGCCGGTGGCGCCGACTTTGCCGTTGCTCGAAGCATGAGCCGCCAGCCACTTGATGGTGGCGACGCCATCCGCGATCGCCTTGGGCCGGTCCATCTTGGCATGCAGCGCGCGCCCCGCGTCCTCGTCCGACGGTGCGCCGCCGTAGGGAAACAGGAAGTCCGGGCCGAACGCGAGGAAGCCTTCCAGCGCCATGCGCCGCGTCACGTCCTGGATGTGGCTGGTGAGGCCGCGGTTCTCGTGAATCACGATCACGGTCGGGAGCTTGCCGGTGGCGTAGGCCGGCGTCACGAGGTAGCCCGACATCTCGCGACCGTCGGCCGGATACTTGACCATCTGGCCCTTGATGCGCGGGTCGTCGAACTTCACCATCTGCGCGGCAGCCTTGCTGCCGGAGATCATGTCGGTGACGACGACTGCCGTCGCGGTCGTTCCGACGAGCGCGGTCAGCTTCTTGAAGTAGGCGCGGCGATCGAGCGTGATGTGGGTATAGTCGTCGTAGAGATCGATCATCTCCTGGGTGATCTTCGGGGCATCCTTCGGCGCCTCGGTTCGGTCGGTCATGCTGGCTCCCTTCGGTCTTCTTTTGCCAATGGCTAGACAGAGATTGCGCTCGAAGGTCTAACACCCGAACCGGACGTGCGGAAATCGTTGTCGCGTCGGGTTGGAGCGTGCTCGCGGGAATGTGATCGGGAAATTGTCGACGGCCAAAAGAGGCAGTAACGCATGCAGAACGCCATGAAGGACAAGATCGCGCGGGGCGAACCGGCGCTCGGCGTTTCGGTGATGTTCCCCTCGCCGCAGATCGTCGAGATGCTGGGGCATGCCGGCGCCGACTGGGTACTCATCGACTGCGAGCACGGTTCGATCGGACTTTCCGATGTCGAGGTGATGTGCATGGCGGCAGATGCATCTGGGATCACGCCGATCGGGCGGCCACGCAGCAACTCGTCTGCCGACATTCAATCGATCCTCGACCGCGGCGTGAAGGGCGTGCAGATCCCGCACATCACCACCAAAGCCGAGGCAGAGAGAGCGGTGGCGGCCGTGAAGTTCGGTCCCGGTGCTGGACGCGGGCTTGCCGCCGGCACGCGGCCAGACCGCTGGGGCCTCGGCGCAAAGATGACCGATTTCGTGGCCCAAGCGAACGCGGCGTCACTCGTTTGCGTGCAGATCGAAGACCGGGAAGCGGTCGGCAACATCGACGAGATCCTGACCGTACCGGGCATCGACGTTTTCTTCATCGGGCCTTCCGACCTGTCGCAATCGATGGGCCATCCGGGCAATGCGAAGGCGCCCATCGTGGCCGAAGCGATCACGCAGACGCTCGCCAAGATCCGGGCGGCGGGGAAGGTGCCGGGTATGCCGGCGACGACCGAAGGTGTCGGCGAGGTGCTCGGTGCGGGGTGTCTCTATACCTACAACCATCTCCCGAAATTGCTGGGTGCGGGCGTGAGCGGATGGCTGACCGCAGGACGGGCCACGCGAAGCCTGTAATTCAACTCACCCGCGTGGGTTTGGCGGACCATCGATCACTCACTCGGCAAGCTCGCGCATGACCTTGATGAGGTCGGATTTGCCTTCGAAGCCGATGCCGGGAAGCTCGGGCATGACGATATGGCCGTTGTCGACGCGCACGCTGTCGGGAAAACCGCCGTAGGGCTGGAACAGGTCGGGGTAGCTCTCGTTGCCGCCCAGGCCGAGACCGGCGGCGATGTTGAGCGACATCTGATGTCCGCCGTGCGGAATGCAGCGGCTCGGCGACCAACCGAACTGGGCGAGGACATCGAGGGTGCGCAGGTATTCGACGAGGCCATACGACAGAGCGCAATCGAACTGGAGCCAATCGCGATCGGGCCGCATGCCGCCATAGCGCAGCAGATTGCGTGCATCCTGGTGCGAGAACAGGTTTTCGCCGGTCGCCATCGGGCCGGGATAGAACTCCGACATCGCGGCCTGCAGCGCATAGTCGAGCGGATCGCCGATCTCCTCGTACCAGAACAGCGGATAGTCGCGCAGCATCCTGGCATAAGCGATAGCGGTCTCGAGATCGAAGCGGCCGTTGGCGTCGACCGCGAGTTGCGCCTTGCTGCCGATTTCGGCGAGCACTGCTTCGATGCGCCGACGATCCTCGGCCAGCGGCGCGCCGCCGATCTTCATCTTCACGACGTTGTAGCCGCGGTCGAGATAGCCG
>CAZNMY010000226.1:0-4346 GCA_964574325.1 uncultured Devosia sp. | reverse complement strand
CGACGGTTCGGATCAAATCCGGTCGTGGCGGCCTGAGCTAAAGGGATAGGCCTGCAATAGATGCACCGCCCTATAGCGCCGTACCGCTTCGGCTCGTGCTTCGGCAATGTCCCTGCCAGTGCCCCTCTCACATCTGTTCCCCGCTAGCCCCGAGCGTCCGTAGTCTACGATAGGCGCATCCGCTGTTTCCGGCACATGATTCGCCTATCATTCTACCGCACCATCTGCGGCCTCGTTGCCAACCCTAGCCGTCCGCAGCGCCCGGTGAGGCCTGATTAAAGCGGCGGCGTTCGCGCCGCCGCCAGGCCCAACCTGAAAATAGCGGTCTCCCAGTAATCGCGCTTGCCAGCCGCGACGGCCGCTGACGCGCCGCGCGTGCCGGACACGCGGGGCCGCGTGGCTGCGCCACGCCCACCATTCGTGACTACGCCCCGCGCAAGCACGATTCCTGTGACCCTCCGCGATTTTCGAGGTTGACCGGTCGCCCGACGCGGACGGCAGCAGGGATGGCAACGAGGCCGCAGATGGTGCGGCTTCCAACATCAAACAAAAGGACTTCATCATGAGCAACGCAATCCTACAGGCTCCAGCCAACAAACGCCCGACACACCGCATCTATGCTGTGACGCGAACCAACGACGGCGAAACAGGCTACTGGGCACCGATCGGCGCAGCCTGGACCAATCGCGACGGCAAGGGCTTCAACCTGAAGCTCGAATACCTGCCGCTTCTCGGCGCCGACATCGTCATCCGCGAGATCGACGAAGAAGCCGAGCGTGGGTACCGAGAACGTCGTGCTGCGGGCGTTCCAGCCATCTCGCCCGATCAGGACATCGACGGCGATCGCTACGCCGAGTTCGCGAACTGAGAGGGAGGCCAGCCATGAACGCTCCGACCTCTCCGTTTCCCGCCTACGACCGTTCCCTCGTCCTCGATACCACCGAGGACGAGGAGGTCGGCCAGCTGATCATCCTGCTGACCGAAGGCACCCGCGGTCTCTCGCACCTGCTTCCTACGCAGGACGGGAGGTGCGCATGAAGCTGTTCACCAAAGAGCAGCTCGCACGTCTCCTCGACAACGGGCGCCGCCAGGCGCCCGTCAAGGGGACCGATGCCGAGCACGACTTCTTCCCCGTGGTGAAGCTGTTCACGCCCGATGCCGGCTGCACCTGGCTCCTCACCGAGATCGATCCCGAGGACACCGACATCGCCTTCGGCCTCTGCGACCTTGGCCTCGGCTACCCCGAGCTCGGCGACGTCTCTCTCAGTGAGCTGTCATCCTTGCGCGGAAAGCTGGGGCTGCCTGTCGAGCGCGACCTGCATTTCAACGCAAAGGGCCGGCTATCGACCTATGCGGACGCGGCCCGCAAGGCCGGGCGCATCGTCGACACCATCCATCCAACAGAATCCACCCTCGACCGTATCGTCAGCGACATCGCCCTGATGGATGAAGCGCAAGGCGGTGATCAATGACGCCGTCAGATCCCTTGACCAAGCAGCGTGTAGCCATCGCAGGACAGCTCCTCGCTCAATTCGCCCGCCTATCTTGCGAGGACGATCGCGAGACCAATCTGGCCGACCTCGTCACCGACCTCGGCCACTGGGCGACTGCCCACGGCATCGACTACGCCGCGGTTCTGCGTCGCGCCATCGCCAATTGGCACAGCGAGCACACAGACCCCGACGGTGACGGTCGGCCAATTGCCGTGACCATCATCATCAACACCAAGACAAGGAGACCCTGATGTCCGAAGAACCCGCCACCTCAGACAACACCTCTGAAGCTGACGACGAGCAGCAGCACGCGCAGCTCTACGCTGCACTCGCCAAGCTCGGCGTCCGCACGCTCCGCGCCGAATACTCGGGCTATGGCGACAGTGGCTGCATCGAGCACATTCGCGCCTTCAATCGGCGTGAATGCGAAGTGAAGCTGCCCGGCACGCTGGTGCCTCTACCGCTCGTCACCACCATTTTCGATTCCGCCACGCGCAGCTACCGGCAGCAAACCGAGGAACGAAAACTGCCACTGAACGAAGCGGTCGAGCAGTGGTGCTACGACGTGCTCGAAGACCGCGTTCCCGGTTGGGAAATCGACGATGGATCGAGCGGCGTCATCACCATCGACATCAAGACGCGCAGCGGACGCCTCTCTCACACCTTCAACGAGCCCAGCACCATCACGGAGGACTTTTGATGACCCATCCCGTTTTCCACGCCGAAAGCTCCGTTCGCCTGTGGGGCGGACGCATCGAGGATTATCTGCCCATCCATGACTGGCTTGATGCCACCAAGGAGTGCTTCGCCGATTTCCGGCATCGCGCGCTCCGCCATCACGCCCACGGCATCTTCGAAGCCGAGCGCCTGTTCGGTCACGCCCTCACCAACAGCGATGGCCGCGTCGTCCCGGTGCGCTACATCGCCGAGCAGCACATCAAGGAGGATTGCGGCGGCCGCATTCCGAGCGTCGCCGACTGGCTGTCCTCGATCAGGCCGCAGCTCTGGATGTCGCGCGGCTACCCCGTCGATGCGCGCAGCTTCGATGCACCGGCCCGCGCAGCAGATCCCGACCGCCCAGATCAAGACAACAGCGCCACCCGCTGAGGCCCCCACGGCGGAGCGAGGGGCCGTCATCGGGACGGCGCCGACACTCTTCCAAGGAGCCTTCCATGGGTCTCGACATGTACGTCTACATCACGGCCACGCCGCTCTCCTCCGAGGTCGATTTTGCCGACCCGCCGGATGTCCAGCGCATTCATTTCTGGCGCAAGCACCCTGACCTGCACGGCTGGATGCAGCGGCTCTATTTCAAGAAGGGCGGCGCCGCGGACAGCTTCAATTGCGTCAACCTCGCGCTCAATGCCCACGACCTCGACAACCTCGAAAGCAATATCCGCAACCGATGTCTGCCGGATACCTCCGGCTTTTTCTTCGGCGACAGCGACGGCAGCGAGACAGAGGACGACCTCGCCTTCATCGCTCAAGCCCGCGCAGCCCTCGCCCGTGGGCTCACCGTGTTCTATTCGTCCTGGTGGTGAGCCCGATGAGCGTAGCCTCCGCCATTTCCGTCCCGCGAATCGTGCTGCCGCCGCGCAGCCCGCTCGAAACGCGCAGCCGCCGCGCCTTCGACCGCCTGTTCGTGCCACTGCAGGGCCCCACTTGCGATTTTCTGTGGGACGCTGCCGACATTCCCGTTGGCAGCGATGGCCGCTATTGGTGGACGCTGATCGACTGCGAAGGAGAGTTGTTGCTCGAGGCCGGCTTCCATGTCGTGAATAGACTGGGCTTCGTGCACTGCCTCAACGCATGGGGCGGGAACGCGGACCAGCATCCCCTCTATCGCTACTGAAGGTGCCTGCCGCCATTCCGCCCTTGTCGCCCCGCTCCAGGCCTGCGTCCCGCCGCTTTCGCCACTTCTGCGGGCTTGGCAAGGGCAACGGGGCAAGCACCTGCATTCGGCGTATGAAGTCCCCTCTTTCGATAAACTGAGCCTCCCCGCACCGGTCGGCCTTCAGTTTGTTTCCGCCGCGTCTCACAGTCCGGCGACGCGCGAGACGCTCGGCTGCGCGCTGCGGACGCAGCGCCCATAACGCAGCCTCGCTGCAAGAAAAAAATGGCGAGCCGTGACTGACTTTTGCGCTTGCGCACCCCGCGACTGACGCGCGGGGCCCCGCGCCCGCGTCGTGGCGCATCCTAACGGCTCATCACGCATCCCACGCACTTCGAAGCAAATCCACGCGACGACGCCTCAAGCACAAAACTCCGCCCCGTCTTCAATTTTTTCCTTGCCTCTGTCGCCGGCCGGTGAGGCGAGGCGGCAACAAAGGCCGCCCGCCGTGGGCAGCCTCACATACCGAAACAGGAGACCATCATGAATACCGAATTTGCAGGCGCCTGCCCCGTTGCCCTCGCCAAGCCCGCCAAACTGCCGAACCCGCCGAGCCACAAGCTGTTTCGTGTCATCAAAGGCCGCAACGGCGGCAAGGACGAATGGACCGAAATCGCCGTCTGCTGGCCGAACAAGAAAGGTGGCTTCAGCATCAGGTTCAACTTCAACGAAGCGATGGCTCCCGGCGGCGACTACGTGATGATGCCGAACACGCCGCGACCCTCTCAGAAATGAGAGGTGAGCGCCATGTCCATTTCATCCTACTCGACCCTTCACCGGAGACCTTCCATGACCACACGGTCCTTCTCATCGATACCCGAGCCATTACTCGTCGAGGACAGCCTCGACATCGCCGAAGTCATCGCTGTGGCGAACAACGAGTTGACCAGCTCATACCGATTCCGACCATGTTGGCGTCCCAAGACGTGGTGTAGGAGGCGGGGCGCGGCGGCGTTGCGCGT
>CAZNMY010000225.1:0-4559 GCA_964574325.1 uncultured Devosia sp. | reverse complement strand
GCGTCCCTCCAGCGGAGTGCGAGGCTGGCCTCGTTCGCGGCCTCGCCGCGAAATGCACGACATCGAGGGGTGACGGCCCCGGCTCTCGCTGTTGGCTCGGCCGGGGACGCAGAAGTTCGATGGTGTCTTGTCGAAGCTGTTCCGCGATGTGCAAGCGGCGAAATCCAAGCGATGCCGTCATGGTCCGCGCAGGCGGACCATCCACGGCCCGGAGATTTGTCCACCCACTTCACTCGCCCGCCGATGCTGCAACGCGCCCTATCGTCGACCGACCATCGCGGCGAGTTCCAGCATCATCCGCTCGGCCAAAGTCGCTTCGAGCAGACTTGCAAGCCGCGCATCTTTAGCCGTTCGCGAAATAACGGCGATCGCCCGGTCGAGTCGCGCCGCATCCCAGGATCGAAGCTGCGCCTCGATCAGTCCACGCGACTTGAAATGCAAGGGCGGTCTCATGCTGCGCGCGGCATCTTCGAACGAGCGGCCCATTTCCAGTGCTGCGCGCAGCCGGTGAAGCCGCTGGAAGTGCCGCAGCGTCATGACGATGATGCCCTGCGGGCTTTCGCCCGAAGCCACCGCCCGGTCGAGTTCCATGATCGCCTTGCGGCCGTTACCGCCGCTCACCGCCATCAACACCGCGTCGATCGCCATCTCGGAGGCATCGCCGACCACGGCTTCGACGTCTTCGACCGTGATGGCGCCCGAGCCGTGCGCATAGAGCACCAGCTTGTCGATCTCCGCCCGCGACAAGGCCCGGTCGGCGCCGAGCCGGCTTGCGAGCAGTTGCCGCGCTTCGGGGGAGATCTCCACCTTGGCTTGAGCCAGGGCTTCCTTGATGACGCTGTCGAGATCACGCGCTTCGTCGGGATAGCATGGCACGGCGAGAGCGATGCTCGAGCCTTCGAACAGCTTCAGCATGGCGTCCTCACGCCGCAGGCTGCCGCCCTCCACGACCAGCATCCCCGTCATCGCGCCGGGCTCCAGCAGCGGCTTCAGAAGCTGGGTGTTGATCTTGCGGGATGTGCTCGTTCGGATCACACGCGCACCGCCGAACATCGACACGGTGCGCAGCTCCGTGTGCAGCTTGTCCGCATCGCCGTCGAGGTCGCTGTCTTCGATCCGCAGGATTTCGCCGGGCGGTTTGGAGCGCTGGGCGAGCGCCTTCGCGGCTGCGCGGGCGCGCTCCGAAACGAGGCCGGCGTCGTCTCCATAGAGCAGCACGGCCACGATCCGTGGCTCCAGCGCTTTCAGGAACGAGCCGGCTTGCGCGCCTTTCACGGCAACCACAGCGAGATCCTCGTAACGGTAGGCGGCGGGATTTCAGAAAGTTGGAAAGCAGGAAGCGAGAAATCAGAAAGTAGAGAGAAACGCGCTGGACGCGATTCCGTGCTGCGCAAGGAAGACCCAATCCGTTGCGCGGCGACCGGGAGGCGGGTTCTCACTCGAGCCGATCGGGCGTCCCCGGAGCGGTGAGCCGATCAAGAGGGGCGCGAGCCGAGGAAACCGGCAAGCCGCGCGTTCAAATCGAGGGCGATCGTCTTGGAGGCCCTGTCCTGCGCGCCTTCCGTCGCTCTGACGTTGGAGAACACGTTGGTGAAGCGCTCGGAATTGGCGGTGCTCTGGCTGTAGCCCGTGAGCAGCACCTTCTTGGTCTCGATGTCGATGAGCTGGAACTGGGCGTCGATCTGGTAGATCATGGCCGCCGACGAGCCATCGCTGAGCACCAGCGTCGTCGACGTCGATTCCTTGATTGCGATTTCCATCCGGTATTTCGGCGTCGAAGGCGGCCGGCCGTTGTAGTTGCCGCCATACGCCCTGAACAGCAGCTCGTTCCGGATCCGCTGGCCGTTCCGGCCTGGGATCGGCGAGAACTCGACCTCCGCCATTTTCGCGTTGGCGTTGGCGCCGAGTGACCCGTGGAGCGGACGGAAGCCACTCCCGTCGGCGCAGCCCGCAACGCAGGCCGTCACTCCGAGCCCAACGGCACGCAGCAGCGAGCGGCGGGAGATGCCGCTGTCACTGAGCCGCTTGCTGGCCGGATTGGACGCCTCAGACGACGACATTGACGATCCTCTGCGGGACGACGATCACCTTGCGGGCCGGCTTGCCTTCCATCGCTCGGATCACCGGCTCCAGCTTCAACGCCGCAGCTTCGATCTCGGATGTCGTGGCAGTCCGGGATATCGTCAGCTCATCCCTACGCTTGCCATTTACCTGTACGGCAACGGTGATCGTATCGTCAACGAGCAGAGCCGGATCTGCGTCCGGCCAAGGCTGTTCCGCGACGAGGGTGTTGTATCCAAGCCTCGCCCAGCAGTCCTCGGCCAGATGCGGCATCATCGGCCCGATCATCTGGGTGAGCAGTTCCCCAGCCTCCCGCAGCGCCCACGCCATGCCGGGTTCGCCCGGCTTGGCGACGGCGGCCTGCAGCGCCGACGTGAACTCGTAGACCTGCGCTACGGCGACGTTGAACCGCAGTGCTTCGATCTGTGTTGCAACCTTGACGAGCGCCTTGTGGCCGGCGCGGCGCAAATCGAGCGCCGCCGGTCCGAATTCTGCTGGCTTGTCGGCAGATTTTGCAGCCGCGACGTCGGCGACCTCGTTGATGATCCGCCACACGCGCTGGATGTGCCGGCCGGCGCCGGTTACGCCCGCGTCGGTCCAGATCACGTCGCGCTCGGGCGGACTGTCGGACAGCATGAACCAGCGCGCGCAATCCGCGCCATGGCTCGAGATGATGTCGTCGGGATCGACCAGATTGCTCTTCGACTTCGACATCTTCTCGATCGCGCCGATGACGACCGGCGCGCCGCCGTCCACCTCGAACGCCTTGCGGCCGCCAGCCCCGTCGTCCTCGAACCGGACATCGCCCGGCAACAGCCACTTGCCCGCCGCCGACTGATAGGTCTCGTGCACGACCATACCCTGCGTGAAGAGGCCCGCGAACGGCTCCTTGACGCCCAGATGCCCCGTCTCGACCATCGCCCGCGAGAAGAACCGCGAATAGAGCAGATGCAGGATCGCGTGCTCGATCCCGCCGATATACTGATCGACCGGCAGCCAATACTTCGCCGCTGCCGCATCGACCGGTATGTTCTCGCGCGGCGAGCAGAACCGCGCGAAGTACCACGAGCTGTCGACGAACGTGTCCATCGTGTCCGTCTCGCGCGTCGCGGGCTTTGAGCACTTCGGGCAGGCGACGTGCTTCCACGTCGGATGCCGGTTGAGCGGATTGCCCGGCATGTCGAACGTCACGTCCTCCGGCAGTTTGACCGGCAGGTCGGCCACCGGCACCGGCACCACACCGCAGCTCTCACAATGGATGACCGGGATCGGGCAGCCCCAGTACCGCTGCCGGGAGATACCCCAGTCGCGCAGCCGGTACATCACCTGCCGCTCGCCTTTGCCGAGCTTTTCCATGCGCTTGGCGATTTCCGCCTTTGCATCCTCGATCGACTTGCCGTCGAGGAACTGCGAGTTGGCGAGCCGGCCCGGCCCGTCATAAGCCTCGCCTGCGAGCTTGAACGTCGCCGGGTCCTGATCTGCCGGCACGACCACCGGAGTGATCGTCAGGCCGTACTTGGTCGCGAACTCGAAATCGCGCTGGTCGTGCGCGGGGCACCCGAAGATCGCGCCGGTGCCATAGCCCATCAGCACGAAGTTCGCGACGTACACCTTGAGCTTGCGATCCGGGATCAGCGGATGCGTGGCGACGATCCCCGCGTCGAAGCCCTTCTTCTCGGCCTTCGCGAGGTCCTCCTCCGACGTGCCGACGCGCGCGCATTCCTCGATGAATGCCTGCAGCTTCGGATCGCTCTTCGCCAACTCGAGTGTCAGCGGATGCCCCGGCGACAGCGCACAGAAGCTGCCGCCGAAGATCGTGTCGGCCCGCGTCGTGAACACTTCCAGCTCGGACCACTTGGCGCTCGGCAGCGCTGCGCCCTCGAGGGCATAACGCATCAGCAGCCCTTCAGAGCGGCCGATCCACTTGCCCTGCATCAGCCGCACCTTTTCCGGCCACCGCTCGAGCGTATCGAGCGCCGACAGCAGCTCGTCGGCATAGCGCGTGATGCGGAAATACCAGACCGGCATTTCCCGCTGCTCGACGAGCGCGCCGGAACGCCAGCCGCGGCCGTCGATCACCTGCTCGTTGGCCAGCACCGTCTGGTCGACCGGGTCCCAATTGACCTTGCCGACGCCGCGATACGCCAGGTCTTTCCCCAGCATGTCCAGGAAGATCTTCTGCTGCTGGTGATAGTATTCGACGTCGCACGTCGCGATTTCGCGCGACCAGTCGAGCGACAGCCCCATGCTCTTGAGCTGGGCCTTCATCGCCGCGATGTTCTGGTAGGTCCAGGTCGCCGGATGGGTTTTGCGCGCCATCGCGGCGTTCTCAGCCGGCATGCCGAACGCATCCCATCCCATCGGATGGAGCACGTTGAAGCCCCGCGTCCGCTTGTAGCGCGCGAAAACGTCGCCCATCGTGTAGTTGCGCACATGGCCCATGTGGATGCGCCCCGACGGATAGGGGAACATCTCCAGCACGTAGTATTTCGGGCGCG
>CAZNMY010000224.1:0-4611 GCA_964574325.1 uncultured Devosia sp. | reverse complement strand
AGCCCAACCAAAATAACCGCCGGAAATCGTGACGCAGTACGACTACGTGGAAAGCTCACCAGCTTACACCGCACCGGAGACATCGCTGAGTAAGCGCGCGACCTGCGTGCGGTCTGCGGCACTGAGCGGGCTCTGCGGCGGCACGGGATCGCCGACGTCATAGCCCTGCAGCTCCAGACCCGCTTTGATGCACCCCGCGAGGTTGAACCGCGCGAACGCCTCGTTCACCCGCCACAACCGCCGCTGCAACGCCATCGCCTCCGCCCAGCGTCCCGCGCGGCAATGATCGTAGAGCGCGACGCTCGCAGCCGGTATCAGGCAAGCAGGCCCCGCCATCCAGCCCACGCCGCCGATCATCATGACAGCAGCCGGAATGTGCGCCGATGCCGAGAACACGCCGAACTTGTCGCCGCAGCGGTTCATGATCGACAGAAGTCTCCCCGTGTTCGTCGAGGCATCCTTGATGAACCGAATCCGCGGATGCTCCGCCAGCCGCGCGATTACATCGAGCGACAGATCCGAGCGCTGGAATTGCGGGTTGGTATAGAGCACCACCGGAATGTCGACCGCATCGGCGATCGCCCGGAAATAGCTCTCGACCTGCGTCTCCGACAGCGGGAAGTAGGCCTCCAGGATCGCCAGGATGCCATCCGCGCCGAGCCGCTGATACGTCAGCGCCTGCACCACCGCATCGCTCGTCGACGTCGAGGCGACGCCCGCCACGACCGGCACCTGCTTCCCCGCCGCCTCGACCGTCGACCGCACGACGGCCTCGCGCTGCTGCGCGCTGAGATAGGCGAATTCGCCCGTCGAACCCAACGGCGTCAAGCCGTGTACACCCTTGCCGATCAGATCGGTCACGAGCTGCCCGAGCACATCCCCCTTCACCCGCCCGTCCCGCCCGACGGGCGACACGAGATAGGGATAGACGCCATGAAAATCAGGATGCGACACGGCCAAGATCGAATACCTTTAGAGGAGTAATTCTCATGCCCCGCGCTGACGGCGCATGTCCGCCAGATGCGGGAACTGCTCGGTGAGCAGCGATCCGGGATAGTACGTCGACCGGAATGCCGCCTGCATCTTGACCAATGCGAACCACCTCACCACCGAGGACGACTTTCCCCAAAGGTGATCGAGATTGAGATCCTCGAGCCGTACCAACGTCGGCATCAGCGAGATATCCGCAAGGGTGAGCTGCTTGCCCATCAGGAACGGCCCGCCGCTCTGTCCGATCCACATCTCCATCCGCTCGACCGTGCGCGACACGCGCCCCAGCGCTTCGTCCATGTCCTTCTGCGGAAACCCTTTCTGGCCCATCGCCAGCATGAACTCCTTGCGCAGCGGTTTCGATTCCGCGAACGCCAGGAACTCGGCTTCCGTCATTTTCTGGAAGCGCGGCAGGAAGGCGATGTTGAATGTGGGCACGCGGATCGCAGCCGCCGGCATCTCGTCGATGTAGCGCATCATCGTCCGCATGTGCGCAAGCGCTTTGAGATCGCGCGGCCTCAACGGATTGGGCTCGGGAAAGCACTCGTCGAGATACTCGATGATGACGGAGGAATCGATGATCGGCACCCCGTCGTGGACGATCGCGGGAACGACCCCGTTCGGATTGATCGCGAGATACTCCGGCCGCAACTGATCGCCCTCGAGCAGATTGAGCTTGTGCTCCTCGAATTGCAGCCCTTTGGCGTGCAGCACGAACCTGACCCGCTGGCTGCACGTCGACTGTGGCGCATTGTAGAGGACGATGGACATGGCGATCACTCGAGAATTTGCGAAGTTGCGATGCGGGAACGGGACGGGAGGGTACATGGAATCGAGAACCTATCAACCCGTCCCGCCCGGGTCCTCGACCTCCCGCTATTTGTTCTCGGTAGACACCGGCTGCTTGCGCATCAGCTCGTCGATGCGCGCGCGCTCCTTCTGGAACTCGGCCAGCAGCTTGCCCGTGAGCTGCCTCTCGCGTGGCACCTGGATCGAAAGTGGATCGACCGGCCGGTTGCTGACGTGGATCTCGAAGTGCAGATGCGGCCCCGCCGACAGGCCCGTATTGCCGATGAACCCGATGATCTCGCCCTGGCGCACGCGCGCGCCATCGCGCATCCGGGGCGCATAGCGGCTCAGGTGCGAATAGGTCGACTGATATCCGTTCGCATGCTGGATGCGGATATGATTGCCGAATTCGCCCTTGTACTTGGCCTCTTCGATGACACCGTTGCCTGCCGCCAGAATGGGCGTCCCGATCGGCGCCGCCCAGTCGATGCCGTTGTGCGTGCGCACGAACCGCAGGATCGGATGCATGCGGGCGCCGAACCCCGAAGCGAGGCGCACGTTTTCACCACGCACCGGTCGCCGCAGCAGAAACTTCTTCGAATTGTTGCCGTTCTCGTCGAAGTAGTCGACCTGCCCGTCGGGTGTGCGATATCTCCAATACCGATAGGCTTCGCCACCGGTCGACATCGCCGTGAACAACAGGTCGCCGAGCGACAGCTCCGGACCTGCCTCATCGCGGACATCGAAGAAGAACTCGGCGAAGTCGCCCGTGCTGATCTGGCGGCGGAAGTCCGTGTCGTATGCGTGAACCCTGAGCTTCTGCGTGATCGTCCCCGACGGAATTCCCATCGTCAGCGCTGCGTCGTAAAGCGATGCGTAGATGCTCGACCCGTGAGGCGTATCGCTCTCCTGCATCGCCGCCCGCACGATCGACGATGTGAATGCCTTCGTGCTCGCCTCGAACTCTCCCGCAGCATTGCGCGTTACCGAAACGCGATGCTCGCCCGCATCGCCGAACAGACTGAAACGCGCCGGCTCGTCGCCCGCACGCGTCAGTGAAGGCACCATCGTGACGTGGAGCTGCATCCCCGGAACGACCTGGGATTCCGGCATCACCTGCCGCATCGCCGCCATCATCTGACGAACCTGCACGACATCGCCACCGAAGTTTTGACCGCGCAGTACCCGATCGAGCGTTTCGCCCCGCTGCATCGTGTGCACGCGCTGAACCTGTCGCTCGAGGTTCTGCGTCGCCGAAAGCTGTTGTGGACGTTTGCGCCGCAGCACCGTGGTGTTGGGCACCGCTTCCGGAGTGAGACCCTGACCGTAGCCGCCGGCAGGTGCCGCGCCCGCCGACTGCACCTGCGCCCGCGCCAGAATCTCTTCGGCCTCGTACTCCGCCGCGATTTCTGCCACTTCCTGCGTGTCGAGCTCGATCCCGTCATCCACGATCACGGACCCGCCGATCAGCTGATCCACGACCTGGAACCGGAAGTCCGTACGTGGCCCGATCGCAAGCACGCTGTCCCGGTCCGCACCTTGAGCGCCATAGAGCGCGATCGGGTTGAAAGCCGGTATCACGTCGGAATTGCGAGACGAAACCGGCTGCAGTCGCGTAATGATGCGCACATAGGGACGGATCTGGTTGTAGGGCCGGCCGTTCCGGCGCACCTGGATCTGCTCGTGGATCACCTGGCGGACGGTCGGTGCTCCCGCAGCGGGCTGCATCCGATCCGAATGCGGGACCGCCCACCGCGGTCCTTCGCCGTCCCGACCTCCTGTCGCCGCCGTCCCTCCGCCGAACGGCCCCTCGCGTAGCCGTGTCAACACGGTGGGTACGTCGATCCCCGCCTCGCGGGCATCCAGAGAGCCGAAGATCACGACACCGATCGCCAGCGCCCCGACCATGGCGGCGAGGCAAGTGCTCAACATCCAGCGGAATCGGCCGCTTCGCCGCTGATCGGCGTGATCGGCATCATAGATACCGGACTGGGACTTGCGGCCGCGCCCGCCATAGACTTGCGACAACCCGCGCGCGCCGACGTTCAGCCGCGCCAAACGCGGCCGCGCAAGCGGTGCATGCCGTCGTTTGTCCACCACGGTGGCTCGAGCCCCCCCCAGAACCCAGTTCCAGAACCCTGTTCCAGAACCCAGCGATCACCACATGGAAGCGTGACCTCGATCCAGAACATACTTCCTATCACGGCAATATTGAGATCGGCGGGCGCGAAGGTCTACGCCCACAGCCGACCCGTCGCAGTTTTGTCGCACATCCCCCACGCCGATCAGGAAGAGCAGCCGACGGCACCCCTCCAAGCCCGCCTCCGAAGCCCCGACAGATCACACGACACGAAAGCTAACCAACTGGAGAAGCGTTCCATTCTCGGCCGGACGCATCGACATTGTGCTCGACCTCCCCGCGCCTCGAGCCCCCTCATAGAGCCCCAGAAGCAATCGCCATTCGCTGCCAAAAGCCCGCAAAAAACGTCGCGCGGCGACCGGAAAACCCCGGCGGAGCGGGCGATTCCCCACAGGCCAAGAGTGTTTTTTTCGAAAAGAATCAGATAACTAAAACTTCGCTATCAGGCGCCGCAACTTTTTCAGAGACGGCGATTGACAACCTATGCGCTTGGGGTTAGAACCCACCTCGTTGCGGCGCACTTGATTGCTCCGCCGCCCTCGACGGGCATTGCTCAATCGACCAACGAACGGTCCCAACCGGTTCAACCGGCAGGGATCTTGTTGTCTCGATCGGTCGGTTAATATCCGACCGAAGCTCATTCGTCGTTGCTGCTCTTTGACAAGTTGATCGAAGAAAGGGAAACGCAGGCG
>CAZNMY010000223.1:0-4621 GCA_964574325.1 uncultured Devosia sp. | reverse complement strand
GCCTCGGCATCCAGGCGTTCGAGCCGGTGCTGATCGAGGGCAAGGCGATCCAGCTTCACCCGCTGGTCTGCGCCGCGTTCAACGCCGACTTCGACGGCGATCAGATGGCCGTGCACGTTCCGCTGTCCCTCGAGGCGCAGCTCGAAGCGCGCGTCCTGATGATGTCGACCAACAACATCCTTCATCCCGCCAGCGGCGCACCGATCATCGTGCCCTCGCAGGATATCGTTCTCGGCCTCTATTATCTGTCGCTGACGCGCGACAAGGAGCCGGGCGAGGGCATGGTGTTCGGCTCGATCTCGGAGATGCATCACGCTCTGAGCGCAGGCTGCCTGACGCTGCACGCCAAGATCCGCGCGCGCTATCACTCGCTCGACGACGCCGGCAATCCGCTCGTCGACGTGGTCGAGACGACACCGGGGCGCATGCTGCTCGGCGAGGTGCTGCCGAAGATTCCGGGCGTGAAGTTCTCGCTCGTGAATCAGTTGCTGACCAAGAAGGCCATCTCCGGTCTGATCGACGCCGTGTATCGTAGCTGTGGTCAGAAGGAGACCGTGATCTTCTGTGATCGCATCATGGCGCTTGGTTTCCACCACGCGTTCAAGGCCGGCATCTCGTTCGGCAAGGACGACATGGTGGTGCCCGACACCAAGGCCGCGACCATCGGCAAGACCGACGAGCTCGTCGCCGAGTTCGAGCAGCAGTACAACGAAGGCCTGATCACCAAGGTCGAGAAGTACAACAAGGTCGTCGACGCCTGGTCGAAGTGCACCGACCAGATCGCCAAGGACATGATGGAACGCATTTCCGGCGTTCAGGTCGACGAGACGGGTCGCTCGCGTCAGATCAACTCGATCTACATGATGAGCCACTCCGGCGCCCGTGGTTCGCCGACCCAGATGCGTCAGCTCGCAGCGATGCGCGGCCTGATGACGAAGCCGTCCGGCGAAATCATCGAGACGCCGATCAAGTCGAACTTCAAGGAAGGTCTGTCGGTGCTCGAGTACTTCAACTCGACGCACGGCGCCCGCAAGGGGCTGGCCGACACCGCGCTCAAGACGGCGAACTCGGGTTATCTCACCCGCCGTCTCGTCGACGTCGCCCAGGACAGCATCATCCAGGAAGAGGATTGCGGCACCGATCGCGGCATCAACGTGCAGGCCGTCGTCGACAGCGGCAACGTCATCGTCACGCTTGCCGCCCGCGTGCTCGGCCGTACCGCTGCCGAGGACGTGACCGACCCGATCACCAAGCAGGTCATCATCGCCAATGGCGACCTGATCGAGGAGCGTCATGCCGAGTTGATCGACAAGGCGCAGATCCAGGAGGTTCGCATCCGTTCGGTGCTGACCTGCGAAACCGAGCCCGGCGTTTGCGGCAAGTGCTACGGCCGCGATCTCGCGCGCGGTACACCCGTCAACATCGGCGAGGCTGTCGGCGTCATCGCTGCGCAGTCGATCGGCGAGCCGGGCACGCAGCTCACCATGCGTACCTTCCACATCGGCGGGGCCGCCAACGTGGTCGATACCTCGTTCATCGACACCAACTTCAACGGCACGGTGAAGGTCAAGGGCCGCAACGTCCTCAAGGACAGCCAGGGCCGCTTGATCTCCATGGGCCGTTCGATGTCCGTCGTGATCGTGGATCAGTCAGGCAAGGAACTGGCGACCCATAAGATCCCGTATGGCGCACGACTCCTCGTCGACGAGGGCGATACCGCCAAGCGCGGCACGCGTCTCGCGCAATGGGACCCCTTCACCCGGCCTATCCTGACCGAAGTGGATGGCGTCGCCGACCTCGAGGATCTCGTCGAGGGCGCCTCCATGCGCGAGTTGACCGACGAGGTGAAGGGCACCTCGAGCCGCGTCGTGCTCGACTGGCGCGCAACACCGCGTGGGTCGGAGCTGAAGCCCGCCATCGTCGTCAAGGACAGCAAGGGCAAGCTCATCAAGCTCGCCCGCGGCGATGCCCGCTACTTGCTACCCGTCGACGCGATTCTGTCGGTGGACCGTGGTGCCAGCGTGAAGGCTGGCGACGTGCTGGCTCGTATCCCGATCGCATCTCAGAAGTCGGGCGACATCACGGGCGGTCTGCCGCGCGTGGCAGAGCTGTTCGAGGCGCGCCGTCCCAAGGATCACGCCATCATCGCGGAGATCACCGGCACCGTCGAGTTCGGCAAGGACTACAAGAACAAGCAGCGCATCAACATCAAGCCCGATGACGAGAGTCAGGAGACGGTCGAGTATCTGATCCCGCGCGGCAAGAGCCTCGCGGTCCAGCACGGCGACCGCATCGAGCGTGGCGAGTACGTCTACGACGGCCATCCCGCCCCGCACGACATTCTCGCGATCAAGGGCGTCGAGGAGCTGGCGAACTACCTGATCAACGAGATCCAGGACGTTTACCGTCTCCAGGGCGTGACCATCAACGACAAGCACATCGAGGTGATCGTTCGCCAGATGCTGCAGAAGGTCGAGGTCACGGACACCGGCGAAAGCGAGCTGATCAAGGGCGAGAACATCGACCGCACCGAGTTCGAGGAGATCCGCCTCAAGCTGGACAAGGAGGGCAAGCGCGCTCCGACGGCCCAGCCGGTTCTGCTCGGCATCACCAAGGCGAGCTTGCAGACCCGCTCGTTCATCTCGGCAGCCTCGTTCCAGGAGACGACCCGCGTTCTCACCGACGCGGCCGTCAACGGCAAGGCCGACATGCTCGAAGGCCTGAAGGAGAACGTCATCGTCGGCCGTCTCATCCCGGCCGGTACCGGTGGCATGTTGCGCCGTCTGCGCAAGATCGCCGCCAAGCGCGACGAGCTCATCGCCAAGGAAAAGGCGAAGACCGACGGCGACAAGTCGCTGTCCGGCCCGGGCGCCGGCGGTTCCTCTCGCCTCGAGCAGCGCCGCCGCCGCCGGACGGAAGAAGCCGCGGAGTGATCGGCGACCTTTTCAGGTTGGCAGGCACCAGAGTTGCCAGACACCAGAAACGTAGGCGGCCGGTCGAAAGACCGGCCGTTTGCATTTGCAACCACTGGAAACGATTGCCGGGTTTCGGTCAGGCACGGGTAGAATCGATACGGCGAACCAAGAGAAAAATGCGGCCTTCTGCAGCAGATCTCGATCGATATGCGACTTTCCGTTGCTCGCTGGCTGCAATGCATCGAAGCAGACTCTGAAACAAAGGCTTAGGTGACGCGGCATATACCTCGATTGGTTTCGCCTAGGCGCGAATGGCACGCCGTTCCGCGGCATTTTAACAAGTGACCCTGTGGCCCCGCGAACCTTGACAAATAATTTCGCCAGCGCGGCGCAAAGGTGTTGACCCCAAGTTTTCTCGTGTATATGGTCCGCCAACTCTCACGGTTAGGTGGTAGGCACTTCTCGCGCGGACCTCGCGCAGTCAGCCTAAACGCTACCGTCACTAAGCAGAGCACATCTTCGAAACCATGATCCGCGCTCGCGCGTGGTTCCTCTGGTGTTGGCCGGGCCACGAGCAATCGAGGTCCGGCGGAATGGTCTTGCTGTTTTCTTCGCGCAGGCGGGGATTTCAGCCTAAGAAGGCTAGTCGCATGCCGACAATTCAGCAGTTGATCCGCAAGCCGCGGACGCCGAAAACCTACCGCGAGAAATCGCGCCACATGGAGGCGTGCCCGCAGAAGCGCGGCGTTTGCACCCGTGTGTACACGACGACCCCGAAGAAGCCGAACTCGGCGCTTCGCAAGGTCGCCAAGGTTCGTCTCACCAATGGCTTCGAGGTCATCGGTTACATCCCCGGCGAGGGTCACAACCTGCAGGAGCACTCGGTTGTGCTCATCCGCGGCGGCCGCGTCAAGGATCTGCCCGGCGTTCGCTACCACATCGTTCGCGGCGTGCTCGATACGCAGGGCGTCGCTGCCCGTAAGCAGCGTCGTTCCAAGTACGGCGCAAAGCGGCCGAAGTAAGCCGGCAGCTTCTCGGCCACTCCGCATTTGATTTCGTATGTGATCCGGAAAGTCCTGGCCCGGCCAGTCGCGATCTCGGATCTCAAAGTTTCGCGGGTGAATTCACCCGGCAGCCTCTAAAGGACAAGGCTCATGTCCCGTCGTCATAGCGCCGAGCGGCGCGAGGTCGATCCCGACCCGAAGTTCCAGGATCTCGTTCTCACCAAGTTCATGAACGCGGTGATGGAGCAGGGTAAGAAGTCGGTCGCCGAGCGCATCGTGTATGGTGCGCTCGACAAGATGGAGGCGCGCGCCAAGTCGAACCCGGTGCAGCTGTTCCATCAGGCGCTGGAAAACGTGATGCCTGCGGTCGAGGTTCGCTCTCGTCGCGTCGGCGGCGCCACCTATCAGGTGCCCGTCGAGGTTCGCCCCGAGCGCCGGCAGGCACTCGCGATCCGCTGGATCATCACCGCGGCGCGCTCGCGCAACGAAAGTACGATGGTGGACAAGCTGTCTGGCGAATTGCTCGACGCGTCGTCGAACCGCGGTAACGCCGTCAAGAAGCGCGAAGACACGCACAAGATGGCCGAAGCGAACCGCGCATTTTCGCACTATCGCTGGTAGGACGACCGGAGAACTATCATGGCTCGCCAGTTCCAGATCGAAGACTATCGTAACTTCGGCATCATGGCCCACATCGATGCC
>CAZNMY010000222.1:0-4743 GCA_964574325.1 uncultured Devosia sp. | reverse complement strand
CGAGCAGCAGGGCGGCGGCGAGTGGCCCCGTAATGCTGCTCGTGCCGCCGACGGTGACGACGATCAGGAAGTAGAGCATCAGCCGCAGCGGAAACGTCGGATCGAGGCCGACCACCTCTCCGGCCAGTGCGCCACCCAGGCCCGCCAGACCCGAGCCGACCGCGAACGTCGACACGAAGATCACGCCGACGTTGATGCCGAGCCCGCTCGCCACACGGCGGTCGTCGACCGCGGCACGGAGCCGGCTGCCGAAGCGCGTGCCGACGAGCACCCACTGCAGCAGCAGCGTGATGAGGCCGCACACGGCGATGATGAAAAGTCGGTACACGCCCATGCTGACGCCCATCACCTCGATGCGGCCTTGCAGATAGCTCGGCAGCAGCGGGAATTGCCGGGTCGCATGCATGAAGTAGTCGGCCGTCGTCACGGCCATGAACACGAGACCGATCGAGAACAGCACATGGTCGAGATGCGGGCGCCCGTAGAGCTGCGCATAGAGTGTGCGCTCGAGCACCGCCCCGATCAGCGCCGGCACGATGAACGCGATCGGCAGGCTCAGCAGAAACGGTACGCCGGCCTTGTTGGTCAGAACGACAGCCGCATAGCCGCCGGCCATCGCGAACGCGCCGTGCGCGAGGTTCACGAAGTTCATCAGCCCCAGCGTGACGGACAACCCGCACGCCAGGACGAACAGCAACATGCCGTAGGCGACGCCGTCGAATAGGACCGTAATCATGTGCGCCGTGCGTGGTGAGTTGTGATGGTGAGTGGTGTCGGTCCGCCGCAAAGTGGCTCTTCGACCACTCACCACCGACCACTCACCACTCACCCGATCTTCAGCGCTTGCGCGGATCCTTGACGGCTTCGAACGTCTGGAACTCCGTGTTCTGGAGCTGACCGTCGACCTTTTCGACGCGGCGCAGATACACGTTCTGCACGATATCGCGTGTATTGGGATCGATCGACATCGGTCCGCGCGGGCTTTCCCACTTGAGGCCCTTCATCGCCTCGACCAGTGCCGGACCATCGGTCTTGCCGCCGGTCTTTTTCAGACCCTCGTAGATCGCGTGCATGCCGTCGTAGCCGCCGACTGTCACGAAGCTCGCGCGAAGGCCGTTGTTGGCCTTGGCGATGTCCGCGATGAATTTCTTGTTCTTCGGCGTGTTGTGGGCTTGCGAGTAGAAGCCCGCCGTGACGACGCCGAGCATGGCATCGCCCATCGCCGGCAGATCCTCGTCGTCGGTGATGTCGCCCGGCCCGATCAGGCGGATCCCGGCCTTGTCGAGGCCGCGCTCACGGAACTGTCGGCCGAATGTGCCGGCCGGACCGCCGCCGGGCACGAACACGAACAGGCCGTCCGGCTTGCTGTCGGCGATGCGCTGCAGGAACGCTGAGAAATCAGGGTTGGCGAATGGCACCTTCAGCGTCTCGGTGATCGTGCCGCCGGCCGCTTTGAAGGCCTCCGAGAACACGTTGGTCGCCTCGGTGCCCGGCGCGAAGTCGGTCTGGATGATGCCGACCTTCTTGATGCCGTTCTGGGCCGCCCACTGTCCCATGATCCCGGTTTGCTGTCCGAGCGTGAAACTGGTGCGCACGTACATCGGCGAGCGGTCGATGACCGCCGATGTGCCGGACACCATGATCACCGCCGCCTTTTTGGCCTCGGTGGCGAGCGGTGCCACGGCGATCGCGACTGGCGTCACGCCGACCGCGAGAATGTCGACCTTTTCGTTGACGATCAGGTCCTGGGCCAACCGGCGTCCGACGTCGGGTGTCGTCGTGTCGTCACGCAGAATGAGCTGGATCTTCTTGCCCGCGACGGTATCGCCGTGCTCCTGGATGTAGAGGCGTGCGCCCGCCATCACCTGGCGACCGACTCCGGCCAGCGTGCCGGTCATCGATTGAATCATGCCGATCTTGATCGTGTCCTGTGCTTGCGCACCGTTCGTGGCGGCCAGGATCGCGGCAGCCGAAACGCCTGCTGCGATGAATTGCCTTCTGAGCATTGGTACCTCCCATAGTGCTCGGGCGCGGAACTCAGGCTCGGTGCCCGACCGCTTGGCTCGCCTTATATCCGAAACAAGGAAACGCGTAAGCCCGCCAGTTGGTCGAAGACGGCTCATCTGAGTGTCGAAGATTGCACTCTCCCGCGGCGGGGATTGAAATTCTCGCCGAGGAGCGTTCTTGCGCGCCACGCCGTTCGAGCATCGAGGGCAAGCAGCAAAATCCCCGACGCAAACCTCGTCCAAACGCAAGTCCGTTCCGGCCGGCCGCAGCCGCTCTCGTACCGATCGGCACTATCTTGCCGTCCGACCTCGACGAACCTGCGTCGAGGCCGCGCGCTTCCCAAATCGGCGTCGGGGCGTGTATGAGCCTTCCTGACGGATTTCACGGAAGGGGCAGGCGATGGCGAGCAGTGGCGCGGACAAGCTGGTGACGGTTTTCGGCGGCTCCGGTTTCGTGGGCCGGCATGTCGTGAGAGCACTGGCGAAGGACGGCTGGCGCATCCGCGCCGCGAGCCGGCGGCCCGATCTCGCCGGTCACCTTCAGCCGATGGGTGGCGTCGGCCAGATCATGCCGGTGCAGGCGAACCTGCGTTATCCCGACTCGGTCGCTCGCGCCGTCGAAGGCGCCGACGCTGTCGTCAATCTCGTCAGCACGCTGGCGAAGAACGGCCAGCAGACCTTTGACGCCCTGAACGCAAAGGGTGCTCGCGCGGTCGCCCACGCCGCCCGTGAAGCTGGCGCAAAGAGCCTCGTGCACGTCTCGGCCCTCGGTGCAGATCTCAAGTCCAAATCCGACTACGCCCGCAGCAAGGCGGAAGGCGAGCGCGCGGTGCTGGAGGAGTTTCCGTCGGCGATCATCCTTCGCCCCTCGATCGTTTTCGGACCCGAGGACGAGTTCTTCAACCGCTTCGCGGCGATGGCCCAGATCTCTCCGATGTTGCCTCTGGTCGGCGGTGGCCGGACGAAGTTCCAGCCGGTGTTCGTCGGCGACATCGCGACCGCCATATCGAATGTGCTTGCCGGCGGCGGCAAGCCCGGAACGATCTATGAGATCGGCGGCCCCGAGGTCGCGACCTTCCGCCAGTTGCTCGATCGCACGCAGATCTGGACCGGCCGCAGCAAGCCCTACTTGCGGATGCCGATCTGGCTCGCCAAGCTGCAGGCTCTGCTGACGTGGCCCTTGCCCAACGCCATCCGCCCCATCACGCTGGACCAGATCCGCCTTCTGCAGGTCGACAACGTCGTCAGCGAGGCGGCCGTGAAGGAAGGCCGCACCCTGGCCGGCCTCGGCGTCGCCCAGGCCCAGCCCGTCGGCGCGATCGTGCCGCTCTACCTCGAGCGCTTCCGCCCCAAGGGCCAGTTCTCGCACTACCGGGGCTGATCACCGCCGCGGCTGGAAAGCGCCCGACATCGCGTGCGGATCGAACCCGCGAGGCGCCTCGCCGCTGACCGCGAACATATAGAGCGCCGATCGGAGTACGCCGGTAACGGCCGCCATGAACAGGCTGATCAGCGCGACGTAGACCACGCTCAGGATCATCAGCGCGGGAAGTATGGAGCTGCCGGCCGCTTGTGTGAACAAGAACTGGCCGACGAGCACCGGCAACATCAACACGAAGCCCAGCAGCCCGATCCCGACGTTGCCGCCAAGGGATTCACCCCAGGTCCGCTTCATCAGATGAAAGGAGCGCTGCGTCGCATCGATCGGCCCGACGCCCTCGACCACCAGTACCGGCAGCGCGAAATAGGTGGCGACCGCCCAGGTTGCCTCGAAGGTGACGCCGATGATGCTGCCGAGCAGCCCGAGCTTCTCCTTCAGCAGCGCAGACAGGATGTTCAGCGCCAGCCCGACCGTGGCGGCAAAGATGCTCCATGCGAGGATCTGCGGAAGCCTCGAGACAGCGATGCCGAAACACTGGGAGACCGAGACGCGGCCCGTGTCGAGCTGGCTCAGCGTCGCGAGCACGAGAGCCGTGTTGAAGAGCGTGATGACGAACCAGATCGCGAGATAGGCACTGAAGGCCGAAGCTATCAGTAGCGATGTGTGCCATTCCCTCGGAGCATGCCGGATGGCTTCGAGGATCGCGGCGGCGGGTCCATTCATCATTAGGGCGACCAGCGCCACGAGCGCCAGGAATGGCAACGCCGCAATGGCCATCAGCTTCGGTTGCTGCCCGACGAGGCGGCTTGCTGCTACCGCCATGACCCAGCCGCGATGGATACGATCGACAAAACGCTCGAACATGACTTCGCTCCTCCATCTATCTCGGTGGAGTGTGCACGGAACTCGCAAAATAACTCTGAATTAGCCGAATATTGACCATATTCTGCACGCCGCACCAGATCTCGGGCATGGCTTTTGCGCCGGGGCCAGGGCAAACCTCTGGTGACTCACTCACCCATGTCTCCCGGGAGCCCAACCATGCGCATCGTCGACGTCTGCGAGGTGACGAAGCCGATCGCCTCGCCGATCCGCAACGCCTACATCGACTTCTCGAAGATGACCGCGAGCCTTGTCGCCGTGGTCACCGATGTCGTCCGCGACGGTCGTCGCGTGGTCGGTTACGGCTTCAACTCGAACGGCCGCTACGGACAGGGCGGTCTCATCCGCGAGCGCTTCCGCAATCGCATCCTCGAGGCTGACCCGAGGAGCATCCTGAACGAGGCAGGCGACAACCTCGATCCGCACAAGCTCTGGTCGGCGATGATGGCTAACTAGAAGCCCGGCGGGCATGGC
>CAZNMY010000221.1:0-4762 GCA_964574325.1 uncultured Devosia sp. | reverse complement strand
TTCTCTGCGGGGCGCGCGCCGACTTACCACGCATGCTTCACTTGCTCAGGGCAGCTTCGGGTCAGGCGCGACAGGCACCAACAAACGCACGGAAGATTCGAGCAGAAACCCGACGTAAAACCAGTAGGTTGGCGCAGACGTGCCGAGCAAGGTGTCCATCGGTGACAATGCCACGACACCAGCGGCAACTCTCAACGCTCCGGCGACCAGGCTTTCGCTTGCACGAGGGAGCTTGTCGGTGGCACGACGCGGTTGCGCCCGAGCAAGCCGCAAAGGCTGCCGATCGAGCTACGAAGATCGGCCGGCCATGAGCGAGCCTGCAGAGCACTGGCATGGCGCCCCGCGGCCCAAGGGGGCCGCGGCCGGGCTCTAGTCCGCGGGAACCACGATCACACGGAATGGCTGACGATCACGGGGGCCGCGGACCCGAGCCCCGCTGGCGCGGGTCTCGGCCTTCGGTGACGATCCCATGGCGCGGACAATGATGCAGGCGACGGCGACGTCGGGCACGCGATCACGGCGCCCACGCGCTAGTGCCGGACTCACCACGAGGCAGGCCCGCGTGCCTCCCTCGCGGAGCCGTCCCCCCTGACGGGGCCGGTGGCGAGGGACGGCTCCGCGAGGCAGGCACACGGCAACGCGCCACAGCACTTCCAAGGGAAGTGCCTTGGACTTTCTCGGTCGAATTCGACGCCGTCGCTTCGATAGCGATTGCAACATTATGTGATTGAAAACGCCTCATAAATCCGACGAATACTCTAGAACAAAAGAAGAACTTATGGTAGTGTTTCGAGACTGAGATCAGCGCTGAATTTCTCAGGTTTGGTTCCACGTTTTGGAGTGTGCGTCATGACCCAAGTCATGGAAAGCAGCAGCGCGAAATCACGATCCAACATCTACGAGACGATCACCGCGAAAATCCTCGCGGCCATCGAGTCCAATCCGGACGATCCAGTGCTGCCGTGGCAGCGCGGCGGCTTCAATCCGACGCTGCCCATCAATGCCACCACGCAGGCCGCCTATCGCGGGATCAATATCCTGTCGCTGTGGGTGTCGGCGCTTGAGCGCGGCTACGAGTCCGGCGAGTGGGCGACGCTGAAACAGTGGAACGCGATCGGCGCGCACGTGCGCAAAGGCGAGCGCGCCAGCCCTATTGTCTTCTATCGCGAGTTCGAGGTGCGAAACGACGCAGCGCAATCGGGCGGCAGCAGCGCGGGCGAAGGCAGCGACAGCGAGACCGAGCTTCGCAGGATGGCGCGCGGCTATTGGGTGTTCGCCGCCGAGCAGGTGGAGGGCTACAAGCCCGCGACCGCGTTGCCGCCGAACCCGATCCAGCGTATCGCAGCGGCCGAGGCGTATTTCGCCGCGACGGGTGCGAAGGTGATCGTCGGCGGCACGCAGGCCTGTTATCGCCCATCGACCGACACCATTCACATGCCCGACGAGGCGCGGTTCCTCGGCAAGGACGGACACACACGCACCGATGGGTGGTATCGCGTGCTCAGCCATGAGACGGCGCATTTCACTTCCGCACCGAAAAGGTGCAACCGCCAGCTCGGCAAGCGGTTCGGTGATGATCAGTATGCGATGGAAGAGTGCATAGCCGAGACGGCGGCATGTTTCATCTGTGCCCGTCTCGGCATCAGCGGTGAGCCGCATCCCGATCATGCCCGCTATATTCACCACTGGATCAAGGTGATGAAGGCCGACGCCCGGGCGATCTTCGCTGCCGCCGCCAAGGCGCAGGAGGCCGTGGCCTACCTCGATAGTTTGCAGCCAAGCGCCGCCGCGCAGCAGCGCGCCGCCTGATCAAGTCCCATCGCCAGCATTGCCGACCGGCGCACCTGTGCGCCGGAACGGCCGAGCACGTCTCATCCACCACAGAAAGGAGAGAGCCCATGTCGATTCTGTTTCCAGTCGCCATGCCGTGCCTCTGCGGTTCCGACAAGCCGCGCCGCGAGCTTCACGATGCACTCAACATCTTCTGCGCCTTCGTCTGCGACGGCTGCGAGGCCGAGAAGCGCGCTGAGTTCGATCCCCGCATCTTCACAGCCGATCCCTATCCGGCCGACGAGCCGATCGAGGAGGACTGAGCCATGACACAGCAAGCCCCGACATCCGCAATGGCAAGTGCCAGTGCCGATGCAGCGCGCGCGGCCGAGATTGCCGCCCGCAACGATGCGCTGCGGCGCGACCGGCTCGGCGGCCACGTCATGATGACCGCCGCCGTCGCCGCGCTGCCCCCCGATACCCTGGCCGCCGCAATCCTCGCCATGCGCCGGTTCGACGACTTCACACCGGACAATGATCCCTATGGCGAACACGACTTCGGCGCGTTCGAGCACGCGGGCGAGCGCTTCTTCTTCAAGATCGACACCTATGCCGATGCCTCGCTGACGTACGGCGCAGAGGACCCGCTCGCGCCGGGTGTCGTTCGCGTCCTGACGCTGATGCTCGCCAGCGATTACTGACCCGCCTCGTCCGCACCAATGTTCAACCTCCCGAATGTAAGGAGACACGTCATGCCGCATTCACTGACCCATCTTCCGCTTGGCGACCTTCACGCGTCCGCGCTGAACGTGCGCAAGCACGGCCCCAAGGCCATCGACAGCCTCGCCGCGTCGATCCGCTCGATTGGCCTGTTGCAACCGCTGATCGTGCGCAGGAACACGGACGGCTTCGAGGTCGTCGGCGGCAAGCGCAGGCTCAAGGCACTGGAAAAAATCGCACGCGAGGTCGAGCCCGACGCCGACGCGCCGGACAGAGTGCCTTGCATCGTGATCGACACGGACGACGACGCCACCGCCATCGAGGCGAGCTTGGCCGAGAACGTCGAGCGCCTGCCGATGGACGAGCTCGACCAGTACACGGCCTTTGCCGCGCTGCTCGCCAAGGGTCGCACCGAGGACGAGATTGCCGACGCGTTCGGCATCACGCCCGCTGTCGTCCGCCGCCGCTTGGCGCTGGCCCGCCTGATCCCCGATATCCATCGGCTCTATCGCGCGGGCGAGATCGACGGCGAGACCTTGAAGCTGCTGACACTCGCGACCAAGGAGCGGCAGAAGGCCTATGTCGCGCTGTTGCGCGATCCGGACGCCACGCCGCCGCCGCGCTGGCAGTTGAAAGCGTGGCTGCTCGGCGGCGCGGAGATCGCCACGTCGGCCGCGCTGTTCGACGAGGCCGAGTATCGCGGCGACATCAAGGGCGACCTGTTCGGGGACGAGCGATTCTTCTGCGATGCTGAGCAGTTCTGGAAGCTGCAGAACGCCGCCATTGCCAAGTTGCGGGATGATCTGACCGCTAAGGGCTGGCAGGCCGTGCACGTGATCGGCCCCGCCGAGCGTTTCCAAACGTGGGGCCACGAGCCTGTGCCGAAAGCCAAGGGCGGCGGGGCCTTCATCGAGGTCGAGCCCAATGGCCGCGTCACGGTTCACAAGGGCCTGCTGCCGAGCGCGGAAGCGCGGAAGGCGTTGCGCGAGCCCAATGACGAGACCGGCGACGAAAGCGCCGACGAGGCCACGCGCGCCGAGCGCCCGGAATTGAGTGCGCCGCTCGCCAACTACATCGATCTCGTCCGCCACAGCGCCGTGCGGCTCGCCGTCGCCAACGCGCCCAAGATCGCGCTGCGGCTGATGCTGGCGCACGTCATCGCGGGCGCGTCACGGTGGCGGATCGAGCCCGAGCGCCAGCAGGCCGCGAGCGAGGCGATTGCCTCGGCGCTAACCGCGCTGCCGAGCCAGACTGCCTTCGCCGCCGAGCGCGAGGCCGCGCGGCACCTGCTGGGATGGAATGAGCCGGACGGCCCGCTGATCGCCCATGACGCCAACGGCGTGCGCACCGCCGACGTACTCGCCAAGCTGATCGCGTTGTCCGACAAGGAGGTCATGCGCCTTGTCGCCGTGGTGATGGCCGAGGCGCTGGCCAGTGGCACGGCGCTGATCGACACGCTGGGCGAGACGCTGGCCGTCGATGTCGGCAAGCATTGGCAGCCGGACGAGACGTTCTTCGAGCTTGCCCGCGACCGCGAGGCTGTCGGCGCAATGCTGGCTGAGGTCATCGGCGAGCAGGCGGCTGCGGGCTATCTCACCGACACCGGTACCAAGAAGAAGGCGATCATCCGTAAGGCGCTGGCCGGTGACGGCCGGACCAAGGTGGACGGCTGGCTGCCGCGCTACATGCGCTTCCCGCAATCTGGCTATACGGAGCGGTCGCTGCTGGCGCGATACCGACCTGCGGCTTGAGCCGCATCTGGACGACGTGACATTGATTGAGCGACCGATACTGCTGCACCGAAGCGGTATCGGTCGGGATTGCCATTTGCATAGTCTCAACACTAATCAATTGATCTCGCAAATCATCGGAATTCGGGCGTCACATGCATTTGGTTTGCGCGCTGCGAAGATCTTGAATTCTACGCCCCCTTTTTTTTGCCGCAAACCCACTCGTTTTCTTCACTCCCTTTCACAATCCTGCACAATTTACTCCATTGATCGTTTTTCATTTTCTGTCGCACCCTTTGAGCGCGCTGAATTCTCCCGCGCGAAAGGGTTGTCGCCCATGCTCTCGCTCCGCACCGCGTTCATTCAAGGCACACTCGCCGTCGCACTCGTCATCGGATGTCTCGCCGCTGCCACGCAATGGGCCGCGGCCATGCTGGCCTATCAGCCGGCCCTCGGCGCACCGTGGTTCATGCTGTTCAGCTTGCCCGTCTACCCGCCCTGGCAGCTGTTCCCGTGGTGGCTGGCGTTCGACGCGCAGGCGC
>CAZNMY010000220.1:0-4855 GCA_964574325.1 uncultured Devosia sp. | reverse complement strand
CTTGGCCACTATGAGCGCTTCACCGGCGTGCCGGCGACGCGCGGCGACAACATCACCACGGGCCGGATCTACCAGCGCATCCTGGAGAACGAGCGGCGCGGCGACTATGGCGGCGGCACGGTTCAGGTCGTTCCCCACGTCACGAACGAGATCAAGGAGTTCATCCGCGCCGGCAACGAGGGCGTCGATTTCGTTCTGACCGAGATCGGCGGCACGGTCGGCGACATCGAGGGCCTGCCGTTCTTCGAGGCGATCCGTCAGCTCGGCAACGAACTGCCGCGGGGATCGTCGATCTTCATCCACCTGACGCTGGTGCCGTGGATCCCGTCCGCAGGCGAGCTCAAGACGAAGCCGACGCAGCATTCGGTGAAAGAGCTGCGATCGATCGGCATCCAGCCGGACATCCTGCTGTGCCGCGCCGACCGCGAGGTGCCGCGCTCCGAACGCAAGAAGATCGCGCTGTTCTGCAACGTGCGCGAGGAGGCCGTGATCCAGGCCCTCGACATGAAATCGATCTACGAGGTGCCGCTCGCGTATCACAAGGAAGGTCTCGACGAGCAGGTGCTGATGGCGTTCGGCATCAACGGTGCGCCGAAGCCGGACCTCACGCGCTGGGAAGAGATCGTCAGCCGGATCAAGGCGCCGGAAGGCGAGGTGTCGATCGCGATCGTCGGCAAGTACACCGAGCATCAGGACGCCTACAAGTCGTTGACGGAGGCGCTCGTTCACGCGGGCATCGCCAACAACGTCAAGGTCAAGTTCGAGTGGATCGACAGCTCGATCTTCGAGAGCGAGGAGCCGGCGGCGCATCTGGAAGGCTTGCACGGTATTCTCGTGCCGGGCGGCTTCGGCGAACGCGGCTCGGAAGGCAAGATCCTGTCGGCGAAATTCGCACGTGAACGCGGTGTGCCTTATTTCGGCATCTGCTTCGGAATGCAGATGGCGTGCATCGAGGCTGCGCGAAACCTCGCGGGGATCGCGTCGGCGAGCTCCACCGAGTTCGGTCCGGCGGATGAGCCGGTCGTCGGCATGATGACGGAATGGATGCGCGGCAACGAGCTGGAAAAACGCCGGCAGGGCGGGGACCTCGGCGGCACCATGCGGCTCGGCGCATTCGAGGCCAAGCTCGCCAAGGGCAGCCGCATCGCGCAGATCTACGGCGCGACAGAGATCAGCGAACGGCACCGGCATCGCTATGAGGTCAACATGCGGTATCGCGAGCGCCTGGAGGCCAAGGGCATGGTGTTCGGGGGCTTGTCGCCGGATGGGCTGCTGCCCGAGACGATCGAATATCCCGACCACCCCTGGTTCATCGGCGTGCAGTACCATCCCGAGCTGAAGTCGCGGCCGTTCGAACCGCATCCGCTGTTCACGAGCTTCATCGGCGCGGCGGTGGAACAGAGCCGGCTCGTGTGAGCGGCCGTTTCCGTGACGGAATGCGCTCTGCTTCCGTCGATCGGTTGACGGCTCGCCCGTTCCCGATTTGGGGCGGGACTTAACTATTTTCATTGGAACCATAAGGTTAATCCGGCGTCCACCTCCTATTGTCCGGCCGCCGGCTTCCGAAAGTGGGAGGCAGGTTCTTCGGCAGAACTGGACAAGGAGTGAATATGTTCAAGACGATCTACGTTCGTGCTGCGATGACGATGGCCGCCCTGGGCGCCACCATCGGTGAGGCGGCCGCATTCGCCGATTGGCGTGCGGTTCGTCACGCGCCGGAAATCGACGGTCCGGCAGGCGTTGCCGCGATCGCCGTTCTCGTCAGCGCGGGCATGATGGCCTATCGGCGCCTCCGCAAGTAGATGCCTCGTGCTCCGTTGGTCTGCAGAACGCGGTCCCGCATGGCACGATTTGTGATGATGGGGCGGCAAAGGGGCATCTCCCTGTGCCGCCTTCATTCTTTTTCTGGCAAGCATCGAGTTGATTCATGACACTGCAGATTCAGCCCGAAATCCGCGCTGGTAACGGCGCTGGTAATGGGGCGTTGAGCGCTGGATGGCGCAGCCGGATGGTGCGTTTCGCTCGTCCAGTCATGGCCATCGAATTGGCGGGGCTCGAGATCACGGTGATCTCGCTGCTGTTCTCGTTCGAGACGCCGGTCACGGCCTGGCAGAACCCGGTGTATGTCATCAGGCATCTCCAGATGCTGGTGATCGTGTCGGCCGTCGCCTGGGCGATCATGATGTGGCCGCGCCGTGGAGAAATCGCGGAGTTGTGGGCGCTTGCGTCTTCGTCGGGCACGCGGGGAAGCGGCTGGAGGCTGCCGCTGGCGGTGAACCTGCTGCTGTTCGGGGTTCTGGCGGTATCTGCGGTCGCGTTCACGCTACACGCGGCGACGGCGCCGGAGCCGCCATGGGGTTGGTTCGCCCTGTTCTGCGTGCCGCTGGTGGCAACGGCGCTGTCGATGTTCTGGCTGTTCGCTCCGTTGATGTTCTGGATCGAATTGTTCCGGCGGCAGGCGCGGGAGATCTGCATTGCGCTGATCGCCGGGGCTGTGTTGCTCGCGGCGGGCGCATACGCCCAGTCGGGATGGAACAGTCTGGCCGACACCACGCTGATGCTGAGCTACAAGTTCCTGGCGCTCTACGAGCCGGCGCCAGCCGTCGACTACGTCACGAAGTCGCTGTTCGTCGGCGAGTTCCAGGTCATCATCGATCAGAGTTGCTCGGGTTACGAGGGAATGGCGCTCATAACCGCATTTCTCGGCCTCTACCTGTGGTCGTTCCGGCAGACGTTGAAGTTTCCCAATGCGCTGCTGCTGGTGCCGTTGGGCATCCTGTCCATCTATACGCTCAATATCGTCAGAATCGCTGTGCTGGTGAGCATCGGTGGGCACATCTCGCCGGATGTCGCGGAGGGCGGCTTTCATTCGCAGGCGGGGTGGATGGCCTTCCTGGCGGTGTCGCTCGGGTTCATGGCGTTGGCGCCGCGGTTGTCGTTCTTCGCAGCCGATACGGCAGCGCCCGTGCAACGTGAAAACGTGCCCGACCGCGCGATGGATGCGCTCATCGTTCCGTTCATGGCGCTGATGGTCGGGAGCATCGTCACGTCGGCGCTCGCGCCTTACGACACGTGGCTCTACGGCTTGAAGATCGTGGCGGCGGGCGGGGCGCTGCTGATCCTGCGCGCGTGGTATCGCGGTTTCGCCGCACCGGTGTCGCTGCCGGCGGTGGCCGTGGGCGCGCTGGTCGGGGTGGCCTGGATCGTCACAGATCCCGGCAAAGTTTCGCCCTCAGCGCTCGACCCGGGGGGGTGGCTGGCGGCTCAACCACCGCTGCTCGCCGTGCTGTGGCTTGCGATCCGGGCGTTCGGCGGGATCGTGGTCGTGCCGATCGTGGAGGAGTTGGCGTTTCGCGGTCTGCTCTACCGCTGGATCATTTCGAGGCGCTTCGAGACGGTGCCGTTCGACAGGTTCTCCTGGGTGGCTCTCGTGATCTCGTCGGGGCTGTTCGGGCTCTTGCATTCGCGGCCGGTGGCAGGGGCCTTGGCGGGCGCTGTGTTCGCCCTCCTCATGCTCCGGCAGGGCCGTCTGTTCGACGCGGTCGTCGGCCATGTCGCGGCCAACGCCGTGATCATCGCCTGGGCCATCGCCGTCGGGCAGTGGACGCTGCTGTAGTCGCCCCATCTGCGTGGTGATCGCGCAGGCCGGTACGCGATCACCGGGAATCAACGCTGGGTAGATTTGCCGTCCGGGTCCGCCTATTCTGAGGACACTCAGGAAACCCCAGGGATGAGCAGGCGGCAGTCATGGTTCAGGAACTCTTTCATTTCATCGGCGGCAAGCGGGTCAAGGGCCGCTCGGGCAAGTTCGGGGACGTGTATTGGCCGATGACCGGCGAGGTCGCGGCAAAGGTGCCGCTGGCGGACGCTTCGGAAGTCTGGGACGCGGTGCAGAACGCGAAGGCAGCGCAGGTCGGGTGGGCGGCGACCAACCCGCAGCGGCGCGCGCGTGTGATGATGAGGTTCGTCGATCTGCTCAACCGGGACATGGAGACGCTGGCGCTGGTGCTCGCCAAGGAGCACGGCAAGACCATTCCCGACGCGAAGGGCGACATCCAGCGCGGGCTCGAGGTGGCGGAGTTCGCGATCGGCGGGCCGCACCTGATGAAGGGCGAGTACACGGAAGGCGCGGGGCCGGGCATCGACATCTATTCGCTGCGGCAGCCGTTGGGCGTCGTGGCGGGCATCACGCCCTTCAACTTCCCGGCGATGATCCCGATGTGGAAGTTTGCGCCTGCGATCGTGTGCGGCAATGCGTTCGTCCTGAAACCGTCGGAGCGGGACCCCTCGGTGCCTCTGATGCTGGCGGAGCTGATGATGGAAGCGGGGCTGCCGCCGGGTATCCTCAACGTCATCAACGGCGACAAGACGGCCGTGGATGCGCTGCTCGACGACCCGGATATCGCGGGCATCGGCTTCGTCGGATCGACACCGATCGCGGAGTACGTCTACAAGCGCGGCACGGCGAACGGCAAACGGGTGCATGCGTTCGGCGGCGCCAAGAACCACATGATAATCATGCCGGACGCCGACATGGATCAGGCGGTCGATGCGTTGATCGGAGCGGGCTACGGCTCGGCCGGCGAGCGCTGCATGGCGGTTTCCGTGGCCGTGCCGGTCGGGCAGGCGACCGCGGATGCGCTGGTCGCCAAGCTGATCCCGAAGGTCGAGAGCCTGAAGATCGGGCCGTCGATCTCCAACGACGCGGATTTCGGTCCGCTGGTGACGAAGGCGCATCTGCAGAAGGTGCGCGATTACGTGGAACTCGGCATCAAGGAAGGCGCGAAGCTGAAGGTCGACGGCCGCGGCTTCAAGATGCAGGGCTACGAGAACGGCTTCTACATGGGCGGCTGCC
>CAZNMY010000219.1:0-5101 GCA_964574325.1 uncultured Devosia sp. | reverse complement strand
CGTCGTAATTCTCGCGGAAATCGACGGTGTCCTTGTCGAGATCGTCGAGCAGATACTGCGCGACCTTCTGCAGCCGGCACTCGGTGTAGCGCATCGCGGCGGGGCTATCGCCATCGACCGAGCCGAAATTCCCCTGCCCGTCGATCAGCGGCACCCGCAGCGACCAGTCCTGGGCCATGCGAACGAGGGCATCGTAGATCGCGAGATCGCCGTGCGGGTGGTACTTGCCCATCACCTCGCCGACGACGCGGGCGCTCTTGACGTATTTCTTGTTCCAGTCGACGCCCAATTCGGACATGCCGAACAGGATGCGCCGGTGCACGGGCTTCAAGCCGTCGCGCACGTCGGGGAGCGCGCGGCTGACGATCACGCTCATGGCGTAATCGAGATAGGAGCGTTTCATCTCGTCGATGATCGAGATGGGACGGATGTCGGCGGGCTCCTTGCCCCCCGGCTTGTCGTTGTTCTTGTCGGTCAAAGCGGCCTCTGGGGACAGCGCCGGCAAACACGCACTTCGGCGGGCGAAAGCGAAGGCCGGCAGGTGGCCTCTGGTAGCAGATACAGTGGGCGCGCATCAATGTTGCCGCCTCGAACCGGCTCTCTTGTCCCCAGTGAACGGCTGGCCAGAGGTTCTGCGAGGGAATTGTGTCCCGCCCCCTGGTTCAGAGTGTGACGCTTCAGCAACGAATAGACCTCAAACGAATCGAGTGAGGCGGCTGTCAAGTCCAAGTCTTCGGACAAACGCAAGTAACAACACCTAGCGCGGCCGTCGAGTTGATGAGGATGCGAGACTTTTAATGATGGAAAAACAACTCCTTACCAAAGCGAATCGGCGCGACCCCTGTGGTCACTAAGTATTCGCGCTCGGTAGATCCGCGCAATTGAGTGCGGCCCCCCTTCTGGTGATGGTGAATTCGTGGACGGCAATTCCTGGCCACCATCTGGAGGCGCCGTTACGGAGGAGTGGCAGTATCGGCCCCAATCATACCGCTACTCTGGATGCCTGCTCGAGTGAGTTGTTTGTGTAGTTCGGCAGAATGACCAGTCGACGACAGAAACGACAGCCTGTCTGATTTTGGCGAGAGCTGGGATCGATGGGGTCTGGATCCAACGGACGGCCTGATGCGGCCAGAGTTGATCTTCACGATACTATAGCCAGTGGTCATGAACATTCAAAGTACGGCCTTCAGTGGCCATTGAAAAGGAGTATGGCTGAGATGTTTGGGGGGTATATGAGTTCAGTCAGCTGCCGGGCGCTGATCGTCACCGCCGGCGTTGCAATGTTGGGTACTTCGGCAATCGCTGCCGATCTGGGCGGTAACTGCTGCGCGGATCTCGAGGAGCGGGTTGCAGAACTCGAAGCCACGACCGCCCGCAAGGGCAATCGCAAGGTTTCGCTGCAGATCTACGGTCAGGTTTCCGAGACCGTGATGTGGTGGAACGACGGCGCCGAGAGCAACACGTACGTCAACGAGAACAACAACATCAAGAACACGCTGGGCTTCCAGGGCTCTGCGAAGATCAACAGCGACTGGTCGGCCGGCTTCAAGTTGGAGCTGCAGGTTCGCGCCTATCGTTCGAGTGCACAGAGCCAGCTTTCGCTGGGTGCCACTAACAACGTGTCGATCCCGGCCTTCAACACCCAGTCGGTGGCGCTTCGTCACGCCTACTGGTTCTTGAAGTCGAACTCCTACGGCACGATCACGGTCGGCCGTGACGTGCAGTCGGTGACCGGCACGTCGTCGATCAGCCTCGTGAACCCCGATGGCTTCTCCGGAGCCAACGGCGCCGGTTTCGCCAACGGCGGCTTCTTCCTTCGTCGCGCAGGCACCACCGGCAACGGCGGTCTCAGCGCTCGTACTTGGCAGTCTTCTGCCTGGATCAACAACGGCGACGGTCCGCTGCCGTTCGACTATGCTCAGACGGCTGGCTTGGTAAAGTACACCTCGCCGTTCTTCCTGGGCCAGACGAAGTCTTCGGGCTTCCTGGTGTCGGCGGACTGGGGTGCGGATGACGCCTGGTCGGCGGCTCTGCGCTACGTCGAGGACTTCGGTGCGATCCGCGTCGCGGCTGGCGTCGGCTACTCGAGCTACACGGCTCCGGATCGTGGCTTCTGCACCACCGGTGCAAGCGGCAACGCCGGTCCTGGCGCTCAGACGCAGGTGTTCGGCGGGACCAGCGGTCCGGGCGGCACGGATCTCGGCTCGACCGGTGATTGCAACGCGATCCAGGCCAGCGGCAGCTTGCTGCACGTTCCGACCGGCCTGTACGTTTCGGGCGGCTTCGCGCAGCTCGACAATAAGCTCGCGCAGCAGTCGGCTACGGCACGGACGAACGGCAATCAGACGGGCGTCGAAGGCAAGAGCGAGTTCTGGTGGGTGCAGGGCGGCTGGCAGGCCAAGCTGAACTCGCTCGGCAACACGATCTTCTGGGGCCAGTACGTCGATGTCAGCGCCGGTCTGAACGCTGCCAACGGCATCGTCTCGACCATCTCGGGCACGGACGTTCTGAACTCGCTCGGCGTCACGGCGATCCAGCGCAGCGCCAGCACGCAGACCTGGGGTCTGGGCGTGTCGCAGAACATCGACGCGGCTGCGATGATCTTGTACGCCGGCTTCCACAACGTCTCGACCGAGCTGACGTTCGGCTCGACCACGTCGGCCGCTCGCGCCAAGTCGAACGCGATCGACGACATGCAGATCTTCTACACCGGCGCCACGATCAAGTTCTGATCGCTGTTGCCCGAGGAAGACCGAAGCAATCCAGGGGAGCCGCTCGCAAGGGCGGCTCTCTTGCGATTCATCCAATCCCGACGGACACGAGATTTCTCGGCTTCGATCGGTGAACGGCACGGCACGCATCGAATGCGGTGAACTACTGCCTATTCAGGAGCGGTTCAGGTCGCTTCCCCTATATGATCGTGGCATTGAAAACCCGTCGACGGTTTCCCGCGACGGCTTGCCCACCACCTTCACCGACGAACCACGACGGAACACCTCCCATGAAATCCCTGTTGCTCGGAACTGCCGCCGCACTGGTGCTCGCTGGCACGATGCCGTCGCTCGCGCAGAAGGCGCCCGACGCCAAAGCTGGTGACGCCCAGAAGATCGTTGTTCCCAAGGACGTGTTCTATGCGGGGCTCGGGCCGACGCAGTATCTCGCAAAGAGCCGCCTCATCGGCCAAACCGTCGTGGACAAGGCCGGGGCCAAGCTGGGCGTCGTCGACGACGTCATTCTCGGCGCCAATGACAACAAGATCGACGGCCTGATCCTCGATGCAGGCGGCGGCAAGAAACTCGGCATTCGCATCACCGCCACCAAAATCGAAACCAAGGACGGCAAGACGACCGTCTCCTTGCCCCTCGTCACGCCGGAAATGGTCAAGGTCCTCCCGGCGTTCGGCGCCAAGAGGTAGTTCCGACGTACTCTCCACGGCCGGCAGCCGACCGATGGCTTGCGTAGCTCCGCCCTCCCGGGGTGGAGCTACGTCTTTCGAGGCTTTCATTTCTCTCGGCAGCAGGCAGCGATCGCGAGACGGTGCCGTTGCTCTATTCTCGTGAATCTAGAGCCAATTTTTCCGACCCGCGAAACGCTCAGCGATTCCTTCGGGCCGGATGATGCTCTAGCGGCGGACGAACCGCTGCACCCGACGCCCTGTTCCGACTTCCGCGGTGTAGATGTTGCCGCGGCTGTCGATCGCGATGTTGTGCACCCACTTGAATTGTCCGGCCATCCGTCCGGGCGTCCCGAACCGCGAAACCACCTCGCCCGTCGCGCGGAGCAGCGTGACGATCTCGGCGTTCGCACCGTCGGCCATGTGAACGAACTTCTGCCGCCGGTCATTCGAAAGCGCGAGATCCCAGACTGCGCCGTTGGCGAGCGTCTCCCTCGACACCTGGAACTCACTCACGAAGGTGCCGTCCTTCTTGAACACCTGGATCCGGTTGTTGACGCGGTCACAAACGTAGACGAGGCCGTCACGGGACAGCCGCACGCAGTGAACGGGGTTGCCGAAGCTGCGCGGCAACGCCGCCTTCGGATCGTATTTCGGCAAGGGCGCATCGCCGGGCTTTTCGCCGTAAGCGCCCCAGTGTCGTTTGTAGGCCCCCGTGTTCATGTCGAACACGATGATCCGGCGGTTGGCATAGCCATCCGCGACATAGAGCTCGCCGGCCTCGTCGTCGGTGACCATGTGCGCGGGCTGGCCCAGCACCGTCGTGTCGTTGGAGCCGCGCGAGCCGCCGGCCGCGCCGATCTGCATCGCGAATTTCCCGTCCGGCGTGAATTTGAGGATCTGGCTGTCCTCCTTGGCGTTGCCGGCGATCCACACATTGCCCGCCGCATCGGCATGGATTCCGTGCTCGCTCCTGGGCCAATCGTAGCCTCTGCCGCGGCCCCCCCACGAGCGCAACAGCCTGCCTCCCCGCGTGAACTGCATGACGGGAGGTGCGGGTTTGCAGCAGCGCGTCTCCGGCGGGTCCTTCAATGCGCCCTTCTCGTCGTCGAGGAGAGTACCGGGCCGGTGGATGATCCAGATGGTGTCCCACTCACCCGCAGCAATGCCGGATACCTGTCCGAGGATCTGATTGTCGGGTAGCGGCTTCGGCCAAGTGGGATCGACGGCATACCTCGGCGTGGATTGCGCCGATGCCGCAGCCGTGACGGCTACCCAAGCGACACACCCAGCGAGCACCGACCAGATACGGGCCATCGACGACACCTCAACGCATACAACCCAGCACATCTGGAGCGTAGGCGCGCAATCCGACACCAGCCAGGGCGATCGCCCCGGGAAGTTAAATCGAGAAGTCGAAACGAGAGGAAGCGCATCGGTCTCAGGGGACCGACGCGTGACAGAGTGTGGCCAATGCTTATAGTGCGGCGGAACACATGATCGAAAGTGCGCTTGCCATGCCGACCACCACCAAGGCCTCGAAGTCCGCCCTCTCGGGTCTGCGCCCGAAGGAATCGTTCCAGGACCTGATCCTGACGCTTCAACAGTTCTGGGGTGCGCAAGGTTGCGTCGTACTGCAGCCCTACGACATGGAGGTCGGCGCCGGCACGTATCACCCCGCGACTACCCTGCGCGCGCTCGGCCCCA
>CAZNMY010000218.1:0-5141 GCA_964574325.1 uncultured Devosia sp. | reverse complement strand
CGGCATGTCGCCGATCTCGTCGAGGAACAGCGTCCCGCCCTCGGCCTGCTCGAAGCGACCGGCCGCGCGGTTCTGGGCGCCGGTGAAGGCGCCCTTTTCGTGGCCGAACAGCTCGCTCTCGATCAGCTCGCGCGGAATGGCCGCCATGTTGACGGCGACGAACGGCCCGGCCCGGCGCTTGCCGTAGTCGTGCAGCACACGGGCGACGAGTTCCTTGCCGGTGCCGGACTCGCCGGTGATCATCACGGTGAGGTCGCTCTGCGTGAGGCGGGCGAGAACGCGATAGATTTCCTGCATGGCCGGCGAGCGGCCGATCAGCGGGAGCTGGTCGTTCTCGGGATCGCCCGTGGGGCGCGGCGCTTTTCGTCCCGGCTCGGCCAACGCGCGACCGACGACGGCGACGAGTTCGTTCAGATCGAACGGCTTGGGCAGATATTCATAGGCGCCCTTCTCGGCGGCGGTCAACGCTGTCATGAGGGTGTTCTGCGCGCTCATGACGATGATGGGCAACTCCGGCCGCAGCTTCTTGATGCGGGGGATCAGGTCGAATGCATTTTCGTCGGGCATCACGACGTCGGTGATGACGACCTCGCCCTCGCCCTGGCTGACCCAACGCCACAGCGTCGCTGCATTGCTGGTCGCGCGCGGCAGATAACCCGCCCGCGCCAGCGCCTGGTTCAACACCGTGCGTATCGCGGTGTCGTCGTCGGCGATGAGGATCGTGCCTTTAGCCATGGATCGGCCCCTTCCCTGTGGGCTTGGCGCCTGCGACCTGGAGCGGCAGCAGGACACGGAATACGGTACGGCGGCGTTCGCTCTCGAACTCGATGACGCCGCCGTGGTCGCGAATGATCTTGCCGACGAGAGCGAGACCCAGGCCGCTGCCGCGGGCCTTGGTCGTGACGAACGGATCGAACAGGTGCGGCTTGAGGTGCTCGGGAACGCCGACGCCGGTGTCCTCGATCTCGATCATCAAGGGCAGCGCCACGCGATCAGTGGTGCCGGGAACGGTCATGCGCACCCCCGGCCTGAAGGCCGTGCGCAGGACGATGCGGCCGGGCTCGGGCATCTCGCCGACGGCTTCGGCGGCGTTCTTCAGGAGGTTCAGGAACGCCTGGATCAGCTTGTCGCGGTTGGCGGGCACGGGCGGCAACGAGGGATCGTATTCCGCCGATATCGGCATGCCCGCCGCAAAGCCAGCCTGCGCGAGCCGGCAGACGTGATCGAGAACGGCATGGATGTTCACCGGCTCCAATACGAGCGGGCGCTCGTCACCGAACACCTCCATGCGATCGACGAGATTGCGGATGCGATCGGTTTCCGAGCAGATGAGCTGCGTCAGGGCGCGATCCTCGTCCTTGACGCCGGGCTCGAGCAACTGCGCCGCACCACGGATGCCCGAGAGCGGGTTCTTGATCTCGTGGGCGAGAACTGCGGCCATGCCCGATACGGTCCGGGCGGCCGCGCGGTGCGTGAGGTGGCGCTCGATCATCTGGGCCATCGAGCGCTGCTGCAGCATGATGATGGTGAGGCCGGACTGTTCGGGGACGGGACCAGCGTAGATATCGACGAGGCGGCTGCCCTCGACGCGCGGAAGTGCGACCTCGATCCCGTACTCGTTGACGCTCGCGCCGGAGCGGCGCACCTGCTCGACCAGCGCCACGAGTGGGCATGCGAACCCGACGGCTTCTTTGAGCGCCTGCCGCCGCATGACCGCGATGCTCATCGAGAAGAATTGCTCTGCGGCCTGGTTCGCGTAGATGATCCGCTCTCCCTCGCCGACCACGACGATCGGGTGGGGAAGCGCAGCCAGCAGCATGTCGTGCTCGACGTGGCGACGCGCGAGTGTCGCAGGCACGACAGGCGTCGACGTGTCATTCGCCTCGGGACCGCTCATGCCGCCATCTCCGCCGTCTCCTCGTAGAACTCGCGAAGGCCCCGCAGAACGCGCGTGGCATCGTCCTCCTGACACAGGATCTTGCGCCAGCGCTTCACGTCCGCGATCGGGCGGCCGCTCGATTCGAGGTACCAACCGACGTGCTTGCGCGCGTTGCGCAGACCCAGGCCCGCACCGTATTCACCGAGCATGGCCACGTAGTGCTCGGCAGCGATGCGGCTCTGCTCAGCCAGGGGAGGCGCGCCGGGATCTTCACCGGTCGCCAGCGCGGTCGCGATACGGCCCGGCAGCCACGGCGCGCCATAGGCGCCTCGCCCGACCATCACGCCGTCGGCGCCCGATACGAGCAGCGCCATCCGGGCATCCTCGACGCTCACGATGTCGCCGTTGACGATGACCGGGATCGACACGGCTTCCTTGACCGCGCGGACACCAGCCCAATCGGCAGTGCCCTTGAAAAACTCCTGACGCGTCCGCCCGTGCACCGTGACCAGCTTGATGCCGGCCGCCTCTGCCCGCCGCGCGAGAACCGGCGCGTTGATGGTGGAGCGATCCCAGCCGAGCCGCATCTTCAGCGTCACCGGAACGTCGACGGCAGCAACGACCGCATCGATGAGTTGCAGCGCCAGCTCCGGCTCGCGCATCAACGCCGAACCGCACAGGCGACCAGTCACCTCGCGGGCCGGGCAGCCCATGTTGATGTCGACGATGTCGGCGCCGAGGTCCACGGACATGCGTGCCGCTTCCGCGAGCCAATGTGGCTCGCGGCCGGCGAGCTGGATGACGAACGGGCTCAGCCCCTTGCCCACGACCTTGCGGAGCATGTCGCGCCGCGACCGCACGAGCTCTGCACTCGCGACCATTTCGGACACGACGGCGCCTGCCCCCATCGCGTGTGCGATGCAGCGGAACGAATAGTCGGAGACGCCCGACATCGGTGCGAGAAACACGGGGTTTGCTGCACTGCACGAGCCTATAGGTAGCGTCTCTTCGCTAGTCATCCGCTCCGCTGCCTGATTTTTGGCCATTGAAATTTGATGCATTCGATTTAAGCAAATTAGGCCGGCAGGCACGAAATTGCAAGGGGCACCCGGTGGTCGATTGCGCCCGCGGGATCGTCCCGGTATTCAGGCCCCGGTACGCAGGCAGTGACTGCCCCTCCGAGCCATGGGACATCGATTGTGAAGGCCGCCACCATCATCGTTGCCGCGGGCCGGGGCTCGCGGGCGGCCGCAAACGGGGCGCCGCCCAAGCAATTCGCCGTCCTGGCGGGCAAAACCGTCCTGGCGCGCTCGATCGAGGCTTTCGCCCGTCATGACCTGATCGCCGGCGTCGTGGCCGTCATCCATCCCGACGATCGGACCGTGTATGATGCTGTCGTGGCGGAACTCGATGCTGCAGTGCGAAGCAAACTTCTTCCGGTGTGCTACGGCGGCGCAACACGGCAAGCCTCGGTTCGCCACGGGTTGTCTGCATTGGATGCCCGGGCCTTCGATGGCGTGCTGATCCACGACGCCGCACGCCCCTTCGTCACAGCAGATGTCATCACCCGCGTCGTCGAGGCCCTGACGGATTCGCCATGCGCTATCGCGGCGATCCCGCAGACCGATACTTTGAAGCGGGGCGATGACCAGCAGCGGGTGACCGGCACCGTGGACCGCGCGGGGTTGTGGCGCGCACAGACGCCCCAGGGGTTCCGGCTCGGCGATATTCATGCGGCGCACACCCGCGCCGAGGCCGCAGGCCGCGAAGACTTCACCGACGATGCGGCGATCGCCGAATGGGCGGGGCTCGCCGTGGCGCTCGTGCCGGGGGCCGATCGCAACGTGAAGATCACCACGGAGCAGGACATCGTCATGGCGCGCACGCTGCTCGAACGCACGGCCGGCGGGCAACGCACCGAAACGAGGTCTGCGAGTGGTTTCGACGTGCACAAGTTCGCTCCGGGCAGCAGCGTCTGGCTGTGCGGCGTGGAGATCCCCCACGTCGCGAAGCTCGAAGGACACTCGGACGCCGACGTCGGCTATCACGCGCTGACCGATGCGCTGTTGGGCGCGATCGGCGCAGGTGACATCGGCCAGCACTTCCCGCCGTCCGACATGCAATGGAAGGATGCCGCGTCGCACATTTTCCTCGCCCACGCCGGCAAGCTCGTATCCGAGCGGGGCGGCCGCATCGTCAACGTGGACGTGACCATTCTGGCGGAGGCACCGCGCGTCGGTCCCCATCGCGCCGAAATGTGTGCCCGGATCGCGGCGTGTCTCGGGATCGCCGTCGAGCGCGTCTCGGTGAAGGCGACGACGACGGAAGGTCTCGGTTTCACCGGCCGCCGGGAAGGCATCGCCGCGATGGCGACGGCATCCGTCGAGCTACCTGTCGAGACGTCGACGTGAGCTCCCCCACTTTCTACTATCGCGCGCTCGGCAGCGACGGCGGGGCACGCGTCGGCGAGGTCGTAACGCCACGCGGGATCATTCGGACGCCTGCGTTCATGCCGGTCGGCACCGTCGCCACCGTCAAGGCGCTCTACCCCGATCAGGTGAAGCAGGCCGGTGCGGATATCCTGCTCGCCAACACCTATCATCTGATGCTGCGGCCAGGCGCGGAGCGCGTCCATCGGCTCGGCGGGCTGCACTCCTTCATGCGCTGGGACGGCCCGATCCTGACGGACAGCGGCGGATTTCAAGTGATGTCGCTGTCGGGCTTGCGCAAGATGAGCGAGCAGGGCGTGGCGTTCCAGTCGCACATCGACGGCTCCAGGCACATGCTGACGCCCGAGCGCGCGGTCGAGATCCAGTGCCTGCTCGGCTCCGACATCATCATGCAGCTAGACGAGTGCATCGAGCTTCCCGCCGAGCCGGCGCGTGCACAGCAGGCGATGGAGTTGTCGTTGCGCTGGGCCGAGCGATGCAAGGCCGAACTCGGCCGGCAACGCGACAAGGGGATAGCGAGCACGGGCCAGGCGCTGTTCGGCATCGTTCAAGGGGGAACGGATGCGGCGCTGCGCAAGCGTTCCGCCGAGGGTCTCGTCGCCCTCGACCTGCCGGGTTACGCGGTGGGCGGTCTCGCCGTCGGTGAAGGCCAGGAGTTGATGCTCGCCACGCTCGACGTGACGACGCCGTGCCTTCCCACGGACAAGCCGCGCTACCTGATGGGCGTCGGCACGCCGTCGGATCTGATCGAAGCGGTGGCGCGCGGCATCGACATGTTCGATTGCGTGATGCCGACCCGCTCTGGCCGTCAC
>CAZNMY010000217.1:0-5147 GCA_964574325.1 uncultured Devosia sp. | reverse complement strand
CCCCCCCCCCCCGGCCCCCCCCCCCCCCCCGGCGGGGGGGGGGCGGGGCCGGCCGGGCCGGGGGGCCCAAGTCCACGGGGAACCATGCGATCCGGAGCGCCGCACCCCCGCCCCCTCCCCACAATGGGGGGAAATTGGTGGAATGCAGTGCTTCACCGCCCCTGCATCTGCTTGACCTTGGCGACGACGGCCGCTGGCGTTCGCAGGAATTCCGCGAAGCGCTTTTCCGTCGCTTCGCCCGAAGTCGACGTGATCTCGACGTTCATCTTCGCGGCCCCCGCGAGGAAGTCCTTGTCGGCAAGCGTCGCCAGGAAGGACTTGCGCAGCGCCGCCGTGATCGCAGGCGGCAATCCTGGAGGGCCGGCGACCGGGCGCGACAGATCGGACTGGCCCAGGATCAGATCCGCGATCGCGCGCTGCTCGTCACTAAGCTTTTCCGCATAGAAATGATCGGCGTCCGCGAAGTAGGGGTGCTTGTTGCGGCCGAACTGCACGAAGATCTTCATGTTCCCCGAGCTGTACTCTTTGCTGAACGCCGATTTCACGGCCCCGACGGACATCGAGCATGCCGCCTGGATCTCGCCGCGCTCGAGCGCGAGGCCCACCTCTTTGATGCCCTTGTAGCCCTGCACCACCTTGAGCTTGGCGCCGAGCAGATGCTTGAGAACGAGTGACTGCTGGTTGCCGCTCGAGCCCGGCCCCGTTGCGCCGAACGCGATCTCGGTCGGGGTGTCGATCACGTGCCGGAGACGCGTGATGCCCCGATCCTTCCAGGAGGCACACCCAGCGTCGTCGGCGTACATATTGCCGATCCACACGAGGCGGGCGGGATCGAACTTGGCGCTGGCGTTGCCGAACAGCGGCTCGAGCGCCGTCGTCACCGAGAACACACCGAGCGTCGTGCCGTCCTTCGGCGCGACGTTGGCGACGTGGTTGGCCGCAACCAGACTTCCCGCGCCCGGCATGTATTGCAGCACGATCTGCGGATTGCCGGGAATGTATCGGGTCCAATGCGGCGCCAGCGCGCGCATGTAGGCGTCATAAGCGCCGCCGGGACCATATCCGATCACGATGTTGATCGAGCGCCCCTTGTAGAAAGTGGCGACCTCGTCCGCTGAGGCGGCGCCCGCGACGGAGATCGTCATGCCGGCCAACGCCGCAACGGCCGCGACCGCGCGCGAACAACGGACCTCGAGCATATCGCGTTCCTCCCATTTTGTGCACCGCCGGCAAATTTACAGAGCGAAGCCGACCGTCTTCTTCTCCCGCAAGCTATCACCTGTTTCCGCCGATGTCCCAGCTCGGTCGCCCCCTCGGTCTCTTTCGTCCGTGTAGCCAGCGTGACGTGCGCCCCCGATGCCGCCCCGGATCGGGTAGGAGATGAAGGTTTCGCCAGTGCGGTGCCCTTCCGCAATACCATCGGAGCGGAAAAAACAGGAGGTGAGCGACGGATTACGTGGCGCGCGAACGTAATCCCATGGCTGAAGAATTTAGAGGGGATGCCATGATCGATCGCCGCATGTTTCTGAGCGCCACTGCTGCTTCGACGTTGGTGCATACGATAGTTCCCGGGATGGCCCAGACACCCACTCGAACGTCAGCGCGCAGCAAAGCGCTGTTCCTCATGAATCGTATCGCGCCATCTTCTTCGGAGCTGTTCGTCGCCAACGCGGACGGCAGCGGCGAGCGCAAACTGCTGCCTCGGTCTGGCTATGACTACAACGCCAGCTTCTCGACGGACGGCAAAAGCATCTACTTTACCTCCGAGCGAAACGGAGACGGAAACTCCGACCTTTTCCGTACCCGCCTCGACGGCACGGGAACCCAGCCCATGGCGACTGGCCCTGCATTCGAGGACCAAGCGGCAATTTCCCCGGACGGCACCCGCCTCGCCTTCGTCTCTACGCGCCAGAGTTCCTATGCGAACATCTGGATCATGGACATCCGGAGCGGCCGTTTGCGAAACCTGACAGGCGCCGCACATATCCAGGGCGAACGCAGCAATCCCAACAGCTTCCTGCGGCCCGCATGGTCACCGGACGGCCAGTGGCTCGCTTTCTCCTCGGACCGCAATTCGGATTGGCGTGGCCACAACAATGGCAAAGGCTGGGAGCACACGCAGGAACTCAGCATCTATGTGTGCCGCCCGAATGGTCGAGATTTCCGCCGCGTTGCAGCCAAGCCCGGCCATTGCCTGGGCTCCCCGAAGTGGTCGCCGGACGGACGGCGCATCGCCTTCTACGAGTTGACGGTCGAGGACACGTGGGGCGCACGGCGGCCCGAACGCGTCGCTCGCGTCACGTCGCAGATCGTCTCTGTCGACGTCGCCACAGGTGACCGTGTCGACCACACCAAAGGGCCGGGACTGAAGGTCTACCATCAGTTTCTCAGCTCGACCGAGATCGGCTATCTGCACAAGGGCGGGCCGGACGAAGGCATCCGTTACACATCGGACCGCCCCGGCTTCAAGCGCAATGTACGCGCTCCCGTATGGTCGCCGGACGGGAAGACGATGATCTACGAGAAGCACGGCTGGAAGTCGCGCGAGCAGAACAAGCCGCTTTATGGTTGGGACCGCGATCTCGAATATCGCTTCACGGATGTGTTCCCGGCACTCGCCCGCGACGGCACGCTTGCGATTACCTTGAAGCAGCAGGGCAACTCGTCGCTCGTCACCATGAAACCGGACGGCTCCGACCGGCAGACGGTCTTCAACCCCGCCGATCACGGCCTCGATCCGAAGTTCCTGCAGATGGGCCTCGCTGGCGCGTTCCAGCCGGCATGGTCGCCGGACAGCCAATGGCTCGCTTTCGGGCTCGGACATTGGTTCTTCCAGCGCGACACGCATAAGTCGACACTGATGCGCGTACGCCGCGACGGCAGCGGCCTCGACAAGCTCACCGACGGCACGATGCACGTCGGCTTTCCCAGCTACTCGGCCGATGGCAAAGAGATCGTCTATCGCGTGTGGGACCAGAATGAGAAGGGGCTGCGCATCCTCGACCTCGACAGCCGCAAGTCGCGCGTGCTGACCACCGGCTACGACAACCTTCCTGGCTGGTCACCCGACGGACGTCGGATCCTGTTCACCCGGAAGGTCGACGACGTGAATTTCGACATCTTCACCATCCGCCCCGACGGCACAGATCTCCTTCGCGTCACATCGCACCGATCGAGCGATGGTCACGCCGTGTGGAGCCACGACGGCCGCATCATGTGGAATGCTTCGCTCTACGGTTTCCGCGATGAAGCAGCGCTTTACGACAACACCTTCCAGCAGTACGGCCAGATCTTCATCATGAACGCCGACGGCTCGGACAAGCGTATGCTGACCGACAGCAAGTGGGAGGATTCCATGCCGATGCTGGTGCCAGCGGCTATGCGATGAGCGTGAGGAACCGGCGTGCTTCTGCCCAACGATCGCGCACCGAGGCTCTGCGCTCGACCGGATGCGATAGTGGTGCTGACATAGAGGCGGCTGGGGCTCGACAAGGCGAACACAGAGAAATCTGCGCTCACCCCCAGAACTTCCCACTCGCGATTCGCGCCCCCTCGGCCATCGCGGCGAGCTTGGCCCACACGACATCGGGATCGACCGCCGCCTGGCCGACCCATGTGCCGAAACCGCAGTCGCTGCCCGCGATCACGTTCTCGCGTCCGACGAGGTTCGCATAACGCCCGATGCGCTGCGCGATCAGCTCGGGATGCTCGATGAAATTCGACTTGGATTCGATCACGCCGGGGATCAGCACCTTGCCCTCCGGCAGCTTCACGCGCTCGAACATCTCCCACTCGTGCGCATGCCTGGGATTGGCAGCTTCCAGCGAAATCCCGATCGGCTTCGCCTTCACGACGATGTCGAAGATGTCGGCGAGCGGCACGTCGCAGTGGTGCGGCCCCTCGTAGTTGCCCCAGCACAGATGCATCCGCAGACGCTCCGCCGGAACATTTTGCAGCGCATAGTTCAGCGCCTCCACGTGCTGCTCGGCCCGCTTGCGGAACTCAGCCAGACTGAGGTCCGCATATTGGATGTGCCGCCCCATCCCGAGATCCGGGCAGTCGATCTGCAGATCGAAACCGGCGAACGTCACCGTCTCGTATTCCAGGCGCATCGCCTCCGCGATCGCTTCCAGATACGCCTCCTGGTTCGGATAATGGTCGTTGCGAAAAAACAGCGACACGACGCCCGGCGACGCCGCGGTCAGGAAGCCGCCGGCAGCGTCATGATCGATCAGCGCCGCAGCGAGGTTCTCCACGTCCACGATCGCTGCGTCCGCATCCCTGACGGAGATCGGCGCGTTGCAAGCGGGAGTCTTGCGGCGCGACCGCCCGGGATCGTTGAACACGCGCGCCGCGAGCTTCGGAAACGCGGCGAGATCCTGATAGACGAACGTGTTGCCCGTGCCGCCGAAACCCTCGAGCCGGTCCTTGATGTAGGTCGCATAGCTCGGCTTCGACATCTCCCCGTCGTTGACGAGATCGATACCCGCCGCCACCTGCTTGCCGACGACCTCGGCCACAGCATCCTTCACCCGCGCAGCCAGCGCATCCGGCTCCACCGGAACGCCCTCCTCCTTCGCGTACATCATGCGGATCAGGTCGTCCGGCCGCGGCAGACTTCCCGTGTGCGTCGTCAGGAACCGCTCGGTGCTTCGCATTGACGTTTCTTTCCCCAAGACAAACAGCGTGCTTCATTTTGTATCGGAAGGCAGTTTCATGCGTTTCCCCCATCACAGCAAGCCGCAGGAATGAGCGCTATGCCGCCTTTCTCGCGACCTCAAGTTTCGATAAAGCGAGACCATGGCGAAACACGAGCATCACCCCCACGAGCAAAGCCACGCCAGCGGCCATTCGCATGCGCACGCTCATGCGCCCCACTCTCATGCACCCAAGGACTTCGGCCGCGCCTTCGCCATCGGCACCGCCCTCAATTTGGCGTTCGTCGTCGTCGAGGCGACCTACGGCTGGCTCGCCAATTCGATGGCGTTGATCGCCGATGCCGGCCACAACCTGTCGGACGTGATCGGCCTGCTGCTCGCCTGGGGCGCTGCCACGATGGCCAAGCGCGCGCCCTCACCCCGCTACACTTACGGCCCAGGCCTATCCCTTTAGCTCAGGCCGCCACGACCGGATTTGATCCGAACCGT
>CAZNMY010000216.1:0-5659 GCA_964574325.1 uncultured Devosia sp. | reverse complement strand
GCGTCCGTGCGTCTCGATATCCGCCGCATCGGCCAGATCAAGGAGCGCGAGGACGTCGTCGGCAATCAGACGCGCGTCAAGGTCGTCAAGAACAAGGTCGCCCCGCCGTTCAAGCAGGTCGAGTTCGACATCATGTACGGTGAGGGCATCTCGAAGACCGGCGAGCTTGTCGATCTCGGAGCCAAGGCCGGCGTCGTCGAGAAGTCCGGCGCTTGGTACTCGTTCAACGGCGAGCGCATCGGTCAGGGCCGCGAGAACACCAAGTCGTTCCTCAAGGAGCACCCGGATATGTGCGCCAAGATCGAGAAGGCGGTCCGCCAGAATGCCGGCCTGATCGTCGACAAGATGCTGGCCAATCCCGAAGGCACCGAAGCCGCCGACGCCGCCGCCGAGCCCGAGGACATCGACGAGGACGGCGTCGTCACGCCGAAGGCCAAGGGCCGCCGCTGATCTCGCTGGCGGACGTTGGGGTCAGACCCTGCGGGTCTGACCCCGCAGCGCCCAGGCGTTGTGAAGTTCTGAAGTTCCTCGTGCGTGACGTCACCAGCGCATGGCATTTCCGCGCCATGGTCGGCGAAGCTGAACCCTCACGCACGAGAGAGAGCCCATGGCCGGCCCAAACCAGAAGCTTGCGAAAGACATCGACGGCGAAACACCCGAGCAGATCGCCTGGGGGTTGCTCGAATGGATACGCATGGTGGAAGACGTTCGCGACCGTAACGGCATCCTCGACGCTTTTCGGGATGGCCTCGTCGCCGCGCGCGCGAGCACGGAAATGCAGCATGCGACTTCGGATAACCGCCCGGCAAGCGGTGCAGCCACCGGCACGCAACGTCGTCTCGCCTACAAGTTGGCCGCCCTGGTCGCCGAGATGGAAGGCCGCGATCCCGGTCAGCGCAACCAGGGCGATCGCACGTGGATTCTGGAGACCTACGCGGAATGTCTCGAAGCAGTTCTAGGCCGGCGGCGTGTGAACCCGGCGGCGATTGCAGCCCAACCGCCGGTATCGAATAGTGAAGTGGAAGCAGTTGCCACGACGTGATCCGGCCGGCATCGGTTGTCGACGTGTCAGGTTGTGCAGGAGAGGCGCGAACAGGTCGAGGACGCCGTCGAGAAGAGCATGGCCAAGGATCGGCGGGATACAAGCGGCGATAGGCCCACAGCTTCGAGAAGAGCTTCGGGAAGTGTTTCGGAAAGCTGTCCGGAAGGCTTCTCGGATGCCGCCACGCCGGGATCGATACCGGGGAGATCGACGTCTCGTTCATCGCGAGCGCGCCGGCGAACTGCGGACCGGCAGGTCGCTGCTTATCCCGCTGAACGCGAATACGACACGGAAGCTGGCGCTCGTGCTTCGGCAAGGCGCTCGAGCATCCCAGACGCTCAGCGCCCCTCGGCCGCCCTCCACCCAGACTTCCGCCCGCCCGCGCCCGAACCCGGCACGCAGGACGCCGCGATCGACGACGGCCAGCCCGTTCGCCCGCTCTCCCGGAATGTTTGGGTGACGAAGGACGGCCGCGAGCTGACCATCAAGGAAATGTACCGCCCGCACCTCGGCAATGCCCAGGCCGTTCTCTCGGTATGGCTGAAGCGCGAAAAAGACCCGGTCAAGCGCCGCGAGCTGAAAAGCTGGCGATCCAAGATGCGCCGTGAACTCGTGAAGCGCGAAAAGGCTTGGCAGAAGAAGCGCAAGAAGCAGACCGGCGAAGCAACGTAGAGAAGCAACGACGACGCCGCAGCATCGAGGTCGGGTTGGCAGTGCCCTTCACTGCGTAACCCGACGCCATACTGGTCGAAGTGTTCCGGGGGCAGACCTTCTCGGCCGCCGCTGAACCAATTTCGTCAAGCCGCCTTCTTCACCTGATCGGTGATCTTCTTGGCCGCGTCTGCGAGATCGTCGGCGGCCACGATCGCGAGCCCGCTCTCGTTCAGGATTTTCTTGCCGAGCTCGACGTTCGTGCCTTCCAGGCGCACGACCAGCGGCACTTTCAGGCCGACTTCCTTCACCGCCGCGATCACGCCTTCCGCGATGATGTCGCAACGCATGATTCCGCCGAAGATGTTGACCAGGATGCCCTTCACGGCCGGGTCTGCGGTGATGATCTTGAACGCCGCCGTCACCTTCTCCTTCGAGGCGCCGCCGCCCACGTCGAGGAAGTTGGCCGGGCTCTCGCCGTACAGCTTGATGATGTCCATCGTCGCCATCGCGAGGCCGGCGCCGTTGACCATGCAGCCGATCGTGCCGTCGAGCGTGATGTAGTTGAGGTCGTACTTCGACGCCTCGATCTCCTTCTCGTCCTCTTCGGCGAGATCGCGCAACGCCACGATATCCTTGTGGCGGAACAGCGCGTTGCCGTCGAAGTCCATCTTCCCGTCGAGGCAGATGAGCTTGCCGTCCTTGGTCACGACCAGCGGGTTGATCTCGAGCAGGCTCATGTCCTTCTCGACGCACATCCGATAGAGGTTGCCGATCATCGCGACGCACTGCTTGATCTGGTCGCCCTTGAGGCCCAGAGCGAACGCCACCTTGCGTCCGTGAAACTCGGAATAGCCGGAAGCCGGATCGATCGAGAACGTGACGATCTTCTCGGGCGTGTCGTGCGCCACCTTCTCGATGTCCATGCCGCCTTCGGTCGACACGATGAACGAAATCCGCGATGTCGCGCGATCGACCAGCGCCGAGAGGTAGAGTTCGCGCTCGATCTGGCTGCCTTCTTCGACGTACAGGCGGCGAACCAGGCGTCCAGCCTCGCCGGTCTGGATCGTCACCAGCGTCTTGTTCAGCATCTGCTGCGCGAACGTGCGGACCTCGTCGATCGACTTGGCGATCCGCACGCCGCCCTTGTCGCCCGCGTCGGCCTCCTTGAACTTGCCCTTGCCGCGGCCGCCCGCATGGATCTGCGCCTTCACGACCCACACCGGACCGGGCAGCTTCTTCGCTGCTTCGACGGCCTCTTCCACCGAGAAAGCAGGATAGCCCGTCGAGGTCGGGACCCCGTACTGGCGATAGAGATCCTTGGCCTGATACTCGTGGATGTTCATGGGAGGTTCCTCTGCGGCGCTGCCACACCCACGGGCTGTGATACCGCGAGGGCTTGGATGGAATGTTGCGCCGCTTCCTTAGCCCGCTGGAGCACGCCTGACCAGTATGGCTTTGGTGCAAGGCGGCTTCCCAGGCCTGGCCCGAGGCCGGCGCGACCCCACCGGCCGGAACGGCGCGCGCGAGTGAGCATCAGCGACGAGGAAGCTGAGATCCTCCGTTCGCGCGCAGGTGAACGCCTACTCGACGCTGGCCTCCTGCGCCTTCTTGACCACGTCCGGCGGTGACTTGAGGAAGCCGCCGAAGATTTCGCCCACGCGATCGCCGCTCATGGGTTTGAAATCCACCGAGATACGCTTGCCGTCCGCAAGCATCTCCGGATCCTTCATGGTGGCGTCGAAGGCTTTCTTCAGCGCGGCGAGCCGGTCTGAGGGAACCCCCGGCGGGGCCACGATCGGTCGCGTCACCTCGGTCGGCCGGTACACCAGCTCCGCGATCTGCCGCATCTCCGCCCCCTTGTCCGCGATCAGCTCGCCGATCGAAACCGCATCGCCGAAGGTCTTGACCTTCGCTTCGAACGCCGTCTGGAAGATGATCTTCAGGTCGCCGGAGTCGACGTACTGGCGAAAGGGTCCCAGGATCGTGGACTCGTACATGCCGCAAGTCGCGTCGGCCTCGCCCTTCTGCATCGCAAGGTTTATGGCGTTGGTGCCCTTGTATCCGTTGACCACCTTGACCGGCGCATTGAAGACCTTCTTGAAGAACACCGGATAGCGCGACGTGACATTCTCCGGCGACAGCGCGCCGAAAACGACGGTCTTCTTCGATTTGAGCATCTGATCGAAGGTCTTGATCCCCGTGCTCTTCCAGACGCCGCACGAGTTGATGTCGGTATGGATGTTGCCGATGTAGCCGAATTTGCTCGCATCGAACTGGGCCTTCTTGTTTCCCAGCATCGGCTCCAGCACGATCGTGGCGGAGAACATGGCCATCGCCGTGCCGTCCTTGACCGCCGCATTGTAGAGGTAGTTGAGCGCAACCATGCTGCCGGCGCCCGACATATTCGAGACGATGACGTTCGGATTGCCCGGGATGTGGCGGGGGAGATGGCGAATGAGAATGCGGGCTGCAGTGTCGTAACCGCCGCCGGCGTCGAAACCTACGACCAGCGTGACCGTCTTGCCGCGATAGAAATCCGCAACGGGATCGGCCGAGCCTGTGGAGGGCATCGAAGCCGCTGCCGCCCCGAATGCGAGTGCCGCGCAAAAGCCGCTCGCCGTCGGCTTACCCTTCGAAAGCATGGGGTCCCTCCTTTTCGACGCTGTGCCTGCTGCCGTTTCTTGCCCGATAGTGTGCGGCCGGGCAGCCGCCTCTGGCAAGGGCGCAGTATGAGCAAAGCGTGCGGTTGAGGGACAGTGCGTAACCTCCCGCAAAGGACGTCGGTCAGGCGCTCGTTTTCGTTCAACTCGCGGCAACGCACATCTGCCAAGCTTCGGCTTCCAGACCTTGGCTTCGGACTTCGGCGCAAGTCACACGATGGAGCGGCTCGTGCGTGCGTTTCTCCTCTATCTGGCGATCGTGGCGCCGATCGTGCTGATGAACCCGCATTTCTGGGCGTTGGTCGGCATGAGCACGAGCGTGACGCCGGTCACTTACGCCGAGGCGGACGGATCACTGAAGCCGGCGCTGCTCGGCCCCAAAGCGCCATGGCCGGCGTGGGCCGAGGTGCCCGAAACTGCAACGCTGCGCGTGAAGGCATGGTTCGGCGCGACGCCGACGCAGCCCGCGACCGGTTACGGCGAGATCGCCTTGGCATCGGATCCCCGGCAGGCTTTGGCACGCTATGCCAGGTCGCTGGAGGCGTCGGGCTGGACCGTCGAGATGAAGGAGTTCGAGACCATGAGGCCCTCGTTTCCCCCGTCGAACATCGTCATGTGCCTGATCGACGCCAGCATACGCACCGAAGGCGAGGCAACGCGTACCTTGCGCGCCAGCGTCGACCTCGACAAGGGGCCGCCCACGGGCATGTTGCACTGGTTCGACGGCCCCGTTGCGCACAAGTGGCAGCCGCTGGCCGACAAGAGCGCGGGCAAGTGCGAGCCCGGCGCGGCCGGCGGACGATGACCGCAGCGCGAACGGGCCGGCGGCAGCCGGGAATTGCCGGCCCTACCGAACCGCCACCACTTCGATCTCGACCTTCGCGCCGAGCGGCAGCGCTGCCACCTGCACCGTCGAGCGCGCCGGGAACGGCGCCGGCATCTGCTTGGCGTAGACCTCGTTCATCGCGCCGAACTCGCCCAGATCCGTCATGAATACGGTCGACTTGACGACGTTGTGCAGCGACAGCCCCGCCTCTTGCAGCGCGGACTTCAGGTTCGCGAACACTTGCTCGGTCTGATCCTTGATCCCGCCCGCGACGAGCTTGCCCGTCTTGGCGTCGAGCGGAACCTGACCGGAAACATAAACCGTAGCACCGGTGTCGATTGCGACCGAGTACGGCGCACCGGCGACCTTGCCGGCAGTATCGATGGGCTTTTTCATGGGATCTCGCTGGCGGACGTTGGGGTCAGACCCTGCGGGTCTGACCCCGCAGCCGAGTAAAACGCGGTGGACAGGCGTCGG
>CAZNMY010000215.1:4758-5689 GCA_964574325.1 uncultured Devosia sp. | reverse complement strand
CCAACGGTTCCGGCGTCTCATCGGTGGCCGAGTTGAAGGCTGCGGCCTTGGCCAAGCCTGCCGCCTACAACTTCGGCACTCTGGGGCGCGGCTCGGGCCCCGAATTGTTTTTGAAGTGGCTCAACAACCAGTGGGGCACGTCGATCCCCGGAGTGGCGTTCCGCGGCGGCGGCCCTGTTGCGCAAGGGCTTGCATCCGGTGACATCCAGATCGGCAAGATGGGCATCGGCAACTTCTCGGCGCTGGCGGAGAGCGGCAAGCTGCGATTGATCGCCGTCGGGGCGCCCGCTCGCCTCGCAGCCTTTCCCGCCGTGCCGACGATGACGGAAGCCGGCCTCGGCGCTTTCAAGTTCGACGGCTGGTGGGGGCTCGGCGCCCCGCGCGGCACTCCCGCCTCGGCCATTGCCCGGATCAACGCGGAGTTCGTCAAGCTGTTCAGCGAGCCCAAGTTCGTCGCATTCCTCGACAAGCAGACGGTGCGCCCGTCACCGACGAGCCAGCAGGAGTTTGCGCGCTTCATGGTCGAGGACCGCCAGAACGCGGCAGCGTTGATCAAACTCGCCAATACGCCCGCCGTCGATTTCAAGCCGCCCGAGCCGGGCAAGAAATAGCCGATCGAGCAACCTGCCTCGGCGCCCACTTCTTCCCCCCTCCTCTCGATGGGGAGGGGACGGGGGCGGGGTGAGGCCGCCGAGAGCACTACGATCAATCACCCCCCACCCCTATCCCCTCCCCACAAGGGGGAGGGGGACCGGTAGCGCCAGACGTGATCGGCAGAATTTTCAGACGCCCACTTCTTCCCCCCTCCCCTCGATGGGGAGGGGATGGGGGCGGGTGAGGCCCCCGAGAGCACTACCATCAATCACCCCCCACCCCAATACCCAACCCACAAGGGGGAGGGGGACCGGTAGCGCCAGTCGTGATCGGCAGC
>CAZNMY010000215.1:0-4748 GCA_964574325.1 uncultured Devosia sp. | reverse complement strand
CCGCCACTGCGTTGTCCGCCCGATTTTCGCCCCCCCCACTCCTCCCCCCCCCCCCTCTGGGGGTGGGGGACGGGGGTGGGGTGGCCACGCGTGAGATTGTTCGGTCGCGAGCCGTCACCGCCCCTCGGCGAGCGCGTCGATCACGCCGGAGCCTTGATTGTAGAGTTCCGACGCCTTCAACCACACGTCCGTCCCGACGATCGACCGGCGCATCTCGGTGAGCCATTGCCGGTTCACGCGCGGCGCTTCGAAATAGGCGCGGAACAGACTGTCGGTCGCCAGCGCGATCCGCGTTCGTTCGACCGGTTCGAGATTCCTGGTCTGCGGCGTTATCTGCTGCCCGTCACGACCGCGAAATCGCACCTCGTGGAACATGAAGTTCGCCTTGGCAGCGGCCGTGCGGCGCGTTCCCGCGAGGAAGATCGGCACGCACATCGAGCCGCAATGTGTCTCGACGTGGGTGTCGAGCGCGTGCGTGCGCTGCATGTTCCGCACGAGTTCGATCACGCGTCCGCCTTCCTGGACGCTGCCGCCGAGCGAGCCGAGCACGAGCACGATCGGTCTGGGATCGCCGCGCCGCTGCTGCATGGCCTTTGCGATCTCGTCGTACATCGGCCGCTCGATGTCTCCCGTCCACCGCACGAGCACATGGTCCGCACGCTCCGCTACGCCGAGGCGAGACGAGTGGCCGTCGAGGCCGAGAATGCGCGCCGCCACGAGTCCCACGAGGGCAACGAAAAGCACGGCCAGATACCAGGGAAACTTCATTGATGTGCGTCTCGGCCTCTCGATTGCTCATTGATGATACAGCAAGATAAGGTGCATTCATTCCGACGGACTGCAACAACCGGGAAATACGATGGCCGAGCGGTCTTTCAAGGAAGAAGTGAAGTCGCTTCGGCTGGGACCGGGCGAGGAGTTCCGTGGCGAGGGCATTCTGGCCATCACCAAGGCGCTGCTGCAGTCGGGGGTGGCCTACGTCGGCGGCTACCAGGGCGCACCCGTCTCCCACCTGATGGACGTGCTCGGCGATGCCCAGGATATCCTCGATGATCTCGGCGTCCACTTCGAGTCGAGTGCCAACGAGGCCGCTGCCGCCGCGATGCTGGCGGCATCCGTCTCCTATCCGTTGCGCGGCGCCGTCACTTTCAAGTCGGTCGTCGGCGTCAACGTCGCTTCTGACGCGCTGTCGAACCTCGCATCGGGCGGCGTCACGGGGGGCGCTCTCATCATCGTCGGCGAGGACTACGGCGAAGGCTCCTCGATCATGCAGGAGCGCGTGCATCCGTTCGCGATGAAGAGCCAGATCTGGCTGATGGACCCGCGCCCCAGCGTCGACAGGATCGTCGAGTGCGTCGAGAAGGGTTTCGAGTTGTCGGAAGCGTCGAGCACGCCCGTCATGCTCGAAGTGCGCATCCGCGCCTGCCACGTCTATGGCCGCTTCGAGACGAAGGCCAACGTCGCGCCTTCGTTCACGCTGGCCGATGCGCTGAATGCGCCCAAACGCGACACCGGCAAGATCGTGCTACCGCCGATGAGCTACGCGCACGAGAAGGAGAAGGTCGAGAAGCGCTGGCCGGCGGCCGTGAAGTTCATCGCGGACAACGGCCTCAACGAATTCTTCCCCGGCGATCTCACCGACATCGGCATCGTCTGCCAGGGCGGCATGTACAACGGTGTCGTCCGCGCGCTGGAGACGCTGGGGCTCGCAGACGCGTTCGGCAACAGCCGCGTGCCGCTCTACGTGCTCAACGTCACCTATCCCCTGATCGACGACGAGCTGACTTGGTTCGCCTCGACCAAGAAGGCGATTTTGATCGTCGAGGAGGGCCAGCCCGAGTTCATCGAGCAGGCCGTCAACACCATCCTGCGCCGCGCCGACATCCAGACGAAGATCCACGGCAAGGACATGCTGCCGATGGCCGGCGAGTTGACCGGCGGCGTCATGCGCGACGGCATCAAGGCGTTCGTGGGCGCCTATCATCCAGCCCTGGTTCCCGCGGCCGCCCCTGCTCCGAGCGACAACCGCCTCAAGGCCGCGCTCGCGATGCTCGATGGCAAGGTGCATGCGCGTCCGCCGTCGTTCTGCACGGGCTGCCCCGAGCGGCCGATCTTCACCGCGATGAAACTGGTCGAGCGCGTGACCGGCCCGCATCATGTGTCCAGCGACATCGGCTGCCACCTGTTCGCCTCGCTGCCGCCGTTCAACATCGGCTCGTCCACGATGGGATATGGCCTGGGTCCGGCCGCGGCTTCGGCGTTCAACGTGAAAGGCACGGCCGAGAAGCCCGTCAAGCGCGCCATCTCGATGATCGGCGACGGCGGCTTCTGGCACAACGGCCTGTCGTCTTCGTTCGGCAACGCCGTGTTCAACAAATCCGACAACGTCATCCTCGTCGTCGACAACGGCTACTCCGCAGCGACCGGCGGTCAGGACATCCTCTCGTCGCACTTCGCCCAGCCGACGCGCGCGACCGGCAACACCATCGAGAAGGCGGTGCGTGGCATCGGCGTGTCCTGGGCGCGCACGATCAATCCGACCTACGACCTCAAGACGATGATGCGAACCCTGAAGGATGCGCTCACGTCCAGGGAACCCGGCCCGAAAGTCATCGTCGCGCAGTCCGAATGCATGCTGAACCGCCAGCGCCGCGAACGCCCGTTGAAAGCGCAGGCCGTGGCGCGCGGCGAACGCGTGGAGCGCGAGCGCTTCGGTGTCGATCCGGACACCTGCACCGGCGATCACTCCTGCATCCGGCTGTCCGGCTGCCCTTCGCTGACGATCGCGCCCAACCCCGATCCATTGCGCAAGGACCCCGTGACGAAGGTCATCAACTCCTGCGTCGGCTGCGGCCTGTGCGGCGAGGTCGCCCACGCGGCCGTGCTCTGTCCGTCGTTCTATCGTGCCACCATCGTCAGCAATCCCAGCTGGTGGGAACGCACGAAGCAACGCTGGCGCAGCGTCATCATCCGCCGCCTCCAGAACCGCATGGAGCGCCGCCTCGCCGCGGCGAGAGCGTGACCGTGGGCGCTCCGAACGATCGAACGATCCGCATCGCGATCCTCGCCATGGGCGGCGAAGGCGGTGGCGTGCTCGCCGGCTGGATCGTAGAACTTGCCGAAGCCAACGGCTGGATCGCTCAAGCGACCTCGATCCCCGGCGTCGCCCAACGTACCGGCGCGACGAACTACTATCTGGAGCTGTTTCCGCTCTCCACACTTCCCGCCTCCCCACAAGGCGGAGGGGGACGGGCACCCGTCATGGCGCTCTCCCCCATGCCGGGCGACGTCGACGTCGTGCTCGCCTCCGAGTTGATGGAAGCCGGCCGCGCGATCCAGCGCGGCATCGTCACGCCCGAGCGCACGACGCTCGTCACCTCGACCGGCCGCGTTTTCGCGATGACCGAACGCCTCGTGCCGGGCGACGGCCGCACCGACGAAAATGCCCTTCTCGAAGCCGCTCGTCTCGCCGCGCACCGCCTCGTCGCCTGCGACATGGGAACTGTCGCCGAGGAAACCGGCAGCGTCATCTCGGCGGTCATGCTGGGCGCACTTGCAGCCTCCGAAGCGCTGCCCTTCGAGCGTGCGCAGTTCGAGAGCGCCATCGAGCGCAGCGGCGTCGGCGTCGCAGCATCAAAGCGGGGCTTCGCCCGCGGCTTCGACGCAGCGCTCGGCAACGCCCCCGCGTCATCGCCGGAACCGGCACCACAACCGCCGACAGCCGCAGCCCCGGTCCGCCAGAGCGCTTTTACCATCGCGCTCACCGAAGCCGGCACCGCCTATACAGACCCCGTGCGGTCGATCACCCAGGAAGCCGTGCGCCGCCTCACCGACTATCAGGACGCCGCCTACGCGCGCCTCTACCTCGACCGCCTCGCGTCCATCGCCGCCCTCGACCGTGAGCATGGCGATGGCAGTCAGCGCCTGCTGACCGAGGTCGCACGCTATCTCGCGCTGGGCATGGCCTACGAGGATACGATCCGCGTGGCCGAGCTGAAGATCCGCGCAGCCCGCTTCGATCGCGTCGCAGCCGAAGTGAAGGTCGAGGCCGGCCAGGCGCTCCGCGTGGCCGAGTTCCTGCATCCGCGCCCGCAGGAGATCGCGGAAAGCGTGCCGGCGTGGTTCGGCCGCTTCCTGACGCGGAACTTCATCGCCAAACGCATCGTCGGCCGCCTGACGCGCGAAGGCCGCATCGTCGAGACCACCTCGCTGCGCGGCTTCCTCCTGATGTACGCCGTCGCCAGCCTGAAGCCGCGCCGCCGTTCCTCGATGCGTTACGCGGCCGAACAGGCGAGCCTGGAGGCGTGGCTGCAACTCGTCACCGACACCGCGTCACGGGACTACGGGCTCGCCGTCGAGATCGCGGAGTGCCGCAACCTCGTCAAAGGCTACGGCGACACCCACGACCGCGGCACCGCGAAATACGAACGCATCCTCGGTCTCGTGCCTACCCTCGCCGGGCACACCGACCCCGCCCGCCACGTCGCCCTTCTCCGCAAGGCCGCCCTCGCCGACGAGGACCCCGCCACCCTCGAAACCGCCATCGAACGCCTCGGCTTAATTTCCAGAGGCGCCTGAGAGTTGGCAGAATGCCGCCCCAAGGCATCCGTCATGGCCGCGAAGGCGGCCACCCACGACACGTCGAATTAGCGTCAAGGGCCAATTGCGACTGTGACGTGGATGGCCCGGCTGAACCGGGCCAAGACGGCAGTTTTGTGGGCGAAACGGCACCTTGACGCCGCCGCAGC
>CAZNMY010000214.1:0-5697 GCA_964574325.1 uncultured Devosia sp. | reverse complement strand
GCTCCACCCGTAGCTACATCCTGCGGCCCCTTCGGGGCCAGTGCACTGCACCAACTTGAATGCCGCACAGCGCCTATTTTTATGACTTAAGAAATGTCGTCGCCGTTCCAGCCGTAGAGCCAGTCGTAGCGGCGCATCATCAGGCTGCCCGGCGCGAGTTTCAGGGTGAGGTTGCGGGCGACGGCCATCGGGCCCGACAGATGGAAGGTACGGCCGTTGTCGCGCGAGGCGTCGGCGACACGCAGAACGCGGGTGCGGCGCAGGTGCTCGAACGCGGCGAACGCGTGGGCAGGTGCGCCCGGTGACTTCGCGATGAGCGCTGCCAACGTGTCCGCGTCCTCGATCGCCATGCCGCCGCCTTGCGCGAAGAACGGCAGGATCGGATGGGCGGCGTCGCCGATGAGACCGACGTTGCCTTTCGACCAGGCGGGGAGCGGCGGCGGGTCGTAGAGCGACCACGCGTGCCAGTCGTGCCCGACCGAGAGGAACTCCAGCAATTCAGGTGCGAAGTCTATCAGGCGGGCTTGTACGCTGGTCGAGGAGATTGCGCCGCCCCAGCCTTCGCGCGGCGATGCTTCATCGACGATGACGACCACGGCGATGTCGCGTCCGGCGTGAACGGGATAGTGGACGACGTGCGCATCCGCCGCGAGCCACACGCCGGTCGCGGCGCGTGCGAAGCGTTCTCCGGCGCTGTCGGCCGCGATCACCGTGCGGGCCGCCAATTTGCCGGAGTAGATCAGGGGATGTTCGGGGTGCACGCGGCGGCGGACCGTCGACCACAAGCCGTCAGCGCCGACGAGCATGTCGCCCTCGGCCGTGCGTCCGTCTGCGGCGGTGACGGTCAGGCCGGCTTCGGACGGGGTCCAGCCGGTCACCTCGAAGCCCGTGACGATCTCGATGTCGGAGCGGGCGCGGGCGGCGGTGAGAAGTGCCGACTGAAGATCGGAGCGGTGGGCGACGCGGTAGGGCGCGCCGAAGCGCTGCTCGATATACCGGCCGAGTGGGAAGCGGGTCAGCGGGCGGCCGGTCGCACCGTCGTAGACGTCGATCGTTTCAGGCTTGCCAGCGAAGGGTTCGAGGTGTCCGGCGACGCCGAGCCGCTGCAACACACGCATGGCGTTGGGGCCGAGCTGGATGCCCGCGCCGGCTTCCGACAGTTCCGCCCGGCGTTCGAGCAGGAGCGATGCAAGTCCGAGACGAGAGAGTGCCAGGCCGAGGGTGAGCCCTGCGATGCCGGAGCCGGCGATCAGGACAGGGCGGCGTGGCATGCTTGTCCCCCTCCAGTCACTTTTTTCGATCAGGCGTGCTCCTCGACCATGCAGCCTTCCGGCGCGGTCTCGTGCGCGGCGAGACGGTCGTCGTGGATGTAGAGCGTCGAGCAGTAAGGGCAGAGGACCTGCGTGTCCTGCCCCATATCCAGGAATACGTGGGGGTGGTCGAACGGCGGGCGAGCGCCCATGCACTGCAGTTCCTTGACGCCGACGAAAATCTTCTCGGCGCCGTGGTCGTTGGCAAGGTGGGGTACGTGATGGCCGGCCATGGGACGTGCTCGCTCCGGGAAAGAGGGTCCGCGTTTCGGCGCGACATTACCCGTGGTCGCACCGAAACGGTAGGGGATGCGGCGGCGTGGCCCGTGGACCGGGTCCCCGCGGCGGTGACGGGGCGTTGCGCCGCTGGCCAGCCCTGCGGCAGACCGTTAATCTCGGGAACGACATTGGTTTGCACAGGGAGGCTCCCATGCCCATCGGCCGGCTCGATCACGTCAACCTGCGCACCCACCGGCTCGAGGAGATGATCGCGTGGTACACCCGCGTGCTCGAGATGCCGGCGGGGCCGCGGCCCGACTTCCCGTTTCCCGGCGCCTGGCTCTACGCCGACGGGCTGCCGACCGTGCACCTCAACGGGTGCGATCATGTCGCGGCGCAGTCGGGTGATCTGACGCTCGAGCATTTCGCGTTCAAGGCGCACGGGCTCGGGCCGTTCGTCGAGCGGCTGAAGACCATCGGCGAGCGGTTCGAGGTTGCCTTCGTGCCCGGCGCGCCGGTGCTGCAGATCAATGTGTGGGACCCCGATGGGAACCACATCCACATCGATTTTGTCGCGGCCGAAGCCGAAGGCGTCGATCTGCCCGAGGCCGTCACGTTCGGCCAGGGTGGAAAGCTTACTCGGACGTGAGGCGCTCGCTCGACCGTGCGCGCTACACTACGCTCGAAGCGGCGCTTGGAAAGGCCTGATGCAGCAGCGTTCGGACAGGCCTGCGGGTCCCGTGTTCCTGAGCGGCCCGGTGATGCGGCACGTGCTCGTGATGACGAGCACCGGCGCGATCGGGCTCGTCTCGATCTTCCTCGCCGAGCTGATCGACGTGCTTTTCCTCAGCATGCTGGGCGACACGGAAATCGTGGCGGCTGTCGGCTATTCCGGGCCGATCGTGTTCCTCACCGTTGCCGCGGCGATCGGGTTGTCGATCGCGACGGTTTCGCTGGTGTCGCCGGCGCTCGGTGCGCGTGACGTCGCGCGCGCGCGGCGTATCTCGGGTAGCGTTCACGTGCTGGCGTTCGTCATGGCGACCGCGTTGTCGCTGGCGCTGCTGCCGTTCCTGCCGGGCCTCCTGAAGCTGATCGGCGCGAAGGGACGGACGGCAGAGCTGGCGATGAGCTATCTGACGATCGTCGTTCCGTCGCTGCCGCCGCTGGCGAGCGCGATGGTGTCGTCGTCGGTGCTGCGCTCGGCCGGCGATGCGCGTCGCGCCATGCATGTCACGCTCGGCGCGGCGCTGGTCACGGTCGTTCTCGATCCGATCCTGATTTTCGGGTTCGACATGGGATTGCAGGGCGCGGCGATCGCGACCGTCGTCGCGCGCGTCGTGATCATGGGCATCGGGCTCTATGCGGTGTGGCGCATCCACGATCTCATCGAAATGCCGAGTTTGGCGGCGCTGGCCCTGGACGTGCGCCCGGTGATGGCGATCGCGCTGCCGGCGATCGCGACCAACGCGGCGACACCGATCGCCAATGCGATCGTCACGGCGGCGTTCTCGCCGTTCGGGGATTCTGCGGTCGCGGGCTGGGCCGTGATCGGGCGGGTACAACCCGTGGCGTTCAGCTTCGTGTTCGCGATGTCGGGATCGGTGGGTCCGATCATCGGGCAGAACCTCGGCGCGCGGAACTACGCGCGGATGCGCGAGGCGTTCACGGCGAGCTTGAAGGTCGTTGCGCTCTATACGCTCGCGGCTTGGCTTGTGCTGGGGCTGCTGTCGGGGGGGCTGGTCGCGCTGTTCAACCTCACCGGCGACGGCGCCATGCTGTTGAGGCTCTACTGCGTGTGGCTGGCGCCGGTGTTCGGCTTTCAGGGGGCGCTGTTCGTCTGCAACGCCGTATTCAACACGCTGCGCCGGCCGCAGGTTGCAACCGCGATCAACTGGGCGCGTGCGATCCTGGGCACGTTGCCGTTCACGTGGATCGGCGGAGCGTTGATCGGCGTGCCCGGCGTGTTGATCGGGCAATTGGCCGGGGGTGTCGTGTTCGGCCTGGGCGCGATCTGGGTGTGCTACCGGATGCTCGGCGAGGTCGCGGGGGATGTGCGCCCGATGGCGCGAGAAGGCGGGCTGGTGCGGCAATGGCTGGGCACACCGTATTGAGATGTGCCGCCGTGCACGACGGCGCATACCATGAACGGGCCGCCGGGTTGACGCTACGCGCGGAAGCTTCGAACCTGTGCCCTTTCAAGGCATGTTGTCGAGTGGGCGGGAGGTATTGCCGTTGGCCTCGTTTCGGAAGGTGCGGAGCAGGTTCGGCACGGCTACCGGGATCGCGGTTGTCGTTGCAATCCTGTCGTTCATCGCCCTGCTGCACTACAGCGCATACATCTCGGAGTGGAGCCGGACCTCGGAGTTGCCGGATGTCGATCGGCGGGATCTGCTCGCGCGTGCTCTGAAGCGCGGCGATGTGTCGGCGCTGCGCGAGACCGGCGGCGGCACCACGCTCAAGGCTGCTGAAATCGTGCAGAACGGCAATTCGCGCTGCACATGGGACTACACCTGCGAGCGCACGCGAAGCTCCCGGCGGGGGGCCAATAGCTGCTCCAGCGTGCGCGTCGATTATTTCTGCGGCTACGAGGTCCTCGATGGTCAGGGCCATGCGGCGATGGTGCTTCTGAAGGTCCACAAGAACAATCTCTATAGTCCGCCGATCTCCAGGGGCGATGAGGATCACTGGCTCCACATGCCGCTGATCGTGGAGCGGCCGAGCGCGGGCGAGTTCGAGGGCAAATTGTGCGAGCTCGGCTTCTGCACGTCGGCTGATCTGCAGCGGTTCAAGGGCGCTCTTACCGAAATCGTGAAGGCGCGCGAAGCGAAGCTGGCGCGTGAAGCGGCGGAGGCTGCGGAAACGGAGCGGCGAAGACTGGCGCGCTGTGCCGGCATCTTCACGGGGGTCGTCGGCCGGGGCGAGACGTGTCTCGACCCCTCGGTTCCCACCGCGCGCGAATTCCGCGACTGCAAGGGCAGCTTCTGCGGACCCGTCATGGTGGCGCTGCCGAAAGGCCGATATCTGAACGGAACGTCGGAAGAAGAGGCCAAGCAGCTCCAGTTGGAATCGAAGCTCGGGCCTTTCGCCTTCAAAGCTGAGAACCCCAAGCGCGACGTGACGATCGGCTATCACGTGGCGGTGGCAAAATTCGAGGTGACATTCGAGGATTGGGACGCCTGCGTTTCAGAGGGGGGGTGTTCCGGCGTGCGGAAACCTTCCGACAACGGCGGGGGAAGGGGCAAGCTGCCGGTGAGTGCGGTGTCGTGGGACGACATCAGAAAGGACTTCCTTCCCTGGCTCAATCGCAAGCTCGGGATGTCCAGCGGAAGCCGCACTGCCTATCGCCTGCTGACCGATGGCGAATGGGAATTCGCCGCGCGCGCTGGGACGACCACGCGTTACGCTTTCGGCGATATGTTGACCAAGGCGCAAGCGCAGATCGCCGAAGGTCCGGACGGCCGGCTCACCGGGGCGGCCGTGGTCGGGTCGTTTCCGCCCAATGCCTTCGGTCTGCACGACATGCACGGCAACGTCTCGGAGTGGGTGGAGGACTGCGGCTCGTTCTTCGACGACTACAAGGATGCGCCGAACGACGGTTCGGCGCGCAAGGAGGGGGGATGCTCCTACCGGATCGTGCGCGGTGGGGGCTGGACCGGTGATCGCTGGCAGGCGAGGTCTGCCGTGCGCGGGCGTTTCGACCCGACGTTGCAGGATCGCGCGCTGGGCTTGCGCGTGGCGCGCACGCTGCCGGAAGTGCCTTTGCCGGGACGATGAGCGGCTACCGTCACGGACGGTCCTGATTTTTTAGACGTCTTCGCGACCGCTGGCGGGCCGTGCCCGTCGTCAGCCGATACACTCTCCACTCGCGTTCTTTATCCGTTGATGGGGGACGACCCCGGCACTCCACTGCCCGAGTAACAGCTCTGACCGCGGGGTTCTTTATCGAAAACAAGCACCGTCATGGTCCGCGCCGGCGGACCATCCACGCCACGTCGATTGCTCCTGCATCAAAGAGTTTGCCGACGATAGATGAGCCGTGGGTGGTCCGCCTTCGCGGACCATGACGTGGCGGCTTGTCTCTTTCCGATACCATCGGACCAGCCATGCGGAGTGCTCGCGCGCGACATTGCAACCCGCATGACGCAATCCGATCGCAGCGTCATTTCGG
>CAZNMY010000213.1:0-5739 GCA_964574325.1 uncultured Devosia sp. | reverse complement strand
AGGCAGGCCCGCGTGCCTCCCTCGCGGAGCCGTCCCCCCTGACGGGGCCGGTGGCAAGGGACGGCTCCGCGAGGCAGGCACACGGCAACGCGCCAGCACCGTTCCAAGGGAAGTGCCTTGGACTTTTTGGGTCGAAATCGACGCCGGGGTTTTGATCGCGATTGCAACATTATGTGATTGAAAATGCATGATAAAAAAGACGGATACGCTAGAACAAACGAAGGACTTATGGTAGTGTTTTGAGACTGAGATCAGCGCTGAATTTCTCAGGATTGGTTCTACTTTCTGGAGTGTGCGTCATGGCCCAAGTCATGGAAAGCAGCAGCGCGAAATCACGATCCAACATCTACGAGACCATCACCGCGAAAATCCTCGCGGCCATCGAATCCAATCCAGGCGATCCGGTATTGCCGTGGCAGCGTGGCGGCTTAAATCCGACATTGCCCATCAATGCCAGCACGCAGGCCGCCTATCGCGGCATCAATATCCTGTCCTTGTGGGTGTCGGCGCTGGAGCGCGGTTACGAGTCCGGCGAGTGGGCGACGCTCAAACAGTGGAATGCAATCGGCGCGAACGTGCGCAAGGGCGAGAAGGCAAGCCCGATCGTGTTCTATCGCGAGTTCGAGGTGCGCAACGACGCAGCGCAATCGGGCAACGGCAGCGCGGGCGACGGCAGTGATGGTGACACCGAGCTTCGCCGCATGGCGCGCGGCTATTGGGTGTTCGCCGCCGAGCAGGTCGACGGATACACGCCTGCCACGGCGCTGCCGCCGAACCCGATCCAGCGCATCGCAGCGGCCGAAGCTTATTTCGTGGCGACCGGCGCGAAGGTGATCGTCGGCGGCACACAGGCCTGCTATCGCCCATCGACCGACACCATCCACATGCCCGACGAGGCACGGTTCCTCGGCAAGGATGGACGCACGCGCACCGATGCATGGTATCGCGTGCTCAGTCATGAGACGGCGCATTTCACGTCGGCGCCGAGCAGGTGCAACCGCCAGCTCGGCAAGCGCTTCGGTGATGATCAGTATGCCATGGAAGAGTGCATCGCCGAGACAGCGGCATGTTTCATCTGTGCGCGTCTCGGCATCAGCGGCGAGCCGCATCCAGATCATGCCCGCTACATTGACCACTGGATGAAGGTGATGAAGGCCGACGTCCGGGCGATCTTCGCCGCTGCCGCCAAGGCGCAGGAGGCCGTGGCCTGGCTCGACAGCTTGCAGCCGGGCGCCGCCGCGCAGCAGCGTGCGGCCTGATCATGTCCCATCGCCACCACTGCCGACCGGCGCGCGCCCCGCGCTCCGGAACGGCCGAGCACGTCCAATCATCTGAGAAAGGAGAGAGTCCATGTCGTATCGGTGCCTTGCCGCCAAGCACTGCCTCTGCGGTTCCAGTCAACCGCGTCGCGAGCTTCGCGACGCGATGAACATCTTCTGCGCATTCGTCTGCGACGCCTGCGAGGCCGAGAAACGCGCCGAGTTCGATCCGCGCATCTTGACCGCCGATGCCTATCCGGCCGACGAGCCGATCAAGGAGGACTGAGCCATGACGCAGCAAGCCCAGACATCCGAACCGGCGAACACCGGAGTCGATGCAGCCCGCGCGGCCGAGATCGCCGCCCGCAACGACGCGCTGCGGCGCGACCGGCTCGGCGGTCACGTCATGATGACCGCCGCCGTCGCCGCGTTGCCGCCCGATACCCTGGCCGCCGCGATCCTAGCCATGCGCCGGTTCGACAACTTCACACGCGAGAATGATCCCTACTCAGAGCACGATTTCGGCGCGTTCGAGATCGCGGGAGAGCGCTTCTTCTTCAAGATCGACACCTACGCCGATGCCTTGCTGACATGCGGCGCAGAGGACCCGCTTGCGCCGGGTGTCGTCCGCGTCCTGACGCTGATGCTCGCCAGCGACTACTGACCCGCCTCACCTGCACCACTGTTCAACCTCTCCCCATGGAAGGAGACCCGTCATGCCGCATTCCCTGACTCATCTTCCGCTTGGCGACCTTCACGCATCCGCGTTGAACGTGCGCAAGCACGGCCCCAAGGCCATCGACAGCCTCGCCGCCTCGATACGCTCGATTGGCCTTTTGCAACCGCTGATCGTGCGCAGGAACACGGACGGCTTCGAGGTGATCGGCGGCAAGCGCCGCCTCAAGGCGTTGGAGAAGATCGCGCACGACGCCGAACCAGACACCGACGCCTTGGACGACGTGCCTTGCATCGTGATCGAGACGGACGACGACGCGACCGCCATCGAGGCGAGCTTGGCCGAGAACGTCGAGCGGCTGCCGATGGACGAGCTCGGCCAGTACACCGCCTTCGCCGCGCTGCTCGCCAAGGGCCGGACCGAGGACGAGATTGCCGACGCCTTCGGCATCACGCCCGCTGTCGTCCGCCGCCGCTTGGCGCTGGCCCGCCTGATCCCCGATATCCATCGGCTCTATCGCGCGGGCGAGATCGACGGCGAGACCTTGAAGCTGCTGACACTCGCGACCAAGGAGCGGCAGAAGGCCTATGTCGCGCTGTTGCGCGATCCGGACGCCACGCCGCCGCCGCGCTGGCAGTTGAAAGCGTGGCTGCTCGGCGGCGCGGAGATCGCCACGTCAGCCGCGCTGTTCGACGAGGCCGAGTATCGCGGCGACATCAAGGGCGATCTGTTCGGTGACGAGCGCTTCTTCTGCGATGTCGATCAGTTTTGGCGATTGCAGAATGCGGCCATTGCCAAGCTGCGCGACGACCTGACCGCCAAGGGCTGGCAGGCCGTGCACGTGATCGGCCCCGCCGAGCGCTTCCTGAAGTGGGGCCATCAGCCCGTGCCCAAGGCGAAGGGCGGCGCGGCCTTCCTCGAGGTCGAGCCCAATGGCCGCGTCACGGTTCACAGGGGACTGTTGCCGAGCGCGGAGGCGCGGAAGGTGTTGCGCGCGGCCGACGACGAGACGGGCGACGAGTGCACCGACGAGGCCGGGCGTCCCGAGCGGCCGGAATTGAGCGCGCCGCTCGCCAACTACATCGATCTTGTCCGCCACAGCGCCGTGCGGCTCGCGGTTGCCAACGCGCCCAAGGTCGCGCTGCGGTTGATGCTGGCGCACGTCATCGCGGGCGCATCACGATGGCGGATCGAGCCAGAGCGCCAGCAGGCGGCCAGCGAGTCGATTGCAGCAGCGTTGTCCGCGCTGCCGAGCCAAACCGCGTTCGCCGCCGAGCGCGAGGTCGCGCGGCACCTGCTCGGATGGAACGAGCCGGACGGCGCGCTGATCACCCACGACGCCAGCGGCGCGCGTACCGCCGACGTGCTCGCCAAGCTGATCGCGCTGTCCGACAAGGAGGTCATGCGCCTTGTCGCAGTGGTCATGGCGGAGGTTCTGGCCAGCGGTACGACGCTGATCGACGCGTTGGGCGAGACGCTGTCCGTCGATGTCGCCAAGCACTGGCAGCCGGACGATTCGTTCTTCGAGCTTGTCCGCGACCGCGAGGCTGTCGGCGCGATGCTGGGCGAGGTCATCGGCGAGCAGGCGGCTGCGGGCTATCTCACCGACACCGGCACCAAGAAGAAGGCGATCATCCGCAAGGCGCTGGCCGGTGACGGGAGGACCAAGGTGGACGGCTGGACACCGCGCTACATGCGGTTCCCGCACGGCGGCTACACCGGCCGGACGCTGTTGGCGCGGGAGCGCGCGGCGGCTTGAGCACCATCACGGCCAAGCGCTGCGACGGCAGGTCCATTGCAGCGCGTGCCAGTCTGCACGCGACTACACACAACTGCACGCGTTTCACCGGAATTCCATCTGCACCGGTAGCTTCCGCTTCGCCATCCTGAGCCCGCGCCGCGAATTCGCGCGGGCCGTGGAGCAGGAGTGCCGGGAATGGTCAGCATGTGTGAGCCCGCAACGTGGCCGTATGCGGCGCTGGCGCTGAGGGTCACCCTGGGCCTGCTGTTCATCGCCCATCTGTATTGGAAGTTCAGGATTCACGACGGCGGCTTCGCGAAGTGGTGGTCGAATTTCGCGGCCAACGGCTATCCCTGGTTCGTGCCGTACTACGTCGTGTCGGCCGAAGTCTTGGGCGCGCTGCTGCTGATCCCCGGCATCCAGACACGGCTGGTCAGCCTCTACGCCGTCCCCATGATGCTGGGCGCCGCGCACTTCTGGTCGGTGCGCAAGGGGTTCTTCTTCACGGCGGGAGGCAGTGAGCTTCCGCTGGTGTGGGCGGTGATGCTGCTGGTGCAGGTGATGCTCGGGGATGGGGCGCTTGCAGTCGATTTGCAGATGTAGCTTGCGGCCAGCGCTAGCTGAAGGGCCTGCAACGTCCGCCGAACAGCAACGAGTCGACAGCCGGGACCTCTCGCTCCCCCGGAGCGGCGTTGTCATGCTTCGCATCGCATCTGATGCTTGCCGCACGGCCGCTGCACGGTACTATAGGTCGCCGGAGCGGCGTCGTCTGAGCCGCCTATTGATGAGGACATTGAGCTGTCGTTCCTGCCACTTGCCTGAATGAAACCGGGTTGGTCTATCCCGATAGCTGAGTGTGAGCCAAATCCATGCCTACCCCAATTGAAGCTGCGGCCGCATACTTGGCAGACTATCGCAAGGGAAACGGATGGGCGCTTCGTTTGGAAGGGCTTGGGCTACGTGCGGATGACCTTCAAACACTGAAAGCTCAGCTATCCGGTTTGCCGCGACTGAGAAACCTTTGGCTTTCTGAGAACCGCCTTGAAGATGTTCCTGATTGGCTGTTCGAGACAAACCCAGGCCTGAGGCGGATTGAGCTGGCAGGCAATCTGCTAACCGATCTTCCGTTATCAATTACCAAGTGCAAAGAACTCAGGCAGCTAAACTTACGCGCTAACAAGCTTGCTAAGCTTCCAGATGTCCTGGCCACTGTCTATAGCCTTGCGGAATTGGATGTTTCCCAAAACATGATCCGGTCTCTTCCCCAATCACTTGGAGCGCTGACCAATCTAACGGAACTTGGGATTGACTATCAATTGCTACGGTGGCCTCCACCGGAAGTGCTGCGAAGCGAGAATCCAACGCAAGATGCACTTCATTTCTTGAGAACTATTTCAGCCAATGGAGGTGATGAGGTTCGCGAAGGAAAGGTAATTCTTGTTGGTAACGGCGGTCATGGCAAAACAACAATTCGCCTGTGGTTGGAAAATAATCAATTTGCGGGTGATCTCGCCGCTACTCGCGGAGGCGAAATCAGTCGTATCCCGATCCAATCTCTCTCGACCTCCGCGACAGCCAACGGTATTGTCAATATTTGGGATTTTGGCGGACAAGAGCAATATCGCGCCGCCCAACGAAGTTTATTTTCACGCGATGCGCTGTTTATTGTGGTATGCAAATCACGCGGCGGAACTATCGATGAAGGGAACGTTCCGCACTGGCTTCAACTTATAGCCCACACTCAGCGGGACGCAAAGGTGCTTCTTGTGTTTACGCATCACGATTCAACGATGCGGCGGCCGTCCATAGACAGCATTCCCAAACATCTGAAATACTTAGTTCCATCAACAAACGTCCTTACGCTTGACGCAACCAGAGAAGATGGCGGAATCCTTTCCTTACGTGAGCGGATTGCGCAGGAGATTACAGGGTCGGACGCGTTCACTCGAAAATGGCCTATCCCTTGGCTTCGTGTTCGACGTCAGTTGTCCGAGGCCACAGGAGGTCGAGCCAGGCCTATCCCTTTAGCTCAGGCCGCCACGACCGGATTTGATCCGAACCGT
>CAZNMY010000212.1:0-5848 GCA_964574325.1 uncultured Devosia sp. | reverse complement strand
AAGGCGTTCGTCGAGCGGCGCGACCTCGTCGTGTCGATGCTGAACCAGGCGAAGGGCATCAAGTGCCCGACACCGCAGGGCGCGTTCTACGTCTATCCGTCGTGCGAAGGCACGCTCGGCAAGACCACGCCGAAGGGTAAGCTGATCGCGACCGACGAGGATTTCGTCACAGCGTTGCTGGAGGACGAAGGCGTCGCCGTCGTGCACGGCTCGGCGTTCGCCATGGCGCCGTTCTTCCGCATCTCCTACGCGACGAGCCTCTCCCAGCTCGAAGAATGCTGCAATCGCATCCAGCGCTTCTGCGGCAACCTGCGCTGATTGCAAGGCGAGGAAAGCACGAGCGCTGCGACGGGGTGCAGTCGTTTCACGCCTTCGCGTATTTGCCGGTGGCTTGCGGGGCCAGCGGCTCCAGCCCCTTGTCCTGACGCTGCAGGCGGGTCTCGCGCGGCCAGGTGCGCTTGAGGCTGTCTGAAACGGTGATGCGGAGCCTGCCGCAGCCTTCGACCTCGAGTTCGATGCGGTTGCCGTCCTGGAACGCGTGGAGGCCGCGATGGTTGGTGCCGGAGGCGAGGATGTCGCCGGGCATCAGCGTGTGCAGCGAGGACACGAACTCGATCGAGCGCGGGATCTTGTGCGCCATGTCGGAGGTGTTGAAGCTCTGCTTCAGGTCGCCGTTGTTCCACAGCTTGATCGAGAGGTTGTGCGGGTCCTCGATCTCGTCTGATGTGACGATCCAGGGGCCGATCGGCGCGAACGTCTCGCGCGACTTCATCTGATAGAACGTGTTGCCCGCGGGCGGGAGGCCCCGCGCGGAGCCGTCGATGAAGTTGCAATAGCCGAAGACGTGGCTCATCGCGTCGGCGGCTTTGATGTTGTAGCCCTTCTTGCCGATGATCACAGCGAGTTCGGCTTCGCCTTCGAATACGGTGGCGGGTACGTCGGGCAGCACCATCGCCTCGTCGGGTCCGATGATCGCGTTGGGCGACTTGTGGAAGGCGTTGATGGGTGCTGCTTCCTTGCGCGTGCCGTCCTCCATGTAATTGACGGCCATGCAGTCGATGTTGACCGGGCGCGGCAGGGGGGCGCGGAGCTTGACCGAGCCGAGCGGGATGCTCGCGCCCTTGGCGGCGGCGTCCTCGACTTTGGTTTTGTAGGCGGACCAGCGCTCGATGACGCCGTTGATGAGGTCGTGCGGTCCCAGACGCGGAACGTCCGAGACGGCGGCCATCACGTCGACGATGGCGTCGCCCTTGACGATGCCGAGACGCCAGTCGTTGAAATACGCGATCTTCATGAAGCTTTCTCCGCCGCGGTGGGCTGCCTGTTGCAAAAGGGGGGGAACGCAAGGAACGCCGCCGGCCCCCACGCTGTCAAGCTCGGGTCGGGAGTGGTTCGTATCGCACATTTACTGCCGTTCTTCCTTCACCGGCATCATGAGGGCGAAGCCGGCGATGAAGAACACCATGACGCTCGCCATGCCGAGGCGCTGGCTGCCTGATAGCTGGGTGGCGAGCGCGATCATCAGGGGGGCGGCGAAGGCGGTGACTTTGCCCGAGAAAGCAAACAGGCCGAAGAACTGCGCGGTCTTGTCGGGTGGGGCGATGCGGGCCAGCAATGAGCGGCTCGCCGATTGCACCGGCGCGGAGGCCAGCGCGACCAAGCCGGCGAAGATCATGAAGACCAACTCGCCGTTCGACGAGAAGAATGCCGAACCTGCCGCTTTCGGCGTGACGGGGAACGTGAACAGTACGTGCGTCTGCGTGACCGAAAGTATTCCGATGGCGCCGACCATCAGCACGACGAGGCCGGCGAGGATGACGGTCTTGGACCCGAGCTTGTCGTCGAGGAAGCCGCCAACCGTCGCGCCGAGCACGCCGATCACGATCAGCACGATGCCGAACAGGCCGAGGTCGGCCAACTGCCAGCCGAAGATCGACGATCCGTAGATGCCGCCGAACACGAACACGGCGGAAAGGCCGTCGGTGTAGAGCGCGCGTGCGAGCAGGAAGTAGAGCATGCTCGGCAGCGACGGCAGCATCTTCAGTGTTCCCCACAGGTCGTGCAGGGGCGCGGTCAGCGACATCGGCTCGGCGGGGCGGCCGGCGCGCGGGTCGGACGTGAACATGAAGAACGGGATGACGAAGATCACCATCCAGATCGAAGCGAACGGGCCGGTGAGGCGGTCGCCTTCGCGCTGGGCGGCGTCGAGGGGCAGGATCGGGGTGAGACCCATCAGCGTCTTGCCGGTGGACGGCACGGAGACGATGAAGCCCGCCATCAGGATCAGGGCGATCAGGCCGCCGGTGTAGGCGACCGCCCAGCTCGCGCCGGAAAGCCGACCGAGCTCGCCCGGCGGCACCAGTGACGGCATCATCGAGTTGGTCAACACGGTCGTGTATTCGGCGGCGGCGGTCGCGATCACGAAGGCCGCGAGCACCAGCACGATCGTCATGCCATCGGCGCCGGGCCGCGCGAACCAGATCAGGGACGCTGCGATCGCCATGACGGCGACGGTGACCGCGACCATCGGCTTGCGATTGCCGCGATCGGCCATCGCGCCCAGGATCGGTCCGCCGAGCGCGATCACCACGCCGGCGACGGCGGCAGCGTAGCCCCACCACGCCTGGCCGGTCACCGGATCGGGGGCGACGGCGTTGGTGAAGTAGGGTGCGAACAGGAAGGTGACGATCAGCGTGTGGAACGGCTGCAGCGCCCAGTCGACCAGCACCCAGCCGGCGATGGCGCTCATCGGCGCGCGAGTCGATGGGAAAGCGGCGGTCGAAGCAGCTATGGGTAAAGGGCCGGACATCCGCGTCACTCCTGATCGAGCGAATCAATTATGCTGCGAAAGCTACGCAGGTTGCCTCGATTTGGGCAACGATTCCGCCTAGCCTCCGAATTCGGCATTTCTCGATCGGCGTCATGACGAGGGAATGTCGGGCGAGTTCATTCGAGGAGATGAGGACTATGCGCGCAATTCAGGTTCTGGGCATCGCTTCGGCGATGGTGCTCGCGGCGACGGCTGCGGGCGCACAGCAAAAGCAGGCTCAGCCGGCTCAGAATGCCGCTGCCGCCACGTGCAAGCTGCAGGCCGGCGACAAGAAGCTGGCCGGTGCGGCGCTGACGAGCTTCATGAAGAAGTGCGAAGGCGATGCCACGGCTGCGTGCGGCAAGTCTGCCGACGAGAAGAAGCTCGCCGGTGCGGCGCGGACCAGCTTCACCAAGAAGTGCATCGGCGACGCGACGGGGTCGTGAGCCGCTGATGTGCACGCTCGACGTTCAGGAGCGCGGGATGCTCGTGCTGATCTGCTCCTGCGTCTTGCGGCCACGGCGCGTCGGCCTGGGATCGGCGAGGCTGTCGATCACGTAGACCTCGCTTCCCAGCATCACGTTCTCGTAGAGTTCGACGACGTGCTCGTTGTGCATGCGGATGCAGCCGTTCGAGACGGCGTGTCCGATGCTGTCTGCGGCCGGGGTGCCGTGAATGCGCCAGAGCGTGCGTCCGAGGTAGAGTGCGCGCGCGCCGAGTGGATTCGTGGGATCACCGCCCTGGACGGGATCGCGGATCTCCTTGCCCAGTTCGGGGACGGGATGCCAGGGCGGGTTGACCTTCTTGTCGGTGACGAACTCGAGGCCGGTCCACTCTTCGGCCGCTGAGCCTATCGCGACGGGGTATCGCACGGCGGTTCGTTCAGCTCCGACGTGGTAGAGCGCGCGCTCGCGGTTGACGACGACGATGGCGCCGGGCGGATAGTCCGCTTCGAAAGCGACGATGCGGCGACCGGTGACGAGGGAACGAAGCGCCGTCCGGAAGCTTGTGGTCCGAGGGCGTGCCTCAGCCGGTCGAGAATTCGCCATCACGACCTCGCGCAGGGCGGTCGACGGGGGGCTTTGCTGTCGTGCTGTCGCAGGACCGCCCGAGGATGCTGCTCTGGGCTGGGCGACGTTGGCGGGGGTCGCTGCAAGCGGACCGGACGGCGCCGGTCGCGGCAGGGCGGCACGGTTGGTTTCGGCAGGGCGCTGAGTTTCTGCGCGCCATTGCGCCGAGGCGCCCGATGAAGTCATCCATACGCCAGCCGCAAGCGCGGCCGAGCGGCCGAGCCATCTACGCATACACACCATTGCATTCCCCACACGAGCGGCTGATTTGCCGCTTTGTCCACAGAACCGATGGTGGTCGGAATAAGTTAAGCGGAACTTACCAGATTGCTCCGATAACCGAATAATTTCGGACGTGGCGCTGCTTGACAGTCGGCGCGGAATGCCGTTCGAGCTTGCGCATGGCAGCATTGGTCAAAATCTGCGGGTTGAAGACGGCGGATGCCCTCGAGGCAGCACTTCGAGGCGGAACCGACTTCGTCGGCTTCGTGTTCTATCCGCCGTCGCCACGGAACGTCACGCCGGACGAGGCGCGTCCGCTGGCGGACATGGCGCGGGGGCGCGCGCGGATCGTGGCGCTCATGGTCGATCCGCCGGACGCGCTGATCCAGCAGGTGGTGGCGGCGACCGCTCCCGATCTCCTGCAACTGCACGGATCGGAGACGGCCGAGCGGATTGCCGAGATCAAGCGGCGGTTCGGCGTGCCCGTCATGAAGGCGGTCAAGGTCGAGACGGCTGCGGACGCCGAAGCCGCGCTCGACTACGCCGATGTCGCCGACCGCATCCTGTTCGATGCGAAGGCGCCCAAGGATCTCGCCGGCGCCCTTCCCGGCGGCAACGGTCTCAGCTTCGACTGGCGGGCGCTGGAGCCGGTGCAGGGCAAACTCGAGTTCATGCTGTCGGGCGGTCTCACCGTCGAGACGGTGGCGACGGCGGCGAGGCTGACGAAGGCATGGGCGGTCGACGTTTCGTCCGGCGTCGAAAGCAAACCCGGCGTCAAGGACCTGGGGCTCATCGCCGCGTTCCTGGCGGCGGCAAAGGCTGCGTGATATCCACCTGGGACGGTCTGTGGCGTGCTTCTCTGGCCGCTCAATTCCAGACGACCTCAATTCGAGACGAGGAGAAGGCGGACAATGGCCGCGAAGTCGACGACCAGTGCCAAAGCGAAGTCGCCTGCCGTCAAGGTGGCCGCGAAGAAATCCGTCTCCAAGGCCGCGGAGAAATCGGCGAAGGCTGCGGCAGCGCGTGGCGCCAACAGCATGCGGACGGGGCCGGATGATCGCGGCTTCTTCGGCATGTTCGGCGGGCGGTTCGTCGCCGAGACGCTGATGCCGCTGATCCTGGAACTCGAGAAGGCGTACGACGCGGCGAAAGCCGATCCGGGCTTTCACGCCGAGATGACGTTTCTGCACAAACACTATTCGGGACGGCCCAGTCCGCTGTACTTCGCGGAGCGGCTGACCGATCTGTTGGGCGGCGCGAAGATCTACTTCAAGCGCGACGAGCTCAATCATACGGGCAGTCACAAGATCAACAACTGCCTCGGCCAGATTCTGCTCGCGCGCCGCATGGGCAAGACGCGCATCATCGCGGAGACGGGTGCCGGCCAGCACGGAGTCGCGGTCGCGACCGTCTGCGCGAAGTACGGCATGCCCTGCGAGATCTACATGGGCGCGACCGACGTCGAACGGCAGTCGCCCAACGTCGCGCGCATGAAGCTGCTGGGGGCCAACGTCAATCCTGTGACGGCGGGTGCGGGCACGCTCAAGGACGCGATGAACGAGGCGTTGCGCGATTGGGTCACGAATGTCCACGACACCTATTATCTGATCGGCACCGCGGCGGGTCCGCATCCCTATCCCGCGATGGTGCGAGACTTCCAGTCGATCATCGGCGACGAGGTGCGCGCGCAGATGATGGAGGCCGAGGGCCGCCTGCCCGATACGCTCGTCGCCTGCATCGGCGGCGG
>CAZNMY010000211.1:0-5892 GCA_964574325.1 uncultured Devosia sp. | reverse complement strand
TCGCCCCCCAGTTCCGGCAATGCCACAGTTCAACCCGTCATAATGAGAACTGCTGTTAGCAGTGGCACTGGCTTGGCAGCATACGAATCGTGCCAGCAGTCGACGACCCACTCGGCCACATTGCCAAGCATGTCGAAAAGTCCATATCGGTTCGGTTGAAACGTACCGACCGTCGATATTCCACTATGCGGATCCTTGCACGCCGGCGCCTTGCTCTTGATCGCAGCAAACATGAACTTGGTTTTTCCGTTGGCGTGGTCGCACAGCTTTTCGACTTCATCTCCGAAGTAGTACCGAGACGTGCTACCAGCGCGTGCGGCAGCTTCCCATTGGGCTTCCGTTGGCAACGCGTATTTGCGTTCCGTCTTTTCTGAAAGCCATTTCGCGAAGTCGACCCCATCCTGGAACGAAACGCAATTCACGGGATCTCTCATGTCGTGATGATGCTTGCCGTAGCATGGATTTGTCGTACCCGGCCGTCGTTGGGCGAGGAACGCAAGATATTCTTCTACAGTAACTTCGTCTGATCCGATCGCGTAACGCCCCTTGAAAGATTGTTTGTGCGGCGGTCCCTCGTTCACCCCTGCCCGCCACCAGGCGCCAATTGAGGTCCGGGCCGCACCCATCGTGAACTCGGCTGCGGGCACGACCACCATCTGCGGGCAGCCATTGCAATCGGTGAAACGATCGCCCACATTCAAGGCCCTGTCGGGCTTGCTCCATTTTGGATCACGGCCGCCGAGGCCGGGACGTAATCGGTAGCCGGCGGCGTCGAGCCAGGTTTTGTATAGCGCCTGCTGCTCCGGCGATGCTTGAAAATACCGTTCGGCGATTTCCGAGAGTGGCAGCCGTCGAGCAGGCGTCACCGCGTTTTCGCCGGGGGCTCCGGCGTTGACTTCCGCCCCGCCACCGCTTGCGGGGCGGGTCTGCGCCTCCCTGGCAACCCCGTCTCGTCGTGCGGTCTCGGACGAAGGCGGCACCAGCACGAAATAGGAGAAGCCACCGACGACGACCGAAACCAATCCGGCAGCGACGCTACGAAACCAACCACGCTTTGCGCGAGCCTTCCGCTGGACCCCTGTGGTGTTGCAGATCTCCTGAACCAGCCCCTGCATGTCGGATCTGAAACGACTAATTGAAATCGGCTTGGACTGTCGATCGAGCACCCCCCGGATCTTCTCAGGCAGCTCATGCGGTTCGGGAAGCCTTGCGTCATGGACGAGCACCGGGATGATGACGATCTTCTGCCGGATGCCTTCCTCGATCTCGGCGCTCACCCAGTCGTCCTCGTCGAACAGGCGCGGCCTGCCGGTCCCATTTCCCGGGGCGAGCCAATCAGGCCCTATTACGACGATCATGACCCTGCATTTGCGCAGCTTTTCGCGGATGACGGACTTGAAATGCTGTCCCGCGTCGATCTCTTCGATGTCCATGAAGAGGCGCTTCTCGCCAAGCTCCGTGCGGAGGAACTGTGCGATCGAGAGAGCGTGGGCAGGGCGATCCTTTCGCCTGTAGCAAAGGAAAATACTCGGCGACCTTTTGAATGCCATGGCACATCCGCGTCGCAAACGCGACCAACGAGAAAAAGTGATCTGGATAAAATCAAGACCAGACGCTATCCCACGTAAGCGAGTGCACGCAAGTCCCGCGCACTCCCCTGAGCCATCCGTCATTCGCCTTGCATTGACCGCAATCGCCGACACAACTACAGACGATTGTGCCCTGGCGCGCCCGCTTGGCGTGCTGAGGCCGAGCACCGTCGGCATTGACACAGGACGATCACCTTGGCTGCCGCCCTCGCACGCACCCGCTCCCTTCGCACGAGGCTCGCTGCATTGGCGATGCTCGGCGCCGCGCTCCTGCCGGTGGCCTCGCCCGCCCGCGCGCAAAGCATCATCTTCGACGACGAGATCGAGGAACTGCTGAAGGACTACGCGCGCCCGATCCTCAAGACCGCCGGTCTCGAGCAGGGCAACGTCGCGATGCGGATCATAAACGATCGTACTTTCAACGCGTTCGTCCTCGATGGCCGCAACGTGTTCATGCACACCGGGCTGCTGATGCAGGCCGATACGCCCAACCAGGTCATCGGCGTCATCGCCCATGAGGTCGGCCACATCGACGGCGCGCATATGGCAGCGCTCCGCTCAGAGATGCAGCGCATGCAGACCGGCATGCTGATCACGCGCGTCATCAGCATCGCCGCCGCCGTACTGGCGCGCAATGGCGCTGCGGTCGCGGCCGCCGACGATATCTGGCTGAAGACGTTTCTCGCCCGCCGCCGCTCGCAGGAAGGCGCCGCCGATCAGGCCGGCTTGAAATTCCTGACCGCCACCGGGCAGTCCGGCCGCGGCATGATCGAGACGTTCGAGCGTCTCGGCATCGAGAACCGGGCCTACGGCGTGAACCCCTATCTGCTCAGCCACCCGACCGAGAGAACCCGCATCGCCCAGCTCAAGCAGAACGCCGAGGCCAGCCCCTTCTACAACGTGAAGGACAAGCCCGAGCTGCAACTCCGCCACGATCTCGTGCGCGCCAAGCTGCGCGGCTTCACGCTGCCCGCGCAGGACGTATTCCGCATCTATCCGCCGCAAGACAAGTCGCTTGCCGCCCGTTACGCCCGCGCCATCGCGGCCAACTGCTCCGGCACGTGCTCGAAAGCCGTCGCCGACATCGAAGCGCTGATCAAGGAGCGCCCCAACAGCCCTTACTTCTGGGAATTGAAGGGTCACGTCTATTCCAAGGAGGGCCGCTTTGCGCTGGCCGTCCCGGCCATCCGGCAGGCCCTCAAGCTGAACGGCAATCGCTCGCATCTCCTGCGTATGGAATTGGCCAAGGGTATCGTCGAATCAGGCAACGTCGCCCAGTACGACGAAGCTATTAGCATCCTCGAGGTCTCCATCGACACCCGCCCGGACGACATCGGCGGCTATCGCACGCTGGCCCAGGCCTATGCGGCGAAACAGCGGGTCGCAGAAGCCGACGTCGCCATGGCTCAAGCTCATTTGATTTCGGGCGATCCACGACAGGCTATAATCTTCGCCAAGCGGGCCCAGCGGGCGTTGCCGAGCGGCAGCCGCCCCTGGCTGAAGGCGGACGACATCCTGAAGACGGTGCCGAGGGAGTTGCGGGACCGGCAATAGTGAAATCGGTGTGTGCAGCCTGTGTCGGCCCGGTTGGCGATCTTGCATCCGGCGCCTGGGCAGGCCATTTGATCGGCGATGACTGTCGTTCTCCGGTTGGGCGGGCGATCGAGATGAGCTTGGCGAGCGCGGATTGCACGCGCTCAAAACTGGAGAGACGATGATGGCCGACGGCATCCTGACCCGCGCCGGAACCAGCCTGCAGGGCGCTCTGGGCGCGCTGACGAGCCCCAAGAATGTCGTGCTGGCGGGCGTCGCTGCACTTTCGATCGTTTCTCTCTTGAGCATCAGCCAGAGGGGACCGACCGAGGCCGTCATGTCGGCGGGCAGCATGGCAGCCCTCGCCCAGGCGACGGCGCCTGCTGCCTCGGCGGCCAAGCCGAGTTCGTTCTCGGCCGATCAGATCAAGGACCTGCATGCCGTCATCAAAGACTATCTGATGAACCACCCGGAGGTGCTGGCCGAAGTAAGCCAGGCCCTGGAGAAGAAGCAGGCTGCCGAGCAGGCGGCCAAGGCCGAAAAGTATCTCGTCGACAACAAGCCCAAGGTTTTCGCCTTCAACGGGGATGTCGTCATCGGCAATCCCAAGGGCGACGTCACCATCGTCGAATTCTTCGATTACAACTGCGGCTGGTGCAAGCGCGCGGTCGACGACATCCTGAAGGTGACCAAGTCGGACCCGCGCGTTCGTGTCGTCCTGAAGGAATACCCGATCTTCGGCGGCCCCGCGTCGGTCACTGCGGCCAAGGCGGCGCTGGCCTCGGTCAAGCAGAACAAATATTGGGAATTCCACGCGGCTTTGATGCGGGAAAAGCAGGTGACCGAGCAGAACCTGTTCGTCGTCGCTCAGAAGGTGGGGCTCGACGTCGCCAAGCTCAAAGCGGAAATGGCCGACAAGCGCTACGACGCGATAATTCAGACTAATATAGAAGTAGGCCAAGGACTTGGTGTCGAGGGTACGCCCGGCTTCGTCATCGATTCCCGCGTCAACGTCGGCTACGTCCCGGCCGATGGCATGAAGCAGATGCTGGCCGAGATCCGCAAGACCGGCTGCAAGATGTGCTGACGCTGTAGGGCACTGAGATCGCCGCATTTCGGAACTTTCCCAGGCTCGATCGTCCCCGATCGGGCTTGGTTGCTTCAGAAACCTGTGTGTGCCGGGTGTCTCGCCTGCAAGGGTGCGCGCGGTGGCCTTTCGCAGTGGCGAGAAAGCTGGTAGACGGGCCTGAAGCCGTGTGTTGCCGTCGAGGCACATACGTGCATTCACTATCGATCGAGGCCGTGCTTCGCAGGCCGACCCAGTCATACCGTCCCAGCCGCTCCGCTCCAGGCGGGCCGGCGAAAGAGTAGCCGAAAAAGTGATGCCGCCGCCGATCTTCGTCCTCAACGGACCCAACCTCGACATGCTCGGGAAGCGCGAGCCGACCATCTACGGCTCGGCGACGCTGGTCGACGTGCGGCGGATCGTCGAGACGCATGCGGCCGCCGCCGGCATCGCGACGGATTTCCGGCAGACCAACCACGAAGGCGAGCTTCTCGAGTGGGTTCACGAGGCGCGCGAACGCGCGTCCGGCATCGTGCTCAACGCGGGGGCCTATACGCACACGTCGATCGCACTGTTCGATGCGCTGAAGTCGGCCGAGCGGCCGGTGGTCGAGGTGCACCTGTCGAACATCTTCGCGCGCGAAAGTTTCCGTCATCACTCCTATGTGGCGCCCGCAGCGATCGGCGTCATCTGCGGCTTCGGCGTCAAAGGCTACACCATGGCGATCGACGCGCTGGTCGAGCATTTGAGCAAGCATTCGAATTCGAATATGCCGGCAGTGTGAAGCTGCTGTCCGGTTCAGCCCCGCTTCTCGAGGATCAGATGCTCGGGGGATCAGCGGGACGTGAGGGAAGGGCGAGTTGAGAATGGCAAAAGACAGCAAGGACAAGATCGGCGTCGAGCAGGAGGCGATCCGCGAGCTGGCTCAGCTCCTGGTCGAGACCGGGCTGTCCGAGATCGAGATCGAAAAGGCAGGTCTTCGCATCCGCGTGGCGCGCAACCTGACCATCGCCGCCGGCGCCTATGCAGCGCCCGCGACCGCCCCGGCGGCTGCCGCCCCGCCGCCGGCCGCTACCCCGGTCGATCCCGCAATGCACCCCGGAGCGGTGAAGTCGCCGATGGTCGGCACCGCCTACCGCGCGCCCGAGCCCGGCGCTGCTTTCTTCATCGAGGTCGGCTCGCGCGTCAGCCAGGGCCAGACCCTGTTGATCATCGAAGCCATGAAGACGATGAACCATATCCCGGCGCCGAAGTCGGGCACGGTCACGCAGATCCTTTTCGAGAACGGCCAGCCCGTCGAGTTCGGCGAGCCCCTGGTCGTTATTGAATGAGCGGCAGTCGGCATCAGGCAGTCGGCAGTCGGGAAACGTCACGTCCGACTGCCGATTGCCGATCTGCCGATTGTCTGCGAGCGCAGCGAGCCCAAATGTTTGACAAAGTCCTGATTGCCAATCGCGGGGAGATCGCGCTGCGCATCCAGCGCGCGTGCAAAGAGCTCGGCATCGCGACCGTGGCCGTGCACTCGACCGCCGACGCCGACGCCATGCATGTCCGCCTTGCCGACGAAAGCGTGTGCATCGGCCCGCCGCCTGCGACGGAGAGCTATCTCAACATTCCCCGCCTGCTGGCCGCCTGCGAGATCACCGGCGCCGACGCGGTGCATCCCGGCTACGGCTTCCTGTCCGAGAACGCCCGTTTCGCCGA
>CAZNMY010000210.1:0-5982 GCA_964574325.1 uncultured Devosia sp. | reverse complement strand
CCACCCGATCCGAGCGCCGGCAACGGGGCGAGGCAGGGGGGATCAAACAGGCCCACGGTTATGCGGATCGGCTGAAAGGCCGCTCCGGGTGACCCGTCTCCGAACGCGATTCCGGCGAAAAGAGCCGCGGCGGGCGCTGCTGTGAGCAGCCCACTAAAATTACACAGGGTTGCCGGCAGTGCCCGCCCCCGTTCGGTTTTTCGATGACCTCGCGCGGTTCGCCGCGGCGGGGATGGAGGTGTGCGCGAAGGGAGGCTGGAATGGCGAACACTTTGCGGCGTTCAGCCAGAGCTTCGGACAATCCTACGGCCAAAGCTGCGGCGAGATCTACAACGGGAAATCATCGGGATGCGGCGCGCCGCCTCGGACCGTCCTGCAGATGCAAGTTGGGGCTTACAGTTGGGGCTTTCCCCTTGCCAATTGCCGCGCCGCACACTAGAAGGCGCGTCATCTCACACGCGGACACTGCGTTCTGGCGGATCAAAAGCCCCGTCAGCGCGCTCCGGTGGGCTCCCTCGTCGATACAACTCCACATCTGGATTGGTCGGGCCTGGCGCGCCTTCTTACGTCCGCGGCGGCAAACCGGAAAAGGAAATTACCCATGCTGCCTATGTTCAACATGCGCCAGCTGCTCGAGGCTGGCGTGCACTTCGGCCACCAGACGCATCGCTGGAACCCGAAGATGCGCGACTACATCTTCGGCGCGCGCAACAAGATCCACATCGTCGACCTGACCCAGACGACGCCGCTGCTGCATCAGGCGCTGGTCAAGATTTCCGATACCGTCGCTGGTGGCGGCCGCGTGCTGTTCGTCGGCACGAAGCGCCAGGCCTCGGAAGGCATCGCGGAAGCTGCCAAGCGCAGCGCGCAGTATTACATCAATCACCGCTGGCTCGGCGGCACGCTGACCAACTGGAAGACGATCTCGCACTCGATCCGCCGCTTGCGTCAGCTCGAGGACATCCTCGGCGGCGACGGCGGCGGTCGCACCAAGAAGGAGCTGCTCAACCTCACGCGCGAGCGCGAGAAGCTCAACCAGGCGCTCGGCGGCATCAAGGATATGGGCGGTACGCCCGACCTGCTGTTCGTGATCGACACGAACAAGGAACAGATCGCCATCGCCGAGGCCCGCAAGCTCGGGATTCCGATCATCGCGGTCGTCGATACGAACTGCAACCCGGACGGCATCGACTTCCCGATCCCGGGCAACGACGATGCGGGCCGCGCGATCACGCTGTACTGCGATCTCGTCGCCCGCGCTGCGATCGACGGCATCGAGCGTGGTCAGGCGTCTTCGGGTATCGACATCGGTGCTTCGGAGGCCCCGCCGACCGAGGCCCTGCCGGGCAAGTTCGTCGGCATCGAAGGCGCGCGTGGCGAAGCGGACGATCTCAAGCGGATCTCGGGCATCAGCCCGCGCATCGAGCTTCGCCTCAACGATGCCGGCGTGTTCCACTTCTGGCAGATCGCCGAGCTCGACGCCGAGAACCTGGCGCTGCTCGACCGTCAGCTCCGTCTCAAAGGTCAGATCGCCAAGGACAACTGGGTCGATCAGGCCAAGAAGCTGGTTGCGGCCGCGGCCGTCTGATGGCGCGCGCGGGAAAATGGGGACAGCCACCATTTTCCCGTCTGACTTCATCTCTTTGTCACTTGCCAAGGAAAATGGTGGCTGTCCCCATTTTCCCCTGGAGAAAGCATCATGGCAGCGATCACGACAGCGATGATCAAGGACCTGCGCGAGCGTTCGGGCGCGGGCATGATGGATTGCAAGCAGGCGCTCGACGAGAACGGCGGCGACATGGACGCCGCCATCGACTGGCTGCGGAAGAAGGGCCTGTCGAAGGCCGCCAAGAAGTCCGGCCGCGTGGCTGCCGAAGGTCTCATCGGTGCGATCGTCGCCGGCAACAAGGGCGCGGTCGTCGAGGTCAACTCCGAGACCGATTTCGTCGCACGCAACGACAAGTTCCAGGACATGGTTCGCAAGGTCACGTCGCAGGCGCCGGCCGCCGACGGCGATCTCGCGAAGCTGCTCGCGGCGACCTACCCAGGCACCAGCCAGACGGTGGCGGCGTTCGTGCAGGAAGCCATCGCCACCATCGGCGAGAACATGGGCGTGCGCCGCACCGCGTCGATCAGCGTCGGCCAGGGCGTCGTCGCCGACTACCTGCACAACAAGATCGCCGACGGCTGCGGCAAGATCGGCGTGCTCGTGGCGCTCGAGAGCACCGGCGACAAGGCCAAGCTGCTGGAGTTCGGCCGGCAGATCGCGATGCACATCGCGGCGACGCCGACGACGCTCGTCGTCAATCAGGACGAACTCGACAAGGACGTGATCGACCGCGAGCGTGCGATCTATGTGGAACAGGCCAAGGCCGAGCCGCGCAACGCCGGCAAGTCGGAGGAGATCCTGGGGAAGGCGAGCGAAGGCCGTCTGCGCAAGGAGTTCTTCGGCAGCGTCGTGCTGACCCAGCAGGTGTTCGTGATCGACGGCAAGGCGACGGTCGCCGAAGCGACCAAGGCCGCGGAAAAGGATGTCGGCGCGCCGATCAAGATCACGAAGTACGTGCGCTATCAGCTCGGTGACGGCATCGAGAAGAAGGAAGAGGACTTCGCTGCGGAAGTCGCGAAGGCGGTCAAGGGCGGCTGAGCGAAAAGCTCGTCGTCTGCACTGCTGAAATAGAAAACGGCCACGGGGATTATCCCCGCTGGCCGTTTTGCTTTTATCGTTCGTCGTGGAAGTCGCGGCGATGCCGCTAATGGGATTAGTCTCGTGCCCTATTGGGGAGGTATCCCGAAATCCCCTCTATTTTCGTGACTGGAGGTGCGTGTATTGGTGGCCGTATTCAACGAGAGCGGCCGGTGGGTTACCCCGGCCGGCCGTCGTCGTCGGAAACTCGATCGGATCAGCCGCGTAGTCGGGTGCGGAGGATCTTGGGGAACTGCTCCTGGTCGCCGTTCGGCTGGCTGTCCTGAGCCAGTTGACGCGGAGCAGGGGCTGCACCGATCTCGGCTGAGGGGGCCTGCACACGGATCGACTGCGGCGCGATCTGTTGGGTCCCGCCGGCGAACCACGCCTCGATCAGGTCGAGTTCGTCGCTGGACAGGTTCAGGCCCTGGCTGCGGCAGCGTGCGACCACGAAGTTGCGGAAGCGGCCGGCGAACAGACTGGACGACGCGCCCTGCTCGAACCACGGATCGGCCTCGCTGATGACCTCCATCACGAAGCGGATGTCGTCGCGCGAGACGTTGAGGCCGATCTGCTGGGTGCGCGCGTGGATGCTGGCCAGCGTCTGGCTGCCCTGGAGGCCGTTTTCGCCGATCTCGCCGGCGATCGCCTCGAACATCGCCCGGTAGTCCGGCGGTGACAGCGGCGGCGCCTGGCAGGCGTCGTGAATGCGCGAGATCGATGCCTGGATCGCGGCGGCCATATCCGCCTGACGCGGCTCAGATTGGCGCGGTTCAGGTTGGCGCGCGGCCGGCTGCTGATGCTGCTGAGCGACCATGGGCGGTGCAACGGGATGCGGAGCCGGTTCGTCGAACGGAGCGAACTGCGGCTGCCGCTGGGCCACCGGCTGCTGAACGGCATGCTGGGGCAGTCTCGGCGTCGGAGCGGGCGGCACCGGCGTCTCGGCTGCCGGAGCGCGAGGGGCCGGAGCATGGACCACCGGATTGCTCGGCATCGGCGCCTGCGGCACGTGCTGGCGCGCCGGCTCGGGCTGACGCTCGAGTGGCATCCGCGGCTCGAGGATCGGCATCGGGCGCTCGGCAGGTGCTGCGATCGCACGGGCTGCCTCGTAAGCCAGATACGGCGGCTGCTCCGTGAGTCGGATCTCCGGCGGCAGATGGCGACGGAGCAGCTCGAGGAAGCTCGACGAGCCCGCCCAATTGGTGCCGACGGTGCGGTCGTGACCAAGCGCGCGCGTGGTGCGCTCGGCGAGTGCTTCCAGCGGTACGGGGCTGCCGGCAGCCTTCACCGCGACGGTGACGGCGGCGACGATCTCGGCGCGCATACGCTCCAGCGCGTTCGCGTCGGGTGCCTGTACTGCGATCGGTGCTGCAGCCGGAGGAGACGTGGGCGCCGCCGGGAGCTGCACGGACGCGGGAGCAGCGACGTGGGCCGTCGGAACTCCGCCTGCCGACTGGACAGCGGTCTGGGCCGGTGCTGCGCTCGTCGCGGGAGCGGCGCCCAGCTTGCCTTCGAGCAGGACCGACATCAGGTTCGCTTCGCGGATCTCGCCGTCGCACAGCGCGGTGTAGGCCGCAGCCGTGAAATCGTTGGCGAAGATGGCCGTGCGGCGGTCGTAGGCGCGCAAACGGTGCAGCAGCGGCGTGAAGTCCGCGTCGCCCGACAGGATGATGAACTCGTCGAACCGCGTCGCGTGCTCCAGATAGTCGGTCGCGTCCATCACCATCTTGATGTCGGACGAGTTCTTGAGCTGGGCCGTCAGCGGCGGGCAGTCGACCACTTCGAATCCGGCGCGCAGAAAGTGATGGCGGACGAACGGAAACGACGTCATGTCCGTCGAGTTGTCGTGCGCGTTACGGCGCGGCACCGGATTGCCGTAGCAGCGGTTGACGACGATGCGGCGCGGACGCCCCAACGTCGGGGAGTTCGTCGCGGTGATGAGGCGGCCGCTCTCGATCTCCCTGATCCAGGAGACCGCATCCTTGGCGAACCGCTTGGCGGCTTCCTCGCTGCGTTTCTTCAAGGACAGGTAGATATTGTCGTAATCGACGAAAATGGCCGTCAGAATGGGCTCTTTCGCATCCTGCGTCATGTGCACTTGATCCCCGCGCTCACCGGACAAATGGAAACTCGTTCGGTCGACCGTTTTCCGAGTCGCGCCTCCGTGCCAAGGGCCGAACGGACACTTCGCGCCGAGGGTTTGAGAAATGCACCGGAATGCTGGGGTTTCAGCGATTTCCGGAGCCAAGTTTGTGGTGGAAAACTCCTCGTGAATCGGTGCTGCGATCACGGTTCGAAGCCGGCGGGAGCCATCTCGAAGCCGGAGAATTCGAATCCCGGGGCGACGGTGCAGCCGACGAGGGTGTATTCGCCGATCGTCCGGGCTGACTGCCAATATCCCGCGGGTACGACGATCTGCGGGCGTTCGCCGGCGGCGAAATCGACGCCCAGCCTGTGCTCCGCGCGGACGCCGCCGGCCGCGGACGCGATGCTGAGCAGCAGCGGCGCACCGGCGTACCAGTGCCATATCTCCGCGGAGTCGACGCGATGCCAGTGCGAGCGTTCGCCGCGTCGGAGCAGGTAGTAGATCGCGGTCGAAGCCGCGCGGCCGGATGCCAACGCGTGCTCATCGCGGAACGTCTCACGGTAATGACCGCCTTCCGGATGCGGCGCGAGGCCGAGCAGCGCGATGATGCCGTCGGCGTTCGGCTCGTCGGTGTGCGTCGTCACGGGGTCGCTCCGTTCGTCGTCGGTGGAAAGGCGCACGCGCTCTGCCGGCGGCATCTGGTCCGGCTGCAGCGTTGGGGGAGTTGCAGACAGCGGTTTCTGCGTATCGCGAGAAGGCGCTGGAAGACCTCTTCCCGCAACCGCGCTTCCTCGCCTGGGGAAAGCGGGTATCTGCTCGGGCGCGCTGCAGGGGACACCTCTGTGTCGAGCGATGCAGAACCGGGCGGGGGCTTGGCTCTCGACGATTGGGGCTTTCTGGTCATGTTTCAACCTAACGTGCTTCGGAAACGTGCGGATAAGCGTCGTCGTCCACTGCCGCACAGGACGCGGCAGCACTTCAAGAAAGGAAAGACGAACGGGGGCGGGCACTGCCGGCAACCCTGTGTAATTTTAGTGGGCTGCGCACAGCAGCGCCCGCCGCGGATCTTTGCGCCGGAATCGCGTTCGGAGACGGGTCACCCGCGACGGCTTTGAAGCCGTCCCGCATAACCTTGGGCCTGTTTGATCCCTCCTACCTCGCCCCGTTGCCGGCGCTCGGATCGGGTGGAAGCGATCCCGGCGTTGCGGAT
>CAZNMY010000209.1:0-6047 GCA_964574325.1 uncultured Devosia sp. | reverse complement strand
CAGTTCGCAGCCGGTGGGAATCCTTGCCCGCTCAAGTCATAATGAGAACTGCTGCACTGCTAACCGATGGTGGCCAAGCATGGTCGACCGAGTGCGAGCCCGTCAGGCGCAACTTTGTCGGCATCGTTCATGGTGTAACGAGAGGCGGCAGCTACGACAGCGAGCCGGACGCACTCCACGTGACGGCACGCGCCAAGACGGATCCGAAGAGCCTCCTTCCGACCATCGGCTTGAGGGTAGTTCGCCGCCTCGAGGATTGACGCCGCGTCGCGACAGCAAGAAGGGCCGGGAAAATTTCCCAGCCCTCCCTTCCGATCGCATCTATCGCACGCTGCCGAAAGATCAGCCTCTCTTCGCGCCCTTGGCGAACATGTCGGTGACGATACCGTCGTACCAGCCGATGCTCTCCTCGAAGGTCTGCTTGCGCAGCGCGGCGTCTTCGCCGGGCTTCGACACGAACGGCCCGACGGGATCGAGCTTGTTGCCCTTCGGCAGATAGCCCGCACCGATCTTGACGCTGTCGTTGGGCGCCAGCATCGACCAGCACGTATTACGGAAGTTCGGCGCGAACTTCGGCTTCTTGGCGAGGGCTGCGAGGATGTCGTTGGCGACGACCTTCGCCTGGCTGTTGGCAGAGAACGCCGACTTCGGCATTTCGGCGGCGATCGTGGCGTCGCCCAGAACGTAGATCTCCTTCACCTTCGTCGAGGTGAAGTTCTCCGCGTTGACCGGGCACCAGTCGCCTTGAGCGAGGCCGATCTTGTGCGCGATCGCGCCGGCGCGTTGCTGCGGAATGACGTTGGCGACATCGGCCTTCCAGCTCTTGCCCATCTTGGTCGTGATGGTCTTCGTCTTCGCATCGATCTTGGTGACCGAGAAGTCGTCGATCTCGTTCGTCAGGTTCAGCTCGATGATGTCCTTGTAGTATTTCGCGAATGCTTCCTGGAATACCGGCTGCTTCGAGAACGCCTTCTTCGGATCGAGGATGACGAGCTTGGACTTCGGCTTCTTGGTCTTGAGGTAGTGCGCGATCATGCACGCGCGCTCGTAGGGGCCGGGCGGGCAGCGATAGGGATTGTTGGGCGCGACCATGACCACGGTGCCGCCGTTCTTCATCGCTTCGAGCTGCCGCTTCAGCAACTGCGTCTGCGCGCCGGGAAGGTAGGCGTGCGGCATGACCTGAGCGGCCTGCTGCGAGTAGCCCGGGATAGAATCATATTTGATGTCGATGCCCGGCGCGACGACCAGGCGATCATAGGCATAAGAACGCCCGCCGGCCTTGACCTGCTTGCCTTGCGTATCGACGTCGGTCGCCATCGCGTGGACGATTTTCACGCCGAGCTTCTTCAGCCCCTCGTAGTTGTGCTGCAGCGACGCATAGGAGCGGAAGCCGCCGAGATAGAGGTTGGAGAAGAAGCAGGTCGTGTAGACCTTCGACACTTCGATGAGTGTCACGTCGAGCTTCGGCTCGCCCTGCTTCAGTTGTGCAGCGACGGTCGAACCGCCCGGCCCGCCACCGATGATGACGACCTTCGCCGCTCCTTGGGCGATCGCGAAACCGCCAGCGCCGGCACTTCCAGCGACGGCTGCACCCAGACCGAATCCGACCTCGCGCCGTGTAAGTTTCGTCATAGTTCTCTCCCTCTCACGCACCCCCACTTTTTTCCGGGAAGTGCAAGCCAGCCGAGGACGACGGCCCTCCCGCGCCCGATGCGAGCGCTCACCACGAGGTCGAGACTAGCCGAGGCGAGTGAGACCGGCAATGCAAAGGGATCGACAGTTCCGAGGCGGACCGCGCGGCAATTCGGCACCCACGGGCAGCGAGGCAGCGGATCGAACGGCGGCTGGCGTCGATCCGCCGGAACACCTCACAACGAAGCTTCGGGCGAAGTCTCGCGGAATGCACGTGCGAGCCACGGATTGTCGATTTGTTTACCGTTCGCGTCGCAAGGGGGCCCGCGTTTCGCAGGTCATCGACGGCATTTCTCGGCGGAATGAACTCTCTATTGGCAGTTTGGCTGTAGGCTGTCCGTCGATCGAACCGTTTTTTTGCTGCGTTTGCGGAAGCAACTCGATGTCATCCAGCCCCTCGACGCCAGAGCAGATACAGTTCCCGACGCGCTTTTCGCCGATCGGTGTCTATTTCGCCGTCGTCTCGAGCCTGACCATCACCTTCGCCCTGGCTACGTTCCTGTCGACGCGTCTGCCGCTCCCCCTGATGGGCCTGCTGCTCGCGGTGATCGGATGTTGCGTAGTCCTCCTCAGGAATTCGATCGAGGAGATGGGCTCTGTTACGATCGAATGGTCGAGCCAGGGAGTAACCTGCCGTCGGCCGCTGGGCAGCGTCAGCTACTACTGGTCGCACATCGAACGCGTAGAGCTCTACGATCCCGGCGCGACATTCGGAGATTTCGGACGTCACGAAGACGGACGCTCGGCCATCGGTCTTTTCCTCCGCAATCCAGCCAATGCGAACAAGCCTGCCAGCGACGTGCCCGACGTCATGCTGATCAGCCGCGTCGGCGAGGCGGCCGAGAAGATCCCGAAGCTGGCCGAGCGATTGTCCAACGCCAAGCGCTACGGCGGTGGCAAGGACGCCCGCAAGATCGGCGTCAACGCGCCGGTCGTCAGCCCCCGCTCGAGCAAGCAGTTCCGCCGCTCGGCGGGTGGGCGGAAGGCTTCGGCGGCCTGATCCGATCTGCCGGGGACGGCGCTTCCCCTTCGGTTCCCCCTCGGTTTCCCCTCGTCCGGCCCAGCCACCCGCGCGACCGCCCCTTGCACGCTCGGGGCGTACGGGGCATTGTCCGCCCCCTTCGAGCAGGAAGGACGACGGCGTGCAGCAGAAGGCCTCCCGAACTACCCATGATAGCGATGGGGCATCTGCCACCGGAGAAACGCCGGAGGCGGCGGCGAAGCGTCGTTCGCTGAAGCCGTTGGCGGGTCTCGCCCGCTATCTGCTGCGGTATCGCGGCACGATGGCGCTGGCTTTCGTCGCTCTGTTGGCGTCGGCGCTGATCATGCTGGCCGTGCCGACTGCGGTGCGCCGGATGATCGACTACGGCTTCACCAGCGCCGACTCGCAGATGATCGATCGCTATTTCCTGATGCTGATCGGCATCGGAGCGGCACTGGCCGTAGCGAGCAGCGCGCGGTTCTACTTCGTCAACTGGCTGGGCGAGCGCGTCGTCGCCGATTTGCGCTCCGACGTGTTCCGCCATCTGTCGCGGCTCGGTCCCGCCTTCTTCGAACGCACCCATTCCGCCGAGGTGATGAGCCGGCTCACGGCCGATACCACCCTGATGAAGTCCGCGGCCGGCTCGGCGCTGAGCCAGGCTCTGCGCAACACGATCATGTTGTTCGGCGCTGTCGTGATGATGTTCGTCACCAGCCCGAAGCTGTCGCTGATGGTGCTGATCGCCATCCCGCTCATCGTCTTCCCGCTTTTGGCCTATGGCCGCCTCGTCCGCCGCCTGTCGCGGCGCGCTCAGGACACGCTGGCCGACGCTTCCGCGTACGCTGCCGAAAATCTCGCAGCCGTCCGCACGATGCAGGCGTTCACGCACGAGAATGCGGCCTCCAATCGGTTTTCGTCGGCCGTCGAGACATCGTTCGTGGCCGCACGCGATCGGCTGAAAGCGCGCGCCGGCCTCACCGCGATGGTGATCTTCCTGATCGTCGCCAGCGTCGTCGGCGTGCTGTGGTACGGCGCCTCCGCGGTGGTCAATCAGGAGATGAGCGGCGGCCGCCTCGGCCAGTTCGTTCTCTATGCCTTGTTCGCCGGCGGCGCGTTGGCCGAGCTCGCCGAGGTGTGGGGCGAGGTCCAGCAGGCTGCTGGCGCTGCCGAACGCATCACCGAATTGCTGGCGACCGAGCCCGAGGTGCGCTCGCCCCCCGATCCGATCCCGTTGCCGATCCCCGCGCGCGGCGAGATCGCCCTCCGCAACGTCACGTTCACCTATCCCAACCGGGACATACCGGCCCTGTCCGCTCTAAGCCTGCACGTCGCCCCCGGCGAGACGCTGGCGCTGGTGGGCCCTTCCGGGGCTGGCAAGAGCACGATCCTGAGCCTCGTCTTGCGCTTCTACGATCCGCAGTCCGGCCGCATCGAGGTCGACGGCGTGCCGGTCGACAAGGCCGACCTCGACGCCCTGCGAGGGCGCATGTCGCTGGTGCCGCAGGACGTCGCGCTGTTCGCAGACACCGTGCTCGAGAACATTCGCTACGGCTCGCCCGATGCCGACCGTGCGGCGGTCGAGCGGGCTGCCGTCATGGCGCAGGCGGATGGCTTCATTCGTGCCCTGCCGCAGGGCTACGATACGCGGCTGGGCGAGCGCGGGGTGTCGCTCTCGGGTGGCCAGCGCCAGCGGATCGCAATCGCCCGTGCGATCCTACGCGACGCGCCGATCCTGCTGCTCGACGAGGCGACGAGTGCGCTCGACGCCGAGAGCGAGAAGGACGTGCAGACCGCGCTCGAGACTGTCATGAAGGGCCGCACGACGATCGTCATCGCGCATCGCCTCGCAACCGTGCAGAAGGCCGACCGCATTCTGGTGATCGAGGACGGGCGTATCGTCGAGGAAGGCACGCACGCCACCCTGTCCAGGGCGGGCGGGCTCTACTCGCGCCTCGCCGATCTCCAGTTCGCAGGACAACTCCAAAGGTAACCTTTCCGTTAAGAGCCGCCTCGGAGTGGCATGCCGATTGCGGCGCATCCGAACCAATTCCAGGTTCGCAAGGTGCGCCATGCTCGATACGGATACCGCGACGTCACTCGCCATCGGGCTGTTCGCTCTGACGGCCGTCCTTCTGCTTTTTGCCAACAGGGCCGGCCAAACCCGCCTCGGCCGGGTCCTGGCGCTGTCTTCGATCGCATCGGTCTGCGGCGCCAACTACAGCATGGTCGCCGCCTATAATGGCGAGCCGCCGCTGGTCTACGAGCGGCCCGGCCCGATCGAGCGCCGCGTCATTCAGCGCCGTGGCCAGTTCGAGTACGTCGACAAGGAAGACGGCTCGGGTGGCGGCGGTTCGGGCCAGTCTGCGAGTCAGTCTTCGTCAGCCGGAGCAGCATCGGACGGCAGCGCGGCGAGCGATGCCGCGAGCAACGCCGCAGCCGGCGCCGGCAGTGCCTCGCGCTCGGCGATGGCGAGCCTGTTCCAGAACGTCTCGAATTCGGCCGCACGTGACGGCAGTGTCAAGCATGGCGACCTGCTCAAGGACTGTCCCGACTGTCCCGATCTCGTCGCGGTCGCCCCGGGCTTTCTCCGGATGGGCGCCATGCCTGACGATTCCGATGCCCATGGCGCCGAGCGCCCGCGCCGGCTGGTGACGGTGCCGCGCTGGTTCGCGATCGGCCGCAACGAAGTCACGCTCGGCCAGTACCGGGCTTTCGCCAGGGCGACGGGCCGCGCGGCCCCCGATTGTGGAGCGGGCACACGCAACAGCGACCCGGCCTCACCCGCGACGTGCGTTTCTGCCGACGATGCGCGCGCCTATCGAGTGGTTGAGCCGGTCCTCCGGCATCGCCTATCGCCTGCCCGCCGAGACCGAGTGGGAATGGGCGGCGCGCGGTGGCAACGAGCACCGCTATGTGACCGGTGCATCGGCACCGCTGACGCCATCGGTCACCAACGCGATCGGCATGGCCGGACTGCACGGTGGTGCCGCCGAGATCGTCGGCGCTTGCTGGACGGCGACACACGCCGAGATGTCGCGTGCGGCCACCCGGTCCGCAATCGACACGCGGTGCTGGTCGAATGTCGTGCGCGACGCCGCGTCCGGCGAGCCGCCCGTGTTGTCGCGGCTTTCGGCGCGCCGGCAACTCCCTGCTGGTCAGCGCAGCCCGTTCGTCGGCTTCCGCATCGCGCGCGATCTCTGATCGCCAACGATAGGGGCTTCACCGTTCAATGTTTTCCGCACTGCTAGGTCGCAGAGTTGGGACTTGCGCCACGGAAAGTGGATAATAGTCCGCCCGCAGCGTTTCTCCTCCCCCGTTGTGGCTACCGGATTCACACAAGTGAGTCGCAAGTGAAAACATTGAAGTTCGGAAG
>CAZNMY010000208.1:0-6063 GCA_964574325.1 uncultured Devosia sp. | reverse complement strand
GAAGGACCATCTGCGCCTGGTTCTGCAGCTGGCGCACCTGGTTGTTGATCTGCTCGAGCGAGCGCAGTGCGGTGAGCAGGTTCTGCTGGTAGTTGACGGCATCGAACACGATGAGGCCCTGCGCCTTCGTCGGGTCCGGCGTACCGGCGATCAACAGGCAAAACACGAGAGCGGTCGTGATGCCGCGTGCGGCCCGCCGCCGTGCGGCCCGGTTCGGCCGCTCGCCGACGCGGAACGGCGAAAAGCGTTCCGGCAGGCGATCCTTGTCGTCCGGAATGGGCTCGGGAAAGGTCAGCTCCGGCGGTGCCGCCGATGCCGTCTGCATTGCCGGCGGAACTGCCGCCGCTTGTTGTCGAATCTCGGGCAACGGCGGCGGCACCGCCGGTGGTAGGGCTCCAGTGAACGACGGCATCAGATCGGCCGCCCAAACCAGGCCCTTAGCGCGCAGGAACGCATCGGTAAAGCCGCGCGCTGAAAGCTGCGCAAGCAGACGGTCGATCAGCTTGTGATCGTCGGGCGAGGAGGCCGCGCAGAATGCCAGCGCGATCGGGCCGAGCCCGAGCGCGAACAGGCGGTTGCCGCGCGCGGTCTGGGCGTAGTAGTCGCGCTTCGGCGCGGCCACGCTCAGGATCTCGATCTGGCGTGCGTTGAGCCCGAATCGCTCGTAGATGGCACGAGCCTGTGGTTCGCGGGCACGGTCGTTGGGCAGGAAGATGCGCGTCGGACAGCTCTCGATCAGCGCCGACGCGATCGACGAGCGCTCGATGTCGGCCAAAGACTGGGTCGCGAACACGACGGCGACGTTCTTCTTCCTGAGCGTCTTCAGCCATTCGCGGATTTTGCCCGCGAACAGCGGGTCGTCGAGGAAGGTCCAGGCCTCGTCGAGCACCAGCAGCGTCGGCCGTCCATCAAAGCGCGCCTCCAGCCGGTGGAACAGATAGGTGAGCACCGGCGGCACCAGCCCCTTCACCTGCATTAGCGTCTCCATCTCGAAATGCACCACATCGGTAGTGGCTAGCGACTCCGATGCCCCGTCGAGCAGCCGGCCGTAGGCGCCCTCGATGGTGTAGGGCGCCAAGGCCTGGCTCAGCGCGCTCGATTGGATCAGAACGGCGAGGCCCGTCAGCGTGCGCTCGGCCTTGGGTGCCGAAGCGAGACTCTGCAGCGCGGTCCACACGGCATCCTTCACGTCCGGCGTGATCTTGACGGCCTCGTTGGCGAGCAGGCCGCTGACCCATTCGAGTGCGAACGCCATCTCGCCGGGCTCGTCGATCCGAGCCAGCGGCTGCAGCGCGAGCGAGCCTTCGAGCCCGAGCTCGATCGAGGCGCCGCCCATGGCGAGAGCCGCTGCACGCGCCGAGCGGCCACGGTCGAACAGAACGACCTGGGCGCCGATGAAGCGCCGGAACTGCATGGCGAGCGTCGCCAGCAGCACCGACTTGCCGGCACCGGTTGGTCCGACGATCAGCGTGTGTCCGACATCGCCGACATGCAGATCGAGCCGGAACGGCGTCGATCCGCGCGTCTCCGTCACCATCAACGGCGGTGCATCGAGATGCCGGTTGCGATCCGGCCCTGCCCACACCGCCGACACCGGCATCATGTGCGCGAGATTGAGCGTGTGCACGATTGGCTGGCGGACATTGGCGTAAGCATTGCCCGGCAGGCTGCCGAGCCAGGCTTCGACCGCGTTCAACGTTTCGCGAATGGTCACGAAGCCGCGCCCGTTGATGATGCGCTCGACTGCGATCAGCTTGTCATTGGCGCGCCGTGGATCAGCATCGGATACGACGATGACGGTCGTCAGGTAGCCGAACGCCACGTCATCGGAGCCGAGTTCCTGCAATGCCTCGTCGGCGTCCTGCGCCTTGTTCTCGGCGTCGGGATCGACCAGCGCCGTCTCGCGGTTGAACATCACCTCGCGCAGAATCGCGGCGACCGACTTGCGCTTGGCGAACCACTGCCGTCGCAACCGCGTCAGGTGGCGCGTGGCCTCGACCTTGTCGAGCCCGATCCAGCGCGTCACCCAGCGGTAGGAGAAGCCGAGATCGTTGAGTGCGTCGAGCACACCCGGTGTCGTCACGCCGGGGAAGCCGAGCACGGTCAGCACACGCAAATGCTCATCGCCGAGCTTGGGCTCGACGCCGCCGAGGAACGGCGTGTCGCACAGGATCGCATCGAGATGGCTCGGGATCGCCGGCACCGCCACCGGATGCCGTTTGCCGGAGATCGTACCGTGCAGAAACGTCAGCGTTTCGGCATCGCCCAGCGGCTCGGCCTCGGGCAGGATCGCGGCCAGCATCTCGAACGCCCGGTCGGTCTCGGTCTGGAACCACTCCAGTTGCGCGAACACGTCCGCCTGCATCTGCTCGTCGTCCGTGCGCTCGTAGAGCATGAGCTCGGCGCGCCCCTCGCGCTCGGGCGGCGGCAGATAGAGCAAGGTCAGGTAATACCGGCTCTCGTGATGCGCGCCGTCGGCACTGAACGCGGCATGGCGCTCGTAGTCGACGAGCCACGACGCGGCGTCGCCGAACCGCGCACCCGGATAATCGTTGGCGGGAATGCGCTCGGCCTCGAAGAACAGCGCCCAGCCCTCGCCGAAGCGCTTCAGGATGTTGTTGAGCCGCGCGGTTACCGAAACCAACTCGGCCCCGGTCGCGCTCTCCAGATCGGGACCGCGATAGCGCAGCGTGCGTTGGAACGCGCCATCCTTGTTGAGCACGATGCCGGGCGCCACCAGGCACGCCCACGGTAGGTAATCGCACAGCCCGGTGGTCCGCTTACGGTACTCGGCGAGGTTCAGCATGACAGTACTCCCTTGTGGCGGGTATGGCGTGACAGGACGGTCAGGAAGGCCGGGTCCTTGCGCGTGACCCACACGGCGAAGGCGTGGCCGACGACCCAGATCAGCAGCCCGGCGATCCACAGCCGGAGCCCAAGGCCGATCGCTGCCGCCAGCGTACCGTTCAGGATCGCGAAGCCGCGTGGCGCACCGGCCAGCAGGACTGGCTCAGTCAGCGCGCGATGCAACGTCACCTCGTAGCCGGGGATGCGCGGGTCAGACTCGAGCATGGGAACCTCCTGGTGCGAAATCAGTCGATCATGGCGCCGCCGGCGAACGAGAAGAACGACAGGAAGAACGATGTCGCCGCGAATGCGATCGACAGCCCGAACACGATCTGCACCAGCCGCCGGAACCCACCGCCCATATCGCCGAATGCGAGGGTCAGCCCGGTGATGATGATCGTCACCACTGCGACCACCTTCGCCACCGGTCCCTCGATCGATTCGAGAATGCGCTGTAGCGGCGCCTCCCAAGGCATCCCGGAGCCGGCTGCGTTTGCGGTGGTGCACATCGCCAATAGTGCGGTGGCAGTGACTGCGAGGACGATGACGGGGATCGCAAGGTGAAGTCGCTGCGCGAGCGGGCTTCCGCCCGCGCCCGCTTGGGGGATGGCTCCCCCAAACCCCCTCCTTTTTGAGATAAGAAAACGGGTGGTTCGGCGGGTGTCCCGCCGACGGGGTGCGGGGCTGGCCCCGCTCGCGTAGCGAACTCGCATGCGGGAGCCCTTCATGATGCGACCGGACGCAATACCGGCGCGCCCATCGGTTTCAGGATGTAGTCGTCGTCCTCGTCGAGGCCGGCGAGCTCGAGCAGGCTCTCGATGCGACGCTCGGCGCCGCGCCCGGAGATGAAGACGAGGATATCGACAGCTTCGGCGATCATCGTGTGCGGTACGGTGACGACGGCCTCCTGCACCAGCTGTTCCAGGCGCACGAGCGCGGCAGCGGCGGAGTTGGCGTGCAGCGTGGTGATCCCGCCGGGGTGGCCGGTGTTCCACGCTTTGAGCATGTCGAGCGCCTCGGGACCGCGCACCTCGCCGACGATGATGCGGTCTGGTCGCAGGCGCAGCGTCGAGCGCACGAGATCGGACAGGGAGGCGACGCCGGGCTTGGTGCGCAGGGTGACGCAGTCCTGCGCCGCGCATCTCAACTCACGTGTGTCCTCCAGGATGACGACGCGCTCGTTGTGCAGCGCGATCTCGGCGAGCAGCGCATTGACCAGCGTGGTCTTGCCTGAGGACGTGCCGCCGACGACGACGATATTACGATGCTCGACGACGGCCTGGGTGAGCAGCACGGCCTGGCGTGGCGTCATGACGCCGGCGCCGACGTAGTCCGTGAGGCGGAACACGACGTCGGCCGGCTTGCGGATCGAGAAGCAGGGCGCGGGCGAGACCGGCGGTAAGATGCCCTCGAAGCGCTCGCCTGACTCGGGCAGCTCGGCGGAGACGATCGGCGCCTTGTCGTTGACCTCGCGGCGGACGTGGCTGGCGACGAGACGGATAATGCGCTCGGCCTCTGTGCTGGCGATGCGCACGCCAGAGTCGGTTCGGCCATCGGTGGCGCGATCGATCCACAGCTTGCCATCGGGGTTGAGCATCACTTCCAGCACGGCCGGGTCGGCGAGCGCGGCGGCGATCGTCGCGCCGAACGCGGTGCGCAGCATTTGCCGGCGGCGGTCCTGCGCTTCCTGGGTCGCCGCGAGACTGAACAGATCAGCCATGGACTTCGTCCTGCCAGGGCGTGGGGTCGGTTTTGGTGGCATCCTGCTTTGGCTCGGCCGCACCATCTGGCGCCGGGGTCACTGGTGCCTTTGTCTCGGCCATCTCGGCCGTCGCGAACAGGTCGGGATTGTTTTCGGCGATCGACTCCAGCACCTCCGAGACGAGGCGTTGATCGGAGGCCAGCCGCCGGCCGATCTGGGCGACGAACATCTCGAAGCGCTCGCGGCCGAGCAGGCGCGCGGGCTCCTGCTCGCTCTTGGGCAACGGCGGCGTGATGGTCAGGAAATAGCGGACGAACAGCGCCAGCGTCTCGCTGACGACCGCGGTGTCGCGCTGCACGATCTTGGCTGTCCGGCTCAGTTCGTCGAGCCGTCGCGCCAGCTTGTCGTCGAGGCCGGAAAGCGGCTCCGGCTCCAGATTGGCGCGCATCGCCTCCTCGAACAGTGCCGACTTGGCGCCGGCGCGCTGACGCGCGACGGTGTCGAACTTGCGGGCCAGCGGCCGCGACAGATAGAGGGTGTAGCGTTTCTTGTTCATCACATGCGTACTCCGCCTGGGAACTCGATCACATTGTCGTCGCCTTCGAGGTCGGGGCCGTCGGCGTCCGGCGTCGCCGCATCCGGCTCGGGCGCTCGCTCCTGGAACAGCGGCAGGTCGAGGTGGCGATCCGGCTGCGGCTTCGGCTTGGCCGGGGCGCGGTCGAGACGCGGCCCGACTTCCTCGCTCGACGTCACCAGCTCGGACCACTGTCGCAGCAGCGCGGGATGGGTGGGGCGCGTCTGGCGCTGCCAGTCGTCGGCGCGCGGCGGTGGCACGTCGGCGAAGCGGTCACCTTCAAGCACCGGAGCGGCCAGGCGGCGCGCGGTGAAATTGCCGTCATCGAAATAGCGCAGCTTGCGGGCTCGGATCGGCGGCGTACCCGAGACCATCACCAGGGCGTCGTCGGCCGGCAGCTGCAGGATCTCGCCAGCAGTCAGCAACGGGCGCGGCGTCTCCTGCTCGGAGACCGAGGTATGCGACAGCCACGCTGCAAAGCGCTTGCCCGACAGGTTGCGCTGCGACCGCAGCTCGGTGGAGGTGCCGAGCGCATCGGAAAGCCGCTTGGCGGTGCGCTCGTCGTTGGGCGCGAACGCGACGCGCACGTGGCAGTTGTCGAGGATAGCGTGGTTCGGCCCGTAGGCTTTGTCGATCTGGTGCAGCGACTGCGCGACGAGGAAGGCGCGCACGCCGTAGCCGGCGAGGAAGGCAAGCGAGGACTCGAAGAAGTCGAGACGCCCAAGTGCGGGGAACTCGTCGAGCATCAAGAGCAGGCGCCGGCTCGATCCGTTGCCGCCCGGCGGCAGGCGCTCGGTCAGACGCTTGCCGATCTGGTTGAGGATCAGCCGCACCAATGGTCGGGTGCGCGAGATGTCTGACGGCGGCACGACGAGGTAGAGCGAGACCGGGCGCGGGCCTTCCATCAGGTCGGCGATGCGCCAGTCGGAGTGCGAGGTGG
>CAZNMY010000207.1:0-6073 GCA_964574325.1 uncultured Devosia sp. | reverse complement strand
GCAGGAAGCGGCCGACGTCGGCGTCCTCTGTGTTGCGCCAGAACTGCCAGTAGTCGTAGGCGCCGAGCTGCGCTTCGTTGAGCCATACGGCGCCGGATGCTGTCTTGCCCATCTTCGCGCCCGATGCGGTCGTGAGCAGCGGACACGTCAGCGCGTAGAGCTGGGATGTGCCCATGCGGCGGCCGAGGTCGATGCCGGTGACGATGTTGCCCCACTGGTCGGAGCCGCCCATCTGCAGGTTGCAGCCATAACGGCGGGCAAGCTCGACGAAGTCGTAGGCCTGCAGCAGCATGTAATTGAACTCGATGAACGACAGCTCCTGCTCGCGCTCGAGGCGCAGCTTGGCCGAGTCCATCGTCAACATGCGATTGACCGAGAAATGGCGGCCGACGTCGCGCAGGAACTCGATGTAGTTGAGCGGCGCCAGCCATTCGGCATTATCGACCATCAGTGCTTCGTGCTTGCCGGCTCCGAAGGTAAGCAGTTTCGAGAAGACGCCTTTGATGCCGTCCTTGTTGGCGTCGATCTCCTCGATCGTGCGGATGGCGCGGGTTTCATCCTTGCCGGAGGGGTCGCCGACGCGCGTCGTGCCGCCGCCCATCAGCGCGATCGGCTTGTTGCCGGTCACCTGGAGCCAGTGCAGCATCATGATCGAGATGAGGGAGCCGACGTGGAGCGAAGGCGCCGTGCAATCGTATCCTACATACGCGACGATCTCTCCCTTCGCGGCCAGCGCATCGAGGCCCGCGAAATCCGAGCACTGGTGGATGAAGCCACGTTCAGTGAGGATGTTGAGGAAGTCGGACTTATGTGTCGCCATGGTGTAGGCTTTCGAGGGATGGCTATGTTCCCCTGCCATCGCGGCTGCACAATCGCTGTCCGGAGAATGTGTCGCCGGCAGAGGGGGAACCCTAAATGCACAGGAAGACGCCGGTGGGCAAGCAACCGTTGTCGATTTCGATGCGGGCCATTGGGTTGATGAGCGGTACTTCGCTCGATGGCATCGACATCGCGCTGATGGAAACGGACGGTGCGGATCGCGTGCGGCGGATCTGCGGCGTGACGGATGCCTATCCCGACGATTTCAAGGCGCGGCTGCGCGTGGCTTTGCGCGAGGCTGCCGGATTGAGCGACCGGCGTGCGCGGCCTGGATCGCTTGCGGCAGTCGAGCAGGAGTTGACCGAGCGGCACGCCAACGCGCTCCGCCGGTTCATGGGCAATCTGACGCTGCAGCCGTCGTCGGTGGATCTCGTCGGGTTTCACGGGCAGACGGTGCTGCATCGGCCGGCGCAGAGGCTGACGGTCCAGCTCGGCGACGGGGAGCTGCTGTCGAAATTGACGGGCATCGATGTGGTTTGCGATCTGCGCGCGGCCGATGTCGCGGCGGGCGGGCAGGGCGCGCCGCTGGTGCCGGTCTATCACCGGGCGCTGGCCGCCGCGCTGCCGCAGCGGCCGGTGGCGTTCGTCAACATCGGCGGGGTTGCGAACGTGACCTGGATCGGTGCTGACGGCCACATGGTCGCGTTCGACACCGGGCCGGGCAACGCGATGATCGACGACTGGATGGCGGCGAAGGCGGGGCAGGGCTGCGACACGGACGGGGCGACGGCAGCGCGTGGGCGGGCGCAGGAGGATTACGTGTCGGAGTATCTGCGGCATTCGCATTTCTCCGCGCCTGCGCCGAAGTCGCTGGATCGAAACACTTTTCCGGTGGAATTGGTCGATCCGCTGTCGCTCGAGGACGGGGCTGCTACTCTGACGGCGTTCACTGCTGCGTCGATCGCACGGGCTCGCGAGCACATGCCGGCCGAACCACTGTTGTGGGTCGTCGCGGGCGGTGGCCGCCGCAACAAGACGCTGATGAGCATGCTGGCGGGGCTTGTGGAGAATGCGGTCGTGCCGGCAGAGGCTGTCGGTCTCGACGGGGACAGCATGGAAGCCGAAGCGTGGGCGTATCTCGCCGTGCGCTCGTACCGGGGGTATCCGCTGACGTATCCAGGGACGACGGGCGTCGAGAAGCCGACGCGCGGCGGCGTGCTCGTCCGCGCGAGCGTGTGATAGGGTGTTCACGGAAGCAGCACGGGGCCGAGGGTTTCGGCTGTTTCCGGGAGCATCCGGGAGCATCAGGTATGGGAATGTTGAAAGTCGGATTCCTGGCCGCGATGGCGTTCTTTGCCGCGGTTGGTATCTTCATCGGCTGCGTGATGCTGCTGACCAGCCTGCAGAACGGCGCGATCTCGCTCAGCTACACGAGCGGCGGCAAGGGCATCGTCGAGACGATCACGCGGGCCGACGACAACGCTCGTTTCTGGCGACTGCTGCTCACCTTGGGCTTCGCGCCGATCGGGATCGGGGCATTGGCGCTCTGGTATTCGGTACGGAAGTTGCGCGGGATCTGATTCCGCGCGCAATTCCGTTGTCGCTGCCGTGCCGGCCTCAGCGCTCGGCCTTGGCCTTTTCTTCGAGGATCTCGATCATGCGCTCATCGACGTAGTTGCCGACGACGTCGACGAGGGGCGAGGTCAGGTCTTCCTTGTTCTCGCCGACGAAGAAGTGGTTGGCGCCCGGCACGATGGTGTGCTGGATCTTGATACCCTTCTGCGTCTTCGTCTTGGCGGCGAGCTCGGCCACGGAAGCGGAGGGGACCACGCGGTCCTTCTCGCCGTTGATCATCAGGCCGGACGCAGGGCATGGCGCGAGGAATGTAAAGTCGTAGATGTTGGCGGGAGGGGCGACGCAGACGAAGGCGTCGATCTCGGGCCGGCGCATCAGGAGCTGCATCGCGATCCAGGTGCCGAACGAGAAACCGACGATCCAGCAGGCTTTGGCATCGGGCTTCACGATCTGCAGCCAGTCGAGCGCGGAGGCTGCATCGGCCAATTCACCGGGGCCGTTGTCGAAGTAACCCTGGCTGCGGCCGACGCCGCGGAAGTTGAAGCGCAGGGTCGAGAAGCCGCGATCGTGGAACATGTAATAAAGCTGGTGGATCACCGGGTTGTTCATGGTGCCGCCGAACTGCGGATGCGGGTGCAGGATCAGCGCGATCGGCGAGCGGGGGTCCGGCTCGTGATGATAGCGCGCCTCCAGGCGGCCAACGGGGCCATTGATGATCAGCTCTGGCATCGAACCTCTCGCGCTCGTACGGGCGGTATCCGGGGTCCCGATCCAAAGTTCGTCGCGCCGCGGCCTGTGCGGTTGGTCGAGACGACGCATCAGCTTGCGGTCAAGAAAACTTGACTTCGCTGCTCGGGATTACCATAGTCACTTTAGAATTAGAACCGTGCGAGCATGCGTGGCCCTATCGAGGCCTGCGTGCACGGTGCGGTTCACGTGGGCGGCCCTCTTAGCACATATCGGCTGCCGCGTGACAAGCTCGATGACTGGCATCAGGGACTGGCATCAGTGACGGGCATCAGGGACTGGCATCAGTGACGGGCTTCACCGTTCGTCGGCGGTGCCTTGCAAGACAAGTTCCATGAGCGGTCGGTATTCCGGCCGGTGGACGGTGGAGTTGATGGCGTGGAGTTGACCACCCGAGGACGGTACGCGGTCATGGCAATGGCGGACCTCGCCAAGCATGGCCAGCTCAGCGCGATGCCGCTATCGGCGATTGCGGAGCGGCAGAACCTGTCTGTTGCCTATCTCGAGCAGATCTTCCTCAAACTGCGGCGGGCCGGGCTCGTGGAGAGCGAGCGCGGTCGGGCCGGAGGGTATCGGCTGGCGCGTTCGGCCGATGAGATCATGGTCGCAGACGTGATGCATGCGGTCGAGGAAGATACGCGGATGACGCGGTGCCATGGCGACACGGCTGTCGGCTGCGTCGGTGAGCATCGTTGTCTGACGCATGGACTCTGGAATGCGCTGGGCGACCACATCCGCGGATTTCTTGTACAAGTCAGCCTCGGGGATCTGCTCGCCGGCCGCGTCGGGCAGGTCGTGACGACGCCGGTGACGGTGGCTGCCGCAGCCGGTGCCGCGCCGGAGAGGCCGCTGGCCTGATGAGCAATCTGCGTACATATCTGGATCACAATGCGACGGCGCCGCTGCGGCCTGAGGCGCGTGCGGCGATGCTTGCCGCGATGGATCTCGTCGGGAATGCATCGTCGGTGCATGCCGAAGGCCGGCGCGCTCGCGAGGCGGTCGAGGTCGCGCGCGAGCAGGTTGCAGGGTTGGCCGGGGCGAAGCCCGAGGAAGTGGTTTTCACGAGCGGCGCGACGGAGGCCAACAATTGGGTCGTGCGGGGCGGCTGGGATCGTGTGGTGGTCGGCGCAACGGAGCACGACTCCGTGCTGGCGCCTGCTCGATCGAAGGCGTCCACTGTCGTGGAGTTGCCGTGTGATGCAGGCGGTCGCGTTGCCTTCGAGTCGATAGCCGGCTCTCTGACAGCCCCCCACCCCTATCCCCTCCCCACGGGGGGGAGGGGGACCGGTAGTGCGGGTGGTTTGGTCAGCATCCATCTCGCCAACAGCGAAACCGGAGTCATTCAGCCGATTGCCGAGGTAGCAGAAGCCGCGCGCAGTGTGGGGTATCTGGTTCACAGCGATGCGGTTCAGGCGATGGGACGGCTGCCGGTCGAGTTCAGGGCGCTGGGGCTCGATTTCATGTCGATCTCGGCACACAAGCTGGGCGGTCCCAAGGGTGTCGGTGCGCTGGTGATCCGGGATGGAATAGAGTTGCGGCCCTTGCTCGCCGGTGGCGGGCAGGAGCGGCGTCGGCGGTCGGGGACGGAGAACGTCGCGGCGATCGCGGGGTTCGGGGCGGCGGCGAAGGCTGCACTCGCGGGCCTCGGCGACCAGGATCGCGTAGCGCGGTTGCGGGACCGCCTGGAAGGCGGGTTAAAGGCGATCACGCCCGATGCGGTGGTGATCGGTTCGCACGGTTCGCGGCTTCCCAATACGTCGTGCATCGCGATGCCGGGAGCGGACGCCTCGACGCTGCTCATTCAGCTCGATCTGGCGGGCATTGCAGTCAGTGCGGGCTCGGCGTGTTCGTCGGGCAAGATCGGCGGAAGTCATGTGCTGGCGGCGATGGGTATCGACAGCCGGCTCGCGCGTGGTGCGATCCGGGTCAGCCTCGGGCCGACGACGACGGAAACGGATGTGGAGCGCTTCATGGCGGCCTGGGCGAAGATCCATCAGCCGCGGCATGGGCGTATCGGAAATGCGATCGCGACAGCAGTCGGGGCGAAAGTGCCGGCTGGCGCGGACGGTACGGCAGGAGCATAGAATGGCAGCGGTTCAGGATACCATCGAGCAAGTCCGGAAGATCGACGTCGACCAATACAAGTACGGGTTCGAGACGGATATCGAGTCGGTCAAGGCGCCGAAAGGGCTCGACGAGAGCACGATCCGCTTCATCTCGGACAAGAAGAACGAGCCGGAGTGGATGCTCGCGTGGCGGCTCGAGGCGTATCAGCGCTGGCTCGCCATGCAGGAGCCCGAGTGGGCGAAGGTCAGCTATCCGAAGATCGATTTCCAGGACCTCTATTACTACTCCGCGCCCAAGAGCACAGAAGGTCCGAAGAGCCTCGACGAGGTCGATCCGGAGCTGTTGAAGACGTATGCCAAGCTCGGCATTCCGCTGAAGGAGCAGGAGATCCTCGCGGGCGTCCGCCGACAGGAGGACAAAAGCGGCCTCGACGAGCAATCGGGGGAAGAATATTCGAGCGGCAAGGTGGCGGTCGACGCCGTGTTCGACAGCGTTTCGGTCGTGACGACGTTCAAGAAGGAGTTGGCGAAGGCCGGTGTGATCTTCTGCTCGATCTCGGAGGCGATGCGCGAGCATCCCGAGCTGGTGCGGAAGTATCTCGGATCGGTCGTGCCGCAGTCGGACAACTTCTACGCGGCGCTGAACGCGGCCGTGTTCTCGGACGGCTCGTTCGTCTACATCCCGCCGAACACGCGCTGCCCGATGGAGCTTTCGACCTATTTCCGGATCAACGAGAAGAACACCGGGCAATTCGAGCGGACGCTCATAATCGCGGATCGCGGCAGTTACGTGAGCTATCTCGAAGGCTGCACGGCGCCGATGCGCGACGAGAACCAGCTCCATGCCGCGGTGGTCGAGCTGATCG
>CAZNMY010000206.1:0-6221 GCA_964574325.1 uncultured Devosia sp. | reverse complement strand
GGCCGAGGCTCTGGCCGTCGCCAGGAAGATGGGCTTTCCCGTTCTGATCAAGGCGGCGTCCGGCGGCGGCGGACGCGGCATGAAGGTCGCGCGCTCCGAGGCCGACATCGGCTCGGCCTTGTCGACGGCGCGCGCGGAGGCGAAGGCAGCGTTCGGCGACGACAGCGTCTACATCGAGAAGTATCTGCAGAAGCCGCGCCACATCGAGATCCAGGTGTTCGGCGACGGCCGCGGCAACGCCGTCCACCTGGGCGAGCGCGATTGCTCGCTCCAGCGCCGCCATCAGAAGGTGTGGGAGGAGGCGCCGAGCCCCGCCCTCAACGACGCGCAGCGCCAGAAGATCGGCTCGACCGTCGCGGCCGCGATGCAGAAGCTCAAGTACCGCGGCGCCGGCACCGTCGAGTTCCTATACGAGGACGGCGAGTTCTACTTCATCGAGATGAACACGCGCCTGCAGGTCGAGCACCCCGTCACCGAAGCGATCACCGGCATCGATCTCGTGCTCGAGCAGATCCGCGTCGCATCCGGCTCTCCGCTGTCGATGCGTCAGGAGGACATCACGTTCTCCGGCCACGCGATCGAGTGCCGCATCAACGCCGAGAACCCGAAGACCTTCCGCCCCTCGCCCGGCAAGATCACGTACTGGCATCCCCCCGGCGGTCTCGGCGTGCGCGTCGACAGCGGCGTCTACCAGGGTTATCGCATCCCGCCCAACTACGACAGCTTGATCGGCAAGCTGATCGTGCACGGCAAGAACCGCAACGAGTGCCTGATGCGGTTGCGCCGCTGCCTGTCGGAGTTCGTCATCGACGGCGTCGAGACCACGACGCCGCTGTTCTCAGAGCTGGTCCGTCAGCCCGATATCGTCAACGGCATCTACGACATCCATTGGCTCGAGCGCTTCCTCGGCAAGCAGGACTGACGCTCGAGAAATCAGGCAGCAGTGCAACACGCCCGGATCGAGCGCTGGCGCGGTCCTGATTTGAGTCATCGTGCAATCAACTCCACCTTCAATCCGGCATCCGTAGCCGCGCCGTGCGCACCTCGCCGTCGCCGGGATAGGTGATGTCGATGATCGTGGTGTAGTCGCTCTCGTCCCATTTCGCCGGAAATGTTCCGGGTGCAGCACCGAGTTCCTCCAACAGCCCGGGCAACTCCGAATGCCGCCAGCAGATCACGCCGAACTTGCCTCGATAGCGTTCCTTGTTGCGGAGCGTATCGACGAGGTCGTCGGCATCGTCGTCGTCGATCTCGGCCCTGACCTGGAGCTTCAGTGAGGCCGCGAGCGGCTCCAGCGTTTGCACGGGCCGGCGCGACCGCTTCGAGGTCCTCGCCGCGAACAGGAAATGCGGCTGCCCGAACGTCTCGGGAATGTACTCGACGAGGTGCTCTGCGCGCCGCACGCCGGGAAGCGACAGATGCGGATCGCGCTTGTCGCCGGTCTTCTCCGCGTGCCGAAGCACCACGAGACGGGCCGGTCCGGTTCCCGGCGGAAACGGAGATGCCCTGTACGGCAACCCCGTGCTGGGCGCCCAGCCGAACAACCGCTTGAGCCACTGCAATAAACCCATCGTTCAGCGTTCCCTCGCTACCCCAGCATTTGCTGGCCTCGGCCCGTGGCCTCGACCCAGAGCCTACGCTGGTGCTGATTGGCGGCAAACCCTCATGGATTCCCCCTGCTGATTTCCTACAACAGCCCCGCCAGCGCACCGAGTTCGTCCGCGTTGAGATCCGACACCGCCCAGTACGCGACGCCACCGCGCGTCCAGCCCACGAGATTGTAGCCGTTGCGCATCGATCGCGCCGGCGCGCTGTCGAGCGATCCCGGTACGGCCCACGCGAACACGTTGATGACGTGCTTGCGGCGCGTGTAGACCACCACCCCGACGCGCCTGTCGTCGACGAAATCGAGCCGGCCGCCGACGAGCGAGAACCCGCTCGCGTCGAGATCCTTGACGGTGGGCGCGACATCGGCCCGGCCTGCAAACCATGGCCGCACGGTATGCTGGTCCGACGAGGCCACCTGGATCGGCGAATCCTGCAGCAGCGAGCGGATATGCGCGGCCGCAATCTCCCGTTCGAGCGCCTTGACGTGCCCGCTCGAACTGGCGGCCCACCACGTCCCCGCCGACGACAACGCCGCCACGAGCAAGACCGCCGCCGCCATACCCGCCCAACTCGGCCGTACGCCGAAGCGTGACGGCGTATTAAGCCCGCTCGATATCGAAGTATCCTGCGGCAGCTCCGCCTTCTCGCGCTCCAGCGCCCCGATCACGCGCCCTTCGAGACCCGTGGGCGAGACGTAGCGCGCCTGCTCTCTGAGAGCGCGTCCGATCCGCTCGTCGTCGGCCAGCCGTTCGCGACACGCCGGGCACGTCGCCAAGTGCGCTTCAAGCGTTCGCCGTTCCGCAGCCGTCGCCTCCTCGTCGCGATACGCGCCGATCAGCTCGCCCGCCTCGTCACATCGCATCGCTCTCATCCCGATCCATCAGCCTCGTCAGCCCAGCCTTCAACTGGCTCCGCGCCCGCGCGAGCCGGGACATCACCGTGCCGACCGGAGCGCCGATGATATCCGCGATCTCGCCATAGGACAGTTCCTCGATCTCGCGCAGCACGATCACTTCCCTGAATGCCGGCGGCAACTCCGCGATCGCCCTCGAAACGAGCGTCTGCTCCGAGGTGCCGATCGCGGCTTCCTCCGGCGACCGCAATCCCGAGCGAAGCTCCACCTCGCCCGCCGCCGCGCCCGGATTGATCGCCTCGTCGAACGAGATCACGTTGCTGGCGCGCCGCCGTTGCTGCAGACGCCGGTAGCAGACGTTGCGCACGATCGTCAGCAGCCACGGCTTGATGTCCTGGCTCTCGAGCTGATGGTACGCGCGATAGGCCCGCACAAAAGCATCCTGCACGGCATCCTCCGCATCTGCCCGCTGCCCGAGGAGATGGCGCGCGAGATTGTACGCTGCCGCCATGTACGGCAGCGCCACCTGCTCGAAGCTCGCGCGCTGGCTCATCGCACTCTCGCAGCCGGACCAGCGACAGCCAGAGGGCTGCGCTATCTGGAAGATTCACGACACCGGCCGTTTATTCCATTGCCGGCGAGAAAGATGCTTTCCCGCATCGCAACGGAGATTCCCCTGACGGGGACGGAATAACCATCCGCGAGCCTGAGTCATCCAACCCGTGGGACGCGCTGACCCGCATCCAGCCGGCAACGCCCACGATCTGCAGGATTCCCTCAGACCAGGAGCAAGTCATGTCCCGAGTATCCCGCCGCGAAGCCGTTGCCGGCGCCGGCCTCGCCGTCGCCTTCGGTCTCACCTCGCGCCTCACGCTCGATCCGGCCTTCGCCCAGACGACGGCCGCCCCTGCGAAGGGCTTCTCGACCTACAAGGTCGGCAGCTTCGAATGCACCGCCGTCTATGACGGCATCTGGGAGAAACCGCACGATCCGACCTTCATCACCAATGCCAGCGTCGACGACGTGAAGGGCGCGATGCGCAAGGCCGGCCTGGCGGACGCGTTCGTCTCGATCCCGTTCACGCCTTTGTTGGTGAAGGCCGGCAGCGAGTTGATCCAGTTCGACGCCGGCACCGGCGGTCAGGTGCAGCCCTCCGCGGGTACCCTGCACGCCAACATGAAAGCCGCCGGCCTCGATCCCGCGAAAGTCACCAAGGTGATGATCTCGCACTTCCATCCCGACCACATCTTCGGCCTGATGGCGAAGGGGACCAACGCCCAGGTCTACCCGAATGCCGAGATCATCGTGTCGGCAGCGGAGTACGCCTTCTGGACCGACCCGGCCGTGATCGAGAAGCTGCCGGAAGGCCGCCGCCCGCTCGCCAAGCGCATCCAGTCGACCATCGCGACCTGGAAGAACGTCCGCCGAATCGACGGCGAGCGCGAGGTGATGCCCGGCGTCCGCACCATCGCCACACCCGGCCACACCCCCGGCCACATCGCGTTCCACCTCTCGTCGGGCAACGCCCAGTTGATCTATTCCGGCGACACTTTCTATCAACCCGCGATGTCGCTGCCCAATCCCGGCTGGCATGGCGTCTTCGATCAGAATGCCGCACTCGCTGAAAAATCGCGCCGCACCCTTGCCGATCGTCTCGTCGCCGACAAGATCCCGGTTGCTGGCTATCACTTCCCTTGGCCCGGCGCAGGGATCATCGCAAAGGACGGCGCAGGCTACACGCTGACGCCGTCCAAGGCCTGATGTGTACGGCAGCGGCCGATTTCAGGGCGCGTGAGCGTGCCGGCCGCTGCCTCCTGCACGCCGACCATCACTGAACCAGACGCAGTCATTCAGAGGTATGACGTCATGAGCACTCGTCTCGGCAGAGCAGCCCGCACCGCGGCCGGCATCGCACTCGTCGCGTTCGCCGCCATCGGCGGCCCAGCCATGGCCGTCGACACCCCGGTCGAAACCAGCGCCCCGGAACTCGCGTCGGCCCGCGCGAAGGTGAAGGCCAAGGATTTCAAGGGCGCGATCGAGGAACTCACCCCGATGCTGCAGACCCACCAGCACGCCGACGTCTACAATCTCTTGGGCTTCAGCTACCGCAAGACCGGCGACTACAAGCAGGCAGCGACCTTCTACGCCAAGGCGCTCGACTTCGACGCCGATCACCTGGGCGCGCTGGAATACCAGGGCGAAATGTTCGTCGAACTGGGCCAGCTCGACCGCGCCAAGGCCAACCTCGCCAGGCTCGTCAAGCTCTGCCCCACCGGCTGCGAAGAACGCGAGGACCTCGAAAAAGCCATCGCCGCCGCGGCCAAGCCGAAGGGGTAGTGAACGGACGTGGGAAGCATCGGGGTCAGACCCCGCGGGTCTGACCCCGCCTTCCAAAACAACAACCCGGTGATCGCATGCTGTCCGGCGGGTTTACGACAACCGCCGATATGGAATTCTTGCTTTCCCGGAAGCCGAGCACGGCGAGGCTATCCGGGATCTTTACACGTCTGGAACGTGCAACGCCTCTCAACGCCGGTGCACTAGCGTCGAAGTGTAAAGACCCCGGCTCTCGGCCAACAACGCCTCGGCCGGGGACGCAAGAGGATGCGGTGTGCGAGGGAAGCATTGGGGTCAGACCCGGCGGGTCTGACCCCACGCCCCCCACCTCAATACCTCCGCACCACCTCCGCCAACGCCGGCCGCTTCCTGTCCGGCTGCCGCTCCTTCGGCGCGCCGATGTGGATGAACCCGGCGATGCGCTCGTCCTCCGCCAATCCCAGATGCGCGCGCACGCCGGGGCTGTAGGCGAACCAGCGCGTCACCCAGTTGCAGCCGAAGCCCAGCGCCGACGCCGCGATCACGAGGTTCTGGCACGCAGCACCGCTCGACAGCACCTGCTCCCACTCCGGCGCACCCGGAACGTCCTTCGCGCGGCTGATGACTGCAACGGTCACAGGCGCTCCCATCAGCCGCTGACGTTCCGTGTCGAGCCTGACCGGCGACGCTTCCGTGTCCTCGATCGCGAGCACGTCGGCCAGCACCGCGCCGAACCGCGCCCGCCCGTCGCCCTCGAACACGACGAATCGCCACGGCGCGAGCCCCTTGTGATCGGGCACGCGGATGGCAGCAGTCAGGATCGTGTCGAGCTGATCCGGGCTCGGCCCCGGCTCGGACAACAGCTTCACCGATCGGCGTTGCAACAGGAGATCGAGCACGGGGTTCGTCATTCTCTTGACCTTGGTTGTTGCCTCATGACATTCGCTAGACCAATACCGCGTCGCGGACAACGGTGAGAACCGATGCTCGGCAACTGGAGGAAAGTGGGATGAACCGGTCCGACCTGCCCCCACGCGGACGAGCCCATCCATCGTGCCTCGCAATGGCAGCGCTTTGCGTGCTGTTTGCCGCGCCCCTTGTCGAGCCCGCCGCAGCGCAACAGCCGCCACCGCCCGCCCAGCGCGCCGTGGCCATGATCGTCCTCGACGGGTCGAACTCGATGAACGCCCGCCTGCCGGGCGACAGGAGCTTCAAGTTCGTCGGCGTCCGCGACGCCCTGCGCGCCTCACTGCCGAAGATCGAGGGCACCGAGATCGGCCTCGTCACATTCGGCGCCCGCCGCGCCAGCGATTGCAACGACGCCGAAGTCATCGTCCCGCCCACGACGGATCTCGGTCGCGTCACCGGTGCCCTCGACCGCTATCAACCGCGCGGCTTCAGCCCCGTCGTGCTCGCCTTGCGCAACGCAGCCAAGGCGATCCCC
>CAZNMY010000205.1:0-6451 GCA_964574325.1 uncultured Devosia sp. | reverse complement strand
CGCCCCCCAGTTCCGGCAATGCCACAGTTCAACCCGTCATAATGAGAACTGCTGCCATGCCAGTGTCTGTTTCGTCTTTTCCACAGAACCTGATTCGATTGGGCCACATGCCGAATGAACCAGAACCGGCTTCGAGGTTCCGCCTTCCGGCGCCGGGTCGGTAGGAGTGTGTCGATATCGGCGGCCCATCCGCGAGACGCGGCGATCTAGTCGACCTTGATCTTACCTGCAGCGATGATCGGCCCCCAGAGATTGCGCTCGGCCTCGAGAACGGTGCGAAACTCGGCAGTCGTGCTGCCTACCGGCACCATGAATGCGGGCCGCAGGCGCGCTTCCGCCAGGGATGTCGCGAGAACCGCGCGCGTTTCGGCGAGGATCCTGGCGAGCACCGGTTGCGGCGTCCCCGCCGGCGCGATCAGCCCGACCCAGGCATCCGACGCCACGCCTGCGATCCCGCTCTCGGCCATCGTCGGCAGTTCCGGGAGAAGTTTCGACCGCTGCGCCGTCGTTACCGCGAGCATCCGCACTTTGCCATCGCGACCTTGCGCCACCACGGAACCGGCCGGCAGGATCGACATCTGCACGTCGCCGCGAATGAGAGCCGTCATCGCCGCGGGCGAACCCTGAAACACCACATGCGCCGCGCGTGTACCCGAGCGCGCCAACAGCGCCTCCATCGACAGGTGCGACAGAGAGCCCTTGCCGATCGAGCCGAAATTGTATTTGCCCGGGTCTTTCTTCAGCGCCTCGACGAGCCCCTGTACCGACGTCACGCCGAGCGCGGGCGTGACCGCGAGTATGCTCGGCTGCGAGGCGACGATCGAGATCGGCGCGATGTCCTTCGCGGGATCATAGGGCACCGTGCTCATGATGAGCGGATTGATGACGAGCGGCCCGACGATGCTCACGCCGAGTGTGTGACCATCGGGCGTGCCCTTCGCCACCGCAGCCGTCGCGATGTTGCCGCTAGCCCCCGGGCGGTTCTCGATCACGAACGGCTTGCCGAGTTTCGCCTGCAGACCGTCGCCGAGAACGCGGGCGATCAGATCGGGCGTCGAGCCCGCCGCGAACGGAACCATGATCGTGACGTTACGCTCCGGCCAACCCTGCGCGGCAGCAGGCGCCACACCCAGGATCGCCGCGACCGCAAAACCCATCACCTTGGAGATCACGCCAGCCTCCCTCGATCGCCCCGCACAGCGCAGGTTCGACTGCCGCCATAACATGGGGCTGGTCGATAGGCGAGGGAGCCCCTGCCCTCCAGGCTACGGCGTCTTCGCGAGAGGATGATGGTTGAAGACGAGTTGCTTCAGCCGCTCTTCGAGCACGTGCGTGTAGATCTCGGTGGTCGAGATGTCGGCGTGACCGAGCAATTGCTGCACGGCTCTGAGATCCGCACCGCGATCGAGGAGATGGCTGGCGAACGCGTGCCGCAGAACGTGTGGGCTGACGCGCTCCGGATCGATGCCCGCCTCGATCGCCAGCTCCTTCAGTTCCTGCGCCAGCCTCTGCCGCGTGAAATGGCCGCCTTCGCCATGCGAGGGGAACAGCCACTTCGTCTTCAGCATCGTGGATATGCCGTCTTCGGGATCTTCGCCCAGCGCGAGATACCGGTCGAGCGCTGCACGTGCCGAGGTGTTCAACGGCACGAGGCGCTGCCGGCCGCCTTTGCCGACGATCGTCAGCACGCGCGCATCGCCCTTGAGCACGTTGCGCGGCAAACCGACGAGTTCGCTGACGCGCATCCCCGTCGCATAGAGCATTTCGACGAGGCAGTGCAGCCGGAGCGCGCGCGCCTTCTCCCGACCGAACATCCCGGTGCCGCGTTTTCCCGCGCGATCGAGCAGCTTGTCGACCTCCGCGACGGATAGTGTCCGGGGCAACGAGCGGCTGAGCTTGGGGCCGATCAGCCGCGCCGCCGGATCTTCCGCGACCAATCCTTCCGCGACGAGGAACTTGTAGAACTGCCGCACAGCCGACAGTTTTCGCGCACGCGAGGCCGGCGCCAGGCCTTCCTCTGCGAGAGCCCGCGCGTAGTCCGTGATCTCCCGCGACGTGGCCTCGCGGATTTCCGCGCCGTCGTCGCTCAGGTAGCTCGCGAAATGCTGGAGATCGCGCCGGTAGGCATCGATCGTATTTCCGGCGGCGCCCCGTTCGGCCGACAGCATCTCGAGGTAAGCGTCGATATCGGCCGACGCCGCATCTGCGCCCAGCGCCCGGTTGCTCGGCCCGTCGTTCTTCACCACGTCGATGTCTCCGTCAGCGGCAATCCGGAGGCGCGCATCAACTGCTGGACGCGCGCGGCCACAACGCAAACAACGCTTCTGCTGCGATCTGGCGGGCTTCGGCTTCGAGTCCCGCACGCTTCAATGCGCGAATGGTATCGCCCAGCGCGATCATGTGTGCGCCCTCCGGACCAGCCGGTCCGACGGCACGGAACACGAGACCGACCAGACGAATATGATCCCTGCGCTTCGCCGCGTCCTGCAGATCCGGAAGAATCCCTGTCGCCGGCAGATGCCCGGTCGTCGGCTGAGGACCGCGACTGGCTGCCTCCCACAATCTCATGGGAACGTCGAAGTCCAACGCATCGAGCACCGTCGCCAATCGGTGCAACGCCTCCGACGAGAACCGGCCGCGGAGCGCGAGTTCCTCGACGAAGCCCAGGGTCTGGCTGCGCCGCCCGATCTGAGCCGAATCCGCGATGTCGATCAGTGCCGCCCAATGGGCGAGCGACAGCGCCGCGCGATCCCCGGTGACGCCGGGCTGCGAGCCGAACTGAGCCCAGCGGCGCGCTTCCTCGTACTTGCCGGCTGCAAAGAGCACCTCGACAGCGGTCTCGGCGAACCAGCCGACCTCGGGCACGGCACGGATTTCCTCGACGACCCGCCCGAAAGCAGCAGCAACCGGCACGTAGAGACCAACCCGCCTCGCATCGTCGAGAGCCGCCCGAACCAGTCTCGTCCGCTTGCTCGGCGTGCGTTCGGCTTCCGCCGCCTTGAACAGCAGCGCCCGCCGCGCCCAAGGATCCACTTTTGCCGTCTGCGGCTGCGCAAGATCAGCCCCGGAGAACGTCGTCTGCCGGTAGGCATCGCCGAGCGCGGCGGCACCGATCGCGGAAATCCGTGCGGCGGCCTCCGCTGCTCCGACCCGCAGCCGCCCAGGCGCGACCCCGCTCTGAGCGGCACCGACGAGAGCGGCCGGTTCGAACCGTTCGATCGGCCACACCGGACCGTCGAATTTTCCACCGACTTCGGCGAGCCGCCAGTCGATGACACCGATGCGCTGCGTCGGAGCGAATGACGGCGGGTCTCCCGCAGCGACAGCCTCGAGTGCCGCCAGCGTACCGGCCGAGATCCCACCGAGTTCCCGGCCGAGCGAAGCGGAAAGCCCGGCGGCTGCCGGATTGCCCGAAGCAGCCCCGCAATAGCCTTGCGCCGCGATCGCTTCCGACCGGATCGAAGCCGGCAGTTGGGCGCCAGCCTGGACCAGCGATACAGCGCCGGCGCAAACCCGCTCACGATCCCCGACCGCCAGCGCCAACCGCGTCTGCAAGGCCATGAACGCCGCAGCCGCTGGCGTGTCCGGAGCCCGCCCGACATCACCCGCGGTCGACGCGACACCATCTGCAGCCTGGACCAGACCGGCGCGGTAGAGGAGGGCACTCCGCTGGCCGAGTGCTTCCAGCGCCTCGGCACCGGCAATTCCACGCGGCCCGATTATGCGAACGAGAAGCCCCGCCAGCGCAGCCGACCGCGTCGGCACTTCGACATCGGTGGAGAGCTTGGTCAGAGCAGCGATCCGCGCGGCCTCGGCGGGACTTGCCGGATCGATCGTCGCCATCCCGGCCGAAGGTGATGCCCCTGAACCGCCATTCCGATTCGCTCCGCCTCTGTCCGCACCCTGAGCCATCGGCTCGACAGGGGCAGCCGTGGCGACGCCCCCGACAGGCAGCGCATCCGCAGGCGGCGGCAGAGGCGCAAGATCGGATTGCTCGACGGCATCGCGGCGGCTCAGATTTCCCGAAGCGCTGGCAATTCCATCAGGGGCGGCCGGCACACCGTCCGCACCGAATCCCGATGCGGTCGGATCGGCCTGCTTCTCGGTTGCCTTCTGAGGCCGCCGGGAACTGCCGCCCGGTTGCGTCAGGTCGTCGAAGGGATTCCACCTCTCCTGTGCAGGCGCCGTCTGAGTGCCGGCGAGCCCCAGAGCCAGCGCGCACACCAGGGCACGCGAGCGCCTGCGCTGCGGCTTGGAGCGCGAAGACGACGAAATCGGCGACGGAGAGGTCATTGCTTCCTGATCTTGAGCGATCCGATGGGTTCGACGACTTCCTTCGGCGACGGCTCGAACCGCGTCGCCAGCACGAACAGCGTCCAGTACCCGACGCCGGCCAGCGTTCCGGCGATGACGATGAACCTGAATATGGTCGGCATAGCTGAGACCCCACATCCTCTGGTTCCAACGTCGCGCACTATTCTGGCGCCACTGTGGCCCGCTGGCCCCGTGCCGGCCGGGCCTCGAAACTCACCCGATCCCGCGACCTCCACGACGAACCGCCGAGCAGCCGGCCGCTTGTTCTCGACCTGTGAGATGGTAGAACCGGCTCCAAGGGGAGCATTCCGGACCACCGATCCCCGCTGATGTACCATGGAACTCGATTCGCTCGATCCCCTACACATGCAGGTCAACGCCACTCTCGCCCGCCGCGTGCGTCTCGCGCTCGCCGACCGATCCATCGTGATGGTCGGCATGATGGGCTGTGGCAAATCCGCGATCGGCAAGCGGCTGGCGAATGCCCTTGAGTTGCGCTTCGTCGATGCCGACGACGAGATCGAAAAGGCGGCGGGCATGTCGATCAACGACATCTTCGCCCAGCTCGGCGAAGGGCATTTCCGTGACGGCGAGCGCCGGGTGATCTCGCGCCTTCTGGCTTCGGGCCCCCAGGTGCTGTCGACCGGTGGCGGCGCGTTCATGAGCGAGGAGACGCGCCAGCACGTGAAAGAGCAGGGCATCTCCGTCTGGCTCCGGGCGGAGTTGCCGATCCTGATGCGCCGCGTCATGCGCCGCGACAACCGGCCTCTCCTCAAGACCCACAATCCCGAGGCCCGCATGCGTGAGTTGCTCGACATCCGCAATCCCGTCTATGCCCTCGCCGACATCACCGTCGACAGCCGGGAGGTCGCCCATGACGTGATCGTCGGTGAAATCCTGACCGGGCTCGCCCAGGGGCCGCTGAACTTGCCCACGATGGAAACCGAGCCTCCTGCAAGCTGAGTACGTGCATCATGACGCCGAATGCTTCCCCCGATCGCGCGCCAGCCGCGCGCCACGTGCACGTACCCCTCGGGGACCGCGCCTACGACGTGCTGATCGGCCCGGGCCTCACCGAAGCGGCCGGTGCCCGCATCAGATCGGCGACCGGGGCCGCACGCTGCTGCGTCGTCACCGATCGCAATCTCGAGGCATCGGGTCATCTCCAGCGCCTGACCGCGAGCCTGGCGGCCGAAATGACAGTGCTCGGCCACATCGTCCTGCCACCCGGCGAGGCGACCAAGTGCTTCGCCGAGTTGCAGAACCTTTCCGAGGGCTTGTTGCGTCTCGGCGTCGAGAGGCGCGATGTCGTCGTCGCTCTGGGCGGCGGCGTGATCGGCGATCTCGCGGGTTTCGCTGCGAGCATCCTCCGGCGCGGGGTCCGCTTTGTCCAGATCCCCACGTCTCTGCTGGCTCAGGTGGACAGCTCCGTCGGCGGCAAGACCGGCATCAACACCCCCCAGGGCAAGAACCTGATCGGTGCCTTCCACCAGCCGAGCCTCGTGCTCGCCGACACCTCACTCCTCACCTCGCTGCCGGATCGCCAGCTTCGCGCGGGCTACGCCGAGATCGCCAAGCACGCCGTCCTCGGCGATCCCGTCTATTTCGACTGGCTCGCATCGAACGTCGGCGCCGTCCTCGCACGCGATCCCGCAGCCCTCGTTCACGCCGTCGCGCGCAGCGTCGAGATGAAGGCCGACGTCGTCGTGCGTGACGAGACCGAGCAGGGCGACCGTATGCTGCTCAACCTCGGGCACACGTTCGGCCACGCCTTCGAGGCGTGGGCAGGGTTTTCCGACAAACTGCTGCACGGCGAAGCGGTGGCGCTGGGCACGGCTATCGCTGCGAGGTTCTCTGCCGCCCACGGCCTGTGCACCAGCGATGCAGCCGAGCGCATCGCCGCCCACCTCGGCGAAGCCGGGTTACCAACCCGCGTCGCCCACATCGCGAGCAACACCGCCCCTACGGTGGCCGGACTCCTGGCGCTGATGGATCAGGACAAGAAAGTGCGCGACGGCCGCATGACGTTCATCCTGCTGCACGGCATCGGCCGAGCCTTCATCTCGCGCGAGGTCGAGCGCGACCAAGTGAGCCGCTGCCTCGAAGCGGAAATCGCCGGGACGGCATGAAGCCCGTC
>CAZNMY010000204.1:0-6476 GCA_964574325.1 uncultured Devosia sp. | reverse complement strand
CGCCATCGCGTAGGTGATCTCCGGGTGAAACTGAAGGCCCACGGCGGCCCGGCCGAACCGGAAGGCCTGATTGGGGAACGCCCCGTTCGCGCCCGCCAGCGGCACCGATCCCGTCGGCAAGCCAAAGCCTTCGCTGTGCCACTGGTAGACCCGTGACGGCCACGGTCCACCCATGGCGTTCGCCTCGTCCGTCGGCGCGATCCCGTAGTAGCCCATCTCGACGTGGCCGTCGGTGTCGGGGGCGACCTTCGCCCCCAGGCAGACCGCCATCATCTGAGCGCCAAGGCAGATGCCGAGGAACGGCGCCTCCTCGCGCAGCGCCAATGCGACGAGATCGATCTCGCGCTTCACGTAGTCGTCGGCGTCGTTGGCGCTCATCGGGCCGCCGAAGATCACCGTGCCGGCGTGCTCCGCCAATGTCACCGGCAAAGGCTCGCCATAGCGCGGACGACGGATGTCCAGCGCGTGTCCGGCCCCGACGAGAAGCCGGCCGACGTGACCCGGCGTCGACTGCTCCTGATGCAGGATGACGAGCACCGGCTTTCGTGCAGGCTTGCGTTCTTCCGGCAGCTCCCCGCTGTCCATGGTCCCTCGTGATCGCGACTATCAGTGCCTGCCATCGACAATGCGCCGGCCCAGCGACCAGCGGTGCACCTCCGACGGGCCATCGTAGATGCGGAAGCCGCGCACGTCACGGAAGATGCGTTCCACCATGGTGTCGCGCGTCATGCCCATGCCGCCGAGGATCTGCAGCGAACGGTCGGCTACGCGCATGATCGCTTCCGATGCGATGACTTTCGTCATCGAGCTTTCGGTGTTGCCGCGACCGCCCTGGTCGAGCACCCAGGCGCAATGCTGGATGGCGAGACGCGTGGAATGGATGTCGAGCGCGTTGTCGGCGAGCATGAACGACACGCCCTCGTGGTCGCCGAGCCGGCTGCCGAACGCCTTGCGGCGGCGCGCATAGTCGGTCGCGATGTCGTGGGCGCGTTTCGCCGAGCCGAGCCAGCGCATGCAATGCGTGAGGCGTGCGGGCGCGAGGCGTACCTGCGCGTAGCGGAAGCCCTTGCCGACTTCGCCGAGCACGGCATCGGGGCCGACGCGCAAATTGTCGATCTCGATCTCGGCGTGGCCCCCCATGAAGGACGTATCCATCGTGGCGAGGTGGCGCACGATGCGGAACGCTGGATTTGGCAAGTCGGCAAGGAACATCGTCGCGTCGCCGGGGCCATCGCCGGTGCGGGCCATGATGATGGCGAAGGCCGCGCCGTCAGCGCCGGTCGTCAGCCATTTGCGGCCCGAGATGACATAGCCGTCGCCATCGCGGGTGGCGCGCGTCGCCAGCATCGCGGGATCGGAGCCCGCGCCGTCGCCCGCTTCAGTGATGGGTTCTGTCATGGCAAAGCACGAGCGCGTGCGGGCTTCTGCGAGGGGGCGCAGGAAGCGCTCCTTCTGCGCGGGACTGGCGACGACGGAGAGCAGGTGCAGGTTGCCTTCGTCGGGCGCCTGGATGTGCATCGCGACGGGGCCGAGGATCGAGTAGCCCGCCGCCTCGAACACGGCGGCCTTCGCGACGTGGGAGAGCGCCCGGCCGCCGTATTCGCGCGGGGCGTGAGGCGCGAGGAGGTCTGCGGCACGTGCTCTGGCGTTGAGGTCGCGACGGAGATCGTCGTCGGGGCCGTGGTCGGTCCAGCGCGGATCGGCCTCGAAGGGGATCACCTCGCCTCGCACGAATTCGTCGACCCTGGCGGCGAGCGCTGCGATGTCGGGTGGTAGAGTGAAATCCATGATTGGGACTCGGTAAAGCAGAGTGGCCGATGACGTCGGCTGCACCGCCGGCCGCATACCTTCCTTGTAAAGATCGGCGTCTGGGCATGAAAGAGGTCGGTCAGGCGGCCGGCTGAAAACCGTTGGTGGACCAGACCGTGCGATGTTCGGGCGAACGGAGGCTTGCAAGGAAACGGCGCGCGGCTTCGGACCGGTTGCCGGGTTGGCTGCCGGTCTTCAGAAGTGCCGCGGCATAGGACGTCGCGTTGCCGAAGCTCGCGGGGATCGCGCCGGCCGAGGTCACGCCTGCCGCCAAAGGGAATTCGCTGACGAAGGTCGAGCCGATCTCGGCTTGCCCGCTCGCCACGGCGCGCACGATGTCCTCGCCGTTCTTGCACAGCACGGACTTCTTCTGCACGTCGGCGAGGATGCCCATCCGGTCCATGAAGGCGACGAGATAGATGCCCGATGATCCGCCGACCTTCGGGTCGGAATAGGCGACGGAACGCGCGCCAGCGAGCAGATCGCGCAGCTTCTCCGGTGTCGAGATATCGGGGATGGAAGCGCCTTCCCGCACGCACATTCCGGTTTCGGTGCTGCCGATTTCGGCGCGCGTGCCGGCGACGAGGGTGCCGGCCTCCTCCATCTCACGGATCGCGACACTGGTGCCGACGACGATATCGGCCGCTTGGCCCTCGGACAGCAGCTTCCTGACGCCGGCGATCGTGCGGAACGTGAACTCGAGCGGCGTGCCTGTGGCTTCCGTGAAGCGCTGTCCCAGTTGCCGGATGACGTATTCGACGGCGCCGGCGGAAAGCACGATGATGGGCTTGGCGGCTTCAGGCATCGGCGTTTCCTCGGATGGGTGCAGCGCAGTTGTCGCCATTACGCGTTGCGAGCAGTATAGGCGCGAAGCATCCGAGCGTCATCACGCCCCCACACAACTCGCCGGAGTACGAGCCGCATGCAACGCCGCAGCATCACCATCGACGAATTCGCTCATGCGAGCCCGATCCCGAATGCCAGCCGCATCGGAAACATGATCGCGTCCGGATTCATCCGCGGAACCGACCCCGCCACCGGCAAGCTGCCACCGACGATCGAGGAGCAATGCGCGCTGATGTTCTCGCACGTGAAGCGTTGCGTGGAGAAAGGCGGGGCGCGGGTGGAGGACATCCTGAAAGTGACGATCTGGGTCGAGAAGATCGACCGCCGCCCGATCAACGCGGAATGGGTGAAGATATTTCCCGATCCCACGTCGATGCCCGCCCGCCAGGTCTGCGTGATGGAAATGGAGCCCGGCGTGCTGATCCAGTGCGACTTCCTGGCGGTGGTGGGAGGGGCGTAGTGTGCTTGGGGTCAGACCCGCAGGGTCTGACCCCGGCTTGGGTGAGTGAGCGGTGTCAGACGATCTACTTCTTGCCTGCATTCGCAGGACGGGTCTGACACCGCTGGCTCACACGACAGGGCACATGCCGCCGTCGACGTTGATGGCGGTGCCGGTGACGTAGCTACCGGCGTCGGAGGCGAGAAAGAGGATCATGTTGGCGAACTCCTCGGCGGTGCCGACGCGGTTCATCGGGATGCGTTGCGCCATCTCCGCCAGATATTCCTCGAACGAGCGCTTCACCTTGCCTTCGGCCTGTTCCTTGGCGTAGCCGCGCACCCACTGATCGGTCTGGATCAGGCCGACGAGAACGGCGTTGCAGAGCACGTTGAAGGGCGCGCCTTCGTTGGCGATGACCTTCGTCAGCGCCATGCCGGCCGCGCGCGTGACGGACGTCGGCGCACTACCGAAGCGCTGCCACTTGGCGCCCGAATTGAGCGTGTTGATGATGCGGCCCCACTTGCGCTCCTTCATTTTCGGCAATGCAGCGCGCGACAACCTTATCGCGGCGAACAGCTTCAGGTCGAAGTCGGCTTGCCAGATCTCATCGGTGGCGGCCTCGAATGGGCCGTTCTGGTGCGTGCCAGCGTTGTTCACGAGCACGTCGACGCGACCGAGCTCCTTCTCGGCGGTGGCGAAGATGCGGGCGCAATCCTCGGCTTTGGAGACGTCGGCCGCGATGCCGACGACCTTGCCTTTGCCTTCCTTGCCGAGCGCGGCGCAGGCTTCGTCCAATACATCGCGACGCCGCGCGACGATGGCGACGCTGGCGCCGGCCTTCAGGAAGTTGGCGGCGGCGGCATAGCCGATGCCTTTGCTGGCGCCCGTGATGAGCGCGCAGCGGCCGTCCATTCGCATATCGATCATCTTGGTTCCTCAGGGTTTCCGAGCGGTTATTCGGTTCAGCCGCGGTAGAGAGCACGACGCAGCTGAAGCTGCAATTGCTCCCCCGGGAAACACGAAGATGCTACAGCTTCATCTCGACAATGCGGGAGGGAGGAATCGCATGCCGCCGCTGAAGCTGACTTTCGCGTGCTCGACCTACGACCGGATGGTGGCGCTGCGGACAGGGGATGTGCGGCCGGAAGGCATCGATCTCGAGTTCGAGGCGATCGAGAACCCACGCACGATTTTCGACCGGATGGGCTGGAACGCAGAGTTCGACCTCTCGGAGTTCTCGTCGTCCGAGTACATCACGCGCTTTGCGAAAGGGGACCGGACGTTCGTCGCGCTGCCGGTGTTCCCAAGCCGCGTGTTCCGGCACAGCTTCATGTTCGTCAACGGAACGCGCATCAAGACGCCGCGGGATCTCGAAGGCAAACGCGTCGGCCTGGTGCTCTACACGCAGACGGCGTCGCTGTGGATTCGTGGGATGCTCGCGACGGATCATGGCGTCGATCATTCGAAGATCACGTGGGTGCAGGGCTCGATGCGAGGTCCCGGCGCGCACGGCAATCCCAACCCGCCGAAACTGTTGGTGCCGCCGCGCGTGGAGCAGAATACGTCGGACAAGTCGCTGGAACAGTTGCTCGATGCGGGCGAGATCGACGCGGTGGTCGGAACACGCGTGCCGGCCTGCTATGGCCGCAACCCCGACATCGTCAGGCTGTTTCCGGATTTCCGCGCGGTCGAGCGGGACTATTACGAGCGCACGCGCATTCATCCGATCATGCATCTCGTCGCGATGCGGCGCGAGATCCACGAGGCGCATCCGTGGGCGGCGGCGAGCCTCTTCAACGCGTTCATGGAAGCCAAGCAGCGCTGCTACGACATGCTCAACATCGAGGTAGCGCCGCGCTACATCCTGCCGTGGCTGCAAGCGGACGTGGAAGAGATGTACGACGTGTTCGGTCCCGATCCGTGGCCATATGGCGTAGAGGCGAACCGGCCGACGCTGGAAGCTCTCGTCGCGTGTCTCGTTGACCAGCACTACATCGAGAAGCCGGTGACGCTCGGCGATCTGTTCGTCGGCGAAACGGATTACAAGCCAAAGGCGGCGGCGGCGATTTGAGGACGGTTGGCTGTGTGCCGTAGCCGAGCTGTGTCGTGGGTGTCCGCCGGAGTTTATCCCGGACACTGATCCGGGCGGACCATGACGGAGCGATTGGGTTGCTGGTGTCGGCGAGATTGTCGATGTGGAAAGTAGCACCCCTGCTCCGACATCGGAATGCTCCAAAAGCCGGCGAAGCATGTCGTCATGGTCCGCGCAGGCGGGCCATCCACGGCGCGGGGCTGTTCAGTAGTTCACTATTCCTTGCAAAACACAGGGCGGACGAAGCTCCTTCGATGAGATGCCTGTTCACTGCTCAACAATTCGGGTGTCGTGGGTGGTCCGCCTTCGCGGACCATGACGGAGCGGTTGGATCGAAGGTTGCCCGAGATTGTCGATGGGTCGGGACGTGCCATGCCTACCCCATCGGGATACTCGCCCCCCTGAAAAGTGTCGTCATGGTCCGCGAAGGCGGGCCATCCACGGCGCGGGGCTGTTCAGTAGTTCACTATTCCTTGCAAAACACAGGGCGGACGAAGCTCCTTCGATGAGATGCCTGTTCACTGCTCAACAATTCGGGTGTCGTGGGTGGTCCGCCTTCGCGGACCATGACGGAGCGGTTGGATCGAAGGTTGCCCGAGATTGTCGATGGGTCGGGACGTGCCATGCCTACCCCATCGGGATATTCGCCCCCCTGAAAAGTGTCGTCATGGTCCGCGAAGGCGGGCCATCCACGGCTCGGGCAAGCTCAGCCTTTCACTCCTCCGGCGAAATATGAAGCGTACGAAGCGCCTTCGATGCGAGCGGCGTCGGCCGGACCGTCGAGAACGGCACCCGTTCTTTCGTCGAAAAGATCGATCCATTCCGGGTTCATCGACTGAATGAGACGCACTTTCCAAGCCCGGTTCCATTTCTTCAATCGCGTCTCGCGCCGGATCGCTGCATCCATCGTTTCGTGCATCTCATAGTAGACCAACGAGTGAACTTGGTACTTCGCGGTGAAGCCTGGGAACAGATCCTGCTTGTGCAAGGAAACTCGTTCGGGCAACTCGCTGGTCACACCGATATACAGCACACCATCCCGCTTGCTCGCCATGATGTAGACGCAGGGGCTTTTCTCGGTCCAGGTCGGCATGAGCCCTCCGGGTGTCGTGGGTGGTCCGCCTTCGCGGACCATGACGGAGTGATTGGGTTGCTGGTGTCGGCGAGATTGTCGATGTGGAAAGTAGCACCCCTGCTCCGACATCGGAATTCTCCAAAAGCCGGTGAAGCATGTCGATAGGGGTAGGGATCGGCTCACGCCGACCCCTCCCTCCGAACCGTACGGGCGGT
>CAZNMY010000203.1:0-6716 GCA_964574325.1 uncultured Devosia sp. | reverse complement strand
GCAGATTCTCGCCGAGGACCTTTCGGACATCCGTTTCGGAATAACCGCGCTTGAGCAGTTCGTAGGTGATGGTCGGCAGTTTCGAGACATCCTCCAAGCCGCCGGGGAGCAGGCCGTCGACGCCGTCGAAGTCCGAGCCGATGCCGACATGGTCGATGCCGGCGAGCTTGATGGCGTGATCGAAGTGGGCCATCAGCATATCGAGCGTCGCGGTCTCGGCGGCTTTGGCGGGCGGGGGGCCGCCGGGTTTGGCGTATTCCGTATTGATGAAGCCGTTGTAGAAATTGATCATCACGACGCCGCCCTTCTGGGTCAAGGCGGTCGAGAAGGCCGGCACGATCAACACCGACAAGGTGATCGACACGATCGTCGGTGTGGAGGTTCCCAACCTGACCGGCGGCGTGTCGAAGATGCTGCCCAACCACCACATCACCAAGCCCGTGATGATCGGCGAGATCCGCAAGGACGGCCAGTTCGACGTGGTGTGGCAGACGAAGGGCCTCGTACCCGGCGACGCCTGGTCCGATTTTCTTCCCGGCTCGAAGGACCTCGAGGCCGATTGGGTCGGCAAGAAGTGCGGCAACTTCAATACGAAGACAGGTCGCTGCGGTGGCGCGTGACGCGAGCACGGTGTCAGGCCCTCCGGATCTGACACCAACCCGTCGACGGGCCGGGGCAGACGGCTCGTCGACCAAGCTGCTTTGATTTCATCTCTTCGGGGAGGCCCGCTTGTTGCGATCATCTCTTGCATCGCTGTTGTGCGCAGTGATCATCGCGCTCGGCGGCACAAATCCATCATTCGCGCAGAACGCCAAGCTCGATGCCGCGCTCGCGCGCCTCGCAGCGGACAGCTTCAACGAGACCGCCGCTGCAGTGGAGGAGATCGTCGCATCAGGCGCGCCGCATGCGGCCATTCTGCTCGACGCGATGTCCGACCGCCGTCTCGGCTTCGACCCGGCTGACAAAGCGGTCTACTGGAAGGACGCAGCCGGCAAGTTCTTCGCAGCGTCGACCGGTCGGCCCGCGGCGAGGACGACAGGCGAGTTGACGATCGTGCGCCTCAACAATCGTGTCCGCGGCGCAGTACAGGCAGCGCTCGGCGGACTGGAGCTTCTCTCCCCGAATGCCGCGAAGCGGCGCGTGGCGGCCGAGGTCGTGCTGAAGTCGCGAGACGCCAACGCGCTGCCACTACTGCAGGCCGCACTTGCACAGGAAAACAATACCGCGATTCGCGACATCATGCGCACGGCCGCTGCCGCGATCACGCTCGCGGCGCCACAATCGAGCGAGGCGGAGCGGTTGGCCGCCATCGACGTTCTGCGTCAGCGGGCGGACCAGCAGGCGCTGGCGATGTTGCGAGGCGTGCCGAAGGACGCCACGCCCGCCGTGCGAGCCGCGGCAGAGAGCTCGGCCCGCCGCGTCGAGCACACGCTCGCCATGTGGGGCCAAGTGCAGAACCTCTGGTATGGCATCTCCCTGGGATCCGTGCTGCTGCTCGCCGCCATCGGGCTCGCCATCACATTCGGCGTGATGGGGGTCATCAACATGGCGCACGGCGAGATGGTGATGCTGGGCGCCTATACGACATTCGTCGTGCAGGAAGTGATCCGCACCAGCGCGCCAATCCTGTTCGGCTGGTCGCTCGCCATCTCGATACCGCTCGCATTTGTCGTGGCAGGTGCGGTCGGCGTCGCGATCGAGCGCGGCATCATCCGCTTCCTTTATGGACGCCCGTTGGAGACCCTGCTCGCCACTTGGGGAGTCAGCCTCGTGCTGCAGCAAGCGGTACGAACGGCGTTCGGTCCGACGAACCGGGAAGTCGGCACGCCGGCCTTCATGACCGGCGCCTTCGATTTCGGCGGGCTGACGATCACCTTGAACCGGCTCTACATCATATTCTTTGCGATACTGATCTTTGCCGCACTGCTGCTCGCGCTGAAGCACACGCGGCTGGGGCTGCACATGCGTGCCGTGACGCAGAACCGGCGGATGGCCGGATCGATGGGCATTCCGACGGGGAAGGTTGACGCACTTACTTTCGGCCTTGGCAGCGGCATCGCCGGGCTCGCCGGCGTCGCGCTCTCACAGATCGACAACGTCAGCCCGAACCTCGGGCAGAGCTACATCATCGACAGCTTTCTCGTCGTCGTGTTCGGCGGTGTCGGCAATTTGTGGGGCACGCTGGTCGCCGCCCTGACGCTCGGTGTCGCCAACAAGCTGCTGGAGCCGTGGGCTGGCGCCGTGCTCGGCAAGATCGTGCTGCTGATCGGCATCATCGTGTTCATCCAGAAGCGGCCGCGCGGCATGTTCGCACTCAAGGGAAGGGCGATCGAGGCATGATCACGCGCGCCCTTCTTTCCGACAGACGCGGTCAGATCTTCGTCGCTTGCCTGGTGGCGATGGCAATCCTGGTGCCGCTGGCCAACCTCATGCTGCCGCCGTCGTCGTCGTTCCACGTGTCGACGACGACGATGGCGCTGCTCGGCAAATACCTGTGCTTTGCCCTGCTCGCACTCTCGCTCGACCTGATCTGGGGCTATGCCGGCATTCTGTCGCTCGGCCACGGCGCATTCTTCGCGCTCGGCGGCTACTGCATGGGCATGTACCTGATGCGCCAGATCGGACCTCGGGGTGTCTACGCGAACCCCATCCTTCCGGACTTCATGGTATTCCTCAACTGGACCGAGCTGCCGATCGCGTGGTGGGGCTTCCAGTCGTTCCCCTACGCGATGCTCATGGTCCTCCTGGTGCCCGGCGCCCTCGCGTTCGTGTTCGGCTGGTTCGCATTCAAGAGCCGCGTGACGGGGGTCTACCTTTCGATCATCACGCAGATGCTGACGTATGCGCTGTGGCTGTCGTTCTTCCGCAACGACTTCGGCTTCGGAGGCAACAACGGCCTGACCGACTTCAAGGATGTCCTCGGCTTCTCCGTGCAGTCGCAAACGACGCGCGCGGTGTTGTTCGCGCTGTCGGCACTGGCGGTGGCCGGGGGCTACCTGATTGCGCGCACGATCGTGGCCTCGAAACTCGGCAAGGTGTTGGTGGCCGTGCGCGATGCGGAGAGCCGCACGCGCTTCCTCGGATACGACGTCAACGCATACAAGACGTTCGTGTTCACGCTGTCCGCCATGATGGCGGGCGTGGCCGGTGCGCTCTATGTGCCGCAAGTCGGCATCATCAACCCCAGCGAGTTCTCGCCGGCCAACTCCATCGAGATGGTGGTGTGGGTCGCCGTCGGCGGTCGCGGCACGCTGATCGGTGCGGCGGTCGGCGCCGTGGTCGTCAACTTCCTGAAGACGATCTTCACGACGGGATTTCTGGCACCGTACTGGTTGTTCCTGCTCGGCGGGCTTTTCATCGGCGTCACATTGCTGCTGCCGAAAGGCATCGTTGGCACCATCGATGAGTGGCAGGCAGCTCGTCGTGCCAGGGCAGCAATGCCTGCTCCGGGTTCGACTGCCCACCTTCAGCAGCCCGCGGAGTGACGACCCATGCCAGCTATTTCCGGGAATGGGGCGCCCCCGCGACTGTCCAGCTCGCTGCTCTATCTCGACGACGTTCAGGTGAGTTTCGATGGATACCGCGCGCTGCGTGGCCTGTCGCTTATCCTGGAGCCTGGCGAAATGCGCGCCATCGTCGGTCCGAACGGTGCGGGCAAAACGACGATGATGGACGTCATCACAGGTAAGACACGCCCCGATACGGGCGACGCGCTTTTCGATGGAAGGGTGGACCTGACCGAGCTCGACGAGGCCGAAATCGCCAACCTCGGTATCGGACGCAAGTTCCAGAAGCCGACCGTGTTCGAGAGCCAGACCGTAGAGGACAACATCACGCTCGCGCTGAAGGCCGACAGGAGCGTGTTGGCGAGCCTTCTGTGGCGACGCAACGACGCCGAGGCCGACGAGATCGACCGCATCCTGCATCTGACGCGACTGAAGCCGCACGCCAGCCGCCTCGCGGCGGAACTCAGCCACGGCCAGAAGCAGTGGCTCGAGATCGGCATGCTGCTCGCTCAGGATCCGAAGCTCCTGCTCGTTGACGAGCCGGTCGCGGGCATGACGGATGCCGAGACGGTGGAGACGGCTCGTCTATTGCGCGATATCGCACGCGATCACTCCGTCGTCGTCGTCGAGCACGACATGGAGTTCGTACGCTCGCTGGGCTGTGCGGTCACGGTGCTGCACGAGGGGGCCGTCCTCGCCGAGGGCACGCTCGACGACGTCAGCGCGAACGAGCGGGTCATCGAGGTCTATCTGGGGAGATAGCCGAGCTGCTTTTTCGACGTCCGCCAGACAACATCTCCTTTTTTCAGGTGAACGCCAATGCTTTCCGTCGCCAACATCTCCCTCCACTACGGCGCCGCGCAGGCTTTGCGCGGGGTGTCGCTCGAGGCGCGGCCCGGCGAGATCACCTGCGTGCTCGGCCGCAACGGCGTCGGCAAGACCTCGTTGCTGCGTGCGATCGTCGGCCATCAGCCGACGAGTGGTGGACGCATCGAGTGGGAAGGCGAGAGCATCGACGACCTTCCGGCCCACATGCGCGCGCGCCGCGGAATCGCGCTGGTACCTCAGGGCCGCGAGATCTTTCCGCTGCTGACGGTCGAGGAGAACCTGGAGACCGGCTTCGCCACGTCCCGCCGCCGCGACGTCTCCGTGCTCGACGAGATTTTCCAGCTGTTTCCCGTGCTGAAAGAGATGCTGGGCCGTCGCGGCGGCGACCTCTCCGGTGGCCAGCAGCAGCAACTCGCGATCGGCCGCGCCCTCGTCATGCGTCCTCGCCTGCTGATCCTCGACGAGCCGACCGAAGGCATCCAGCCGTCCATCATCAAGGACATCGGGAGGGCGATCGAGTACCTGAGATCGAAGGGCGACATGGCGATCCTGCTGGTCGAGCAGTATTTCGAATTTGCCAAACAGCTCGGTGACCGCTTTGCGTTGCTCGAGCGTGGGGCTATCGTCATGTCGGGAGACCGGGCCGCCTTGCAGAGTGACGATGTTCGACAGCGAATTGCCATCTAGCGGCTCGGCAGGACCGGAGCCCATGCTGCGCCCGCCGCGCGCCGACAGCGAGGTGCGCGTGGGTTTCGACGTCGGCGAGAAGGGCACGTTCGCGCGCGATGTGTTCGAACGCGGCTCGTTTCGCGTGCGGTTTCCAAGGGGGCAGGGGTGCGAGGGCGTGCTCATCAATACCGGCGGCGGCATCACCGGCGGAGACCGGCTACGCATCGATCTGCAGGTTGCGGCGGGCGCCGAAGCGGTCGTGACGTCGCAGGCCGCCGAGAAGCTCTATCGCAGCGACGGACCGGCAGCGGTGCTCGGTGTTCGCGCCCGCCTCGATGCCGGAGCGCGTCTCGACTGGCTGCCCCAGGAGAGCATTCTGTTCGATCGCGCCCACGTCGAGCGCACGCTCGATGTCGAGATGGCGGACGGTGCGACGCTGACCTTGCTCGAGGTGCTCGCGCTCGGGCGCACCGCCCATGGCGAGCGCCTGAGCGCGGCGCGCTGGCGCGACCGCTGGCGCATCACGCGCGGCGGGAGGCTGACGTTCGCGGAGAACGTAACGCTCGACGGCCCGATCGGCGACATCATGCTGGAGCCCGCGACCGGCGACGGCGCCCGGTGCGTGGCGACGCTTCTGCACATCGCACCCGGAGCCGAGGCCGGGATCAATCGAGTGCGCGCAGCACTGGGTGTGTGCGGGAGCGGCGGTCGGGCGGCAGCCAGCACCTGGAATGGCATGCTGGTCGTCCGCTTCGCAGCGGCCGATCTCCTCGACATTCGCGCGGCCATCGCTGGCGCGACATCTGCAATCACAGGCCGTGCCTTGCCGCGTGCCTGGTCATGTTGATCGGCTGACAAGGAGTACGGGAAGCCCATGCATCTGACATCCCGTGAGAAGGACAAGCTGCTCGTCGCGCTCGCCGCGATGGTCGCGCGACGGCGCCTCGAGCGCGGCGTGAAGCTCAACTATCCGGAGGCGGTGGCGCTGATCACGGACACGGTGGTCGAAGGCGCCCGCGACGGGCGTAGCGTCGCCGACCTGATGGAGGCTGGCGCAAAGGTGCTGACGCCCGAGCAGGTGATGGATGGCATCGCAGAGATGATTGCCGACGTACAGGTCGAGGCGACTTTCCCCGACGGCACCAAGCTCGTCACGGTGCACATGCCGATCCGTGGCGGCAGGAAGCCCCGCGTGCGGGCCGGCGAGATCATCCCAGCCGCGGGCGAGATCGAGATGAATGCTGGTGCTGCGACGCAGAGCCTCGAAGTCGCCAACACCGGCGACAGGCCGATACAGGTCGGCTCGCACTATCATTTCGCCGAGGCCAATCCCGCGCTGCGCTTCGATCGCAAGAAGGCACGCGGGCATCGGCTCGACATTGCGTCCGGTACCGCCGTGCGCTTCGAGCCCGGCCAGACGCGCGAGGTGACGCTGGTGCCCTTTGCCGGCGAACGCGAAGTCCACGGCTTTCGCGGCGAGGTGATGGGCAAGCTAGACGGTGCCGGCGGGACGGCGACGGGACGCGGGAGGAAGGCGAAGTGAGCAGAATGATATCCCGCGCCGCCTATGCCGACATGTTCGGCCCTACGACCGGCGACAAGGTGCGTCTCGCCGACACCGAACTCATCGTCGAAGTCGAGAGGGATTTCACGATCTACGGCGAGGAAGTGAAGTTCGGCGGCGGCAAGGTGATCCGCGACGGCATGGGCCAG
>CAZNMY010000202.1:0-6763 GCA_964574325.1 uncultured Devosia sp. | reverse complement strand
GTCGGTCGAGCGCAACTCCAGGTGATAGGTGCGCCGGTCGGTGGTGATGACGAGGTTGGTCTCGAGTTCGGCGCCGATCGGCTTAACCAGGATGTGCATCTGCGCCGTCGCGCCCTCGCCGCTGGTGGTATCGCCGACCACCCATCGCACGGTGTCGCCGGCCGATACCGAGACCAGTCTCTCACCGGCTTCCAGCGCGATCGAGGTGACCTGGTTGACGGCGGCGTAGACCTGATAAAGCGCGCCCGCGGTGTAGGGATAGACCTGGATCGCATTGATGTAGCCGTCCCTGGCTGGCTCGATGCGCGCGTCACGGTTGGCCCCGTCGACGCGGTCATTGGGCGTGGTCTCGTCCTTGGCGCGCTCGGCGCGCTTTGCCGGCACGGGTTTGAGCTGGCCGGGCAGCGGGAGAGGCTTGGGCACCTCGACGATTCTCACCGGCGGCCTGGGCTCGGGCTCGCGCCTGGCCGCGGTGAACTCCTTGTTGTCGAGCAACGGCACCTCGGGCACGCGGATATTGGTCGCGCACGCCGACAGTGCGAGCGCCACCCCGGAGGCGGTACACAGGACCTGTCTCATTTGCCGTCTCCCGTGGTGACGTCCTGCGACCAGTTGAAGGCGTGGATGTAGATGCCGAGCGGGTTGCGGCGGACCTGGTCGATGGTGCGCGGCGGCGTCACCACGATCGAGAACAACCCCGTCAGACGACGGCTGTCCTTGGGCGCGCCGCCCTCGAACGATCGCTCCAGCCAGCGCACCTGGAACGAGCTGTCGGAGGCACGCACCACGCTGGCGATGTCGACGGTGACGGTCTCGCGTCCGACCTTGTCGAACGGGTTGTTGTCGCGCGCGTGCTCGTTGAGTGTGATCGCCGCGCGATCGGTGACGAAGTCGTAGGCCTTGAGCCAGCTCTGCCGCACGACCACGGGATCGATCGACAGGCTGCGCACGTTCTCGACGAAGCGGGCGAGATGGAACGCGATCTGCGCATCGCTCGGCTTGTAGACCTCGGCCGCAGGGCCGACGGCTCGGGCGCCGCCACGGGGATCGACCTCGACGATGTAGGGGATCACCGCGCTGGTGCGCCCGAGCCATAGCAGGATGCCGGCGAGCACGATCGACAGGCCGAGGCTGCCGAGCGCCATCAGCCGCCAGTTCTTTGCCTGCACGCGTGCCGAGCCGATGCGCTCGTCCCACACCTGTGCCGCCTTCTGGTAGGGCGTCACGGGCTCGGGCGTATCGCCGTAGCGCAAGGTGGATCGCTGGAAGGCCATGATCTTGCTCCTTGATCAGCTCTTGTCTTTCAGCTCTGGCCCCGAGGCGCTCGCCGGCCGGTCGCCCTCGCGCACGGCGTGCGCGGCAACGAGCCCCGCCTGCGTCATGCGCTGCCGGCGGGCGAGGCTTTGCGCCCACGCGGGTGGCGATCCGCCAGCCGGTGGCGGCGAAGGTGGCGGAACCGTGCCGGGGCCACCGGCGCCGCCCGCTCCGCCGTCTCCATCGCTCGAAGGTGGCGATGCAGCGGTGCGGTAGCCGTAGGCCGCGCCCTGCCGGTAGGCATCGCGTACCGGCCCGGTGATCGCGCCCGAGATGCTCGATGCGGGCGCAGAGACGGTTGCGCGGGCGACACCGCGCATACCGCCGGTCTCGTAGGCCGCACCGACGGTGCCTGTGAGCGAGGCGGCTGCCTTGACTGCACCGCCCGAGGCGCGGCCGGCAAGGCGCACGCCGCCCGACGCCAGCATGCCGCCGGCGATCGACGTACCGCCGAGCGCCGCCGTAGTCGCAACGGCAGCGCCGGCACCGAGCTGCGGCGCCCCGGAAATCAGACCCGCGGCTATGCCCGGCACGAAGATCGCCAGTCCGAACACGGCGATCGCCGCGAGGATGGTCGATGCCGCCTGGGTCAGCGTGATCTCGGCGGCCGGGCGCACCAGCGTGCCGAACAGGCTCGCGCCGATGCCGATGACGATGGTCAGCACCATCAGCTTGATGCCGGCGGTGATGACGTTGCCGAGCACGCGCTCGGCCAGGAACGCGGTCTGGCCGAACAGGGCGAACGGCACCAGAATGAAGCCCGCCAGCGTCGTCAGCTTGAACTCGATGATGGTGATGAACAGCTGCACGGCGAGCACGAAGAACGCCAGCAAAACGATCAGCCACGCCAGCATCAGCACGACGATGGTCACGAAGTTGGTGAAGAACGATGTGAACCCGACCAGCTCTCCGGCCTTCTCGATCAACGGGCGTGATGCCGTGAAGCCCGTCGCGGCGACGAAGCCGGGCCGCATCAGATCGGCGGCGGTGATCGTCGCGCCGCTCGCCTTCAGGCCGAGGCCGGCGAACGACTGGAAAACGACGTTGGCCAAGCTCTGGAAATTGTTGAGCAGCAGCGCGAAGAAGCCGACGTACAGCACTTTCTTGATCAGTTGTGCCGGGACGTTGTCCTCACCATTCAGCGCCCAGAACAGGCCGACGAGAACGATGTCGAGCGCCACCAGCACGCTGGTCAGGAACATGACGTCGCCGGACACCAGCCCGAAGCCGCTGTCGATGTAGCGGCTGAAGGTCTCCGTGAAACGGTCTATGATCGCAAGGTCGTCCATCGGCATGGCTCCGGCGTCGGCGCTGACGATGCAGCGCCGTGATGTGGCTCGGGGGTGGGCAGTCAGTCGGGTGTCAGCATCTTCGTCGGAAGTGATGGCGGGTGCGGGCGGAATGTCGCTTTGCGAGCGGGCTACTGCCCGCACCCGTTCGGGGGAGGCTTCCCCCGACCCCCCACTTTCTTGTGACGGTCATAGAAGCGGTGGGGCCGGGAGGCGTCCTCCCGGTCGAGGTGGGGGGCGGAAGCCCCACTCGCGTAGCGAATTGCTCGAACCTCATGTCACCGACTCCTCACGTAGCCGTTGCCTGTTCCGACGAATGTCTTGAACCGCTGTCGCGCCTCGTCCTCGGTGGCGAGATCGCGGGCGCGTGTCAGGGTGTCGGCGCGCGCGTTGGCAGCGAGCAGGCCCTGCAGCTGCAGCGTTTGCTTGATATGCAGGCCGGTGAGCTCGTTGCCAGCCTGCGCGGCCTCGAGGCTACCTGCAGCGTTGCGTGAGCCGGCCATGGCGGTGTCGAGCGTGCGCCGGTCGCCGTCGATGCTGTCCACGATCTGGCCTTGCAACAGCGCGGCACGGCGCAGGCTGGCGTGCGCCTCGTCCCAGCGGGCTCGCGCATTGCGCATCACCTCGTCGCTCGACAGCGTCGCCGCGATCTGGCGCGGGAACAGCCGCTCGTAGGCCGCCTCGGTGTCGCTATAGCGCAGCGCCAGACCTTCGCCCTCGCGCAGGCGGCTCTGAATGTCGATCAGCGAGCGCTGCAGGTCGGGCACAATGGTCGTGCCGAGGCGTTGCAGGTTCAGGTCCATGCGGAGCACCATCTGTGTCTGGCTCTGCAACTGGCGCACCTGGTTGTTGATCTGCTCGAGCGAGCGCAGCGCGGTCAGCAGGTTCTGCTGGTAGTTGGCAGCGTCGAACACGACGAGACCTTGGGCCTTGGTGCGGTCCGCCGTCGCGACAAGCAGAGCGCCGAGCACGAGGGCAGTCGTGATGCCGCGTGCGGCGCGGCGGCGGGCCGCCCGGTTCGGGCGCCGTCCGATACGGTACGGGGACAAGCGCTCGGGCAGGCGATCGGTGGGGTCCGGCGTGGGCTCGGTCGACGCCAGGTCCGGTGGTTCCGGTCCCATTGGCACAGCCGCTGGCGCTGCCGCCGCATGCTGCCGGACCTTGGGGAGCGGTGGCGGCAAGGCCGATGGCAAGGCTCCGGGAAATGACGGCAGCAGTTCGGCCGCCCACACGAGGCCCTTGGCGCGCAGGAACGCATCGGCAAACCCATGCGGCGAACGCTCCGCCAGCACCCGATCGATCAGCTTGTGATCCTCGGGCGAGGATGCGGCACAGAAGGCGAGCGCGATCGGGCCGAGCCCGAGCGCGAACAATCGGTTGCCGCGGGCGGTCTGGGCGTAGTAGTCGCGCTTCGGCGCAGCGATGCTCAGGATCTCGATCTGGCGTGCATTGAGCCCGAACCGCTCGTAGACGGCACGCGCCTGCGGCTCGCGGGCGCGGTCGTTGGGCAGGAAGATGCGCGTCGGACAGCTCTCGATCACCGCCGGGGCGATCGACGAGCGCTCGATGTCGGCTAGCGACTGGGTCGCGAACACGACCGCCACGTTCCTCTTCCTGAGCGTCTTCAGCCACTCACGGATCCTGCCCGCGAACAACGGGTCGTCGAGGAAGGTCCAGGCCTCGTCGAGCACCAGCAGCGTCGGCCGGCCGTCGAAGCGGGCCTCCAACCGGTGGAACAGGTAGGTGAGGACCGGCGGCACCAGGCCCTTCACCTGCATCAGCGGCTCCATCTCCAGATGCAGGACATCGGTGGCCGCCAGCGTCTCCGATGCCCCGTCGAGCAGCCGTCCATAGGCGCCCTCGATGGTGTAGGGCGCCAAGGCCTGGCTGAGCGCGCTCGACTGGATCAGCACGGCGAGGCCGGTCAGCGTGCGCTCGGCTTTGGGCGCCGAGGCGAGGCTCTGCAGCGCGGTCCACACGGCATCTTTCACGTCCGGCGTGATCTTGACCGCCTCGCTGGCGAGCAGGCCGGTGATCCACTCCAGCGCGAACGACATCTCGCCCGGCTCGTCGATGCGCGCCAGTGGCTGCAATGCGAGCGAGCCTTCGAGCCCGAGCTCGATCGAGGCGCCGCCCATGGCGAGCGCCGCTGCCCGCGCCGAGCGGCCGCGGTCGAACAGCACGACCTGGGCGCCGATGAAGCGGCGGAACTGCAGGGCGAGCGTCGCCAGCAGCACCGACTTGCCGCCGCCGGTCGGCCCGACGATCAGGGTGTGCCCGACATCGCCGACATGCAGATCGAGCCGGAACGGCGTGCTCCCTCGCGTCTCCGTCACCATCAGCGGTGGTGCATCGAGATGCCGGTTGCGGTCCGGCCCGGCCCATACCGCCGAGACCGGCATCATGTGGGCGAGATTTAACGTGTGCACGATCGGCTGCCGGACGTTGGCGTAGGCGTTGCCCGGCAGGCTGCCGAGCCAGGCCTCGACGGCGTTCAGCGTCTCACGGATGGTGACGAAGCCGCGCCCGTTGATGATGCGCTCGATGGCGATCAGCTTGTCGCTGGCGCGCCGCGGATCGACATCCGAGACGACGATCACGGTGGTCAGATAGCCGAACGCGACGTCGTCGGAGCCCAGCTCCTGCAAGGCCTCGTCGGCGTCCTGCGCCTTGTTCTCGGCATCCGTGTCGACCAGCGCCGTCTCGCGGTTGAACATCACCTCGCGCAGGATCGCGGCGACCGACTTGCGCTTGGCAAACCATTGCCGGCGCAACCGCGTCAGGTGCCGCGTCGCGTCGACCTTGTCGAGCCCGATCCAGCGCGTAACCCAGCGGTAGGAGAATCCGAGATCGTTGAGCGCATCGAGCACGCCCGGCGTCGTCACGCCGGGGAAGCCGAGCACGGTGAGCACGCGCAGGTGCTCGTCGCCGAGCTTGGGCTCGACGCCGCCGAGCAGCGGCGTGTCGCACAGGATCGCGTCGAGATGGCTCGGGATCGCCGGGACCGCCACCGGGTGGCGCTTTGCGGAGATCGTGCCGTGCAGAAAGGTCAGCGTCTCGCTATCGCCGAGCGGCTCGGCCTCCGGCAGGATCGCGGCCAGCATCTCGAACGCGCGGTCGGTCTCGGTCTGGAACCACGCGAGCTGTGCGAATACGTCGGCCTCGATCTGCTCGTCGTCGGTACGCTCATAAAGCATGCGCTCGACGCGGCTCTCGCGCTCAGGCGGCGGCAGATAGAGCAAGGTCAGATAGTATCGGCTCTCGTGATGCGCACCGTCGGCGCTGAACGCCTGGTAGCGCTCGTGATCGACCAGCCAAGACGCGGCGTCCACGAACCGCGCGCCCGGGTAGTCGTTGGCGGGAATCCGCTCGGCCTCGAAGAACAGCGCCCATCCGTCGCCGAAGCGCTTCAGGATGTTGTTGAGCCGGGCCGTCACCGAGACCAGCTCGGTCTCGGTCGCGCTTTCCAGATCGGGACCGCGATAGCGCAACGTGCGCTGGAACGCGCCGTCCTTGTTGAGCACGATTCCCGGCGCCACGAGGCACGCCCACGGCAGGTAGTCGGCGAGCCCCGAGCTGCGCTTGCGATACTCGGCGAGGTTCAGCATGTCAGCGCTCCCTTGTGACGGGTATGGCGGGACAGGACGGTGAGGAACGCCGGGTCCTTGCGGGTGACCCACACGGCGACCGCGTGGCCGACGATCCAGATCAGCAGTCCGGCGATCCACAGCCGCAGCCCCAGACCGATGGCAGCCGCCAGCGTGCCGTTGAGGATCGCGAAGCTGCGCGGCGCGCCGGCCAGCAGCACGGGCTCGGTCAGCGCGCGATGCACCGTCACCTCGTAACCGGGAATGCGTTGATGAGACTCGAGCATGGAAACCTCCGTGTGCGGCGTCAGTCGATCATCGCCCCGCCGGCGAACGAGAAGAACGACAGGAAGAACGAGGTCGCCGCGAACGCGATCGACAGGCCGAACACGATCTGCACCAGCCGCCTGAAGCCGCCGCCCATATCGCCGAATGCGAGACTGAGCCCGGTGATGATGATCGTCACCACGGCAACGACCTTCGCCACCGGTCCCTCGATCGATTCCAGAATGCGCTGCAGCGGCGCCTCCCACGGCATGCCGGAGCCGGCCGCGTGTGCGGGCGTGCACATCA
>CAZNMY010000201.1:0-6808 GCA_964574325.1 uncultured Devosia sp. | reverse complement strand
AGAGACGCCGCTTGTGCGTGATCTCGGAGAGCGGGTTGGTCTGGTCCATGAACTGCGAGAGCTGCGAGGAGCCGAAGAACTCGCGCACGGCGGCTGCCGCGGGCTTGGCGTTGATCCGATCCTGCGGCATGACCGTGTCGATATCGACCGAGCTCATGCGCTCCTTGATCGCGCGCTCCATGCGGAGCAGGCCGACGCGGTACTGGTTTTCCATCAGCTCGCCGACCGAACGCACGCGGCGGTTGCCGAGATGGTCGATGTCGTCGATCTGGCCCTTGCCGTCGCGGAGATCGACGAGGGTGCGGACGACCGCGAGAATGTCGTCACGGCGCAGAATGCGAACGGTGTCCTCGGCCGCCTCGAAGCCGGCGACCTCGCCCAGACGCATGTTCATCTTGACGCGGCCGACCGCGGAAAGATCGTAGCGCTCACTGTCGAAGAACAGGCTGCCGAACAGTGCCGTCGCCGCCTCGATGGTCGGGGGCTCGCCCGGACGCATGATGCGGTAGATGTCCATCAATGCCTCGTCCTGGTTGGCGTTCTTGTCCAGGTTGAGGGTGTTGCGGATGAACGGACCGACCGACACGTGGTCGATGTCGAGGATGTGGAACTCCTTGACCTTCTGGTCCTTGAGCTCGGCAAGCAGCTTCTCGTCCAGCTCGGATCCGGCCTCGGCGAAGATCTTGCCGGTGGCGAGATCGACGATGTCCTCGGCGATGTAGCGGCCCGCGAGATCCTCGGAGGAGACGAGAATCTCCTTGAGGCCTTCCTGGGCAAGCTCACGCGCGCGGCGGGCCGAAATCTTGTCGCCGGCCTTGACGACGACTTCACCGGTCTTGGCGTCGGCGAGATCGGAGACGGGCGCCGTGCCGCGCATCTTCTCCGGAATGAACGGCATGCGCCAGCCGCGCTTGGAATCCTTGATCGGGATCGACTTGTAGAACGTGGAGAGAATCTCCTCGTCGTCGAGGCCCAGCGCGTAAAGCATCGTCGTCACCGGCAGCTTGCGGCGGCGATCGATGCGAACGTAGACGATGTCCTTGGCGTCGAACTCGAAGTCCAGCCAGCTACCGCGATAGGGGATGATGCGGGCGGCGAACAGGAGCTTGCCGGAGACGTGCGTGCGACCGCGGTCGTGATCGAAGAACACGCCCGGCGAACGGTGCATCTGCGAGACGATGACGCGCTCGGTGCCGTTGATGATGAAGGTGCCGTTCGGCGTCATGAGCGGCATGTCGCCCATGTAGACGTCCTGCTCCTTGAACTCCTTGACGGACTTCGAGCCCGTCTCCTCGTTCACATCGAACACGATGAGGCGCAGACGCACCTTGAGCGGCGCGGCGTAGGTGAGATCGCGCTGCATGCACTCGTCGACGTCGAATTTCGGCGGCTCGAAGTCGTAGCGCACGAACTCGAGCATCGACTTGCCGGAGAAGTCGGAGATCGGGAAGACGGACTTGAAGACGGCCTGGATGCCGAAGTCGATCGAGCGGCCGCCCGGCGGCTCCTTGACCATCAGAAAGTCGTCGTAGGAGCTCTTCTGCACCTCGATGAGGTTCGGCATCTTCGCAATCTCTTGGATGCGACCGAACTTCTTGCGGATGCGCCTGCGGCCGTTGAAATTCTCAGCCATGTTCGGCTCCTTGTCAGTTCATACCCGGGCCTTGGGCCCGTATTCTCGTCGGCAGTCGGTCTTCGGCAATCGGCAATCGGCCACCTTCCGGTGCGGACTGGCGATGATCGACGGCACGCCTTGCACAATGTTCGGCCGACTGTCCGGATCGGTCGACTGTTCGGTCGACCAGCCGGGCCGGCAGCCGACCGCCGGGTTTCCCCGACTGCCGGCTGCCGATGGCCTTACTTCACTTCGACCTTCGCGCCCGCGTCCTCGAGCTGCTTCTTCATCTTGGCGGCATCGTCCTTGGACACGCCCTCCTTGACGGCCTTGCCACCGGCCTCGACGAGGTCCTTGGCTTCCTTCAGGCCCAGGCCCGTGATGGCGCGGACTTCCTTGATGACGTTGATCTTCTTGTCGCCACCCGAGACGAGGATGACGGAGAACTCCGTCTGCTCTTCGACTGCAGCAGCGGCAGCAGCAGGAGCTGCGGCAACGGCGACAGCGGCGGCGGCGGAAACGCCCCACTTCTCCTCGAGCATCTTGGCCAGGTCGGCGGCCTCGAGAACGGTGAGCTTGGAGAGATCGTCGACGATCTTGGCGAGATCGGTCATGGTTACATTCCTTCGTGTTCGAACTTCTGGTTTGGTTTGAACGGCCGGGTCCACCAGCCGTGTGCTCTTTGCGTGAGGGGCCGATCAGGCCACCTCTCGTTTGGCTCGTCCGGCGCTTCGGCTCTCGCCTGGATCGCACCGGACAGGCTCGTTTCATCCACCTTGCGCTGCCTTCGCCTGGATGACGCGTGCGAGCTTGCCGCCGGGCTCCTTCACCGTGCGGGCGATCTTCGTCGCCGGCGCGTTGAGAAGGCCGATGAGCTTTGCTCTCAGCTCGTCCAGAGATGGCAGGTCGGCCAGCGCTTTGACGCCTTTCGCGTCGAGGACGGTCTTGCCCATCGAGCCGCCGAGGATCACGAGCTTGTCGTTATCCTTTGCGTACTTGACGGCAATCCGGGCTGCCGCGATCGGGTCCGTCGAGTAGGCAATAACCGTTTGCCCCTTGAAAAGACCTGAGATCCCGGCTGCGTCGGTATCCTTCAGCGCAAGCTGTGCCAGCTTGTTCTTCGCCACTTTGACCTTACCACCTGCCTCCGCCATGCGTTTGCGGTAGTCGGTCATCTGGGCGACGGTCATGCCGGCATAGTGGGCGACGACAACCGCTCCAGCGTCCTTGAAGACGCCGTGGAGGCTCGTCACGAGCTCTGCTTTCGCAGCTCTATCCACCAGCACTACTCCTGAATGCGAAAGGAGGAGGTCCTCCGTCCGCGGGTTGCACCCTGCCGCCTGCCACCCCATAGAAACGGGGCCTGCCGGCGGCGCTGCTGTACCTGTCCTAACCAGCATGGACACGAGGCCCAGCCGGATGCGACCCAAGAGGTTCGAACCACACGAAACGCGAGCCGGAACATTCCCGGCAGCACGTCACATGCGAAAGCTCCACTCCCGTCTCATGCAGGCCGTACGATTATGCCGCCGCGGAAATAGGCCCCTTGGCAGCACCTGCAATCTCGGACAGGCAATCCACCCGAAACCCCAACCCGCGAAGGCGGGGGAAGCGAGCGGGGAAGAGGCTGCGATACGCACCGGAGTGCTTACCGCGGCTACTTCCCTATTCCTCATCGCTCGCCAGGCGAGAGATGAGAGAAACCGTTACGCCTGCTCCATCAAGCCGGCGATTGGCTACCGAGCACCGTGCTCTGATCGACCTTCAGGCCGGGGCCCATGGTCGACTTGATGGACACCTTCCTGATGTACGTGCCCTTGGCGCCGGCCGGCTTGGACCGGTTTACGGCGTCGACGAAGGCACGGATGTTCTCGACCAGCGCCTGCTCTGTGAAGCTCGCCTTGCCGACGCCCGCGTGAACGATGCCCGCCTTCTCGACGCGGAACTCGACCGCGCCACCCTTGGCGCCCTTGACTGCGCCGGCGACGTCCATCGTCACGGTGCCGACGCGGGGGTTCGGCATCAGGCCGCGGGGGCCCAGCACCTTACCGAGCCGACCGACGAGGCCCATCATGTCGGGCGTCGCGATGCAGCGATCGAAGTTGATCGTGCCCTTCGAGACGATCTCGACCAGGTCCTCGGCACCGACGACGTCGGCACCTGCGGCCTTGGCTTCTTCGGCCTTGGGGCCCTTGGCGAAAACGGCGACGCGGACCGTCCGGCCAGAGCCGTTCGGCAGGTTGCAGACGCCGCGGACCATCTGGTCGGCGTGCTTGGGATCGACGCCGAGGTTCATGGCGATGTCGACCGTTTCGTCGAATTTGGTCTTGGCCCGCGACTTGACGAGCTTGACCGCTTCCTCGATGCCGTAGGCCTTCGTGCGGTCGATGCCTTCACGTGCAGCCTTGATGCGCTTACCGAGCTTTGCCATGGCGCTTACCCCACCACCTTGATGCCCATCGACCGGGCAGAACCGGCGATGATCTTCGCGGCTGCCTCGACGTCGTCGGTATTGAGATCCTTCATCTTCAGCTTGGCGATGTCGCGAACCTGCGCCATCGTCACCTGAGCAACCTCGACCTTACCGGGCTCCTTGGAGCCGGCGCCCGGCTTGCCGGTGGTCTTCAGACCTGCCGCCTTCTTGATGAAGAAGGTCGCCGGCGGCGTCTTCATCTCGAAGGTGAACGAACGGTCCGAATAGACCGTGATCTTCACCGGAATCGGCGTGTCGGCATCGATATCCTTCGACTTGGCGTTGAACGCCTTGCAGAATTCCATGATGTTCACGCCGCGCTGACCCAGCGCGGGGCCGATCGGCGGAGAAGGATTAGCCTTCTGGGCCGGGACCTGCAGGTTGATATATCCGTCGATCTTCTTCGCCATTACCTACTCCCCAACGGGGTTTTCGCCAGCGCGCCGCAGGATTGCGGAGCACCAGCCTGGGTTAGCGGTCATCGGGCCGGCTACAGCCCTCCCGCACACTTTCCGGAACGCTGCGGGAAACCCCGCTATCGCTCCGGATCTCCGGCGCGGAGCCGGAAACTCATCGACATCGAACCTCGTCGGCTTCACTTCGCAGCGTCAGCCTCAGCGTATCACCTTCAGACCGGAACCTTCTCGACCTGACCGAACTCGAGCTCGACCGGCGTTTCGCGGCCGAAGATCGACACGGCGACCTTGAGCCGGGTGCGCTCCTCGTCGACCTCCTCGACCTTGCCGGAGAACGAAGCGAACGGTCCATCGGACACCTTGACCAGCTCGCCGATCTCGAACGAGATCGTGGGGCGGCCGGGACGCTCGACACTGTCCTTCACGTGATGCAGGATGCGCATCGCTTCGTCGTCGGAGATCGGGGTCGCCTTGTTGTCAGTGCCCAGGAAGCCGGTCACCTTCGGCGTGTTCTTGATGAGCAGGAAGGCCGCATCGGTCATCTGCATCCGAACCAGCACATAGCCCGGCAGGAACTTGCGCTCCGCCTGGATCTTGCGGCCGCGACGCACCTCGACGACCTCTTCGGTCGGAACCACGATCTCCTCGAACAGCTCTTCGAGGTTCGCCTGCTTCGCGCGCTCCTTGATGGCATCGGCCACCTTGCGCTCGAAGTTCGTGTATGCGTGGACGATGTACCACCGCTTCGCCATCGCGCTTCAGATCCTGCTTCGTTGGGTCAGCTTCGTTCGACCGGCCATCACGACCGGCTTCACACATTCAGCGCTCAGTCCGGCTCGACACGTCCGGCTCAGCGCCCGATGCTGAGGATGAAACTGACGAGATACCCCATCACCTGGTCGGCCAGCATGAAGAATATCGACGCCAAGGTGACCATCACGAGCACGGCCAGCGTGGTGATCCAGACCTCCTTGCGGGTCGGCCAGGTCACCTTGTCGACCTCCTGGCGCACCTGCTGGACGAACTGGACCGGGTTCAATCTTGCCATTCTCTCTTCTTCCTTCTCCGGCCAGGACCGGAATTCTCACATCCGGCAAAGCCGGATAACGACACCCGGCGCCGCGCCGGCCAACAGACGTCGGCGATCACCGACTTATCCACAGGCGCAATCGAGTGCGCCACCACAACCCCGAATCAGGGCCCGAATTCACCGCGCGCGACCGGGGCTTCCAGCCAGATCCCGCACTCCAAAACCAACATGCGATCTCGACCACCTGCGCGGCCGCCAGATCAAAAGATCGCCGATCACTTCCCAGACTTCAGCGCGACACCAAACTGCGAATTGGCAGGGGTGGAGGGGCTCGAACCCCCAGCCTTCGGTTTTGGAGACCGACGCTCTACCAATTGAGCTACACCCCTAACTCACGCAAATCTTTGATTCGCCGTATTCTTTTCCGACAACATCAGATGCCGCCACTGCCCCTCCCTCGTGCACCTCGGCCCAGAAGGCCCACGTTCGGCGCACTCGCGCGAGACAAAGACGCCGGGAACCCGTGGGGAGTGCCTCCTTAAGCAATCCTCAAGCGGCGGGTCACCAACGTCGATTCGGGCTAGCATTGAAGCGATGCTTATAGAGGGGCTCGCCGCAATGCACAAGACGATTTCTATTTTTTTCTTGACAGCACCTCGAGGGGCAAGGCCCGCGACACGATAGAGTCGAGTTGTCGATGAATCTCCACGCGCGTCACGGCAGCGGCTCGACGACGACAGCGGTGCCGTAGGCGATCACCTCGGTGACGGCGGCGGCGATCTCGTTGGCGTCGTAACGCATCGCGAGAATGGCGTTGGCGCCGGCTTCGGCAGCGTGCTCGAGCAAGAGGTCGTAGGCCTCCTGGCGCGCCTCCTCGGCGAGCTTTGTATAGACCGAGATGTTGCCGCCACGCAGGATCTGGAACATCGCCCCGATGTTGCTCACCACGTTGCGCGAGCGCACGGAGAGGCCGCGCACGACGCCGATATGGCGCACGATCCGATATCCGGCGAGGTCGTTGGTGGTGGTGACGAGCATTTGATGGTGAGTGGTGAGTGGTGAGTTGTGAGTGGTGGGTCAGCGGCAGCGGCGAAGGCAGATTGCCACTCGCCACTGGCCACTCACCATCTCACCATCTCTAGTCCGTGATCTTGACGACGACGCCGGCGCCGACTTGTTCGAGTTTTGTCGGCGCCGAGGCTCGCCTGTCCCGTCTCAATCCGTGATCTTGACGACGACGCCGGCGCCGACGGTGCGGCCGCCTTCGCGGATGG
>CAZNMY010000200.1:0-6938 GCA_964574325.1 uncultured Devosia sp. | reverse complement strand
CTACAACGCGCGGCGTAGCGTCAGGGATTCCATCACGACGCTGCGCGACGGCGTGACCAAGTCCTGGATCGTGCCGACGCAGGAAGAGTTGAAGTCACTGCAGGACGCCGCTGTTTTGTCCGAGGACGGCAGCGTCGAGGAGCGGCAGCGGCGGTTCGAGGCGCGCGCTTCTGAAATCCGCGGCAAGTCGCGTTCGCTGGCCGACAGGTCCAACGCGCTCGGCAAGACGACGGCGACTGAAATGCGCGCGCTGGCGGCGGCGGTGTCGATCCAGCCCAACGCGCAGGGGTTCTCCTGCTACGACCCGACGCTGGCGCAGCGGCTGCGGCAGGCGGCGGATCAGGCGGACCAGCCGGCAACACTGCGTCTGCGCGAAGCGGCGTTCAACGAGGGGCCGGCGGGCACGGCGAACGCGATCAAGAACCTCTGGCAGAACATGGGTTCCTACACGGTCAATCTCGTGCGCTACGTGTTCACCGGCGGCGCATCGGGTGAGGCGGTGGTCGGCGGGCAATCGATCGGCGGCCGGGACATGATCGCGCTGCTCGCGACTATCGGCATCGATCTGGGGCTGTTCGTGCTGGCGCTGCTCGATCCGCCGAAAACGCGGCCCGAGCGCTGGGATGGTCTGCGGCACGAAGCGGAGAACATCCATCAGGTTTCCGAGCAGACCAAAAAGCAGATCCGGGAAGCGATCGAGACGGCGATCTCGCGCAACAAGGAGATCACGCTCGAATGGGTGCACGGGCATTTCATTCATCACGGCGGGGCTTCCTACTACGTCATTCCCAATCTGTTCCGCGTCGATCCGGCCAAGCCGGGTGAGCAACCGAAGGCGGTCGCGATGAACCAGCTCGCGGGCGTGTTCTCGGACATGAAGTTGATCCGGGTGATGGGCGAGAAGGAATTGAAGGAGGCGGGCAAGGAAGAAGCGCGCGCGAGCTTCACGGACCTCAACGCCTACAAGGAGCAGTTCCGCGAGCAGGAGAAGAAGGAAGGGCGGCCGGTGCGGGAGCTGCGCGAGGACGAGAAGAAGCGTATCCGCAATCACGGGCTGTTCTCGAAGGCAGAGCGTGCGCTCAGCATCGCGGGATGGAGCGAGCGGGCGAAGAGCGATGTGGAAGTGTTCCGCATCGTCGACGTCGAGGGGCTGACGCCGCTGCTCGACGTGTTGACCGATCCGCCGGGGCGGCGGAAAGACAGCGCCGAGCAACTCGGGCAGCCGGAAATCGCCGGTGGGGCCCTCAAGGCGTCACAGCCGCAGGCGCTACCGCCGCCTTCCGACAAAGGATAGGTTGGGCCTCGTCGCTTCGAAGGGGCAAGAGATGTCACAGGAAACACCGACCGGGTTGACGCTTTCGATCGCCGATGGCGTGCAGACGCTGCGGTTGACCAGGGCATCGAAGAAGAACGCGCTGACGTCCGTGATGTACGCCGGGCTGCGCGAGGCGCTGGTCGCGGGCGACGGCCGCGCGGACGTGGCTGTGCATCTGCTGCTCGGCTCGGGCGGATCGTTCTCGGCGGGAAGTGATGTCGCCGAGTTCGCCGAGCGGGCGAAGGGACGGGCCGATCTCTCCGGGCCGATCCTCGAGTTCATCCGGCAATTGCCGCTGGTGCAGAAGCCGGTCATCGCGGCGGTCGATGGGCTGGCTGTGGGCGTGGGCACGACGCTGCTGTTCCACTGCGATCTGGTCTACGCGACGCCGGCCTCGACGTTCCGGACGCCGTTCCTCGATCTCGGGCTGGTGCCGGAAGCGGGATCGAGCCTGCTCGCGCCGCAGCGGATGGGATATGCGCGCGCGTTCGAGTTGCTGGCGTTGGGCGAGACATTCAGCGCGGAGCGGGCTGTCGCGGCGGGGTTCGTCAACGCGGTGGTGCCGGCGGACGAGATCGAGGCGGTGGCGCGAAAAGCGGCTGTTCGGCTCGCGCGCAAGCCGCCGGAGGCGTTGGCCTTGTGCCGTCGCCTGATGCGGGGGGAGACGGATTCGGTCAGCCGTCAGATCGAGGACGAAGCGCGGATTTTCGCCGAGCGGTTGTCGTCGCCGGAAGCGCGGGAAGCGTTCGCGGCCTTCCTGGAAAAACGGCAGCCGGATTTTGCCAAGCTGAAGAAGGCGTGAGCGGCTGAATTCGGCCACAGGTTGCGGTAGATTGCGTTCGCCGTACTTTCCGGGCCGGAGTAACCCGCATGATATTTCGCTCGATCTTCCGCTCGTCGGCGATTTCCCTTTTCTGGCTGGTGCTAGTCGGAATGTCACCAGCGTATGCCGCGTCGCCAGCGGATGCGCTGGCGCGTGCGCTCGACGTGCTGAAAGCGCAGTCTGCGCTCATCAAGGGGCTGGACAAGGGCTCGGCACTTGCCGCGGATGTGAGCCCAGAGGGCCACTGGACGTTCGTCAATCCAGCGGGGGAGCGTTTCACGTCGGCGTCGCCGGACGAGTTGAAGCGCGTGGTGCCGACTTTGGCGCCGGAGGCTGCCAAGCCCGGTGTGCGCCTCGTGCTGGCCGTCACGGAGGACGCGATTTTCCGGCAGCGCCAGCATTTCCTGTCGCTGCCGCTCGCCTCGGATCGCCGCACCGACGTGCTGATCGTGGTCGGTAGCGATGCTTATCCGGTGCTGCGGCGAGGGGAGCGGGGGAAGGAGCAGCTCGCGGCGGAGATCAGACCGAACATTCTCATCGAGTTGTCCGAGCGACGATTGTTCGACGAGGCGGTGTGGCAGCTCGCGCATCCGTTGAAGCGGTCGCAGATTCGTGTGCTCGCGGTGGAGACGGGCGGGCCCGAGAAGGTTTCGGCGTCGCCGCGGCTCGATCCGCAGACTCAGCGGGCGCTGACCGATCAGGTGTCGCCGGCTGGGCTCGAGGGCGCGTTGCGAGCCCTGGCGCGGCAGACGGTGCTGATCACGGCGCGTCGGGATGGCGACCTGCTGGCGTTCCGGCCATCGAGCGGGCCCGAGCACACGCGGCCGCTGAAGGATGTGCTGGCGGCAGCCGAGGCGGCGGATGTCAACCTCGTGATCCTGCAGTCCTCCAATCCACGGCAGCCGGGGGCTCGGAGCTGGTGGTGGGGAAGCATCTCGGTCGGCCGTCTCGACGATGCGCTGGGGAGGGATCATCTGGCGGATTTCCTCAACGCGATCGCGAGCCCGCAAGCGAAGTTGCTGGTCTCTGCGCAAGACGATGCTGCCGGGCGTATCAGGCTCTCGGCGCGGGCGTTGAAGGACGAAAGCTCGCCGCGGACGGGGATCGGCGATGCGCTGAGTGAGCTTGCGTCGAATATCGTCGGCCAAGTGGTGGTGAGCGGTGTCGAGGCGAGCCTGCGGGATCGCGTGCGGGAAACGGAGCTCGACCGGCGGATGGTGCCGTGGGTGCCGTCGCTGGTGCAGTGGGCCTATGCGGGGCTGTTGGCGCTGGGGCTCATGGGGCATGCGACGGCGAGCCAGTGGTGGGGGCGGATCTGGCCGGCGGAAGCGCGAGAGAATTACGGCGGCGTGTTCGGCTACATGGCGGCGCGTGCGGTGCGCGGGGTCGTTTACGCGGTGCTGTTCATGCCGCTGGTGGCGCTTGCGAGCGCGCCGCTTGCGGTGAGGCGATTGTCGACGGGGCGGGCGGTACGCGGGAGCGTTGCGGCGGCGGTTGAGTAGGGCGATCGGCGTCCGATCTGTGCTGTGCCGGTCTTTGCTGCTCGGAGCCGGTCTCAGTCGGTCTGATCCGAGCTGGGGCGGGATTCGTACCTTGCACATCCGTCGCTACCGTAAGGACGCCTGTGCATGAAGCGATATCTCGGTCTGGTCGCATTCGTCGTGATCGTCGGGGCGGTTGCTTTCTCGGCGGGGCAGTTCATGCCGGGGGCTTGGTACGCGGGGCTCGCGAAGCCGGCGTGGACGCCGCCGAACTGGCTGTTCGGGCCGGTGTGGAGCGTGCTCTACCTGATGATCGCGTTGGCGGGATGGCTGGTGTGGGAGAACGAGGCGGCGCCGTCGGCACGGTGGCTGTGGGTGGCGCAGCTCGCGCTCAACGGGATCTGGTCGCCTGTGATGTTCGGCTGGCACAACATCGGCGTGGCGCTCGCCGTGATCTTGCTGTTGTGGCTGGCGATCGTGGCGTTCGTCGTGGCGACATGGCGGCCGGTGCGTACAGCCGCGCTGCTGTTCGTGCCGTATCTGGCGTGGGTGAGCTACGCCACGGGGCTCAACTTCGCGCTTTGGCGGCTGAACTGATCGGCAATCGAATCCAGTCCGGTCGTAGCTCAGGCGGCGAGACAGCACTTCTTGTGAAAAATGCCCTGCATGTGAAATTAATGACTTGGAATCGGCAGCACTTATAAAAAGTGTTGGAGAATCTATTGGTATCAAAGGGTTATGTTCACCTATGGGCGGTGCAAAATTCATGCAAAAATTAACCTTAGTTATCCACAGGCACTTCTGGTTTTTCTGAGTACTGATGATACGCTTACGTTATATGGAAGAAATTAATTTAAGGGTGTTCGATATATTACTTAAAAAATGGAAATATATTGTATCTAGGGAAGATTATGATTATTTGGCCCTTGCTTCTTTTCACCATGAACTATATGGCATTTGTCAGTTTACAGGACTCGAAGATAAGAATGGAAAGAAGATGTATCGTGGGGATGTATTGCGTACGGACTTTATCAAAGAAAATGGATTGCCAGTAAACATAATAATTAGTTACGAGCCAGCTACTGGGTTCTTCGGAAACATGCCAGACGGAGCTAATCCTGAGTACTCGGCTGTTATTATCGGCAACATTTACGAGAACCCAGACCTTATTTCTTCCGATTAGCCCAAAGTCTCACAGCTTTCGCCATTAGGTCATCTTCAACGTACGTATCGCTGCCGACGAACAGGTTTCCGCTCTGAACTATGCTAAGATCCTCCATGCCCGCATGCGGCAAGAACTTGTACCCTGTAGGCACGTGCAGAACTCCGTCTGCCTCGATCCTGAACTCGGGATCAGTCGATAGCTTCCTAGACATAGTCAGTCCCTGCTGATCTACGCGCACTCCACCCCTCATAGCACAACATCGGACAACATACAAACACATGACGAACAGGTGCAGAACGCACCGCCGCCGGTCATGCAAATCTAGTGCAAAATTCGACGTAAATCACTGAAATCATTACTCTAAACAACACTTCTTGTGCTTCTTGCCGGAGCCGCAGGGGCAGGGATCGTTGCGGCCGATCTTGGGGCCGTTGCGGACCTGCGTCACGACCGGTGCGAAGTGGTGGTCGTGGTTGCAGTGGGGGCCATGGACGTGGCCGTGATGGCCGTGATCGTGCCCGTGGTCATGATCGTGGTCGCAATCGGGGCCATGCACATGCGGGGCGGCGGCGGGCTTGTTGGCAGAAGTGCTGTCGGTCATGCTTCGATTCCGGTTCGAGGCTCGAGTTTTTCGAGGCATAGCAGAACTGCCGGCGGTTCCCAAGCGGCTGTAATGCCCAAATTCCGGGTGGCAAACACGGCGCTGCGACCCCCGGACGATTGCGTTCGGCCCCGCGATCCCATAGGCCGTCAGTCCAACGGGGCGCGCGTCCGATGTGGCGCGGCACGACCCATATGATCTCTCAGCGCGGCGGTACCGCTTCATGACCGACACCGTACTCATTATCGATTTCGGCAGCCAGGTGACGCAGCTCATTGCGCGGCGGGTGCGCGAGGCCGGCGTGTACTCGGAAATCGTACCGTTCAACCGGGCCGAAGGCGCGCGCGAACGGCTGGCCCCGAAAGCCGTCATCCTGTCGGGCGGGCCTGCCAGCGTGACCACCAGCGAGAGTCCCCGCGCGCCCGACTGGGTCTTCGCGTCGGGCCTGCCGATCCTGTCGATCTGCTACGGGCAGCAGACGACGGCGGTACAACTCGGAGGCGAGGTCGAGGGCGGGCACGCTGCTGAATTCGGCCGGGCCGAAATCGATATCAAGGAACCGTCGGCGCTGTTCGAGGGCGTGTGGCAGGTCGGCAAGCGCTATCCGGTCTGGATGAGCCACGGCGACCGGGTTACGCGGCTGCCTGAAGGTTTCACCGTGAAAGCGGTCAGCGAGAATGCTCCCTTTGCGGTTGCCAGCGACGAGAAGCGCCGCATCTTCACGACGATGTTCCACCCGGAGGTGGTGCACACGCCGGACGGGGCGAAGCTGATCTCGAACTTCGTGCACAAGATCGCGGGCCTCGCCGGCGACTGGACGATGGCCCATTTCCGGACGAGCGAGATCGAGAAGATCCGCGCGCAGGTCGGCAAGGGACGCGTGATCTGCGGCCTGTCGGGCGGCGTCGATTCGGCGGTGGCGGCGAAGCTGATCCACGAGGCGATCGGCGATCAGCTCACTTGCATCTTCGTCGATCACGGGTTGATGAGGCTGAAGGAGGCGGACGAGGTCGTGTCGCTGTTCCGCGGGTCGTTCAACATTCCGCTGGTGCACGTGAACGCGGCCGAGTTGTTTCTCGGGCAGCTTGCAGGCGTTTCCGATCCCGAGGCAAAGCGCAAGATCATCGGACGGCTGTTCATCGAGACGTTCGATGCGGAGGCCAAGAAAATCGGCGGCGCGGAGTTCCTGGCGCAGGGCACGCTCTACCCGGATGTGATCGAGAGCGTGTCGTTCACGGGCGGGCCGTCGGTGACGATCAAGTCGCATCACAACGTCGGCGGGCTGCCGGAGCGGATGAACATGAAGCTGGTGGAGCCGCTGCGCGAGCTGTTCAAGGACGAGGTGCGGGTGCTCGGCCGTGAGCTCGGTTTGCCGCAGGCGTTCGTCGGCCGGCATCCGTTCCCCGGGCCTGGGCTCGCGATCCGCGTGCCCGGTGCGATCGACAAGGACAAGCTCGATATCCTGCGCAAAGCCGATGCGATCTTCATCGAGGAGATCCGCAACGCGGGGCTCTACGACACGATCTGGCAGGCGTTCGCGGTGCTGCTGCCGG
>CAZNMY010000199.1:0-6981 GCA_964574325.1 uncultured Devosia sp. | reverse complement strand
CGCTGCGCTCCACCCGTAGCTACATCCTGCGGCCCCTTCGGGGCCAGTGCACTGCACCAACATGAACGCCGAACAGCGCCTACATCAATGGCTCATCGGCGAGTTCGAGCAATGCTCGATGCAGGAAGACTTGGGCTGGCAGTTGCGGCTCTACTCCCGCTGCGGAATAGAAGCGTCGCATGGGTTTCCGCGGAGTGAAACCTGAGCACCCTTGCCCGTTCAGGCGGCTCGCTCAATTCGCCTTCGGTCAGTACCTGACGCAGGAAACGTAGGTGCTGCTGCCACTGTAGCTGCGCTGGCATTCGACCCGCCTGGGCAGGATCGTATTGGTGGAGCGGCAACCATAATCGTCATGGCACCACATATACCGCGCGACATTGCGCCAGCCCGATCGAGTGGCACGCCCCTCGCCATCCGAAAGCGCCGGCAAATGCAGTCGTGCGAGAACTTCCCCCGGCCGCCCTGTGCAGCCGGCAAAGCAGGTCACTTCCTCGGCGCGGAGACCGGTTGCCTGGGCCACCGGGCGCGAAGGCAGGTCCGATGCTGTCGCGACTGTCGGCACGCTTGCGGCAGACGAAGCGATCACCGACAGACCCGCCATGGCCAAGCGGGCCGGCATCGAGCAGGACGGGCTGAATCGGGCGAGGCTTCGGACATCGATTGGAAATTGCCACCGCAGCATGGGAAGCCGGATCCATCCACAACGAGAGGGTCGCGCGCCCGATCGTCCGGACGGCACCTCAATGTAGATCCCACGGCAATCGAAGGCGACAATATCGTTACGAAGAAGTTAACCGAAAAAGGCTCGGCGCATGATGACCCACGGATCGCCCAGGGATCGCCCAGGGATCACCGGGACATCCCCGCGGCCGAGTCCCATTTCCGCGCCCCCATCCGAAAGCTCTGCGGCCGGTCAATAAAGATTGCAGACCGACTTGCCCTTGCGGTCGTTGTAGCAATGGATCTGGACTTTCCGGGGCGGGCGGGGAGCGGGTTGCACCGCGTTCCGAGTCCGGCAGCCGTGCGTGTCGTGACACCAGTTGTTCTTGCCGACCTGACGCCACCCGCTGCCGGTATCGATGTCCTCGCGAGCAGCCGTCGGCGGCGGCAGGTTGACATGCGCGATGACTTTGCCTGGCCCACCGTCGCAGCCGGCAAAGCAAGTGACGGCAGCGGCATTTCCCGCCTGCCGCACTTCGCTCGTGTGTCGCGGAGCAGGCGACTGCGCCGACGCGGTCGCGGCGACGAACCCGCCAGCGAAGAACGCCAGACATGCAGCCCGAGATAACTTACGGATGCTTCTGCGCCTTCTGTCGCGTCCCATGGCCCGCCTCGTCGTTCGATCCGACGAAATTCTAAGCGGGAACCCTTTATCCAGTGCTTATCGCACGCCACTCCGGCCCGAGGTTGCAGCGCAACACGCCGCGATGGCTAACGAAGCGTTGATGCTTCAGGCGACGAGCCGGCGGCGTTCACCCGTTCGCCCGGAAAATCGCCTTCACGTCCAGGAACTGGATCTCCGGGTTCTTCTCGGCCGTCCACCGGAGATTGAACGCCGAACTCGCCAGATACACGTGATCCCCGTCGATATCTGTCGCGATCGACGACTTGTTCTTGTCGATGAACCCCTTGAGCGCCGCCGCATCGTCCGACGAGATCCACCGCACCGCATCGCACGGCGCCTGCTCGAACCCCATCGGCAGGCCGTATTCGTTCTGCAGCCGGTCGGCCAACACGTCGAGCTGGAGCGCTCCGATCACGCCCACGAGCGGCTGCGTGCCGTCGATCGGCGAGAACAACTGCACGACGCCTTCCTCGGCCATCTCGTGCAGAGCGTCCCGCAGCTTCTTGGCCCTGATCGCGTCGTCGAGGCGCACACGCCGCAGGATTTCAGGCGCGAAGCTCGGAATGCCGAGGAACGCGAGATCCTCGCCCTCGGTCAGCGCATCGCCGATCCGAAGTTGCCCCTTGGTCGGAATGCCGACCACGTCCCCGGCGAAAGCCTCCTCGGCGAGCGCCCGGTCCTGCGCGAAGAAGAACTGCGGTGCCGGAAGCGCCATCGTCTTCCCCGTCCGCACGTGCTTGACCCGCATCCCGCGCGTCAGCTTGCCCGAGCACACCCGCATGAACGCCATGCGGTCGCGATGGTTCGGGTCCATGTTCGCCTGGATCTTGAACACGATGCCGGCCATCGGCGCCTCGTTCGGCTCGACCATTCGGTTCGACGCCTTCTGCGGACGCGGCGGCGGCGCGTAGGCGATCAGCGCATCGAGCAGATCGCGGACGCCGAAGTTCTTCAGCGCGGAGCCGAAGAACACCGGCGTCTGCACGCCCTGCCTGAAAGCCTCGATGTCGAAGTCAGGGCACGTGCCCCGGACGAGCTCGATGTCCTCCTGCCACTGCGCCGCCCGCGTCTCCTCCAGCAACTCCACGACGCGAGGATCGTCCGGACCCGAGACCTCGACGCCGTCGTCGTCCTTGTCGAGCTGCCGGATGCGCCGATGAACGAGATCGTACGTGCCCTTGAAGGATCGGCCCTGGCCGATCGGCCAGACCAGCGGCACCGTGTCCAACTGAAGTTTCGCGGCCACCTCGTCGACGATCTCGAGCGGCTCGCGGCTCTCCCGGTCCATCTTGTTGACGAACGTGATGATCGGGATGTCGCGCATACGGCAGATCTCGAACAGCTTCAGCGTTCGAGGCTCGATGCCCTTGGCCGCGTCGATCACCATGATGGCGCTGTCGACCGCCGTCAGCGTCCGGTAGGTCTGGTCGGCGAAGTCTTCGTGGCCCGGCGTATCGAGCAGGTTGAAGACGCTGCCTGCATACTCGAAGGTCATCACCGAGGTGACGACCGAGATGCCGCGCGCCCGCTCGATCGCCATCCAGTCCGAGCGCGTGTTGCGCTTGTCCTTCTTGGCTTTGACCTGCCCTGCGAGCTGAATCGCACCGCCGAACAGCAGCAGCTTTTCGGTCAGCGTGGTCTTGCCCGCGTCGGGATGCGAGATGATCGCGAAGGTCCGCCGCCGCGCGATCTCCGAATCGAGCCCGCTCGACGACCTTGTCGCAGGCGCCACTGCCGGTGCCGCCGCATTGCCGGCGCTACTGTCGATCTTGACGTCGTCCACGGCCATCATCCTCGCAGGTTTCGGCCCGCTCATAGCATTGTTCGCGCTGCCGTGCAGATGCCACGTGCGCGCCTGCGCGGCTCCCGCTCACTGTTGCCGAATCAACCCAACCCCCCGGCATTCGGGTTTCGCTTCGTTGCCCGGTAGGGGCGAGGCGAGTAGGTTCCCGCCACGTGTGGGGTCGTGTCGGGGGTGGTCTCAAGTGCGCGGGTTCTCGAAGCTTCGTATCATGCTCTGTGCAAGTGTCTGCGCCCTGGCGGCAGCAGCGCCCGCATCCGCACAAGATCTTGTTTTCAACCAGTATTCCGTCTACCGCATCTCGCCGACGGCGAAGTATTTCACGCCCGGCTCGATCATCAAGGGCTATAATTACAAAGGCGTCCTGAAGCTCGAAATGATCTGCCGGAACCGGGTCGATATCGAGAAGGACGACCAGCTCCTGCGCGATCGTCTGGTCTCTACGGGCTTCTTCTCGCAACAGGGCTTCCAGTTCAGTGCCGGCACGACGGTCGTCAACGTCTTGAACGCCGACTTCGGCGGCAACCTCGTCAATTCCGTCATGATGTCGGTGACGGACGCAGTGGTCTACGAATATTCCGCCGAAGATCTGAACGAGATCCGCAGGGAACTACTGTCGAGGCCCGGCTGCGCCGAAGCCATCGCCAATCCGCGCAACAAGTACCGCCCTGAATTCAACGGCAGCCCCGCCGGCCTTTTTCAGAACCAACGCTTCGTGATCGGCAACATCGTCTACCGCGTCGACTTCAACAAGGACAATCCAAAGGCCGCCAGCTTGGCCGTGCAGGCGCAGGTGACGCAGAAGCTTCAAGTCAAATTCGGCCTCACACACCTGAGCGCCAGCGGCAGCGAGCTGCGCGGCGAGAACGTCGTGATCGGCCTCAACCCGATCTGGCAGCCCAACTGGGGCCAGTAAGCAGAAATCGGAATTCGGAAATCGGAAGCATCGCTCTTTTGTTCCGACTTCCGACTTCCGACCTCCCCCTCACTGCACCCCGATGATATCGCGCGCGACGCGCGTCCCCCCGGCCTTCGCCGAACCGCCGATGATACGCAGCTCCGCGAGCTTCCACTCGACGCCGTGCAGCTCCATCACGCTCACATAGCGGCGATCTGGATCGAATTTGTCGAGCATCTCGATCTCGATCCGCGTCAACGAGCTGAACTCCGCCCGGTGCAGCCGCCGATAGAACGCCTTTGCGCGCTCGAAGAACTCCAGCTTGTCGTCCTCGTCCACCTCGCCCTTTACGGTCCCGTTCCACTTGTTTCGATACCGGAACAACTTCGGCAGGCCCTCGGGCGTCACATAGCTTTCGACGAACCGGTCGAGCATCGACTGCCCGAACGCGGTCTTCACGCGTTGCCACAGCGTCGGCCGCAGCCGTTCGCCCGCCTCGTTCACTTCGGGCAGCAGCTTTGAATTCGCCGCCAGTGATGCCCTGAGGCTGCTGCGAACGCTACTCCAGACGACCTTCCGCTCCAGCGTCGCCGTGTCGCTCGTCTTGATGGCTTCGCGCAAGTTCCAAGCCGCCACGAACGGCGACAGCACATAGCCCCCGCCGACGAGCAGCAATGCGAGCATGGCGGCAACGATCCGAACCATCGGGGCAGCGTCCGATCTGGAGGTCTATCTATCGTCTTCAACAGTCGAATTCGGGCGAGCACGTGGCCGCGCCACGGTCAAATTCATGCCTTGGGCATAATCCGGATGGCGATAATCGCGCCCACCCCTCGCCCGCGATTGCACTTCCGGTCGAAAATCCTCACAATTCCCGCGCAGTGCCATGCAAATTTCCCGCATCCCACGACAGGCCCTAGGCGATGACCACGACTTCGATCCACAGGGCGACGCGGACCGCGAACCTCCACATTCTGCCCTGCCTGCAGTTCCTCATAGTCGCCGCCATCTCCGCCTTCGTCCAGCCACCATCGGTTGTCGCATCGACCCTGCCCGCCGAACTCGTCCTCGAATCCTGGACGCGACAATCTCGCCATCCCCTGATCGGCCGCATCTGGATCGCCAGGGAAAACAGAACCATCGACGGCCCCGCTCTGTCGCGCGGAATTGTCGTCGGTTTCCCGATCGCGGACGCCATCGGTGCGAAAGCCGGACAACTGCTGTTGCTGGGCGAGATCCACGACAATCCGGCGCATCACCTCTTCCGCGCAGGCCTCATCGACGCCGTAACCGGCCCCAACGCCTTCGGCCGCGCCGCGCATCCCGCCATCGTCACCGAGCACATCCGCGTCGACCAGCTCCCCGCCCTCGAAGCCTTCCAGAGACTCCCGCTATCGCCTGCGGACCAGCATTCCGGCCAGCGCGCCGATCTCCTGTTCGAGCACCTCGAATGGCAACGAAGCGGCTGGCCCGAAGCCCGGATGTTCAAGCCCCTCTACGCAGCGATCCTGGAAGCACGCTTGCCGATCCTGCCCGGAGACGCCGCCCGCGATCGCGTTCGCACCCTGGCCCGTGGCGGCATGGCAGCGATGGACGGGCCTCGCTCCCGACACCTCGCTCTCGATCGCGACTGGCCCGCCCCACTCGCCGATGCCTTGGCCGCCGAAATCGCGGGAAGCCACTGCGGAATGCTGCCCGCGTCCGCGATCACCGGCATGTCGTTCGCCCAGCGCTTCCGCGACGCCCACCTGGCCGATGCCATGCTGACAGGAGCCGAACGCAATGACGGCGTGATCCTGCTGGCCGGCAACGGCCACATCCGCACCGATCGCGGCGTGCCCTGGTATCTGCGCAACCGCGAAACCAACCGTCCCATCCTCTCCGTCATGCTGGCCGAGGTCGAGGAAGGCGCCACCGATCCCGCCGCCTACGCTCCCCGTGATCCCGCCGGCGCCCCCGCCATCGACGTGATCGTTTTCACCCCGCGTGCGAAACGAGACGACCCGTGCGAGAAGATGCGCGAGCACATGAAGAAAACGAAATGACGCGGCTGTGCGTCATCGCGCATTGATACGAGAGCCTCGCAGCACGTGAGAAAAGCATGAGATCCTGGATCGACTTCTGGAACGAAGACCATTCCATCTACGTCAACGAGCGCCACAAGCAGCTCCACGCCGAAGCCGTCGCCCGCGACATCACCCGGCATATCCCCGCCCCATCAGCAGTCGTCCTCGACCACGGCTGCGGCGAAGCGTTCTACGCCGAAACGATCGCCGGCCGTTGTGGCCGCCTGATCCTGTGCGATGCCGCGCCCAAGGTCTGCGCCGCATTGGCCGAACGCATGGCCCCGCTGCGCAACGTCGACGTGATCGAGCCCATCGGCGTAGCTCAACTGCCCGACGCCTCGCTCGACCTGATCGTCGTCAATTCCGTGCTGCAGTACCTCTCGCGCAAGGACCTCGAAGACCTGCTCGATCTCTGGCGCGTCAAGCTGAAACCCGACGGCCGCCTCGTGATCGCCGACGTGATCCCTCCCGGCGTCAACCCGATCCGCGACGCCGCAGCCCTATTGATGTTCGCCACCCGCGGCGGCTTCCTGATCCCGGCGTTCGCGGGCCTCGTCCGCACCGCCTTGTCCGACTACGGCAAGATCCGCAAATCCCTCGGCTTCTCGATGTACGCCGAGCGCGAATTCGTCGACCTCCTCGCCCGCCACGGTCTCACCGCCACGCGCGCCCACCCCAACTTCGGCCACAACCAGGCCCGTATGACATTCAGCGCGAAGCGTACATAGGCGCCACCCCGCAGAGCCGTGGTGCCTCCCTCCGAAAACGCCCGCATCTCCCGCTCCCGACCGCCGCAAGCCGACGCGATGGGCCAGCGCACAAAGTCGCTACGCGACAGCCCGCGTTGCGGGAGCAAGGATCGAGGGCTGAG
>CAZNMY010000198.1:0-7188 GCA_964574325.1 uncultured Devosia sp. | reverse complement strand
GGGGCCGTCGACGCCATAGGCCCAGTGCAGGCCGGTGTTGAACCACTGCGGGCTGTTGGGCGCTGCCATCTGGCGCGCGCCAGCATGTAGCGGTGCTCGTCGTAGAATGCGCGGGCATCTTCCTCGGTCGTGAAGTATCCGCCCTTCCAGCCCCAGTACGTCCACGTGCCGGCCAGACGGTCGAACACCTGACGCGCATCGGATTCGCCGCCGAACCGCTCGGCCTGTGCCAATTCGTTCAGCGCACGATCGTCGGGCACCGACCGCCACAGCCACGACGGCACCGAATTCTCTTCGACCCGCTTCAGGCGGCGGGCGACACCGGCCTTGCGGAAGTACTTCTGCGCGAGGATATCGGCGGCGACCTGGCTGAACTGCTCGGGAACCATGAAGCCTTCGAGTCGGAACACCACAGACCCGTCGGGATTCTTGATCTCCGAGGTCGCCCGGCGGAAAGGAATGCTCTCATACGGGCTCTTGCCGGCCTCGGTGAATCGACGAGCGATCTTCATTCTGTAGTTCCCCGCGTTGGTATCGAACTGCAATTGCCGTTGCCGGAAAGTGGCCCCGGCGTTCTGAATTCCCCTCGCCGTACATCGCGCGCCGGATCGAATTCCGCCCCATCGACAAGCCGCAAAGAGTCGTTCTCGCTGCAGGGATCTGCAGCGCAGGGCTCTAGGCGCGGATTGTGATGAGCGAACTCTGAACTGCGGGCCGGAGCCCTCGGCGCTTAACGCAACATTAACGGACGAGTTATCGGCACTGATTCCCTTCGGGCTGGCAAGACGCTGACCACAAGCCCGCCGCACCAGTGCCGCGATGAAGCCCAAGTTGGCTGATTCGCCCGCTTCCGCCAAAGATTTTGTATGTTGCCGATCGCACCGACACTAAATCTGGTAAGTGGGTATCGAGCGGGGATGAACTGTGGATAGCTTGGGCGCAACGCGTTCCGGCATCGGCGACAAGTCACTGGCGGTTCAGGGATTAGGATCGCCGGGAGACTTTCCTGCGCTCTGTGCACGTTGTGTTTGCCCGCTGCCTATCGCCCGATCCCTCGGTGCAAGTCGCATCATGATCGTGACACTTTTGCCTCACGTCGGATTGCTGGACACCCACCGGGCCCTCGGCTAATTCCAGGCAACGGGCTCGCGCGTCGAGCCGGAACACCGCGGGGTTGTCCACGGCATGGGCATTTTCTCTGAAATCTTCTCCTGGTGGGGCGGCAACACCTGGGGCACGCGCGTCACCATCTGGCGCCAGGGCCGTCAGGTCGGCAGCGATGAGCTGGGCAACCGCTACTATATGCAGAAGCGTGGCGTCGGCCCGCTCGGCGTTCCGCGCCGCTGGGTCGTCTACAAGGATCTCGCGGAAGCCTCGAAAGTACCGCCGGAATGGCACGGCTGGCTGCATTATACGGTCGACCGCCCTCCCACCGAGGAGAGCTACACGCCGCGCCCCTGGCAGCAGCCGCACCGGATGAACATGACCGGCACCGGCGACGCCTATCGCCCTTCCGGCAGCATTCTGACGACGGCCGCACGACCGCGCGCCACCGGTGACTACAAGCCCTGGCGTCCCGACGCCTGAGCCGCAGGGACCCCGACCGGTAAGGACACGTTGCAATTCGCCGCGATTCGCAGCCATGCTCGCGCCAAGTTGTGCGCAGAGTATGTGTCACGGGCGACCGGCAGGATTGCACAGCGACGCCACGAGCGAATGCCACAGCAGGAAAACTGATGCGCTGGATGAAGCACTCGGGCCTGACCGCTTCACTCGCCGCCGCGGCCTTGGGCCTCGGCGCGACGTGTGCTTCGGCGCAGCGTTTCGAGAATCAGGTCGCCGTGTTCGCAGCTCTGGACAAGGTGACCGCGCGCATCTCCAAGCTGGAAGTACCGCTCGGCCAGGAAGCCGAATTCGGCTCGCTCAAGTTGACCCCGCGCGTGTGCTATTCCCGCGCGCCCGACGAGCCGCCCAAGACGTCGACGTTCGTCGAAGTCGAGGAGACCATGCTCGACGGCCAGAAGAAGAAGCTGTTCGCCGGCTGGATGTTCGCGGAAAGCCCCGGCCTCAACGCCATCGAACATCCGATTTTCGATCTCTGGCTGACCGGCTGCGCACAGCCCGTGCAAGCGCGCCAAGCCGGTCGCAATCCAGCCGCCAAGCCTGGTGAATTTACGGAATCTCCGCCACCGCGCCGTCCGCGCCCGCCGCGCTGAACGCAAGCGCCTCAAATCTCACTTCGCAGCCGGAAACCCCGCGCGCATATAGGCGATGATCCGCCAGATGTCGTCGCGCGGCAGGTCGTCTTTGAATGCGGGCATCTCGCTGTCGAATTGCTTGCCCCCGTCCGCGATCGTCCACAACAGATACTCGTCGACCGCAACGGGCCTGCGGATCATGTAGGCGAGCAGTGCCGGCGAGGGCGACAGCGCGAGGCCCGCCTCGCCGCTGCCCATTCCGTCGGCGCTGTGACAGCGCAGGCACTTGTCCGCGTAGAGCTTTCGCCCGGCAGCGATGGCGGCCGGATCACCCGCGAACGGTGACTTCGCGCCCGCATACACCTCGGGAACGCTGAACTGCATGTAGGTCGTGTGTCGCAGCAGCCGAACCATCATGCTTCGCGGCATTCGCCCCGGCCCCCACAGCTCCCGCACCATCCAGTCGGGCTGCCAGTAGTCGAAACCCTTCGACGGCTCCTTGGCGCCCTGCGACAGCGCCTGATGCGAGGCGACGCCGAGCAGCCCCGCGCACACCAAGCCGGCCACGATCGCGAGCCGCTGCCACGTCATACCGGATAGGCTTCCGGATCGATACCGCACGTCTCCAGGAACTTGCGGATCTGCACCACCTCTTCCTTCGGCAGGTCGTGTGTCACGTGCGTGAACGCCGCCGTATGGCCGTTCAGCGTCACGCCGATGCGGTTGCCGGACTTGTTGTCCACCTCCGCGCCGAGCTGCTCGAGCACGTGAACGACAGCCTTGAAGTCGAGGTTGTTGTTGATCGGATGCGCGAAAATCGAATGCAGAGTCTTACGATGCCGGTGATTCATGTTGTCCCTCGGTCTCCAGTTCGGTCCCGAAAAGGTTCGCACGAGGCCGCCGCGCAAAGCCTTGAGCGGGATCAACCGAGGTGAAGGCATTTGTCCTCATTGACTTAGCTGTCGCGCGATCCCCATCCACTTGCGCCCCCGGGCGAGCAATCCGATCAACGATCGGATTGCTGAGACCCGGGGTCTTGACGAGTTCGAATTGGGCAGGGGCTGCCACCAGATTTTTTCACGGCACGATCCCGGATAGCCGCGCCGGAACGCGGCTTCCGGGAAGGCAAAGGTGAAGGTGGCGCCCAAGACCATTGCCTCGGCGTGACCTACCGCCTGATCCGCAGCCCCACGCGCAGTTCGTCGGCGTCGTAGTCGCCGGTGACGGCGTTCGTTCGCAGCATCGTGTGCTGATAGCGGCCGAACACCACCGCTTCCGGTCCGAGATAGTATTCGAGGCCCAGCCCCAGCTCGGTCAGGTTCTCGTTGATCACGATCCCCTCGTAGGTCGTCGCCGAGAACCCGGCGCTCGCCGTGCCGATCAGAGGCCGCAGGAACGCATGCCGCAGTTCAGCCTGCGCACGCCGCGTGAAACCGCCCGAGGATTGCAGCGAGCTCGTCTCGATCACGTCCGTGCTGCCCCGAAGCAGCAACGCCGAGAACGCGTTGATGCGCCATGCGAGGTTCGCATCGACCACCAGGCCGTCGATCGAAGCCAGCCGCATGTCGATCGGCGACTGCCGCCCGTAACCGATGCTCACTTCGCCGCGCAGCACCTGGCTCGTATTGCCGAAGCCCACGCCCACCCGGTAGCGCTCTCCGTCCGAGTCCCGCTTGATGCCGTCGGTGAGCGCGGCCGCTTCGAACCGGCGCTGATTGAGTCCGATCTCGGCGAAAGCCAGTAGCGTCGGCTTGAACGTCCACGATAGCCGCAGGGCTTCCTCCGTCGCGCGCAGATTGCGGTCGCGGTTGTTCTGCGAAGCGCCGCTGGCGTCGATCGCGGCGGTATCCTCGTAGAGCCGTTGTTGTGCGACGCCGCGCAACTGCAGCGCCAACCGGTTGAAGCGATGATCGAGCTGCAGCCGCGCCTCGTCGGTCGAGATGTCGGCGCGCGACGTTCCCCGCAGGCGGCTCTCCAGCGTACCTCGGACTTCCTGCGCCACGTCCCGCCGAACACTTCCCGCGATCTGCGTCCGGCGGCTGACGTCCAGCCTCCCGCGCGCCTCGAGTGAATAGGCGCGATCGTCCTCCTTCGGGTTCTCGTCGAAGAACGACAGACCGGCGGTCGCCCGGAATTCCAGCGCATGCGTTCGCCAATTGGAGACCGCACGAAGCGTCGGCCGCAGGTCGAGTGCCTGATCCGCCCGCGCCGGCTTGGTACGAAACAGGTTGGACACCCAGGCAGCCCCGATGTCGGCCTGTGGGAAAACCGTGAACGAGCCGAGCCGGATGCCGCGTGGGTCCCAAGGCTCGAATCGATAGAGATAGAACGGCCGGCGATCTTCGGATGCCGCGAGCTCGACACCGAAAGCCTGCGGATCATGCCCCGCAGGTGGCCGCTCGAACGCATCGGAATCTTCCGGCAGACGCGAATCCCACTGCACGGGATCTTGGCCGTCGGGGTTACGATAGACCTCAGGCTCGTCCATCATGCCGTCGGTGATCGGCTCGGGTTCGAGCTGAGCTTCCGGCTCGCCGTCCCGCACGGCGGGTCGCACGCCCGATGGCGCCCCGGCCGCATCTTGTTCCGGTTCCTCCGCCGGCACCTCATCCCGCGGCACATCGGCGACAGCCGTCGACCGCATCCGTAACGGTGGCGCCGGATCGGCTTCGACAGGCGGCGCAACAGGTCGCGTAGGCGGCGGCGTGCGCGGCTTCACATTCGCGAGCGGCGCCGCGTCTTCGCGGAGCGCCGGCCTCAGGTTCTGCGCATCTGCCCGCGAAGGCACGACGACAGCCCCGCCCGCCGAGACGACGGCCGCGCCCAGCACGAGCCGGATGGCAGTGAGCTGACCTCGCACGTGACGCGCTCCGTAGCAGTCGAATCGAATAACGGCTCTGTGCACGCGCGACGTTGCAAGCCTCGACGCTAGGTGAAGCCGGTTAACGAGCGGTTCATATCGGTGCCACCGGCAGTTGCTAGCGCCCCTGCGAGCGTCTATTCGTTGTCGAGTTGTACGCGACGCGCTCGCCGCCGCATTCGGGCGGGGCGCGCAGCAGGAATCAGAAGTGATCACCAGCGATCAGGTGTGGAAGAGCTCATGGCCGTCTCGTCAGCCGCAGCAGACCGCAAGCCACGCCTCAAGGCCATTCGCGGCGGCAAAGCCACGCCCGGCTCCGCGAGTGTCGCCTCGGCCCTGCGCACGCTGGAGGTCGAGACCGACGGCATGCGCGCGCTCACAGACGCCGTCGCCGGCCCGCTCGCGGAGCCGTTTTCTGCTGCCGTCGACGCGCTGAGGAATGCACGCGGCCGCGTCATCGTTACCGGCATCGGCAAATCGGGCCACGTCGGCCAGAAGCTGGCGGCCACCTTTGCATCGACCGGCACGCCGGCGTTCTTCGTGCATCCCAGCGAAGCGAGCCACGGCGATCTCGGCATGATTACGCGGGACGATGTGATCCTCGCGCTGTCCTGGTCGGGCGAAACGGTCGAGCTGAAGAACATCCTCACGTTCTCACGCCGCTTTGCCGTACCGCTGATCGCGATCACCTCGCGCCGCGATTCGGCCCTCGGCCGCACCGCCGACGTCGTCCTGGAATTGCCGCGGATCAAGGAGGCGTGCCCCCACGGCCTCGCCCCCACGACATCGACGACGATCCAACTCGCGATCGGCGACGCGCTCGCGATCGCACTGCTGGAGGTGAAAGGCTTCACCGCGCACGACTTCAAGGACTTCCACCCCGGCGGCTCGCTCGGATCACAGTTGAAGTTCGTGTCGGACGTGATGCACCCCGCCGACCGGCTTCCGCTCGCCGACGAAGCGACACTGATGTCGGACGCGATCGTCATCATGACGCAGCGCTCGTTCGGCTGCCTCGGCGTGGTCGATCAGAAAGGCCGCCTGATCGGCATCATCACCGACGGCGACTTGCGACGTCACATGAGCCGCAACTTGATGGCCACCCGCGTCGGCGACATCATGACCCGGAAGCCGAAGACGATCAAACCGGGCATCATGGCATCAGCCGCGATCGAGGTACTGAACAGCTCGCGCATCACCGCGCTGTTCGTCGTCGACAAGGGCAAGCCCGTCGGCCTCATCCATGTCCACGACCTCCTTCGCAAGGGCGTGGTTTGAAGAATACTTCGTGACAGTGTTCGGAATTCAAATGACGCACCCCAAGAACTACAGCACGCAGATCATGCCGCTCGTTTGCTTCTCCTACTCCATTCGCAAAAATTTCGAACACAGCCCCATGAGGTAATTTGATGATGATCAAAACTTTAGCGAGCATCGTCGGGTGCTCCGCCTTAGGACCCGTCGCAGAACAGACGAATCGCGATCCGTGGTGTGACGGTCTGACTCACTGTGCCGGGATTCCGTCGTGGAACGAACAGTCGTAACGACGTTCGCATGATCGACAGGAAAGCCATACAGCAAAGATGGAATGCCGTCGGCTCCAAGCTCGACGAGCGGGGGCGACGTCTGTTCGCAGCAGCCGAGGCGCAGGCGGCAGGCTGGGGCGGCCTCAAGATCGTGTCCGAGGTCACGGGTCTCGCCCGCTCGACCATCAATCGGGGCGAGGATGACCTCGACGCCGAGCCGCCCGCCAATGGGCTGCTGCGCCGCGCCGGCGGCGGGCGTCGTTCCGTGGCCACGACCGATCCCGGTGTCATCTGCGAACTCGAGCGGCTGGTCGCGCCAGCGACGCTGGGTGATCCGATGCGGCCCCTGCTCTGGGTCTCCAAGAGCATGGACAAGCTCGCCGCTGCACTGACCGAGAAGGGGCACCCGATCAGCGGCGATACCGTGGCTCGCGAGCTGGTCAAGCTCGGCTACTCGCGCCAGCACAATCGCAAGGCCGACGAAGGCTCCAAGCACCCCGACCGCAACGCGCAGTTCGAGTACATCAATGCGAAGGTGGTCGCGGCCCAGGCTGCCGGACAGCCAGTGATCTCGGTCGATACGAAGAAGAAAGAGCTGGTCGGC
>CAZNMY010000197.1:0-7327 GCA_964574325.1 uncultured Devosia sp. | reverse complement strand
GCCCCCCCCCCCTGGGGGGGGGGGGGGGGCGGGGGGGGGGGGGGGGGCCACGGGAGTGCGTTTGCAACGGCTTCCCCCACCTCTCAACTTTCCCCCACCCCTAACCCCTCCCCACAAGGGGAAGGGGAACAGGTAACGTCGAATCCGCCGAGGGTCATGTTCATGGCGTCGTCCGGCGGTCTCAAGGCAGCCGACCAGTTCCAGGGCCGCGATGCGATCCTTTCGGGTCCCGCTGGCGGCATTGTCGCCGTCGCGGAAACCGCGCGGCGTGCCGGCTTCGACAAGGTCATCGGCTTCGACATGGGCGGCACCTCGACCGACGTGTCGCATTACGCGGGCGAATACGAGCGCTCGTTCGAAACCGAGGTCGCGGGCGTCCGCCTGCGCGTGCCGATGCTGCGCATCCACACGGTCGCGGCCGGTGGTGGCTCGATCCTCAAGTTCGACGGCCAGCGTTTCCGTGTCGGTCCCGAAAGTGCCGGCGCGAACCCCGGCCCGAAAAGCTACCGCCGGGGTGGACCGCTCACGGTGACCGACGCCAACATCATGGTCGGCAAGCTCGCCGCCAGCAACTTTCCAGTAATCTTCGGCCCGAACGGCGATCAGCCGCTCGACGAGGAAGGCGTGCGCGCAGGCTTCGAAGAGATCGCCCGGCAGATCGGCGATGGCCGCGCAGCCGAGGACGTCGCGGATGGATTCCTGCGCATCGCCGTCGAGAACATGGCGAACGCGATCAAGAAGATCTCCGTGCAGCGCGGCTACGACGTCACCGAATACGCGCTGGGCTGCTTCGGCTCCGCCGGTGGTCAGCACGCCTGCATGATCGCCGACACGCTCGGCATGGAAATCGTGCACATCCATCCGCTGTCGGGACTGCTGTCGGCCTATGGCATGGGCCTCGCGCACCTGTCCACGAGCCGCCAGCGCTCCGTCGAACAGGAATTGAGCGCCCAAAGTCTCGGCCACGTCGCAGCGCTCGTTGCCGAACTGGCTGCGCGCAATCTCGACGATCTCGTCCAGCAGGGCGCGGCGCGCGACGGCGTGACACATGATGCGCGCCTGCTGCTGCGTTACGAGACGAGCGAGACGACGATTGCCGTTCCGGCGTCCGCGCCAGAGGCCGAGATGCGCCGGCTGTTCGAGGAAAAGCATCGCCAGCAGTTCGGCTTCGTCTCGCCTGAGAAGCGGATCTTCATCGCTGCGATCGACGCGGAGGCGTCGGAAGGTGTCGCTGGCGGGGTCAGACCCTGCGGGTCTGACCCCGGTTTGACGGCGACGTCTTCATATCATGGGGTCAGACCCGCAGGGTCTGACCCCGACACAAGTGACACCACAACCCGCTTCTTCTCCGCCGGCGGTTGGCACGACGCCGCCGTCCACAAGCGCGAAGCACTGAAGTCCGGTGCAACCGTGAACGGCCCCGCCCTCGTCATCGAAACCCACCAGACTGTCGTCGTCGAACCCGGCTGGCGTCTCGAGGTCAGCCCCGGCGACGATCTCATCCTCCGCCGCGTCGCGCCGCGCCGCCGCGAGTTGGCTGGCGCCAAAGCCGATCCGGTTCTGCTCGAAGTCTTCAACAATCTCTTCATGTCGATCGCGGAACAGATGGGCGAGGCGCTTCGCAACACCTCGCAGTCCGTGAACATCAAGGAGCGCCTCGACTTCTCCTGCGCGATCTTCGATGCCGATGCGCGCCTCGTTGCCAACGCGCCTCATATCCCCGTGCATCTGGGCTCGATGGACCGCGCCGTCGAGACGATCGCGCGCGAGAACGCCGGCCGGATGCGCCCCGGCGATGTCTACATGATCAATGCCCCCTACAACGGCGGCACGCATCTGCCCGATATCACGGTGGTGACGCCGGTCTTTGCCGACGCCGGGGTCAGACCCTGCGGGTCTGACCCCGCAGAGAGGATCGCACAAGATGCGGGGTCAGACCCGCAGGGTCTGACCCCAACGGAAATCCTGTTCTACGTCGCCTCGCGTGGCCATCACGAGGACGTTGGCGGTCTCACGCCGGGCTCGATGACGCCGAAGGCGACGCGCATCGAGGAGGAGGGCGTCTACATCGACAATTTCAAGCTGGTCGAGGCCGACCGCTTCCGCGAAACGGAAGCGCGTGCGCTGTTCACCGGCGCGAAATATCCCGCACGCGCGCCCGACAAGAACATCGCCGACCTCAAGGCTCAGGTGGCCGCCAGCGCCAAGGGCGTCGCGGAGCTCTCCCGCATGGTCGATCACTTCGGCCTCGATGTCGTCCGCGCCTACATGGCCCACGTGCAGGACAATGCCGAGGCGAGCGTCCGCAGCCTTATCGACCGCCTCCAGGATGGCGCGTTCGAAGTCGAAATGGACCAGGGCACGCGCGTGAAGGTCGCCGTGCGCGTCGACCGGCAGGCGCGCGAGGTCACGTTCGATTTCACCGGCACCAGCCCGATGCAGGAGAACAACTTCAACGCGCCCGAGCCCGTGGCCCGAGCCGCCGTTCTCTACGTGTTGCGCGTGTTGTGCGACCAGCCGATCCCGCTCAACGCCGGTTGCCTGAAGCCCGTTCACATGATCGTGCCGGCAGGCTCGATGCTCTCCCCGCAGTTCCCTGCGGCCGTCGTTGCCGGCAACACCGAGACGAGCCAGGTGGTCGTCAACTGCCTGATGGCAGCGTTGGGTGCGATGGGCCCGAGCCAGGGCACGATGAACAACGTCACATTCGGCAACGCGCGCTACCAGTATTACGAGACGATCTGCTCAGGCACGCCGGCCGGCCCGGATTTCGACGGTGTCGCAGCGGTCCACGCCCACATGACCAACACGCGTCTCACCGATCCCGAGATACTCGAGCTGCGTTATCCCGTTCTGCTCGAGCGCTTCGCGATCCGCCGGGGTTCAGGTGGTCGGGGCCGACACAGTGCCGGCGACGGCATCGAGCGCAGCATCCGCTTTCTGGAGGCGATGGACTGCGCGCTGCTCACTTCGTCGCGTAACGTCAGGCCCTACGGCCTCGACGGCGGCGAGCCGGGGCAGTGTGGTGAGAACAGCGTGCGCCGCAAGGACGGCCGGATCGAACGGCTTCAGGGCTGCGACGAAACCCGCCTCGAAGCGGGCGAATCCATCGTCATCGTCACCCCCACCGGCGGCGGCTACGGCCGGCCAGGCTGATCGCCTCGATCCCGCGGCGAGTGCGGAACTATTCCACGCTGCGGCGATGTTGCTGTGAGCATGCGGGTGTGATGTCGGATGCCGGCGTGCCATCTACCGGTCACAGGCTCGGCATCGCCGCGCCGAGCGGACGACACGAAGAGCAGGCCCTGAAATGTCCGACATCAAGGAAAAAGCCGCATTCAATTCCATCCTCGCGAGCGCGGGGCTCGCGATTGCCAAATTCGTCGCCGCGATGTCCAGCGGCAGCCTCGCGATGCTGTCGGATGCCTTGCATGCGCTGCTCGATGTCGGCGCGACGATACTCACCTATTTCGCCGTCCGCATCGGCGCCAAGCCTGCCGACGCCAACCACCCTTATGGCCACGGCAAGGTTGAAGCCGTCGCAGCCTTGATCGAAACCGGCCTGCTGTTCGTCGTCGCGCTCTACGTGGCTGTCGAAGCGATATCGCGACTGAGAACCGGAGCGCCCGAAATACCGCACTCCATACTGGCCTACGCCGTGCTCGGCATCGCGATCGTCGTCGATATCGTACGGTCGCGCTCGCTGATGCAGATCGCCAAGGAGACCAAGAGCCAGGCGCTCGAAGCCGACGCGATGCATTTCTCGTCCGATCTCGTCAGCTCCACCCTGGTGCTGATCGGCCTCGTCGTATCGGCCTACGGCTTCCATCAGGGCGATCTGCTGGCGGCGCTGGGTGTGGCGATCTTCATCGCCATTGCCGGCTGGCGGCTCGGCAAGCGCACCATCGATACGCTGATGGACGCGGTGCCTCATGGCTTGTCGGAGCATGTCGAGCGGATCGCCGCCGATGTGCCGGGTGTCGCCCGCGTCGATGGTGTCCGCGTCAGGGCGGTCGGACCCGAGATCTTCGGCGACATCAACATCGGCGTCGCCCGAACGCTGCCGCACGACCGCGTCTCCGCGATCAGGGACGACGTCGTCGCGAGGCTGCAAGCCGAGTATCCCGGATCGTCCGTCGTGGTGACGACCGCGCCGTTGGCGCTCGACGACGAGACCGTGCTGGAGCGCGTCCTGCACGTCGCCGCGATGATGCGCCGGCCGGTCCACCACATCACCATTCAGCGGCTCGACGAGAGGTTGTCGGTCAGCCTCGATCTCGAGGTGGATGCGCGCCTGTCACTGAGTGCGGGCCACGCGGTCGCGACCGACTTGGAACGCGCGATCGTCGCCGAACTGGGCGATGGCGCCGAGGTCGAGGTGCATCTGGAGCCGCTCGAGGTCCACGCTCTGGAAGGCAGCGACGTGCCGGCGGCCGAGGTCACGCGGATTGCCGACGCGCTGCGTATCATCGCCAGCAGCGGCAGCACGATCTCCCACATCCACGACGTTCGCGTCCGGCGGACCGAGGCGGGCCTCGTCGTCAACTATCACTGCTATGCCGAGCCGAACCGCTCCATTCTCGATGTCCACAATCACGTCGATGCGTTCGAGCGCGCGGTGCGGCAGGGACTGCCGGAGATCGGCCGGGTGGTCGGGCATGCCGAGCCGAAGCCGCCGGGCCTCTCATAGGAACCGCTAGCAGCCATGTGGAAGTGGAGGACGCGGCGTTTCAGTCGCCGCGGTGGACGCGCTCGCGGCGCTCGTGACGTTCTTGGGCTTCGAGCGACAAGGTTGCGATCGGCCGGGCATCGAGGCGTTTGAGCCCGATCGGCTCGCCTGTTTCTTCGCAGTAGCCGTAGGTGCCGTCTTCGATGCGGGCGAGGGCTGCATCGATTTTGGAGATCAGCTTGCGTTGCCGATCACGGGCGCGAAGTTCCAGCGCACGGTCGGTCTCGGATGTCGCGCGATCCGCAAGGTCGGCATATTGGGTGGTTTCGTCGTGCATACCCTGCAGCGTCTCACGCGTCTGCCGTAGGATTTCTTCTTTCCAGTTCAATAGCTTGAGGCGGAAGTAGTGCCGTTGAAGCGGGTTCATGAACGGTTCGGCGTCGGTCGGCTTGTAATTCTCCGGCACCGCGATCTTCGCCGGAGATCCTTTCGGCATAGCCACCACGACGGGAGCTGTCGAGGTTTTTCGGTCCCCCCCAGTTCTGTCGAGCTTGCTCGTCTTGTCCGGGGCGGAATTCCCCTTCATTTTGACCCCCGATTTGGCATCCACGGCAACGCGCTTGACCGGAGCGGCCCGCGTTCCGGGCTTCTTCGTCTTGGCAGCGCTTGCCTTCGCAGGACTTTTCGGCGCTTTGGCGACGACCGCTTTGCGAGCCGACTTCTTCAGGGCCGAGGTTTTCGCGGTCTTCAGCTTGGATGGTGCGGGCTTGGCCGGGCGTGTGTTCGATCGCTTGGCGACCTTGGATGCGACCTTGGATGGAGCGGATCGCCCGGCGGACGCCGACGCGGCCTTGGCGACCGTCTTGCGCGACGACGATCGGGTGCGCGGAGCAGCCTTGCCTCTGTTCACCTCTTGTTTCGACGAGGTGCGTCGGCCGGAGCTTGGAGGCGAGCCTTTCATGATGAGACCGTCGCTCATGTTGAGATCGCAGGCATTGCCATGGGCTCGGACGATTCAACGATCGTCTAAGTCGAGCACGTTCTTATTCACCCGTCGGCCGCAGTCAAGCGAATGCTGGTGGGAGTGGTAAGCGCAGCGCGGTGAGCAGCCGTCGGCGGCGCATTCCAGCAGCCCTGAAAAGTTGAGTGAAAGATATAGACACACGTTTACCGTGTATTCATCCTTAGCGGGTAGTCTGAGGATGTCTCGCCTTTGGGTAGTGCTCGAGGCGGGCGATCGGCGGTATCGCTCGAAGTGACCGGGACAACTGACCGCAAGAAGTCGCCGGCAACCGATCTTGAAACCAAGGGAGACCACCCACCCCGTACCACCCACCTGATCGGAGCCTGCAGGGGCTGCGCACAGCAGCCTATGGCCCCTGCCACACGATGCGATGCCGCGACGGCGTCTCCCCCACACCCACCCGCGGGGCATCGCATCGTGGACCAACTGGCTCCGTTCGGGCGCGCGTCCCCACAACGTGCGCCCTCGCGCCATCCCCGCCACCCCGGGGATGGCGCTTTTCGTCGGGGGCGCGGCTTGCCGGCACGCCGCCGTGTGCTACGGTTCGGCGACGAGGGACCCGTAAAGCGGCAGGAGCGGCATGACGACGGTATTGATCACGGGCGCCAATCGGGGCGTAGGATTGGCGCTTGTCCGAACCTATCTCGGCCAGGGAGCGCACGTGGTCGGCCTCGCCCGTCGTCCCGGTTCTTCAGCCGATTTGCAGAAGATCGCCGTTGCCGCCGAGGGAAAGCTCACGCTGCTCGCCGCCGACGTCACCGATGAGGAAGCCCTCGCCGCAGCCGCCCGCGCGCTCGGCGATCGCCCCCTCGATATCGTGATCTGCAACGCCGGCGTGATGTCCAACCGCGGCGGCATCGAGGCCCCCGGCAACGACGCGGCCGACTGGCATCGCGTGCTTGCTACCAACGTCATCGGCGTTTATCTGACGGCCCGCACCTTCATGCCGCATCTGAAGCGCGCGACGGCGGGCAAGCTAGCGCTGATGTCCTCGATGATGGCGTCGTCCGAGCTGGCGGCCGGCAATGCGCTGGGCTACCGCGCATCCAAGGCGGCCGTTGCCAATCTCGGTGCCAACCTCGCCGTCGAGCTGAAACCCGCCGGGATCGCGGTCGGCATCTATCATCCCGGCTGGGTGTCGAGCGACATGGGCGGCGCGTCGGCCCCCGTCACGCCGGAGGCGAGCGCAAAGGGCCTGGCCGACCGGATCGGCAGGCTTTCGCTCGATACGACCGGCGTGTTCGAGGACTACCTCGGCAAACCCTACGCGTTCTGACCCCTGCGCGCAGTGATCCCCGCGCGTTTTCGTCTAAAGGCTGGACCCTCACCGACATGACCGACAACAGCACCCGGTTCACCGGCACGAAGAGCTACGTGGCGACCGACGATCTCAAGGTCGCCGTCAACGCCGCCATCACGCTGCAGCGCCCGCTGCTCATCAAGGGCGAGCCCGGCACCGGCAAGACCGTTCTCGCCCAGGAGGTCGCCCGCGCGATCGGTGCGCCGCTGATCGAGTGGCACATCAAGTCGACCACGAAAGCGCAGCAGGGCCTTTACGAATACGACGCGGTCGCCCGCTTGCGCGACAGCCAGCTCGGCGATGCCCGTGTCAAGGACATCGGCAACTACATCAA
>CAZNMY010000196.1:4348-7346 GCA_964574325.1 uncultured Devosia sp. | reverse complement strand
GTATCTCATCACCCGGACGCGCACCGGCATGCTGATCCGCGCCGGCGCGTCGAACCGCAAGATGGTCTCGGCCCTCGGCGTCGACATCAAATGGCTGTTCACGCTCGTGTTCGGCCTGGGTGCAGGCCTCGCCGGCCTCGCCGGAGTTATGTATGCGCCGATCTCGACCGTCTTCAGTGGCATGGGCGAGGAGGTGCTGATCCAGGCCTTCGTCGTGATCGTGATCGGCGGCATCGGATCCGTTCGTGGCGCGTTCATCGCATCCGTCGGCCTCGGCCTGGTCGATACGCTCGGCCGCCTGTTTCTCGTCGATCTCTGCAAGCTCGTCATGTCCGCCGCGGCAGCCTCGACGGTCGGCCCCGCCCTCGCTTCCATGCTGATCTACCTGATCATGGCGGCAGTCCTCGTATGGCGGCCCACGGGCCTGTTCGGGCGGAGCTAGCCATGTCGCTCGATATTCGCTCGTGGGGCATCCGCGAGGTCTTCAACCTCCTTCTGATCGTCATCCTCGCGCTGATTCCGGTCTACAGCTGGATGACAGGCAACGCGTTCGTCATCACGCTCGTCACCCGCGCGCTCGTCTACGCGATCGCCGCCTTGAGCCTGAACCTGATCATGGGCTACGGCGGCCTCGTCAGCTTCGGCCACGCGATGTTCATCGGCATCGGCGGCTATGCGGCGGGCATCATGGCCTTCCACGGCAACACCAACGGCCTCTTGCAGTTCCCGCTCGCGATCTTCGTCGCCGGGTTCTTCGCCACCATCATCGGCGCGCTTTCGCTGCGCACGCGCGGCGTCTACTTCATCATGATCACGCTGGCCTTCGCGCAGATGGTCTACTTCGCCGGCGTCGGCCTCGAAGCCTATGGCGCCGACGACGGCATGACGCTGTCCCGGCGCTCGACGCTCGGCCCATTCGATCTCGCCGACCGCAATCAGCTCTACCTGTTCTGCCTCGCGGTGCTTCTCTTCACCGTTTGGATCATGGGCCGCATCGTCAACTCGCGGTTCGGCATGGTGCTGCGCGGTGCGAAGTCGAACGAGACGCGCATGCTCGCATTGGGCTTCCCCGTGTTCCGATATCGCCTCGCCGCCTTCACGATGGCCGGCGCCTGGTGCGGGCTTGCCGGCGCGCTGATGGCCAACCAGGCCGCCTTCGTCAGCCCTGCGATGATGCACTGGGTGCAGTCCGGCGACCTCATCGTCATCGTGGTGATGGGCGGCATAAACTCGCTGTTCGGTCCGATCTACGGCGCGCTTGCCTTCATCATCGTCGAGCATCAGCTCTCGGTCTGGCTGAAGGACACGTGGCAGCTCGTGTTCGGCCCGATGATCGTGCTGCTCGCGTTGTTTGCGAGGAACGGCCTGGACGATCTCTTCAAGCTCATGGGCGGGCGCAAGGATGGCCGCGATGGCTGACGCATTGCTCGAAACGGCCGCCTTGCTCGAGACGAGAGGCCTGTTCAAGCGGTTCGGCGGTCTCGTCGCGACCGACAATCTGTCGCTCGGCGTCCTGCCCGGCGAGATCCACGCCCTGATCGGCCCGAACGGCGCCGGCAAGTCGACCGCCGTCGCCCAACTGTCCGGCCAGCTCTCCCCGACCGCCGGCCAGATCCTGTTCGAGGGACGCGACATCACCCGCATGCGCATGCCGACGCGCGCGCGCCTCGGCATCGCCCGCTCGTTTCAGATCACCAGCGTGCTCAAGGATTTCACGACGCTCGACAACGTCGCACTCAGCGTGCAGGCGCACCAGGGCCACTCGTTCCGCTTCTGGAGGAACGCCCGCAAAGACGCCACGCTGCGCGATCCCGCAAGCCTGCTGCTGAACGAACTCGGTCTTGGTCCTCGCGCCGACATCATCACGGCCGAGCTGTCCCACGGCGAGCAGCGCCAGCTCGAAATCGCTATGGCGCTCGCAGGCGATCCCCGCGTGCTGCTGCTCGACGAGCCGATGGCCGGGATGGGGCCGGAAGAGTCCACGCAGATGGTCGCGTTCCTCGAAAAGCTCAAGGGCTCGCGCGCCATCCTTCTCGTCGAGCACGACATGGATGCCGTTTTCGCGCTGGCTGACCGGATCACGGTGCTGGTCTACGGCCGCGCGATCGCCACGGGCACACCGGACGAGATCCGCGCCAACGCCGAGGTACGCAACGCCTACCTCGGCGCGGACGACATGGTGGCATGAGGAGACGCCCGTGCTGAAAGTCCGCAATCTTCGCGCAGCCTACGGTGCCAGCCAGGTCCTGCACGGCGTCGAGCTCGACGTTGTCGCCGGCGAGGTCGTGACGCTGCTCGGCCGCAATGGCATGGGCAAGACCACGTCGGTCAGCTCGATGCTCGGCGTGCTCGAGAACCGCCAGGGCGAGATCGAATTCGAAGGCCGCCGCATCGACAGGCTACCCTCGCACCAGATCGCCAAGCTCGGCATCGGCCTCGTTCCCGAAGGTCGTCAGATCTTTCCCAATCTCTCCGTGCGCGAGAACCTCGTCGCGACCGCGGCCAACCGTTCCGGTCGCGCCAATCCCTGGACGTTGCCCCGCGTCTACGAGTTCTTCCCCCGCCTCGCCGAGCGCGAGAGCAACATGGGCAACCAGCTCTCCGGCGGCGAACAGCAGATGCTGGCGATCGGCCGCGCACTGATGACGAATCCGAAGTTGCTGGTCCTCGACGAAGCGACCGAAGGATTGGCGCCGCTCATCCGCCTCGAGATCTGGAAATGCCTCGAGCGGCTGAAAGGCGACGGCCTTTCGATCCTCGTCATCGACAAGAACGTGGCCGCCCTCACCCGCCTCGCCGGCCGCCACTACATTCTCGAGAAGGGCAATATCGTCTGGAACGGCACCTCTGCCGCCCTCCAGGCCGACGAAAACCTCCAGCACCGATATTTAGGTGTGTGACGCGGCATCGGAACCTGCGTCGGGGTCAGACCCCCCCGGGGGGGACCCCAAGCATGGTATGGGGCCGGGGCCAATGGGTGGGGACCCCCACGTCAGTC
>CAZNMY010000196.1:0-4338 GCA_964574325.1 uncultured Devosia sp. | reverse complement strand
GGCCGACCCCGCGGGCCTCACCCAATGGCTTGAATGGGGCGCGGTCACATGGGGACAGCCCCGCAGGTTCTGACCCCAGCAAGGCGCACTACCTCGGCGCCACCGTCGCACTGGCACTCTTCGCCAGCCGCACGAGGTTCACGAACTCGGCGCGATAGCCGAACGCATCCTCGCCCTTGGCGCCATTCGCCAGCGCGATCACGTCATCGTAGCTAAAGCCCTGCACATGCGACGTTCCACGCAGCAACTGTCCGAACGCTGCAACAGCAACCGAGAACCGCGCCTCGCTCGAAGCTTGCGCAACCGTCTCTTTCGTCTGCTCGGCCCCGACCACGAACGTCGTCAGCCGGCTCGCTTCCTCCTTCGGCAGCTTGTAGCGCAGCTTCAGGAAGCCGATCTCGTTCTGCCTGGCATTACCGGCAGGCGCCGCCGCCTTCGCCGCAGCCGGAGCCTGATAGCGGAGCGCATCAGCCAGCACCGGCGCGCCCACGGGCGTGATCTCGTAGATCGCCGTCACCGAATGCCCCGATCCGACATCCCCGGCATCGACCTTGTCGTTGTTGAAGTCTTCGCGCTTCAACATCCGGCTCTCGTAGCCGATCAGGCGATACTCCGACACCCGCGCCGGATTGAACTCGAGCTGGATCTTCACGTCCTTCGCGATCGGAAACAGCGTCGAGGACGCTTCGTCGACCAGCACTTTGCGCGCCTCGGAGAGCGTGTCGATGTAGGCCGCCGCACCGTTGCCGTTCTGCGCCAAGGCCTGCATCAGCGCGTCGTTGTGGTTGCCCATGCCGACCCCGAGGATCGACAGGAACACGCCCGTCTGCCGCTTGCGCTCGACGAAGCCTTTCAACTCGTCGCGGTTGGTGATGCCGACATTCCAGTCGCCGTCCGTCGCCAGGATCACGCGATTGACCGCCGCCTTGTCGAAGTTCGCCTCGGCAACCTTGTAGGCGTCCGTGATGCCGGCCGCACCATGCGTCGAACCACCGGCTTTGAGACTGTCGATCGCCGCCAGGACCTTGGCCTTCTCGGAAACCTTCGTCGGCTGCAACCGCACATCCGAGCCGTTGGCATAGGTGACGATCGATACCGTATCCTCGGCGCTCAAGTTGTCGATCAGCATCCGGAACGCATTCTTGAGCAGCGGCAGACGATCCGCCGGTCCCATCGAACCGGAGATATCGACCAGCAGCACGAGGTTCGCGCGCGGACGTTCTTTGCTCTTGAGGTCGTAGCCCTTCATCCCGATGTGAACGAGCTGGTTGCGCGCATTCCACGGCGAGGGGAACACCTGAACGTTCGCGCGGAACGGCTCATCGGCACTCTCCGGCCGCGCGTAATCGTATGGAAAATAGTTGACCATCTCCTCGACGCGCACGGCATCCTTCGGCGGCAACCGCCCCGCATTCAGCGCGCGCCGCACGAACGAATACGACGCCGTATCCACATCGATCGAGAACGTCGAGACCGGCTCCGCCGACACCTGCTTGACCGGATTGATCTCCTTGCCCTCGAACCTGTCGCGCCCCTGCTCGATTTGCGGCACGACGTATGGCTCGCGAGGTAACGGCGGCGCGAGCACGGCCATTTGCTGGCCATTTGCCCTCGTGCTCTCCGTTGCGGGTCGCCGAAGGAAGACTGCCCCGTCGGCGAACCCAGGCGCCGGCGACGTCGGAACCGCAGTCATCGGCGGAGCCGGTGGTGCGAGCTGCGCCACGTTGCCCCCAAGCCGCGACATCCCCTCCCGCTTCAGAGAATCGACGCGCGCATCTGCGCTCCTGGCGCGAGCCTCGGCCTCCTTCGCCTTTTGCTCGACCGCCGCAACTTCCTGCCGCTGCCTATCCAACTCCGCCCGTGCAATCCCATCATCCGGCTTGTCGGCAGATCGCGTCGCTATCTCCGCAACGTTACCGCTCGATTTCGCTGACTCGCGCGGCTGGCTCTGCCCCGGCTGTCTCGCAATTGACGTCGCAGCAGGCTTCACCTTCGCGTCAACCACCGTCTGCGGAACTTGCGTAACGACCGTCTCCGGTTTCGCCACGTTGCCGCGATCCGGCATCGACTTGATCACATAGAACGCCGCCGGCGCCGCAACGCACAGCGCCGCAACCGAAGCCGCCATCGCATACTGATTGGAAACACGCATCCTGTTCCTCCTCGTGTTGGGGAATGCGTGTGTCTGACGCGCTGCGCTGTCGGATTCTTTGGATGCCTCCGTCGAAATCACCGAATGGCCTTGATCTGCGCCCGCCTCCGCGAACGCCGCCCGCGCCGCCGCCAACGCGCGCGCCTTCGCTTCGGGCCGCGGCGACGGCACGGCTGCATTCTTCAACCGATCGAAATCGCTCTCGTTCATGGCACTTGCTTCTTCGTAGGTTGGGTCGAGGTTCGCCATTTCGGCGAACCGAGGCCCAACAATTCGCGGCAGGGCATAAGATGTTGGGCCTCGCTACGCTCGACCCAACCTACGGCGTGGCGTTCGCAGCACTCGCTCATCCCGCCGCCTCCAGCCGAACCTTCAACCGTTTACGCGCTTCGAACAGATGCCAAGACACCGTTTTCTCCGTGCAACCCATCACGCTTGCTGCTTCGCCGTGGCTCATGTCCTCGCCGTAGACGAGCAGCACCGCATCGCGCTGTTGAGCCGGCAGCCGCCGCACCTCGTCCCACAACTCGCCATCGAGCAACCGCTGCTCCGCGTCCACCTCGCGGGGCGCTTCACCTGAAGTCTCGACGAGCGCTGCCATGATGGACGGCTCGACCAGCCGCAACCTTTGGCGGCTTCGCAATCGATCCATCGATGTCGTGTAGACGATCCGTGTCGCCCAGGTCGTGAACGCCGCCTCGCCGCGCCAGTCTCGAATGGCATGCGCAATTTTCACGCACACGTCCTGCGCGACGTCCTCGGCATCGTTCGTGTTGCCGCACCATCGCCACGCCAGCCGATGGAAGCGGTCGTAGTGCCGCTCGATCAGCCGGTCGAACGCCGCCGCATCGCCGGCCGCCGCTGATTGCGCCAACTCGTCATCGCCAATCGTTTCGTAAGCAGCCGCCGCAGCGTCCACCGGCACGATCCCCGCATTCCCGATGTCTCTTGCCACGATGTCTTTTGGCACTGGGCGCCCGTTCGCACCGCCTCTATTCCCCCATTAGACGCCGCAATTGCGAACATCCTTGGGTCGAAAGAGAAACTTTTTTGTAGGTTGGGTCGAGACCCGCTTCTTTAGCGGGTTGAGGCCCAACACCACGCACACGCCGCCCAATGTTGGACCTCGCGACGCTCGACCCAACCTCGAAGCCCCTTCAATCCGCCACCAGCACCTGCGCCTGGAACGTCGCCTCGCGCTCGATCACGCCGGACAGCGCCGAGCCTTCCTCGAACCACGACCGCGGCGCGGGATGCCCCCACAGCGTCTGCCGGCGCGGATCGCGCAGACTCCACCGCAGCGGCTCGTGATCGGGATCCATCGTCTGATAGTCCGACGTGTAGATCTCCGTGCGATGCCCATCGGGACAGCGCACATAGAGAAAGAACGCGTTCGAGATTCCGTGCCGCCCCGGCCCGCGCTCCATGTTCGCGAGATAGCCGGTCGATGCCATCACGTCGCACAGGTGCAGCACGTTGAGCGCGGTCGGCACCCAGTAGGCGACGTGATGCAGCCGCGGTCCGCGCCCGTTGGTGAACGCGAGATCGTGTACGTTTCCCTTGCGATGCATCCAGCCCGCCGCGATCCGCCCGCCCGGCCCGTCCTCCTCCGCGTACTCCGTCAGACGGAAACCAATGCTCGCGTAGAAATCGAGCGAGCCCTGCACATCCGGCGCGAACACGTTGAAGTGGTCGAGCCGCTGGGGATGCACACCCTTGTAGAGACCGTAGCGCTGCAGCAGATTCTCGCGCTTCTCCATGCGGCCGACGATCTCGATCGGCAGCCCCCACGGATCGATGATCTGCAGCGTGCGTCCCTGATAGGCCCGCTCGACGAACGCATGTTTGAAGCCGTTCGCGCGACACCAATGCTCGGCGCGATCGAGATCCTCGTCGCCGCCGGTGCGAAATCCAAGCGAGTGCGCAACCGACACCTTCGACTGCACGAGCACGAGTGAGTGATGCTGCCGCTCCTCCATCCCGCGCAGATAGACCGTATACGGCGTGGCCTCTTCGACATGGAGACCCAGAGTCTCCTCGTAGAAGGCGCGGCTCCGTCCGATATCCGTCACGCCCAGCGCGATGTGGCTCGAACGCACGATGTTGAACGGCGGATTGGTGATGTGGCGTGGTACCGGCATGAAATCGAAACCTCGGGCACTTCTCCCCTCCCCTTGATGGGGAGG
>CAZNMY010000195.1:0-7430 GCA_964574325.1 uncultured Devosia sp. | reverse complement strand
AGGTGGTTGGTGGTCATCATGATCCACAGCGTGCGGCGGATCGAGCGCGCGGGATCGGCGAGGAAGCTGGCGACGCGGGCCAGCGTCTTCTCGTCCTCGGCATAGAGCACGTGCAGGATGGCGCCGACCAGGAACGCGTGCGCGGTCTTCTCCCAGTGATCGCGGCGCTCGCGCGCGCCCTCGGGATCGACCAGGATATCGGCGATGTTCTGGACGTCGCGCACCTCGTTCGGCCCCTTGCGGACCTCGAGCAGCGGGTTGAAGCGGGCCGATTGCGGATTGGTCGGATCGAACAGCAGGCAGTGCGAGAAACGCGAGCGCCAGCCGGCGGTCAGCTGCCAGTTCTCGCCCTTGATATCGTGGATGACTGCGGATTCGTTCCAGCTCAGCAGTGTCGGCACGACGAGGCCGACGCCCTTACCGGAGCGGGTCGGTGCCACCGCGATAACGTGCTCGGGGCCGTCGTGGCGCAGATACCGGCGGTCGTAGAGGCCGAGCACGATGCCGGACTGAGCAAGCATCTCGGCATCGCGCACGTCCGAGTAGTCCGCCCAGCGGGCCGAGCCATAGGTGGTGATGCGGCTCCCACCATGACCGGCCCGCCAGGCGGCTCCCCCTATCGCGATCGCTGCGCTGCCGAGTCCTCCGAGAGCGGCCAGCGTTCCGGCTTTCGCGAACACCTCGGGCGCCTGCGCGTCGAACGCCAGCCACCACGGGAACAGCTGCCAGGGCGGGTAGACCGGCAAGCTGAACAGCATGAACCACGGTGCGCCGAGGGCCGGCTGATAAGCCAGCATTGCGGCGGTCCACTGCGTGGCGGCGGCGAGACACCCGATGACGAGTGCAACGGCGAGAGCACCTTGAATGAACGCGACACGGAGCGAGGGCATGGGCGACAACCCTTTCGCGCGGGGGAATCCAGCGCGCTCAAAGGGTGCGATAGAAAGTAAAAAACGATCAATGGAGTAAATTGTGCAGGATTGTGAAACGGAGTGAAGAAAACGAGGGAGTTTGCGGCGAAAAATAGGCGCGCGTCCAATTCAAGCGCTTTGCAACTGCGGTTTCAAAATGCCAATTACGCCTGTCCGCGCATCGTCTGTGAGATCACTTGATATGAATTGAGAATACCAAATTGTTATTCCGGCCGATGCCGCTTCGGTGCGGCGGCATCGGTCGGTTGATCGCGCTTTGCGCACCTGCGGCTCACGCCGCAGGCCGTTGCCGTGCCACCAACGCCCGCTCCGTATAGCCGCCCTGCGGGAACTGCATGTAGCGCGGCAGCCAGCCCTCGACCTTGGCGCGGCTGGTGCCGGTCAGCGCCATGCGGATGATCTCCTTCTTCTTGGTGCCGGTCGCGGTCAGGTAGCTGTCGGCCTCGCGCGCGCCGATGACCTCGGCCAGCATGCCGCCGATAGCTTCGCGGTCGCGGGCAAGAGCGAAGAACGTATCGTCGGGTTGCCAGTGCTTGCCGATATCGACGGCCAGCCGTTCGCCCAGCGTGTCGATCAGCGCCGTGCCGCTCGCCAGCGTCTCGGCCATGACCACGGCGAGGATGCGCAGCACGTTCTTGTCGGAAAGCGCAGTCAATTTGCCGAGCACCTCGGCAATGCGCGCGCCGTTGTCCTGGGCGACAAGCGGCTTATCTTTGTCGACTCCAAGCAACTGTCGCGCCGCCTCGCGTTCGGCTGCGAACGCGGCTTGGCTCGGCAGCGCGGAGATCGCCGTGTCGATCGCCTCGCTGGCCACCTGCTGACGCTCGGGCTCGACTTTCCACAGCGAACTGCCGCACAAGACGTGCGCCAGCATCACCCGCAGGGCGATCTTGGGTGTCCTGGCGATGGCGAACCGCACGGCGCTGTGGCGGACGAGATCGATGTAGTTGGCAAGTGGCGCGCTCAACTCCGGCCGCTCGGAGCGCGGGGCATCGTCGTCGGCTTCTTCGCAGACTTCGCCCTCGGCGGCGCGCAAAGCCTTCCGCGCTTCCGCGCTCGGCAGAAGTCCCTTGTGAACCGTGACGCGGCCATTGGGCTCGACCTCGATGTAAGCCAAGCCGCCTTTGGCCTTGGGAACGGTCTCATGGCCCCACGCCTGGAAGCGCTCAGCGGGGCCGATCACATGCACGGCTTGCCAACCCTTTGCGGTCAGGTCATCCCGCAACTTGGCGATAGCGGCATTCTGCAACTGCCAGAACTGCTCCGCGTCGCAGAAGAAGCGCTCATCACCGAACAGATCGCCCTTGATGTCGCCGCGATAATGGGCCTCATCGAACAGCGCGGCTGACGTGGCGATCTCCGCACCACCCAGCAGCCACGCTCTCAGCTGCCAGCGCGGCGGGAGCGTTACTTCCGGATCGCGAACCATTGCGACATAGGCCTTCTGCCGTTCCTTGCTGGCGAGCGTCAGCAGCTTCAACGTCTCGCCGTCGATCTCCCCGGCGCGGTAGAGCCGACGGATATCGGGAACCAGTCGTGCGAGAGCCAAGCGTCGGCGCACGACGGCAGGCGTGATGCCAAAGGCTTCGGCAATCTCGCCCTCGGTGCGTCCTTCGCGGACGAGCGCGGCGAAAGCGGAATACTGGTCAAGCTCGTCCATCGGCAGGCGCTCAACGTTCTCCGCCAAGCTCGCCTCGATGGCGGTTGCGTCGTCGTCCGTTGCGATCACGATGCACGGCACATCGTCCAAGGCGTCGGTGTCGGGTTCGGCGTTGTGCGCGATTTTCTCCAGCGCCTTGAGACGGCGCTTGCCGCCAATCACCTCGAAGCCGTCAGTGTTCTTGCGCACGATCAGCGGCTGCAACAGGCCAATAGAGCGGATCGATGCGGCAAGGCTGTCGATGGCCTTGGGGCCGTGCTTGCGCACGTTCAAATTGGACGTGTGCAGGTGGTCGAGCGGAAGATGGGTAAGTGTATGGGGCATAACTGGTGCTCCTTCCATTGGGTGGGATTGAACGTTGGTGCGGCTGGGGCGCGCTCAGTAATCGCTGGCGAGCATCAGCGTCAGGACGCGGACGACTCCCGGTGCGAGCGGGTCCTCTGCGCCGCACGTCAGCGACGCGTCGGCGTAGGTGTCGATCTTGAAGAAGAAGTGCTCGCCCGCGTGCTCGAACGCGCCGAAATCATGCTCGCGGTAAGGGTCATTCTCGCGTGTGAAGTTGTCGAACCGGCGCATGGCGAGGATCGCGGCGGCCAGGGTATCGGGCGGCAACGCGGCGACGGCGGCGGTCATCATGACGTGACCGCCGAGCCGGTCGCGCCGAACGGCGTCATTGCGGGCCGCGATTTCGGCCGGGCGTGCTGCATCGAGTCCGGCGCTCGTCGTTGCGGATGTTGGGGCTTGCTGTGTCATGGCTCAGTCCTCCTCAATCGGCTCGTCGGCCGGATAGGGATCGGCGGTGAAGATGCGCTGATCGAACTCGGCGCGCTTCTCGGCCTCACAGGCGTCGCAGACGAACGCGCAGAAGATGTTCATCGCGTCGCGAAGCTCGCGGCGCGGCTGACTGGAACCGCAGAGGCAGTGCTTGGCGGCAAGGAACCGATACGACATGGACTCTCTCCTCTCTCAGATGAGTGGACGTGCTCGGCCGTTCCGGCGCACGGGTGCGCCGGTCGGCAATGCTGGCGATGGGACGTGATCAGGCCGCGCGCTGCTGCGCGGCGGCGCTCGGCTGCAAGCTGTCGAGGTAGGCCACGGCTTCCTGCGCCTTGGCGGCGGCGGCGAAGATCGCCCGGGCGTCGGCCCTCATCACCTTGATCCAGTGGTGAATATAGCGGGCGTGATCAGGGTGCGGCTCGCCGCTGATGCCGAGACGCGCACAGATGAAACAGGCTGCCGTCTCGGCGACGCACTCCTCCATCGCATACTGATCATCACCGAAGCGCTTGCCGAGCTGGCGGTTGCACCTGCTCGGTGCCGACGTGAAATGCGCTGTCTCATGACTGAGCACGCGATACCACGCATCTGTGCGGGTGCGGCCGTCCTTACCGAGGAAACGCGCCTCGTCGGGCATGTGGATGGTGTCGGTCGATGGCCGGTAGCAGGCCTGCGTACCGCCGACGATCACGCGGGCGCCGGTCGCCGCGAAGTAGGCCTCAGCCGCTGCGATGCGCTGAATCGGATTCGGCGGCAGCGCGGTGGCGGACGTGTAGCCGTCCACCTGTTCGGCGGCAAACACCCAATAGCCGCGTGCCATGCGGCGAAGCTCGGTCTCGCTGTCGCTGCCGTCGCCCGCGCTGCCGTCACGCGTTTGCGATGCGTCGTTGCGAACCTCGAACTCGCGATAGAAAACAATGGGGCTTGCCTTCTCGCCCTTGCGCACGTGCGCGCCGATCGCGTTCCACTGTTTCAACGTTGCGAACTCGCCCGACTCGTAGCCGCGTTCCAGTGCGGTCACCCACAGCGACAGGATATTGATTCCGCGATAGGCAGCCTGCGTAGTGGCATTGATCGGCAGCGTCGGATTGAACCCGCCGCGCTGCCACGGCAGCACCGGCTCGCCCGGATTGGCTTCGATGGCCGCGAGGATTTTCGCGGTGATCGTCTCGTAGATATTCGCTCGTGATTTCGCGCTGTCGGATGCCATGACGCACACTCCAGAAAGTGGAACCGAAGCCTGAGAAATTCAGCGCTGATCTCAGTCTGAAAACACTACCATAAGTTCCTCTTTTGTTCTAGGGTTTTCATCGAAGTTATGATGTTTTTTCAATCACATAATGTTGCGCTCGATGTCGAAATCTTCACGTCGCATTCGACCGAGAAAGTCCAAGGCACTTCCCTTGGAAGTGCTCTGGCGCGTTGCCGTGTGCCTGCCTCGCGGAGCCGTCCCTTGCCTCCGGCCCCTTCAGGGGGGACGGCTCCGCGAGGAAGGCACGCGGGCATGCCTCGTGGTGAGTCCGGCACTAGCGAATGGTCGGCGTGATCACGTTGTCATCGTTGTCGTCTTCGGGATCGTGGTCCGCGTCAGGGATCGTCACCGATAGGCCGAGACCCGCTGCTCAAGCGGGGCTCGGGTCCGCGGGACCCAGTGATCATCAGCCATTCCGTGTATTCGCTGTCCCCCGCGGACTAGAGCCCGGCCGCGGCCCTCTTGGGCCGCGGGGCGCCCGACTGACTGCGACCGGTTGATCCTCGGCGGGTGACGATGGCTTGGTTGATCGGCGCTCGACACCAAGTCGTTGGGGTGGAGGTTGATCGATCGCTTTCGTTACGTGCATGAAGGCGAAGAGATGAAGCGGGGGGGCACATGCGGTACCTCGATTTCCGTTTGTGGATGGTTCTGGGATACGGCGTGCGATGCCGGTCGCGTCCGCGGGGTCGCGCATCAAATGAGGGGCCCGAGCGCGAAGGGGCCGTCGCCGAGCAACGCTTGCACGACGAGCATGATCGTCCATGCGAACGGGAGTTCGCAGCCTGCGCTACTGAAGAAGAATCCGGTGCGGACGTACCAGAAGTGCGTGGCTCCGATCATGAGCGGTAGCGCGTAAAGACAGACAAACGTGGTCTTGATTCCGGGAATGAGGAGCAATGCGCCGAGGATTTCCGCGGAGATCACATAATGCGCCACCCACTTGGGATAGCCGTTGACCTCGAAATTCGACCACCACTTCTGGAAGCCGCCTTCGAGGACGTAGAATTTCCAGTAGATATGAGCGATGAACATCGCGCCGAGGCTGACGCGCAGAAGCAGTGCCGCGATCCGGCAGACTGGATCCGCGCAATGCAATTCGAGCTCCAAGGACGACGCTGCAAGCTGATGACCCATTTGATTTGCCTTTCGATGAGCGCTGGTATGAGAGGGGAATGTGCGGCGTGTCAGTGCCCCGGCAGGGCACGGCCGCGATCGAGCGTCCAGGTGACGCGGGATGGAGTTACGAGGCCGCTGACGGCGAGGCCTTTCATCGGCTCGAGCGCCGGCTTCCACGGCGCCAGCGTGAAGGTGTCCTCGCGGCGGATGACGGCGAGCCGACCGGTCGGCGTGGCGACCGAGCGTTCGTAGACGCCAGAAATTCGGCCGCCGGCCTCACGCGGCTCGTAGTGCGCGTTCATGTGCCGCGACAGGTCGGCGGCGAGCCGCGCGGTTTCGCGCTGGCGCAGGACGCCCATCATCTGCGGTCGCGGCGTGATCTCGCCATCGTTCGAACGGTCGGCGAGCCCTTGCGACTGGAGCCAGCGTCCGCGCGCATCGAGTGCACGATTGAGCCCGGCGGCGAACCCCGGCATCCCGGGCTCGATCCGCATCTTGGCGACGATCGCCTCGTCGAGCCAGGTCGGCCCGTCGTAGCCCGTGAGCCGCTCTACCTCGACCGGTGACAGCACATGCACACGCGGCAGGGCGCTCGGCCGGCCCCGCCCGGTATCGGTGCCGAGCGCGACCAGCTGGCCGCGGGCCGGCACGTCGTCCGCTTCGAGCCGGCCGAGGTCGGCGTAGTGGGCGCGGCCGTCGACGGCATCGACCACGACCCATGTGCGATCGGTGATCTCGTCGACCATGCCGACGCCGACCACCTTGCCGATTAGCGGCGCCTTGCGCGGCCCCTTCTCGAACAGCGCCATCGATGCGGCGCCGCGGTCGAGTCCGGCCTCCTTGAGCGCACGCTGCATCATCTTGAACTTGTCGGCGCGGTCGCCGAGCTGGCGCAGCTTGGCCTCGAGTTTGCTGTCGAGTTGCCAGACACCCTGCTGCTTCTCGACGGCGAGGCCCAGGCTCTTCAACGTCTTGAGGCGCCCGAGCCGCAGCGAGCGTTGGGCCGGCTCGCGCTCCTCGGCGCTGGCGATGACGACGATGCCGTCCTTGGCCCTCCCGATCAGCCCGCGGTCGAGACCGGTCAGGCGTTCCTGGGCAACCTCGTTGTGCTGCTTCTGCAGCCGCTCAAGGTGGCTCTCGGGACCGAGCTCGAAGGTGACGAGCCCTTGCGCGCGGGCGCGCACACCGTGGGAGATATAGTCGCGCGCCATCACCAGCTCGCGCCCGGCGATGTCGCGGCCGCGGATGACGATGTGCGTATGGGGATGACCGGTGTTGAAATGATCGACCGCGGCCCAGTCGAGCCTGGTGTCGAGGTCGCGCTCCATCTGGCCGACGAGATCGCGGATGAACGGCTTGAGGTCGGAGAGGCGGGCACTGTCCTCGGCCGAGACGATGAAGCGGAACTGGTGCGGATCGTTGCCCGAGCGGCCGAGCAGATCGGCTGGATCGACGTCGTCGTGGGTGGCATTGTAGAGCTTGCCCGGTTCGCCTTCGCGCGTGGTGCCGTCACGAAGGATGTACTTCAGATGCGCTCGGGCGGCGCCGAGATCGCCGCTCGCGATGCGCGTGTAGCGGGCGCGGACGATGACGCGTCGGGAGCCGGCTGAGATCAGGCCGGCGGCGGCGCGCACACCGGGGCCCATGCCGCGCTTCGGCGTGGAGGGTGAGATGTGGCCGTGTTGCCGCA
>CAZNMY010000194.1:7093-7501 GCA_964574325.1 uncultured Devosia sp. | reverse complement strand
GCATTGAGCCACCACCCGAGCCCGCCCGAAACGTGGGGTCGGAACACCGCTTACGGTGGACCATCGTCGATTGCGATAGCCGGCTCTACGTCACGCCCGGATTCCGGTTCGTGAACCGCTTCGCTTTCATCTGCTGCGCCGTGCCGTGGAGCGACGATGACGAGGCGCTGAAGGCGTCGCTTTGGTCGGCATTCACGGGGAAGACCGTCGAGGCGACGGCGCCGCTGGTCGAACTCACCACGGCCTATCCCGGGGCGCTCGGGCTGCAGCTGGACATGATCGACCGGGCGAGTGTGGTGGCGAAGGCTGGCGCGCCATCCGGCCCGGGGCGGGGGGGGGGGGGGGGCCCGGGAACCTCCCGGTGCCCCCGCCTTAGCCCCCCCAGAAAGAGGCCAACCAGGGGCTAGG
>CAZNMY010000194.1:0-7083 GCA_964574325.1 uncultured Devosia sp. | reverse complement strand
GGGGGGAGCCTGTAACTTCAGGGTGCACCGCCGTTAGACCACGCTCTCATAGGCATCGCAGGCGATGAGTTCGTCGAGGTTGAGCCAGCCGCGCATGGCGTCGGCGATCTCCTTGATCGGCTTGAAGGCGCCAAACCACTCCTCCGTGACGTAGAATTCCTTCTCGGTGATGGCGCGAACATCCTGCTCGAGGATGAAGCCGTAGGCCTGTGGGCCGCTCGCTGATTTGACGACGACGATCTTCCAGTAGCGGCTCGGAATCTGGACGCGGACCTTGCCACCGGTCTCCTTGCCGTTGAACCAGCGGTCGTCCTGCCCGAAGATCGGACCGGCGAAGATGCAGGCCGTCTCCGCGTCCTTCTTTGTTGCACGCGCGACGTGATCTTCGAGATCGCCCCAGTTCTCCTCGCCGTGCGCTCCCTGGTTGAACGGCTTGATCTGCGGCGAACAGTTGGTGACATGGAACATGTCACCGTTTGCCATCTGGATGTCCTCGTAAGTGTCACCCCAGCACACGTCGTCTCGCCGCGCGAGGTGCCCCTTGTCGAAGGCGCCCCGGTCGTCGGTGTAGAAGATGTCGGGCAATTGGTGGGCGCTGTCGATCCGTACGTCCTCCACCCACTGCTCGGCGATACGCTCACCCTCGGGAAATCCAGCCAACGCCTTCCGCGCCGTCGACTTGCCGTCGACCTCCTTCTTGCGATTGCGCCAGTCGACGTTGGCGGCCGTGTACAGTGCCAGCCGACGCGCCTTGTGCATCCAGACCGAGAAGTGGTGATACTTGAGCTCGCTGCCCAAGCCGTCCAGAAGAGGGGCCAGGATCTTTTCGCCGGCCTTGGTGATGTTCGGCATCGGCACGGACTTGTTGCCTTTCAGGCGGAGGTATTGCCGATCGAAGCCGTCGCGGCTTTCGAGATCATCGTAGATGATTGGCACTTGCAGCTTGATGGCTTCGTCTTGCAGGCCGCCGGCAGGATCGCGCGCGGCCGGCGCAACGACGTGCGCAATTGAGGCGCCGTGCTCGAGCGTGACGCGAAGCTGTAGCGGAACGACGAGCCCGGTCGACGGCCCGGCAGGACTCGCGTGAGGCTGGGTGGGGCGCCTGATGTCGGTCATGCTGGCTTCTCGCTCGTCGACAGGAGTTGGCTTGGACGCAGCCGGCGTCTCGGCTTTGGCGCGGACGACAGCTTCGGAAAGGACGTCGCCGCCGGCCATGGCCGCCTCGAATGCGGGTACGCGGTCGGGGTGGCGTTGTTTCGCGAGTTCCAGAATGGCTGAGCTGATACGGCTCGCGCGGTAGCCGACGTTGGCTTCCCAGACGACGTCGGTCTCGCGCAGGCCGTCGAGGGTTGTGACCCACACACCGTTCCGCCTGAGATATCGCCCCTGTTGATCGCGCTTGATGTGCCCGGACGCGTGCAGCGCGACGATCTGGAATTGATCGTTGAAGACCGGTGCCCCTGACGAGCCGTACGCGGTATCCGCCTTGACATGGCGGTGGTCGCAGTCAAGCCGCGCGGCGCGCGTTCGCAGGCGATCGAGGCCCGCGGCCACCTCCGCCTCATCCCCGAGACCGGCAAGATCAAGACGGACGAGTTCGTCACGATCCTGCAGCACCCCGACGGCGACCCGATGTGCATCGCCTCGCGGGAGAACCAGGTGGAGAGGGCGAAGAACTGACCGGGGTCGAACTGGAACTCGTCCGTGACATCTGGAGGCTGGCCGGCGACATCGTACCAGTACCCGAACTCGACGGTCGAAGCGCCCACAGTCTCAGGGCCGGTGAACACGTGATGGTTGGTCAACAGCAGCCCAGGGGCGATCAGAAAGCCCGTGGCCCAGCCGCTTCGACCGGGAGATGTGACCCGTATGCGTCCCCACACAGGTCTGCGCTAGTCGGCATCGCTCGACGAAGTTGACGTCGAGAAGATCATTCTTGCCGATCTGTGCTTCTTGCTCGAGGGGCGTTGCAATCTGCCCCTCGGCAGAGAGAAAGCGTGTCCGTCGCTGAATGACGGCCGCCGGCACCATGGTCGTCAACGGTGTCGCATCGCCAGGCTTCGGCAATGCCTGAGCTTTGTCGAGAGCAAGATCGCGGAGAAGCATATCCGTCTCCTGTTACGCAATGCACCGAGCATCGCCTGTCACGAGACTTTCGGCAACAGGCGCCGGGAACATCGATCAATGATGCGGCAGCCCGTCGGAAGGATCAGCACGGTTGCTTTCGAGACACTCGGTCAGGAGGCGTCACCCCGCGCGTATCCGTAAGCCTCCGAGGCGGTGGTTTCGGGCAAGCGCGATCCAGACCACAAAGCGTTCGTGCATAAACGCTATTTGAGCATCAGGGGGATCACGTTACGGCGCCCGGGCCCGCGAAGGATGGCCAGAAACCCTGGGTTAGTTTGACACGGCGGGCGCGTCCGTCGTGAGTGCAAGCGCCAATGCCCACCGACGACGATCGGCTTTCCGTCGAACCAAGGTCCCCGACCACGGAAGCCCCAATTGGCAACAGGACTGATCATTTCGTCAGCGGGGAAATGCGATCGCTTACCTTCGGTCGCCGCCGCTGCGGACTTTTTAGTCATGCGGGCAGTCGTGGCTCCAAACGGCCTACGTAAAGCCGCTCGAGCCCTCACCATGAACACCCGCTCTGAGACTTATGACTGGCACGGACAAGTGTCTTCCTCCGGTGAGCACCGCCTTGTGACGGCGCATCCGATGATCGATTCTTCCAGGCTCGTGATGGATCAACGTGGTGTCAGGAAGTGCCCACAATGTCGGATGTGGACACAAACGGCGAGAAGCGTCGTCGAAACAAGCGCTGGCCGAAGGCGCTGAAGCGCGAGATCGTCGCGACGACCTATCTGCCTGGGTCATCGGTTTCGGTCGTGGCAAGCCAGTACGACGTCAATGCCAACCAGGTCTTCCGCTGGCGTCGTCTCGCGGAGAAGTCGGGTTCGACGATACCATCAACATCATCATCGTCGAGCGGGCTCGTTCCTGTAACGATCACCCCAGAGCCGGATCGCAGGTGTGGTACGCGACCGGCGCCGGCCGCTTCCGACGCCATCGAGATCGAGGTTGGCGGCGACTGCCGTGTGCGGGTCGGTTCGGGCTTCGACGGTCCTGCGCTGAAGCGCGTGCTCGACGTGCTGAGGAAGCGATGATCCCGGTTCCGTCGGACGTGCGTGTCTGGCTCGCGGTCGGGCGCACGGACATGCGTCGCGGCATGAACGGGCTCGCACTGCAGGTGCAGGAAGCACTCGGCCGTGATCCGTTCTTATGTGTCGGCTGACGTTATGTGGCGGAGGCGGCCGAAGGCCTTGCGCGGGCGGCCTCGCCCGGCTTTCCCCGCCACATAATATCCCGTGCCTCTGGCGCAGCCGCAGGATCCCCTGCGGCGCAACGCAAGAGGGGGCACATGCTCGAGTTCTATTTTTCGTATCGCGGTGTGCTCAAGCGCCTCCGCAGTGGGGCGCTCGGCGTCGAGATGGATCGCATTGCGGGGGACCTGCACTCGCAAGGATACAAGCCAGCGTCCGCCAAGCTCTATCTGAGCCGGATTGCCCGGTTCGGCCATTTTGTTGCCGAGCGCTGCGGCTCCGAACCGATCAGCGCGACCATCGTCGATCGGTACCTGCGCACGCTCGGCGCCGGCTCTCCGCGGATCGCCGCAGAGACTGCGCTTAATCACGCTCGGCGAGTGGCGCCCAACCGCTTCGTGACGGAGGTGGCCAGCGTCGTCGACGATCCAGATGCTGCGCTATTGAGTTCGTTCTCCAACTATATGAGCAAGGTGCGTGGTCTCGAGCCGAAGTCACGCGATGGCGCTCTCCTGGGTGCGCGGCGCTTTCTGCAATGGTTCCGCATTCGACATCCCGGCCAAGACCTCGGAACGATGAAGGCGCAGCACGTCATTGCCGCCGTAGAGCACCAGCTATCACTGTCCGCGGCTTCGAGCACGCGCACGGCAGCAACGTCTCATATCCGAGGCTTTCTCCGCTTTCTGCATTGGGCCGGTCATCACCATCGAGATCTTTCGCCCGTCGTTCCAAGAACTCCCCACTGGCGGTTGGCCCATTTGCCGCCGCGTCTATCCTGGACAGAGGTTCGCCGTGCCATCGATACGATCGGCAGGGCAACGCCGATCGACGTTCGCGATCGGGCCATTCTTCTGCTGCTCGCGACGACAGGCATGCGCAACGGCGAGCTGCGCGCTCTTCGGCTCCAGGATCTCGACTGGCGAGCCGGCGAAGTCTTTATCCGGCACACGAAGGGCAAGCGCGACCGAGTGGTCCCGCTACTCGAGGAGACCGGCGCTGCGCTTGCCGACTACATCCTGAGGGCGAGACCGAAGGTCGATAATGCGTATCTGTTCCTGACGTTCACCGCACCCGTAGGGCCGATCAAGTCCGCGGCACCCGTGTCGCGGATCGTGCGGAAGCGTTTGCGGTGTAGCGGGATCGAGCTTGGTCGCGTCGCTGGTGCCCATCTTCTGCGCCACAGTCTGGCAACTGAGCTTGTCGAGCAACGAAGGCCGATCAACGAGGTTGCCGATCTTCTCGGGCATCGCAGCATCAACACGACGGCGCTCTACGTGAAGGTCGCGACCTCGCAGCTCGCCGACGTCGCGCTCCCTTTTCCGGGAGGCGCCGCATGACCGCCTTCGCCACATTTCTCAGCGAGACGATCGAACGCTACATCGAGCTGCGCCGGTCCCTTGGCTATGCCTTCGACAAGCAAGCAGGGACGCTGCGGGCATTCGTACATCACGTCGTGCGATCCCAGCTCGATGGGCCTGCCACCCGGACGATGGCGATCGACTTCGTCCTGTCGTTCCGCGGCGCCGCCAACAGTCGTGCCGTTCGTCACGGGTTTCTCCGCCGGTTCTACGAGTACCTCGCCCTCTACGACGCCCGAACCGAGGTCTTGGAGCGCAAAGCGTTCCATAGGTCGAGGGCGATTCCGCCGCCGCGCATCGTGAGCGATGCCGAGCTTGCGACGCTCATTGGCGCATGCAGGCTCCTTTCGCCGAGGCTGCCTCTCGTTGGCTCCACGATGGCGACGTTGATCGGACTACTCGCGAGCACGGGGTTGCGATCGGGTGAAGCAATCAGGCTGGAGCGCGGCGATGTCGATCTGACCCGTGGGGTCATTCTCATCCGCAAGACCAAGTTTCGTAAGGACCGCCTGGTTCCTGTTCACCCAACGACACTGGCCGCTCTGCGCCGATACGCCCGCAGGCGCGACGCGGCGTTTCCCGCGCCCGTGGACGCGGGCTTCTTTCTCAGCTCGCGAGGCTGTCGTCTCTCGGCTGCCGGCTTGCAATGCAACTTCGTCAAGGCCCGCAAGTACGCCGGTCTCGACGATGGCAAGCCTCTGCGACCGCATGATCTGAGGCATCGGTTCGCGGTGACCAGGCTCAGGCTCTGGCACCAGCAGCGCGCGGATGTCCAAGCGCTGCTGCCGCTCCTCGCCACCTATATCGGCCACGCCAGCTACAGCGACACGGCGTACTACCTGACCAGTTCATCAGAACTCCTCGCCGTCGCGGCCGAACGCGCCTCCATCGACGGAGGTGCAGCATGAGAGAGGATCTTTGTCTCGCACCGCTCCTGGAGTCGTACTTCCGTCGGCGGCTGGCCAAGCAGCGTAACGCCACGCCTGCGACCATGGCCAGCTATCGCGATGCCTTGCGCATGTTGATCCTGTTTACCGCCAGCCGATTGGGCAAGGAGCCGATCGCGCTGACGCTTGAGGAGCTCGATCGGGACCTCATTCTCGCCTTCCTCGACGAGCTCGAGGAGAAGCGGAACAACTCCGTCGCAACGCGCAATGCCCGGCTAGCCGCAGTTCGATCCTTCTTCCATCACGTCGCCGCCGCTGATCCCGCCGCCTTCGGCATCGCCCAACGCGTTTTGGCAATCCCCACCAAGAGGGCTCACATCGAGGTGACGCACCACCTCACCAACGCCGAGGTCGAGGCCATCATCGCGATCCCTGATCAGACGACACGCCGCGGTCGGCGCGATCGGGTTCTTCTGCTCTTCCTGGCGAGGACCGGCGCCCGCGTTTCCGAAGCAATCGGCGCCAACGCGTGTGATCTTCGTTTGCAGCGAGGGAGCCCGCAGGTGTTGCTTCACGGCAAGGGGCGCCGAGATCGTGTCGTTCCCATTCCTCGGGATCTGGTGCGATCACTGACTGAGCTGCTGAAGGAACGCGGGCTTGCTCATCACGAGCCGCAGCCGATCTTCGTCGGTGCCCACGGCGAGCGCCTTACGCGCTTCGGAGCGACGCACGTCGTGCGGCGAGCTGCGGCCGGAGCCAAGTCGATAGCACCGAGCTTGGAAGGCAAGTCGATATCACCGCACATCTTCCGGCATTCTCTCGCCATGAAGCTCCTCCGATCGGGCGTCGACCTCCTGACGATCCAGGCCTGGCTCGGACACGCCCAGGTCGCCACAACCCACCGCTACGCCGCCGCGGACGTCGAGATGATGCGGCGGGGGCTCGCGAAGGCAGGCGTCTCGACCAACCGAAGTGCCCGCTACCAACCGAAGGACGCTGTTCTGCGGCTACTGGAGAGCATCTGATATTATGTGGCGGGGAAAGCCGGGCGAGGCCGCCCGCGCAAGGCCTTCGGCCGCCTCCGCCACATAACGTCAGCCGACACATAAGAACGGATCACGTCCGAGTGCTTCCTGCACCTGGAGTGCGAGCGCGTTCATGCCGCGACGCATGGTCGAGCGACAGATGAGCGCCGACCGCATCGTTGTTCATGCGATGATTGTGGCGGTAGAATGAGAAAAGACTTTGCTACTTCCGCGATCTGCTTTTCGCCTGACGTGTCGGTTTCCGGGCTCTTGATCGCGTTTGTTGCCTTCGTGAAGTGCATCAATGGCGGGCCTAAACGAGGCTTCTTTCTCTGATAGACGAGACACGCCGGTGTCGGTGGTTCGGCTCAGCGAAAGCGGAGGCCTGAAGCAACTTTAGCTGTTCGTCGTCACTGCAGACCCTTGATGATGCTGGTCGCCGTATTGACCGGGGCCAGGGTCGCCTGCAGCAGTCCCATCACTTCCTTGA
>CAZNMY010000193.1:0-7682 GCA_964574325.1 uncultured Devosia sp. | reverse complement strand
GCCATTGATGGTTGCATCTGGGGCACGCGAATCAGATGTGTGAATGCCGAAGCCCGCAAGGGGGGAGGAGAAGCAGAAAGGCTCATGCTTCAACGCCTCGGCTGCTTCACCCGCGTCCGGCGTGCTGATCGAGGAAGGTTCGGCAGACCTCGAAATCCCGGTCGTAGCCGGGAGGCAGCTTCGCGTTCTTGTCCTTGGCGAGTCGTTGCGCGAACGCGATCATGCGCTCGGTCGGTGGCGCACGACGTGACGATTGCGAAGCTTCGCCTCGGCTTTCCGCGCCCCGCTGCTCGTCACGATCCGGCCGGCGCATCGGAGGCGACACCGGACGTGCACGCGCAGAAGTGTGCCCCTCGCCGTGGCCGGAGTCGCCGCGCTTCTTCTGCCCCGCGCGTGAACGTGGCGGCGCACTCTCGCCATCAGCCCGCGCGGCCTTCCGCTTCGCAACCTTCGGCGCGCTGATCTCCGGCGGCTGGCTCAGATCGACCTTGAAACCGTTGCGCTGACTGAGCGCGCGGATCAGGCGATCGGCCTCGGCCGCGATCTCGTCGATGACAGCGCGGAAGTCGGCCTTGCCCACCACGACATCGTCGAGCCGCATCTCCCATTCCGCGGTCGTGCCGGGATCGACGAGGGCAGGCGCTGCCGCGCGCAGCAATTCGAAGATCTGCAGGCCCGCGGGCGTCGGCACGACGTTCTTGCCGTCGGCGGTGAGCAGGCACTGCCGCTTCAGCCCCTTGATGATTTCCGCGCGCGTCGCGGGCGTGCCGATGCCCTTGGCTTCCTTCAACCGTTCGCGCAAGGCGCCGTCCTCGACGAAACGCCACGCGTTCTGCATCGCATCGACCAGCGTGCCCTCGCTGTAACGGGGCGGCGGCGCGGTCTTCTTCGCCTGGATCTTGGATTTCGACAGCGATGCGTTTTCGCCGTGACGCAGTTGCGGCAGCGTCTGGCTGGCGTCGGCGTCCACCTTCTTCGCCTTGCCACCCTTCGCTTCTGCGGCGGCTTCCTGCGCCTCCGGATCGCCGTTGCCGTAGACGACCTTCCAGCCGGGCTTGACCGGAATGCGGCCGACCGTGCGGAACTCCGCCGCCTTCGGGCACGCTTCCGGCGCGACGCCTTCGGCGTATGACTCGGCCGTCACCGGCACGGTCATGCTGACGCTCGTCTGCGTGTATTCGTAATCCGGCATGACCGCTGCGAGATAGGATCGGCAGATCAGCGCGAACAGGCGCTTCTCGTCGTCTGAAAGCCGCGCGATACGTGCCTCGAGGTCGTCCATCACGTTGACGTTGGGCACGATCGCGTGATGCGAGACGCCTTCCAGCGACTTGTCGCAGAAGTGGCCGGACTTGCCGCGCCGGATGACCGGCGGATCGATCGCAAGATGTGCGAACCCGCGCAGCCGCAGCATCGCCCCGACGATAGGCTTCACGTCCGCGATCTGATTTTCGGCGAGATGCCGGGCTTCGGCGCGGGGATAGGTGATGACCTTCTTGCCCTCGCCGTCGTAGAGCGCCTGCGCGATTTCGAGCGTCTTGTCGGCGGTCCAGCCCCAGCGCTGGCCGCAGGTCTTCTGCAGACCCGGCAGGTCGTAGAGCCGCGGCGGCTCCTGCCGGCGGTGCTCGACGCTCACCGACAGCGGCCCCGTGTGCTTGGCGGTCGCCTTCGCGATCGTCTCGGCCACGGCCTGATCGCGGATACGCGCCTTCGCGGGGGGCGCATGCCGCATCGCGAACGTGCCGCCCTCGACTTTCGCCGTTGCCAGAACCTCGAAGTAGTCGTCGATCACGAAATCGCGGATCTCGATCTCGCGCATGCAGACGATGGCGAGCGTCGGCGTCTTGACGCGGCCGATGCCGATCACGCCCTTGGTGCCGCGCGCGACCAGCGTCCGCGTCGCGGTGCGCGTCAGTGACAGGTTGAAGATCTGGTCGGCCTGCTGGCGTGCGACGGCGGCCTCGTAGAGTGGGCGCAATTCGCCGTTCGGCTTCAGTTTGTCGAACGCCTGACGCAGCGACTTCGGGTCCTGCGCGGTGAACAGCGCCCGGTGCACCGTACCGCGATACGACAGATGCTCGAGGATCTCCTGGCCGATCAACTGCCCCTCGCGGTCGCAGTCGGTGGCGAGGATGACCTGCTCGCACTCTTTCAAAGCGGACGCTATCGCCCGGAGCTTGGCGACCTTATTGCCCTGGTTGGCCTCGCGTGTCGGGTAGAGATCGTCGGGCTTCAGCAGCACGCACGCCCAGCTCTTCCAGTCGGGGTTGACCTCGTGCGGCTCGGCCAGCCGCAGCAGATGCCCCTCCGCCGGCAGGATCTGCCCGAATCTCGTCCCGAGCGCTGCTCTCAAGTCACGAGCCTGGCTCGTTTTTTCCGTAATGATGAGTGTCGTCATGGGGGTCAAGCTGCCCGAAACCATCGGGACTGCCAACGGCCCTGGCGACGACTTCAGGGGAAAGTCTCGGGAGGTGGCCGGCAACGATGCACGACGGCCACGCCGATCTGCGCATTCCAACTTCTAACCAGCTGAAACAACTGGCTGGGGCGGAAGGGATCGAACCTTCGCATGACGGAATCAAAATCCGTTGCCTTACCGCTTGGCTACGCCCCAAAGCACGAGAACCGCGCAGCGCGACCCTGTATGCGGCGCGGACCATAATCGCAGCGGGTCCCAAGGGCAAGGTACCGACATCAGGAACCGGAATCAGCAGCCGGCAAGTGCCGGGAACGACCAATCCGCCACGAATCTACGACGGCCGTCGTGTCTCCGAGACCGAATGATGCAACCATATTGTCACAGATGTTTGTCGATCTCGCCCCCCGGCTGCCTTGTTTGTGATGAAATGCACGGCCATTATAACCGGTGCGGAACTGGGCATTTGGGCTCTTCGGTATACACCGCTATACCGTGCTTGCGCTCGGGTAGGTGCACGCACGGCCTCGGTCGCGTCGCAGGTCATTCTAAGCGACAGCTAATGCGACAGGCAGTGTGACGGTAGAGCCGAAGTTGAGAGGCCGAGGGGCGATTGGGAGCGATGTCGGGCAATCCACCAGCGATCGAATGGTACATTGCGCGTGAAGGCGCGCAGCATGGACCCATTTCAGATGTGGAGTTGCGCAAGTTCCTGGAGCTTGGCCACCTCCGCCCGACCGATCTCGTCTGGTGCGCCACGTTCACCGAATGGAAGACCGGCCAGCAGGCGTTTCCGGACAGCTTCCAGCCCAAACCCGCCGCGCCGCCGCCACCCGTTGCACAGGTAGCTCCGGTGGCTCCGGCGAGGGTGCCTTCATCGGTGATCGCGGCCCCAGCAGCGCCCGCGCCGACGGCCGCCGCGCTTGTGACAGGGCCATCCGACACCGCGGCGTGGTCGGCCCCCAGGCGTGCCGACAACCGGCATATGGATCAGGCCGGTACGGCAGACGGCCACTTCGGGGGACATCCCGCGGCGCTGTCCACCGGCTCGGCGCCCGAGCGAAGCCATGCGCCCATCGAGATGGCCCATCAGGGCACGTTTTCAGCATCCCGCGACGATGACGAGGAGGAGCAGTTCGAGCAGCCCCCGCCACGCCGCAAGCGCGGTTGGGTCGGCATGGCCACCGCCGCATTCGCGGTCCTGCTGATCGTCGGCGGCATCGGCTGGTTCGCATGGCAGAACCGCACGCTGGTCTCCGGCGCGTCCGCCATCGGCACCGTATTGACCTCCGCCGTGACCGGCAGCCAGTCGGCGGAATATTTTCGCGCGGCCCCCTATATCGCGGCCGGCGAGAGCAAAGCGCAGATCGATGCCTCGCTGCAGAACATCGCGGTTTGGCGCTATTTGAAGCGCGAATTCGCCGACTGGTATCAGGAGATCGTCGCCGAAGTCGAAAAGATGCGGATCCAGAAGCAGGATGAGCGCGTCATCACGCAGTATTTCGTCAACGTCATCGTCACGCTGCGCCGCCGCAACGCGCTAGCGGCGCTGCAGTCGTCGCCGGAGCATCTGCGAGGCATGGCCACCGCATTCGTGACGAACCTCAAGCAGCTCGGATCACGCGACGGCGCGACCTGCTATGCGTTCATCACGCACGGCGAGGCGAGCCCGTTCATGATCGAGCTGTCGAAAACGCCGGCCTTCGCCGAGACGCTGCAGAAGCAGATGATCGCGGTGTTCTCCAGCGTCGTCGATGCCCGCGCGGGCCGTAAGATCCACGCCAATACACGCCGGCCCGATTACGACGCCCTGACAGAGGACCTGACGAAGCAGCGCGGCTGGTCGCAGCAGGATCTGGCGACGTTCTCCGATCCCCAGAAGTTGTCGACGACACTCCCCGACAAGGTCTGCACCCTCGTGCAGGATTGGTTCGTCACGCAGCTCGCGATCAAGGATACCGAACAGCAGACGCGCCTGCTGGCCGAAAGCCTGAAGCCGCTCGTCGGCGGTTGAGGAATTATGGCCCGCAGGATTGTGCCGGATTGAGCAACGGGCTACGATTCGTCCCCGACGCGGATGGATAAACCGCGCGACGGAGGGGAGGTTTCGATGCAGGATCGCCGCCGGTTCATCGGCACGGCAGCCGCGTTCGCGGCACCCGCCATTCTCGGGGCCACCGTTCCCGTATCAGCGCAATCACCGCCGTCATGGCTCGATCCCGCCCTGCTCGCCAAGGCCAAGGCCGAAGGCGGCTCGCTCACCGTCTATTCCTCCGTGAACGAGCCCGAAGCGCTGCCGCTGTGGAAGGACTTCGAGGGCCCGACAGGCCTTCGGGTCGACTACGTCCGGGCCTCGGACACGGCCATCATCGGTCGCATCGCGCTCGAGGCCCGTGCGCAGCAGCGCTCATGGGATATCGTCGTCACGACAGCGGTCGGCCGCTTGCCGCAGGAGTTCCTGGCGCCTTTCGATCCGGCACAGGCGCAGGGCTATCCGAAGGAAGCTTTCGGCCCCGGCAATCGCTGGTACGGCGTCTATTCCAACGTGTGCGCACCGTCCTACAATACCAAGCTCGTCGACGCGGCGACCCTGCCGAAGACATACGAGGAATTCGCCGACAGGAGGGATTGGGCTGGCAAGGTCGCCATCGACGTGCACGACGAGCAATGGCTGGTCGGACAGATGCGCCACCACGGCGAGGCTCGCGCGCGAAAGTTCCTCTCGGCCATCGCCGCGAACCTGAAGCCGACGCTGGTCGACGGCCACCTCGCCCTGGCACGCCAGGTCGGCCTGGGCGAATACCCCGTGGCCGTGACCAACTACATCAACCTCACCAACAACGTCGCGATGCGCGGCGGCCCGACCGATTACTGGATCATCGATCCGCTGGTCGTCATCTACGGCGCTGTCGGCATTTCGGCACGCGCGCCGCGCCCCTCGACGGCGCTGCTCGCGGCGAACTTCCTGATGAGCCGCGAGGGCCAGCAGAAGCTGACGCACGCCGGCCGAATTCCCGTCCGCACCGATGTGACGCCCAACCCGCCCAACGTGTGGAGACGGCTGGCCGGCCACAAGCTCGTCCCCGTCAATCTCACCGGCAATGAAGAAAAGAAAGCGACCGCCGATTTCAACGCGATCTTCAAGCCGCGCTGAAGCGTTTTCGCCGAACGAAGCCCGCCGCCTCGCGGCTCAATTCACGGCTGCCGCCTGCCGCAGCCCCTCGATCATCGAGGTCTTCAGCATATAGGCGTAGAGCTGGTTGCGGTCACGGACCAGGGCCTGGAGGCCGGCCAGGATCTCGCGGCGCTTGGTGTCGTCACGCTCGCGCATGCGGGCGCGGTTGCGATCGGACTGGGCGAGGATCTGCTCGCGCGCCATCGGGCGGCGGCGGCGGTCGTAGAGCGCGATGCGTCCGATGTCCGCGCCTTTGACGATGACCTCGACGAGGGCGGCGGACAATTCGAAGGCGTCGTGGATGCCGCCGTTGAGCCCCATGCCGCCGGTGGGGCTGTTGAGATGGGCTGCATCGCCCGCGAGCCAGACGCGCCCCTCACCGTAGCGCGGCACGATGCGCTGATGCACGCGATAGGGGCGTTTCTCGATGATGTCGTAGCGTGTGGGGCGCGCCACGATCTCCTGCAGCGAAGCTTCGATCGCTTCCTCGGTCAGCTGGTCGTCGATCGGCATATCCTCGCGCGGGTAGATCGACACGCGCCAGCGGCCGGGCACGCGCAGCAGCGCGAAGTTGCCGCCGGCCTTCCAGCAATAGCTGACATTCGAGAGACCTTCGAGATGCTCGTTGAACTGCACCGATGTGGTCGCGAGCAGCGTCGTCTCGGGATAGGTCTCGCCCTCGAACGGCAGGCCCAGCGCATCGCGAATCGTGGAGCGCGCGCCATCGGAGCCGATCAGGAATTTCGCGCGAAGCTGCCGGGTCTCATCGCCCGTGGTGTAGTCGACCACGACGCCATTCTCGTCCTGGGTGAAGCCGCTCGCCTTGGCCGAGAACTTCACGTCGACGCTACGCTCGGCGGCGACGGCATCGGCGATGGCGACCGCAAGCTTCCACTGCTCGCACTGCAGGCGATAGGGGTGTTTCGTGTCCTTCGACAGAATGCCGAGATCGAACACCGCGCGCTCGCCCGAGGGGTGAAGGCGGATCTGCCAGTGCGGGCAAGGGATGCCTTCCCCAACCACCTGCGCGCCGAGCCCGACGGTATCGAGCATGTCGAGCGTCGGCGGATGGAACGTCGATGCACGCAAGTCGCGCGAGATCGCCGTATCCTGCTCGAGCAGCGTCACGGCGATGCCGGCGCGCGCCAGCAGAAGGGCCGCCATGAATCCGACGGGACCGCCGCCTGCGACCACGACCTCAGTGTCGAACTTGCCCATCCCATTCATTCCTTCTCACCGGCAACGATCACCGGTCCAACCACAGCAGAGCCGATTGCGGCACCACGGCCGATACCTTCGCGCCGATTTCGTGCAGCACGTCGCCCGAGCGAAAAGGTACGTCAATCAATACCTCCTGATTGCCCAGCGCCAGTCCGTAGCGCAACGTCGCCCCCAGGAACTCGCGATGGGCAACGGTGGCCTGGAACTGCGCCACTCCGGCGGCGGAGGGTGTACCGGCTGGCAACAGTGCCACGCTCTGCGGACGGAAGACCAGCCGGCCGGCGAGGGGGATCTTGGCCGAGCCCGGCAGCTCGATGCGCGCGCCGCCGGGGATCTCGTAGGCGACACCTGAGCCGCTGGCTACGAGCTTGCCGTCGAGGATATTGGCGGTGCCGAGAAAACCCGCGACGAAGAGGTTCGCGGGGTGCTCGTAGAGTTGCATGGGCGTTCCGACCTGCTGCACCTGGCCGGCGCTCATCACGGCGATGCGGTCGCAGATCGTGTTCGCCTCTTCCTGATCGTGAGTGACGAAGATGGTGGTGATGCCGAGGCGCTTCTGCAATTCGCGCAACTCGCGGCGGACCTCCACGCGCAGCTTGGCGTCGAGGTTCGACAGCGGCTCGTCGAGCAGTAGCACCTTGGGCTCGACGACGATCGTGCGGGCAAGCGCGACGCGCTGCTGCTGGCCGCCGGAGAGTTCAGACGGGCGACGCCCGCCGAGCCCCGTCAGGCCGACCATCTCGAGCGCTGCCGCGACACGGGGGCCGATCTCCTGCTTCGGGATCCGGCGTTCTTCCAGGCCGAAGGCGACGTTGCGCTCGACCGTCATGTGCGGCCACAGCGCATAGGACTGGAACACCATGCCGACGT
>CAZNMY010000192.1:0-7995 GCA_964574325.1 uncultured Devosia sp. | reverse complement strand
GCGCCGCAATAGGACTGGTAGGTCGAGATGCCCATCTTGGACATCACCTTGAGCAGCCCCTTGTCGACCGACTTGATGTAGCGCTTCTGCGCTTCCTTCACGGTCAGCTTGTCGTCGATCCCATACCGCACGGGATTGGCGACGAGGTCGTTCAACGTCTCGAACGCGAGGTAGGGGTTGATAGCCTCCGCGCCGTAGCCGGCCAGCGTCGCGAACTGGTGCACCTCGTGCGCCTCGCCCGTTTCGACGACGAGGCCGACGGACGTGCGCAGTCCCTGGCGGATCAAGTGGTGGTGCACCGCCGACGTCGCCAGGAGCGACGGGATCGGCACGCGATCGGGCCCGACGGCGCGGTCGGACAGGATGACGATGTTGTACTCGCCGGAGCGGACGGCTTCCTCGGCCTCCGCGCAGACGACGTCGAGCGCGTCGGACATGCCCTTGGCGCCGAGATCGACGGGATAGGTGATATCGAGCGTAACCGAGGTGAAATGGTTGTCCTTCACCTCGCCGATCTGGCGGATGCGCTCGAGGTCCTCGTTGGTGAGGATGGGCTGGCCGACCTCGAGGCGCTTGACCCTGGAGGTTCCTTCGAGATCGAGCAGGTTCGGGCGCGGGCCGATGAACGAGACGAGGCTCATCACGAGCTCCTCGCGGATCGGATCGATCGGTGGGTTCGTCACCTGCGCGAAGTTCTGCTTGAAGTAGGTGTGCAGCAGCTTCGACTTCGACGACAGCACCGATACCGGCGTATCCGTGCCCATCGAGCCGACCGCTTCCTGGCCCGTCGCCGCCATCGGCGACATCAGCATCTTCACGCTTTCCTGCGTGTAACCGAACGCCTGCTGCAGATCGAGCAGCGACACGTTGGAGCGCCGCGCCGACAGCTTTTTGGCGAGCGGCAGGTCGCTGACCTGGATCTGGGTGCGCTTCAGCCAGGTCTCGTAGGGATGCTTGGACGCGATCTCCGCCTTCAGCTCGTCGTCGGAGACGATGCGGCCCTTGGCGAGATCGATCAGCAGCATCTTGCCGGGCTGCAACCGCCACTTCTGTCTGATCTGCGGCTCGGGAATCGTCAGCGTGCCGGACTCGGACGCCATGATCACGCGACCGTCGACCGTCTCGATGTAGCGCGCGGGACGCAAGCCGTTGCGGTCGAGCGTCGCGCCGATCTGGAGGCCGTCGGTGAAGGCCATCGCGGCGGGGCCGTCCCACGGCTCCATCAAACAGGCGTGGTACTCGTAGAACGCCTTTCGGCGGCGCTCCATCGTCTCGTGGCCAGCCCACGCCTCGGGGATCAGCATCATCGCGGCGTGCGCGAGGCTGTAGCCGCCCATCACCAGGAATTCGAGGGCGTTGTCGAAGCACGCGGTATCCGACTGGCCTTCGTAGGAGATCGGCCAGAGCTTCTCGATGTTGCGATCGTAGAGCGGCGACGACACCGACGCCTGCCGCGCCGCCATCCAGTTGACGTTGCCGCGGAGCGTGTTGATCTCGCCGTTGTGGGCGACCATGCGATAGGGATGCGACAGCTTCCAGGAAGGGAAGGTGTTCGTCGAGAAGCGCTGATGAACGAGCGCGAGCGCCGACGCCAGCAGGGGATCGGACAGGTCGTCGTAGTATTTCTTGACCTGATACGACAGGAACATCCCCTTATAGACGAGGGTTCTCGCCGACAGGCTGACGGTGTAGTGCCCGATGTCGCGGCCCTTGTAGGCGTCGTAGACGGCGTTGGAGACCACCTTGCGCGCGAGATAGAGCCGGCGTTCGAATTCCGCCTCGTCCTCGATCGAGGCCGGGCGGCCGATGAATACCTGACGATGCACCGGCTCCGTCGCCTTCACCATCTCCGACAGGCAGGAATTGTCGACGGGCACCGATCGCCAGCCGAGCAGCACCAGCCCTTCCTCGCGAATGATGCGCGACCAGACCCGCTCGCAGTGCGCGCGCAGCCGCTCTTCTCGCGGCATGAACAGGTGGCCGACGGCGTAATGACCGACATCCGGCAGCTCGAAGCCCGCCTTGGCGCATTCGCGCACCATGAACGCGTGCGGAATCTGGATCAGGATGCCCGCTCCGTCACCCGCGATCGGGTCCGCGCCGACCGCGCCCCGGTGTTCCAGGTTCTCGAGGATCGACAGCGCATCCTCGACGATCGCGTGAGACTTCGCGCCCTTCAGGTCGACGATGAAGCCGACGCCGCACGAGTCGCGCTCGAGGCGGGGATCGAACATGCCCTCTTGCTCGTCCTCGATGGGAAGCGAAGCATAGGGAAGACCGCGGCGGAAGGCGCTCGTCATTGTATCGTCCTTTCGGGGTAGTCTGGTCGTCACCCTCGATCCAGAGCCACCGTGCAGCCCTGCGTTCGACATCGAGCCTTCTGGTGCCCGGCTACCGAGCGGGGAACGCGAAGGCATCGCTGGTGCCGAGTGCAGGCGGGGTGGTCAACTCGTTGGGCAGTCGAATGCGAAAAGGGGCGTCAGGCTCGTCCGGCGTAACGTTTTCGGACGCAGGCGAGCGTGCCGGAACTCGAACCTGACCGAACGTCCGGCGATACGTCGCCCCGCGTTCGTGCACACCCCGAGGACACGACGGAACTCCCGGACGCAAGGCGATGACCGCCGCGCCCGTCGAAGACCGTGTCTGTCCTTCCCGTCATTCGCATCACGATACCAAGCCCCGCGGGGCGAAACATCCAACCACCCTGCAATCGCTCGAACCACCGCGAGGATCCAGGCGCACCGGGCCGGCAAGCCACGCAGGAGGACGTCATAGGGCAGTCACAACAAGGACAGGAATACTGACCTTTCCGATAGTGTAAACATATTTTGCAGCCGCGAACAATAGTCACGACCCGGAAAACGCGCTCGGCGATGCACGCCACGGCGCTCGCCCGGGATTATTGCCGACCTTTTTCACACGGTTCTTCTCATTCGGCGGGATACCGGCACGTCATCCCGGCCAAGTGAGCAGCGCTTCAGCCGCGAAGGCGAGCCGGGACACCATCAGCGAAAGGCGTGCCGAAGACACAGAGTATCGTGTGCTCCGCACGCTTTTTCCGCGGCGCTGTTCGGCGTTCATGTTGGCGCAGTGCACTGGCCCCGGAGGGGCCGCAGGATGCAGCTACGGGTGGAGCGCAGCGGAACCCGTAGAGAATGTCCGGTGAGTAGAGCCCCGAAGGGGCGATAGAATTTCGATATCGAAGCGCTCGCAAACAAACTCCTCCGCCCCTCCGGGGCGGACACCGATGAATGACGACTTCGTCCACGGGCTACGCTGCGCTTTGCCCGTGGCTACAGTCCTTGGCCCCTCCGGGGCCGAAGTGCGCAGTGCCCGGCAGCACGGTCATCGGGGAGTTTGCGCAATCCGGTGCGCTGGGGATCACCAACATGAACGCCGAACAGCGCTTCTCCGCTGGGTCCCGTGTCTCGCTCGCCAAGGCTCGCTTCGCACGAGATGACGGGAGTACTGAACGGGCCTTCCGGACCGCCCCGGCGCAGGTTCGTTCACGTTGACGCACACCACGACCTCACAACGCCATTGATTTGGCGGGACAGGGCCAGATATATGTCCGCCATCTCCCGGTGACATTTGGTTGCGAGCGCCTCGATCCGAGGCTACAGCCGGTCGTGACTGGATTTCGCGGCCCTCCTTTCGATCGGGGGCGCCGCGCGCAAGTCCGGTGTTGCAGCTCAGACTTGCGAAGGCGGGCGTGGTGGAATTGGTAGACACGCCAGATTTAGGTTCTGGTGGCCAAAAGCCGTGGGGGTTCAAGTCCCTCCGTCCGCACCACTTCGGCCGGAAGAAGCGTGGGAGATGATTTCAGGCGGGAACCCAGGCAGCAGCCGGGCAGGACCCGCGGAGAGTGCCGGTGCGCAGAGTGCCGGTGTGATGAAGGGTTCTTCCTCGCGACGAGGCCCGATGCACGGGCCGGGGCGCTCGGGTCGGAATGGATTGGACGGGTTTCAGGTCGAGTTACAGGACGCAGGGTAGCAGGAACAAAATGCAGATCACCGAAACTAGCTCCGAAGGATTGAAGCGTCAGCTTCGCGTCGTGATCGGAGCCGACGAGATCGGCCAGCGCTTCAAGGCGCGGCTCGACGAGATCAAAGGCACCGTGCAGCTCAAGGGGTTCCGCAAAGGGCACGTTCCCGAGGCGCATCTGAAGAAGCTGTTCGGCCGCTCGATGATGGCCGAGACGCTGCAGCAGATGGTCGACGAAAGCACCCGCAACGCGCTGACCGAGCGCAATCTGCGCCCCGCGATGCAGCCCAAGATCGATCTGCCGACCGAAGAAGGCGCGATCGAGCGCGTGCTCGAAGGCAAGGCCGATCTCGCCTACGACATGTCGCTGGAAGTGCTGCCGGCGATCACCACCACGGATTTCTCCAAGCTCGAGTTGACCAAGCTCACGGCCGACGTCGACGATGCGGCGATCACCTCTGCGCTCGACACGATCGCGGAACGCAATACCCGCTATGAAGCCGAGGAAGGCCGCGTCGCTGCCGACGCCGATCGCGTCACGATCGACTTCGTGGGCTATGTCGATGGGGAGAAGGTCGACAACGCATCGGGCGAAGGCATGGCCGTCGTGCTGGGCCAGAGCCAGCTCATCCCCGGCTTCGAGGACGGCCTGAAGGACCTCAAGACCGGCGACGAGAAGACGCTCGAGCTGACCTTCCCGGACGAGTATCCGGTCGAGACGATGAAGGGCAAGCCGGCCCGCTTCGAGATCAAGGTCACGGAAGTCGCCAAGCCGGTCAAGCCGGCCGTCGACGACGAGTTCGCCAAGGGCCTGGGCGCCGAGGATCTCGCCAAGCTGCGGGAGATGGTGGCGTCCCAGATCAAGCGCGAGTACGATCAGGTCTCGCGCAACAAACTGAAGCGCAAGCTGCTCGACGCACTCGACAAATCACACTCGTTCGAGCTGCCGCCGAGCCTCGTCGAAGCCGAGTTCAACTCGGTTTGGGAGCAGGTCACGAAGCAGCTCGAGAGCGCCAAGCGGACGTTCGCCGACGAGAACAAGACCGAGGAGCAGGCCCGCGAGGAGTATCAGAAGATCGCGCAGCGCCGGGTTCGCCTGGGCCTGCTCATCGGCGAGATCGGCGACAAGAACAAGATCGAGGTCACGCAGGACGAGTTGCGCGACGCGCTGATCCAGCGGGCCCGCCAGTTCCAGGGCCAGGAGCAGAAGGTGTTCGAGTTCTACCAGCAGAACCCGCAGGCGCTCGCCGAAATCCGCGCGCCGATCTTCGAGGACAAGGTCGTCGACTTCATCGTCGAGCTCGCCAAGCCGACCGAGCAGAAGGTCACCAGCGAGGAGCTGCTGAAGCCCGATCCCGAAGACGAGGCCGACGGCGCACCTGCGAGCGCCTGATCCCGCCCCACACGATCGCATCCGGACGGCCGCGCCCCGCGCGGCCGTTCGACCATCGAAGTGCCGCGATGACGCGCCGTCGTTACACCGTCTGCCTCCGTCGATGCCCGCCTTCGACCACACGCGGGCACGCGACGCGCGATCTAGCGCGGGGGCATTTTGTGCGGTGGATGGCTGGCGCGGCGGCCATGACGGACCGCTGCAATTGGCGTATCAGGTGTTGTGTTTCGCCGGGTGGCGCATCACTTGACCACCGGTGACATAGAAATTTCGGCGACGTAGAAAATTCGGCGACGTAGACGGTGCGGCGGCATAGAGATGGCCGCCGACTGAACCAGGCCCCGGGCCTCGAGGAGAATAGACGGATGCGGGATCCGACCGAGACCTACATGGACCTCGTCCCCTACGTGATCGAGACATCGGCACGCGGCGAGCGGGGAATGGACATCTTCTCGCGGCTGCTGCGCGAGCGCATCGTGTTCCTGACGGGACCGGTGCACGACGGCATGGCCTCGATCGTCGTGGCGCAGTTGCTGCTGCTGGAATCGGAGAATCCGAAGAAGGAAATCTCGATGTACATCAACTCGCCCGGCGGGTTGGTGACGGCGGGCATGGCGATCTACGACACCATGCAGTTCGTGCGCTGCCCGATCGTGACGCTGTGCGTCGGCCAGGCCGCCTCGATGGGCTCGCTGCTGCTCACCGCGGGCGCCAAGGGCATGCGCTTCGCACTGCCCAACGCGCGCGTGATGGTGCACCAGCCGTCGGGCGGCTTCTCGGGTCAGGCGTCCGACATCCAGCGCCACGCCGAGGACATCGTGAAGATGAAGCGGCGCCTCAACGAGATCTACGTCAAGCACACCGGCCAGCCCTACGAGACCATCGAAAAGACGCTGGACCGCGACCACTTCATGACAGCCGATCAGGCCAAGGCCTTCGGGATCATCGACAACGTGCGCGAAAAGCGTGAGGACATGGAAGCCGCGACGACGCGTAGCTGACAGGACAGAACGATCCCATGAAAATCGACAGCATCACCCAAGCCATCGCCAGCGGCCCCGGTTCGACCCAGGCGTCGCCGACCGCCCCGACCCAGGCCTCTTTCTGGCCGCAGGTCATCGACAAGGTCGGCGGCATCGAGCGCGGATTCGATCTCGCCTCGCGCATGCTGATGGACCGCATCATCTTCGTCGTGGGGCCCGTCGAGGACACCATGGCGACGTCGATCTGCATGCAGCTTCTCTTCTTGGAATCGCAGAATCCCAAGAAGGAAATCTCCATGTACATCAACTCGCCCGGCGGCGTCGTCACGGCGGGCATGGCGATCTACGACACCATGCAGTTCATCAAATGCCCGGTTGCCACGCTCTGCATCGGCCAGGCCGCTTCGATGGGCTCGCTTCTCTTGTGCGCCGGCTCACCGGGTATGCGATTCGCGTTGCCGAATGCGCGGATCATGATCCACCAGCCCTCCGGCGGCTTCCAGGGCAAGGCTTCCGACATCGAGCGGCATGCGCTCGACATCATCAAGATCAAGAAGCGCCTCAACGAGGTCTACGTCCACCACACCGGGCAGAGCTACGAAACCGTCGAGAACACGCTGGATCGCGACCACTTCATGTCGGCCGAGGAAAGCAAGGGATTCGGTCTCATCGACCGTGTCCTTTCGCGACGCGAGGAGATCGAGGCCGTACTGCCGGCTGCTCCGACGACGTGAGGCCGGCCGACCGTCCGCGATGGACGGTCGCAAAGCCCGAAATCTGCCGTTGCGGTGCAATCCGGTCAAATAAAAGTGACCGGAAACCACCGCGGGGCTCGAGGGTCGTGACCGACCGGATGGGCGAGCGGGTCCACGCAGGCTCAGGACAGAGCGAGTGCGCGATTTAATGGTTGTATGAGCGGCACACTCTGGGCTACCACCGCAAATATAATTCTGTCACACCAATGTTGCCATTGGGTTACAGTTCCGTTGCGCGAGCGCAGCAGTTTGTTCAGGTTGCCAATGGAGTTCTCGGCCTATGGCCTTGATCCTGCCGCCTGGACCATGCTCAAATCGAATGGACGGATTCTCGCGTGTGAAGTGATGAAGCGTTTCACCAAGCCTGCTTGCAGATGTGAAGCGTTTCAACATCGGGTTCGACTGGAATACGCGTCGCGGCGGATGCCGGAAGCGGGAAGCGAGCCAGACAGAAGGGTCGGATAAGCGGATGCCTCCACAGGAAAAGAACACCCTCTACTGCTCGTTCTGCGGAAAGAGCCAACATGAGGTTCGCAAGTTGATCGCAGGCCCGACCGTGTTCATCTGCGATGAATGCGTCGAACTGTGCATGGACATCATCCGCGAGGAGAACAAGAACACCCTCGTAAAGTCCCGCGACGGCGTTCCGACCCCGCTGGAAATCAAGAATGTCCTCGACAGCTATGTGATCGGGCAGGACCACGCCAAGCGCGTGCTCGCCGTCGCCGTGCACAATCACTACAAGCGGCTCAACCACGCGACCAAGAACAACGACGTCGAACTCGCCAAGTCGAACATCCTGCTCGTCGGCCCGACCGGGTGCGGCAAGACGCTGCTCGCCCAGACGCTCGCGCGGATCCTGGACGTGCCGTTCACGATG
>CAZNMY010000191.1:0-8016 GCA_964574325.1 uncultured Devosia sp. | reverse complement strand
GCTACATCACCCTGGGGCCGGTCGCGACGCTCGTCGGCCTGGCGTTCCGGCTGTTCGATCCGGACAACCTCATCGGCAAGGGCGAGGACGTCGGCATCACCCTGGCGATCATTCCCGCCGCTCATCCCGGCGTCAACATCGGCCGCCGCCATCTGCCGTGCGGCGCTGCATTCCCGAACGGCCCGAACTGGGGCAAGGACGTCTTCATCCCCATGGATTGGGTGATCGGCGGCGACAAGATGGCCGGCAACGGCTGGCGCATGCTGATGGAGTGCCTCTCTGCCGGGCGCTCGATCTCGCTGCCGTCGTCGTCCGCCGCCGGCGCCAAGGCGATGCTGCGGTTCACGACCGCCTATGGCCGTATCCGCCGCCAGTTCGGCTTGCCGGTGGCGCGCATGGAGGGCCTCGAAGAGCCGCTCGCCCGTATGATCGAGACGGCCTACGTCAACGAAGCCGCACGCGGCGTCACGGCCGCGATGGTCTCCCGGGGCGAGAAGCCCGCGGTCATCTCGGCCGTGATGAAATACCAGTCGACGGAACGGATGCGCCGCTGCGTCAACGATGCGATGGACCTGCACGGAGGCCGCGCGATCTGTGATGGCCCGTCGAACTATCTGCAGTCCGCCTACCAGATGATGCCCGTGGGCATCACGGTCGAAGGCGCGAACATCCTGACGCGCTCGCTCATCACGTTCGCGCAGGGCGCGCTGCGGTCCCATCCCTATCTCTATGCCGAGATCACCGCAGCGCAGAATGCCGACCGGGCAAAGGGCCTCGACGATTTCGAGAGTGCGTTCCTGGCCCACGTCTCGTTCGCGATGTCGAACGTGTTCGGCGCCCTGTTCCACAACATGACCGGTGGCTTGTTCGGGAGTGTCCCCGCGTCCACCGGCGGGAATGCCGAATGGTACCGGCGGATGTGGCGGGCATCGCGCAATTTCGCGCTCGTCGCCGATCTCACGGTGGCGACGCTGGGCGGCGGCCTCAAGGTGAAGCAGAAGATCACCGGCCGTCTCGCCGACGCGCTGTCGGAGCTGTATTTCATCGCCTGCGCCTTGAAGCGCTTCGAGGACGACGGCCGCCCCGAGGCCGACCTGAAGATCGTCGCGCTCGTCGCCCAGAACGGCTTCTACCGGTTCGAGGAAGCGCTCGAAGGAACGATCGACAATTTCCCCGTGGCGCCCGTGCGCTGGCTGATGCGCTGGGTCGTGTTCCCGTTCGGCCGCGCCTGGCGACCGGCTCCCGACGATCTCGGCCATGCAGTCGTCAGGCTGGCGACGGAGCCCGGCGAAGTCCGCGACCGCCTCACGCGATACATCTACATTTCCCGCGACGTGAACGACCCGACGGGAATTCTCGAAGTCACGCTGGCGAAGGTCGTCGCAGCCGAGCCGGCCGAACGTAAGCTCGAGCGTGCGATCCGCGATGGCGCCGTGCGCCGCTATCACGGCATCGACTGGATCGGGGAGGCGGCCGCCAAGGGCGTGCTGACCGCGGAAGAGGCGGCGAGCCTGCGCGAGGTCGAGGACCTCACCGCCCGCGTCATCGCCGTCGATCACTTCGATCCCGCCGAGGTCAAGCCGAACTACACCAGCCTCGGCCACAACTCGAGGCCGGGCCAAGGGCTCGCGGCGGAATAGCGGAGGGCCGAGCAGGAGCGAGCAGGCGGTCACATCGGAGCGATGCGAAGGCGAACGGATGCAATTTCCCGTCGACATCACGTTCAAGATGCTGAGTTGGCGCGCGAACCTTCACGTGACCGATGGTGATGGGCGGATGATCGGCTTCATTCCCGGATCGCAGATCCGGGACGGAAGGCTGCCCATCTATGCCGACGAAAGTATGGGTTCCCCCATCTATACGATCCGGGCGGAGCATGCTTTCAACCAATGGTTCGAGGATGCGGCGGGAAACAGGATCGGCGAGTTCGGGCTGACGCCCCTGGGTATCGGTAGGTTCATCTTCGTCGGCGGCGAGCCGCGCTTCAGGTTCGCCATCGGGTCGGAATGGCTGGAGTTCTTCGACCGGATGGTGCCCGGTGTACCCGTGCTGAGCGGCCTCATCGGTTGTTTCATCCGGCCTTGGATCCTTGCCGTTCGCATCGAAGGCGGACCGGACGCGCAAGGCGCTACCATCGATGGGGCCGAGGTGCTCAGGATCAACAAGAAGCGAAAGTTGATCGATATCAGCTACAGTCTTCGAGCGCTGGACGAAATGGCCGCGCGAGAGCGCGAATGCCTGCTCCTCAGCGCGATCGTTTACGCGTTGCAGGACCACAGCTTCTCTACCATGCGATAAGGCCTTAAATCGCGGCGGTTACACAGTCTGGAAGGAATGAGCCGATGAGCACCGATCTGACCACGCTGAAGGACTGGCGCTACTCCGTCGACATGGAGGGCATCGCCTGGGCGATCTTCGACCGTGAGGGCGAGAGCGCCAATGCGCTGGGCCGCCGGCCGCTGGAGGAGCTGGGTGCGATCGTCGAGGCCGTCGAGGCCGGCGCCCGAGCCGGAAGCACGACGGGTCTCGTCCTGATGTCGGGCAAGGAAAAGAGCTTCATCGTCGGCGCCGACATCCGCGAGTTCGATCAGCTCGACACCGAGGCAAAGGTCATCGAAGGGCTGAAGCCCGTCAACGCGATGCTCGAGCGATTGGAGCGCATGCCCGTCCCGGTGGTCGCGGCGATCCACGGCGTCTGCGTCGGCGGCGGCTTCGAGCTGATCCTCGCCTGTCACTATCGTATCGCCACGCGCGACAGCTCGACCCGTGTCGGATTCCCCGAGGTCAAGCTCGGTATCTTCCCCGGTTTCAACGGTACGGCCCGTTCGATCAGGCAGGCGGGCCCGCTCGCGGCCATGCAGAACATGCTGACCGGCTCGATGATCCGCGCCTCCGCAGCCCGCGGGCTCGGCTACATCGATCAGCTCGTCGGCAGTCCGCAGGAGTTGCGCTGGGCCGCGCGCAAAGCCGTGCAGCAGAAGCGCAAGAGCACGCCCGCGCCGTTCCTCAAGTCCGCTGCGGGCAAGTGGCCGGTGCGCGGCTGGCTCGCCGGCAAGATGCGCACCGAGACGAGCCGCAAGGTGCGCGAGGATCACTATCCCGCGCCGTTCCGCCTGATCGATCTGTTCGAGAAACACGGCGGCAATCTCGCGGGCCTCAAGGAGGCCGAGACGCGCGCCTTCGCGCCGCTGATGGTATCGGAGACCTCGCGCAACCTTCGCCGCGTGTTCCGCCTGTCCGAGTTGCTGAAAGCTCAGGCACCGAAGAACATCGAGTGGAAGCCGTTGCGCGCGCACGTGATCGGCGCCGGGACCATGGGCGCCGACATCGCCGGCTGGTGCGTGGCGTCCGGCATGGAAGTTTCGCTGCAGGACATCTCCGCTGAGCAGATCAAGAAGGGCATCGACGCGCAGGGCAAGCTGCTCGGGCGCAAGTTCCGCACCAAGGCCGAGCGCGATGCCGCGAAGGCGCGCCTGATCGCCGATCCCGCGGGCGATCTCGTCGGCCGCGCCGACGTCGTCATCGAGGCGATCGTCGAAAAGCTCGAGATCAAGCAGAAGCTGTTCGCCGATCTCGAGACGAAGATGAAGCCGGGTGCCGTCATGGCGTCGAATACGTCGTCGATCATGATCGAGGACATCGCCCAGGGCCTGAAAGATCCCGGGCGCCTGATCGGCATTCACTTCTTCAATCCCGTCGCGCAGATGCCGCTCGTCGAGATCGTGCGCGGCTCGGGCAGCCGCGAGGAGGACGTGCGCAAGGGCGCGATCTTCGTCACCGCGATCGACAAGTTCCCGCTGGTCGTCAAGAGCGTGCCGGGCTTCCTCGTCAATCGCGTGCTCGCTCCCTATCTGATGGGTGCGCTGTCGCGGCTGGAAAAGGGCGAGGCGATGGAGAAGATCGACGAGGCCGCGCGCACCTTCGGCATGCCGATGGGGCCGATCGAGCTGGCCGACGCCGTCGGCCTCGACGTCTGCCTGCACGTCGGCAAGATCCTGAAGCAGGCGCCCGATGCGAGCAAGCTCGAGGAGATGGTCAAGGCCGGCAAGCTCGGCAAGAAGAGCGGCGAAGGCTTCTACAAGTGGGTCGACGGCCGCGCCCAGAAGACAGAGAAGGCTTACGATCCGATCGAATTGAAGAAACTGGGCCGCGAGCTGATCGAGCCGCTACTCGTGGAGTGCGAGCGCTGCCGCGACGAAGGCGTGGTCGAGAACGCCGACCTCGTCGATGCCGGCGTGATCTTCGGCACCGGCTTCGCGCCGTTCCGCGGCGGCCCGCTCCACTTCCGGGCAACCGAGAACGCCGCCAAGCCCGTCGGCGTCCAACGCGCGGCGGCGGAGTAAAGGCGGTTTCAGGCCCTGCGGGGCTGACACTGTGAGATAGAGGTGAGAGCCATGTCAGGCAGGACGGAAACACTCGAGACGCTTCGGCGGCATGCCGATGAGATCAAGGCATTTGGGGCAACCTCGCTCTACGTGTTCGGCTCTGCTGCCCGAGATGCGATGGGACCCGATAGCGACGTCGACGTGTTCATCGATTATCGGTCCGATGGTTCTTTCACGTTCGTGCAGTGGGCGCGCTTGGAAGAGTATCTTGAAGCGCTGCTCGGTCGAGACGTCGATGTCCTGACGCGGCGCAGCCTCCATCCGCGTCTCAAAGAACGTATCGAGCAGTCAAGTATTCAGATCTATTGAGCAATCGTCATGGTGAAGCATTCGGTTCTGCCGCGGCTCGACGATATCCTTGAACAGATCAAGGGAGTGCAATCGATCGTCGCTGAACTGGATTTCGACCAGTATGTGGCGAGTTTCACGGAGCGGCGGGCTATCGAAAGGTGCGTCGAGATCGTTTCTGAGGCGACACGCCATCTGCCCGAAGATATGACAAGTCTCTATCCTACAATCCCTTGGAATGACATTCGCGGGATCGGGAATCGATTGCGGCACGAATACCAGCGGACCGACGATGAAATCATCTGGCGCGTTGCGACGACGTCGCTGGTGGAACTGAGACCCGTCATCGAGACCATGATCGCCGGCCTCGAAGAAGAATGAGTTGTCAGCCATCAGACGAGCCGACGCGATAAGGGAATTTCGCATCATGAACACCACCATCCGCCGTGTCGCCGTGATCGGAGGCGTGCGCATTCCGTTCTGCCGGTCGAATTCGCTCTACATGGACCTGACCAACCTCAACATGCTCACTGCCACGCTCAACGCGCTGGTCGATCGCTACGACTTGAAGGGCGTGCACATCGACGAGGTCGCGGGCGGGGCGGTCGTCACCCACAGCCGCGACTGGAACATCGCGCGCGAGGCCGTGATCGGCACGAAGCTCGCGCCGTCTTCGCCGGGTCTCACCATGATGCAGGCGTGCGGAACGTCCCTGCAGGCGGCGGGCGGCATCATGGCCAAGATCGCGACCGGCCAGATCGAATGCGGCATCGCGATGGGTTCCGACACGACCTCCGATCCGCCGATCGTCGTGGGCAAGAAGCTCGCGACGCGGCTGCGTGACATCGGCATGCAGAAGACGACGATGGCCAAGCTCAAGGTGTTCAAGGGCTTCTCACCCGGCGAGCTGACACCGATGCCGCCCTCCGTCGCCGAGCCGCGCACGGGGCTCTCGATGGGCCAGCACTGCGAACTGATGGCGAAGGAGTGGAAGATCGGCCGCGCCGAGCAGGACCAGCTTGCCTACGAGAGCCACACCAAGGCGGCCGCCGCTTATAAGGACGGCTGGTACGACGACCTGCTCGTGCCGTGCGCCGGCGTATTCCGCGACAACAACGTGCGCGGCGACACGACCGTCGAGAAGCTTGGTCAGTTGAAGCCCGCGTTCGATCGCACCGCGGCTGGCACGATGACCGCCGGCAACTCGACGCCGCTCACCGACGGTGCGGCCGCTGTGTTGCTCGCGTCGGAAGAATGGGCGGCGAGCCGTGGCCTGAAGCCGATGGCCTATCTCACGCACGTCGAGACCGCTGCGAACAACTTCGTCGAGGGCGACGGGCTGCTGATGGCTCCCACCATCGCCGTCGCCAACATGCTCAAGAAGGCGAACCTGAAGCTGCAGGACTTCGACTTCTACGAGATCCACGAAGCGTTCGCCGCCCAGGTGCTGTGTACGTTGAAGGCCTGGGAAGACCCAGCCTACTGCCGCGACAAGCTCGGCTGGAGCGAGCCGCTCGGCTCGATCGATCGCACGAAGATGAACGTCAAGGGCTCGTCGCTCGCCGTCGGCCACCCCTTCGCGGCGACCGGCGCGCGCATCGTCGCGAACCTGGCGAAACTTCTAGACGTGAACGGCGGCCGCGGCCTGATCTCGATCTGCACCGCGGGCGGCATGGGCGTCTCCGCGATCATGGAGAGCGCGAAGGCGCAGTGATTCGAAGCCGCTAGTGTTCCGTCTCAGACATTTGCTTCCCATTGCGGCTAGGTTCCGAGCAAAATGTCTGAGACAAGAGGAACACTAGCAACCCAATGTTTCTAGTGTTGCTTTTATCACTGACGCTTGGTGGGCCACCTTGCAGCAACCGGGGACCAAGCGTCAGTGACGCAACACTAGGGCAAGCCAAGTAGGTTGCGTCGAGGACCGCTTTTTCAGCGGGCCGCGGCCCAACAAATCATGGCACGTCGTGGGGTTGTTGGGCCTCGCAGTGCTCGACCCAACCTACGAGCTGGCGACCCAATTCAAGCTCTCGCTGCTCAGATCTTCTGTATCCCGGCGCTCTGGACGACGCCGACCCACTTGGCGATGTCGCTTTCTAATCTCGCCTTGAACGCTTGCGGCGTGGTCGGGGTCACCTCGCTGCCGGCGGTGCGCAGCTTGGCGGCCGTCGCCGGCTCCGCCAGCAGATCGTGCACCATCTTGTTGAGCCGCGCGACCACTTCGGCCGGCATACCCGCGGGGCCGACGAGCCCGAGCCACGATCCCGTCGAATAGCCGGTGATGCCGGCTTCCACGACGGTGGGAACGTCAGGTAGCGCGAAGAACCGCTTGTCGCCGGTGACCGCGAGAGCGCGCAACTGCTTGTCCTTGATCAGCGGCACCGTGATCGTCGGCGTATCGGAAATAAAATCGATGCGCTTGCCGAGCACGTCGGCGACGCCCTGGCCCGAGCCTCTGTAGGGCACGTGCTTCAGTTTGAATTTGCCCATCGAGGCGAACAGCTCCGCCGACATATGCTGCCCCGTGCCGTTGCCCGGCGTGCCGAACAGCGGCGGCTCCGCCGCGCGCCGCGCGTAGTCGATGAACGCTTTGGCATCCTTGGCGGGGTGGTCGGGATAGGTGGTGAACACGAACGGGAATTCGGTCAGCATCGAGATCATCGTGAAGTCGTCGACCGGCTTGAACGCGAGTTGCTTGTAGAGCGCGGCCGACACGGCATGGCCGCCGACCATGATCATCAGCGTGTAACCGTCCGGCGTGGCACGCGAGACGTGGGCCGATGCGATGGTTCCGCCAGCGCCGGCCTTCGCCTCGACGACCACGGTCGCACCCATCATCCGGGTCAGGCCGTCGGCGATGATGCGGGCGAGGAAGTCGCCGTTGCCGCCGGGAAAACCGTGCACGATCGTGATGGTCTTGTCGGGATAGGCGGCGCGCCCGATCGATGGACAGGCGACGAGGCCGCCGATGCCGGCGACGACCGCGCGGCGTGAAGGACTGGACGTCATGACTTCCTCCCGAAAGGCTCGCAGTGTTTTTTGGCGATGCATGTCGACGACGTTGCCCGCACATCGGGCGCGCGTCAACGTCTTGGGGGGCCGCCGATCGCCCCGAACCCCGGGGCCGCATCATCCGGCGCTGTCGCGCGCCGCACGCCTTTACAGCTTCACGCCCCGCAGCCGTAGCGCATTGCCGATCACGCTGACGGACGACAGGGCCATCGCCGCCGCCGCGATCACCGGCGACAACAGGATGCCGAATACGGGATAGAGCACGCCGGCCGCGATCGGCACGCCTGCGGCATTGTAGATGAAGGCGAAGAACAGGTTCTGCCGGATGTTGGCC
>CAZNMY010000190.1:0-8048 GCA_964574325.1 uncultured Devosia sp. | reverse complement strand
GGACGCCCTCCAGACCGCCCGTCTTCTGAAACTTGAATCAGCTACATCCGACCAGCTCAACACGCGGTGGCGTTCGCAACCGATCTCCCCTGCCAGACGTCACGGTCCGCGAAGGCGGACCGCCCACGTCACGACTGTGGCAGCCTTCATATTCCGTATGTGACGCGGATGGTCCGACCAAGTCGGACCATGACGGCAGCGCTGAGGGTTCGGCACGGGGGACGTCACAGGAGCTGTCCCAATTAGCCACCCCCAGTTTGCCGCTGGCCCATCGAACCTTCGTGGCGCGCTCAACCGATCTCCCCCTGCAGGCGTCACGGTCCGCGCAGGCGGGCCATCCACGACACCTTTGTCACGACAACCTGCCCCGACACCTTGCAGTCGGCGAATGAAACAGCGCTATTCCGGGCGGGCGTCAGCCTTTGCCAGCGCTCGAGATGCGCTCCATCAGGCGAAGCTTGCGCTTGGGCGCTTCGGGAGTGGCGACGTCAGCAAGCCGGGAATCGGCGGCAGCGGCTTGTGCGATCGCGGCCAGAGCTTCGCCCGTAGCTGCCTGTGCGGCCGCTTCAGGTGCAGATGTCGAAGCTGAGGCAGGGGCAGGGTCCTCCTGCAGCGCCTTGACGTATTCGGCGACGCGCTGCGACGACGAGGACACCCCCGCGTCGGAAGCCTCCTCTGCGGGATGAGAGCCGAGTGCTGGACGCGAGGTCTGGCTTATGCGGTCGGCGAGACTGCGGCGCGGCGCATCGCGGCCACGCCGCGGATCGATCGAGGTCGGCACGGTTCCGGAGCCGAGGCGACGCATTTCTTCCATGTAGTGGGCGGCCTGTCTGGCGAGCCGCTCGTTACTCGCGGCAAGCTCGGATCGCAGCCGCTGGATCGTCTCGGTCTGCTGTGTGAGCTGGGCCTGCAGTGCGCTGATCCTCGCCTTCGAGGCGAGACGGCTGCTTTGTCCCGCCGGACGCCCCGCGCCGGCATCGGACGAGTTTTCGTAGACAGCCAGCGCGGCGGCGAGGCGCGCGATTTCGCCGGCCTGCTCGTCGATGCGGGAATTGAGAGCCTTGGCCTGCGCCTCGGCAGCGGCCCGGTCGTAGCTGCCGCTGGCCGCGGATTCCCGGGTGGCCTTGACTGCCGCTTCAGCCGCGGCCAGCTCGCGTCGCAGCTGATCGACATCCGGATCGGCGCTGGTCTGGCTCGCGTCTCGGCTTTCGGCGCCACTCTGGAGCTTGTGGATCAAACCGGCCTGCTCCCGGGTCTTGGCACGCAGCGCCTCGATTTCGGACCGCAGCGCGATCTCGCCGTCGAACTTCGGATCGGTGAAAGTGTCGCGCGAGGCGGGAACGCGGGTCGCGAGCGAGGCAGAGATGCGCTCCATCTCCGCGCGCTGCTGGGCGTTCATCTGCATCGCCTCGTCGAGGGCGCGGACGCTGCGGTTCGTCTCGGTCTTGAGCACGCCCAACTCGTCGTCGCGATCCTTGATCAGATCGCGCGCGCTTTCGAGCTGCTGCTCGAGGCGCGGGAGCCGGTCGGTGACTGTATGCTCCAGAACGCGGCGGGCGTTGACGTTCTCCTCGAGCGCGGACTTGATCCGCTCCGTCTCGTCCTGCAACTCGGTGATGCGGGCATCGCGCCGGTTCATCTCGATGCGCTGCCGGGCTGCGACGAGCTTCTGCTGTTCGCCTTCGGCTTCGAGCTTGTGGACCCGGATCGCGAACTGCGCGCGCAGCTTGTCCTTGTCGGCGCGGATCTCGGCTTCGGTCAGCGGTATCGAACGGCGGATTTCGTCGCTCGTCAGGCGCTGAATGCGCGAGCGATACGACGGCAGGATGGCAACGACGATCAATGAGGCAAACAGTATGCCCAGCGCCACCAACATCAAGGATTGAAGCGTGAACAAGTGGCCCCGTCCTGCGGTCTGAAATCCAGGCTCACGCAACGAGCGGTCTCAGCGAAGCTACGCTCAGGCCGCCGCGGTCTCTGCCTTCCGGGTATCCTGCCTCGCGGCATGCTTCGATGCCCGTTCCGGCGACACGTCCGGCAACCGGGGCACCCGCATGGAGGTCAGAAAGGATTCCAAGTCGGCCTTCGCGTATACTTCAAATAGCCGACGTTGGCACCCAACCGCAATCCGAGTCCGGATCTTATCACAGCCAGTGTGACATGCTCGTAGGTCTGGAACTGAACGCTGACGCCGCCGATGAGGTAGGCTGCACCCTGCACACCGCCGAAGCGGGCGTACATATCCGAGGGATCGCGCAGGTTGTAGACCAGCACCATGGTCTTGGAACCTTCGCCGCCGAAGTCGTAGCCGAGCGACGGCCCCTGCCAGTAGACGCGATGATTGCCGACGTCCTTCGTGTATAGCGTCCCTTCGCCGTAGCGCAGGCCTGCGACGAACGCTCCACCCGCATCTTCTCCCAGGATGTAACCGTTGGGGCGGCCCTGGCTGCGGAAGACACGCTCGACCGCCTTGGCCAGGCCTTCGCTGACAGAGCCGAAGAAGCGGTGACCGGTATTGACGACCTCGTTCTGGGAATAGGTGCCGCCGCGGCGCTCTTCGTAATCCCGTTGCTCACCGTATGCCTGATCGCTGCCGGGGCCGCCCGGCGGGGGGGAATACGGTTGGCCGTAGCCGGCGCCGCCATCGTTGTTCGGATAGGGCTGGCCCGGAGGCCCATCTTGTGGGCCGCCTCGATAGCCGCCCTCGTAGCCGACCGGCCGGTCGGTGCCGTAACCGCCGGTTGCCGGCGGACGATAGGCGTCGTTGCCGCGTACCGGACCGCCGCCGTCGCGCCAGGTCTCGCCCTGCTGCTGGCCGGCATAGCGCGGATCGCCCGGGGGCGGAGACGCATACCTCGGATCTGGCCTCGGATCTGGCCTCGGATCTGGAGAATAGCGTGGATCACCAGACGGTTGCGGCGCATAGCGGGGGTCGCCACCGTAGTCGCGTGGCGGCGGCAGGGGCTGGGCGTAGCGCGGATCGTTGGCCGGCCCACCCGCATAGCCGCCCGTGGCGGGCGGGGGGCTCGCATAGCGGCTGTCGTTCTCCCAGGGGCGGCCATCGGGACCGGCCTGCTGGCCGAAGCCGCCAGATGGGCCAGCGTTGCCGTCAGGGGGGCGATAAGCATCGTCGCGGCGGGCGGGACGTGCCGGCGCGCGGGCGGCAGGCTGCTCGTTCTGGTCCCAGAACGGCCGGTCCTGCGCCGTCGCCATCGGGGCGACAACCGAGGTGAGCGCAACTGCGGCGAGCGAGCCGAGCAGCCCCAGTCCAGCCGTTCGGAGGGGGCCAGCGTGCATCTTGCGACGAATATGGATCAGCATGTGCGAACCGATTGATATCAGCCGGCTACAGCCTCGCCGCGACGCGGTGCGAGCCGCTGCAACCTTTGCTCAACCATGTTCGCAAAGTGTTACCAAAGTGTGGCCGGGCCGTTGGTGTACGGAGCGGCTCCTCCAGGCTAGGCGAGGTCTGGTCAGCCGGCCGCTCGAACGAGGCTCGGGCGACCCCATGCTACGAATGAGGGATTGAGAAAGGGCTCCGGGCGATCCAACCCTTCTTTCTGCAAGTATTTCAGCGTTGTGCCGTCGGGCGTCGTGACCGTGCCACCGGCTGCGGCGAGGACCGCGTGACCGGCCGCGATGTCCCAGGCGCTGGTGGGTCCGAAGCGGGGGTAGAGGTCGGCTTCGCCGGCAGCGATCAGGCCGAATTTGAGAGACGAGCCGACCTTCACGTTCTGCGCTATCGCGAATCGGGCGAGGAACCGTTCCGTCTCGGGTGAGCGGTGGGAGCGGCTCGACAGCACCCGCAGGCCATCCGCATCGGGCTCGGTGGTCGCTATCGGCGACAGGGTGGGGCGGAAGCTCGCCGTCAACCGATCGGGGCGCACCTCGCCGCCGGCCGCCTCATGCGCGCCGAGCGTGACGAACAATCGGCCTGACGCGGGCGCGAGCAACATGCCGAAGGTCGGATCGCCATCCTCCACGAGGGCGATATTGACCGTGAAGTCGTCGCTGCCCATCAGGTATTCCTTCGTACCATCAAGGGCATCGACGAGAAACGCGGCCCGCTCGAACCTGGGGATGCAGCCGGCGGAGACGGCTTCCTCGGCGATCACGGGAATGGTGGGCTCGGCGCGGGCGAGGCCCGCGAGCACGATCGCCTCGGCCTCGCGGTCGGCGCGGCTCACCGGGGAGCCGTCGCCTTTTTCCTCGGATGCGACGCCTTCTGCCCGGCAGCGCAACAGGCAGGCGCCGGCTTCGAGCAGCGCCGGCATGAGTTCACGTACCAATCGGGCATGATCCTGGGGCATGGTTCCCGTTCGTCCGGTTGCAGAGCTGCATCGGCTTCGTTCTGGCGTTCTGGCTTTCGGGCGTTCTGGCGATTTCGTCGTTCGGCACCTTCGCACGCGCGCAGGGATGCATCCAACCTTTGGGCCACATGCCGCAGCCCGATGCGCGATCATTGTGCAACGTACCGCAATCTATCAGTCAGCACGCCGCTCAGGGCTGCTTTGCAGAGCGGGGCGACGCATGTATCTACTGGATAAACGATTCAGAGCGGCCCCGGTTCAGCGTTCGTTCGGCGTTTCAAGGCATCGATCAGAAGAGTTCGTGCCGAGTTCCGGTGCGATGTGATTCGGCCGGCCGTCGCTCATTTCACGTCCACCCGTCACGTCCACCCGCCCAAAAGCGTCCCAGAACACTCGTCCCAAGCCCCGGGGTTGCAATGTCACATCCAGCGCCTTCCGATCTCGAACTCGCCGCGCTCATCTCCAGTAAGATCTGCCATGACGTGATCGGCCCCGTCGGCGCGATCTACAACGGCCTCGAGATCCTCGACGAGGACAACAACCTCGAAGCCAAGACCTACGCCATGGACGTCATCCGCAACGTGACCGAGCAGGCGTCCGCCAAGCTGCAGTTCGCGCGGTTCGCTTTCGGCGCGGCTGGCTCCGCAGGGTCGACGATCGATCTGACGACGGCGGAACAGATCAGCCGCGGCTTCATCGGCAACGGTAAGCACAAGCTCTCCTGGAAGGGCGCGCCGGGGCATATGACGAAGGATCTCGTCAAGCTGTTGCTCAACATGGTGGCGAGCGCGGTGACCGCGCTGCCGCGCGGCGGTGAGATCGAGGTCGTGATGACCGGGCCGATGGAAGCGCCGGTGTTCAGGATCACCTGCCGGGGTGAGCGCGCGCGGCCACCGCAGCATCTGGGTGAATTCCTGGCGGGAGGCGCTACGACGCCGCCGCTCGATGCGATGACGATCCAGGCCTATTACACGTTCCGCCTCGCCGGCACCGCACGGATGCGGCTCGCGATCGAGCAGGCGCCCGACGGCGTGGTGCTGGCGGCCTATCCGCTGAGCTGAGGCCTGGAGCATCATCCGATCATGCCGACGCCCGTTGCGTTCGCAACCGATCTGCCCTGCACGACGTCACGGTCCGCGAAGGCGGACCGCCCACGTCACGACGGTGGCAGCCTGCACATTCCGCATGTGACGTGGATGGTCCGACCAAGTCGGACCATGACGGCGGCGCTGAGATTGCGGTGAGTGGGGGGGCTTCATAGGAGCTTTCCCCAATTCACCGCTGCTTGATTTCAGCCGGGGATGTCGGGCTCGACGAGGCGGGCGAGGTGCTTCAGCGACTGCTGCCAGCCGAGGTAGCATTGCTCCACGGGGATGATCGCCGGCAGGTTCGACTGCTCGATGTGCATCTCCGTGCCGCAGGACACCTTGCGCAGCTCGACCTTCACGTGGATGACGCCGGGAAGGTTCGGGTCATCGAACTGGTCGGTGTAGCGGATGAGCTTGCCGGGCACGAGTTCCAGGAACTCACCGCCGAACGAGTGGCCGTTGCCGGTCGAGAAGTTCGTGAACGACATCTTGAAGGTGCCACCCACCTTCGCGTCGAGGTGGTGGACCGTGCAGGTGAAGCCGTTCGGCGGCAGCCAGCGGGCCAGCGCGTCGGCCTCGATGAAGGCGCGGTAGACTTTTTCCGGCGTGGTGGCCAGCACGCGATGGATACGGACGGTGTGCTCGGCCTCATTCTGGCCGGGAGCAGGCTGGGACTTGGTCTTCGTGGGCATGATCGTCTCCGTGATCGATGGAGTGGTCTTCACGTCAGACCGGACTGAACTATGACGCACGGAATTGCGGCGGGCCGACAGGTGCGTCGAACTATTCGAGGCGGTACACTCGCGGCACAGCAAACGCGTAAGCCGACGAAACCGGCTGATGCGCGACTGCAGTGTCGCCCGTGCCAGTCTCGTCACGGGGCCGGAGATCGATACATGACAACCAATGCCGATGACGACAGCGTCACACTCTACGCGGCGATCGGCGGCGAGGACGGCGTGCGGCGGCTGGTGGCGCGGTTCTATCAGCTGATGGACACGCTGCCGGAGGCGAAGGCGGCGCGCGCCATCCATCCGCCGAGCCTGGACGGCAGCGAGCAGAAGCTGTTCGAATATCTGTCGGGCTGGCTCGGCGGGCCGCCGCTTTATGTGTCGAAGTACGGTCATCCGCGGCTGCGGGCGCGGCATCTGCATGCGCCGATCGGGGAGCCGGAGATCGTGGCGTGGCTGTTGTGCTTCGAGACGGCGCTGGCCGAAGTCGTGCCCGACGAAGCCGTGCGCGAGGCGATGCTTCCGCAGGTGCGGCAGTTGGCGGTGCATATGGGGAATAGGGGGTAGGTGTGGGGTTTTGCCAGGGTCAGACCCTGCGGGTCTGACCCTGATCTCTGATCTCGGCCGGCGGTCGCGCTCGCAAATCGATGCTCGTCACGCTCCGCGCCAGCTCCTCGGCCAAACGCCATCCTTCGCCTTCCGTCGCCTTGAAGGGGCGGCGGTTTGGGGGTAAGCAGCCGTCATCTTTCTGTCCGACGACGAAACCCCGAGCCTGACTTCCGGGGCAGCGCCGCCATTCGACCATCCCAGGAGAACACCACCATGGCACGCAACAAGATCGCGCTGATCGGCGCTGGCATGATCGGCGGCACGCTCGCCCATCTGATCGGCCTCAAGGAACTGGGCGATGTCGTCCTGTTCGACGTCGTCGACGGCGTGCCGCAGGGCAAGGCGCTCGACCTCGCGCAATCCGGCGCCGTGGAAGGCTTCGATTGCACCCTGCGCGGCACCAACGCCTACGCCGACATCGAGGGCGCCGACGTTTGCATCGTCACGGCCGGCGTGCCGCGCAAGGCCGGCATGAGCCGCGATGACCTTCTCACCATCAACCTCAAGGTGATGGAGCAGGTGGGCGCGGGCATCAAGAAGTACGCGCCGAACGCGTTCGTGATCTGCATCACCAATCCGCTCGATGCGATGGTGTGGGCGCTGCAGAAGTTCTGCGGCCTGCCGCGCAGCCACGTCGTCGGCATGGCCGGCGTGCTCGACACGGGACGGTTCCGCATGTTCCTCGCCGAAGAGCTGAAGGTGTCGGTCGAAGACGTCTCGGCCTTCGTGCTCGGCGGCCACGGCGACGACATGGTGCCGCTGACGCGCTATTCGACGATCGGCGGCATCCCGCTGCCCGACATCGTGAAGATGCGCATGATGACGCAGGAGAAGCTCGACGCCATCGTCGACCGCACGCGCAAGGGCGGCGGCGAGATCGTGGCGCACCTGAAGACCGGCTCGGCGTTCTACGCGCCGGCGTCGTCGGCGGTGCAGATGGCCGAAAGCTATCTCAAGGACAAGAAGCGCATCCTGCCGGCCGCTGCTCACCTGACCGGCGAGTACGGCGTGAAGGGTCTCTATGTCGGCGTGCCGATCGTGATCGGCGCGGGCGGCGTCGAGCGGATCATCGAGATCGACCTGAACTCGGCCGAGCGCGGCATGTTCATGAAGTCGGTGGAGAGCGTGAAGGGTCTCGTCGAGGCGTCGATCAAGATCGCGCCGCAGCTCGGGGCTTGACGAGCAAGGGTGTCAGACCCTCCGGGTCCGACACCGCTCACAACGCCGAACCGGCCGGGGTCAGACCCCCCGGGGCTGTCCCAAAAACCGACGCCGGTCCCCCGCGTTTTTAGCGGCGGCGGGGGGAGACC
>CAZNMY010000189.1:0-8198 GCA_964574325.1 uncultured Devosia sp. | reverse complement strand
CATCACCATGTCGGCGCCTTCGGCGCTGTCGAGGGCGACGTCGCGCAAAGCCTCGTCGGTGTTCGCCGGGTCCAACAGAAAGGTGCGCTTGTCGCCCTTCAGCGTCGACGACGATCCGACGGCGTCACGGAACGGACCGTAGAAGGCAGAGGCGTACTTCGCCGAATAGGCCATGATCTGCGTGGCCTGCTGGCCGTTGGCGTCGAGCGCGCGGCGGATCGCGCCGATGCGGCCATCCATCATGTCGGAAGGTGCGATCACGTCGCAGCCGGCTTCGGCCTGCACGAGGCTCTGCTTGACCAGGGCTTCCAGAGTGAGATCGTTGACGATCTCGTCGCCGCGCATCAGGCCGTCGTGGCCGTGGCTCGTATAGGGATCGAGCGCAACGTCGAGCATCACGCCGATGCCGAGGCCGGCATCCTTGATGGCGCGGGTGGCGCGGCAGACGAGGTTGTCGGGGTTGAACGCTTCACGCGCGTCCTCCGTGCGCAGCTTCGGGTCGGTGTAGGGGAACAGCGCGATCATCGGAATGCCGAGGCTTTCCGCTTCCTTCGCGGCACCGACGATCAGATCGACGGACAGCCGCTCGACGCCCGGCATCGAAGCGACGGGCACGCGCTTGTTCTTTCCGTCCACTACGAACACCGGCCAGATCAGGTCGGCGGGCGTGAGCACGTTCTCGGCGACGAGGCGGCGGGTCCAGAGCGTCGCCCGGTTGCGGCGCATCCGCGTCGCGGGAAAGCCCGGTTGGGTGGCGGCCAGAGGATCGGGCGCGTGGCGCGTACCGGTTTTCGGGGCATCGACTTTGCGTTGCATGGCGAGGCTTCCGGCGCGTGAAAGGTTCAAGGGGGCAATCGACGGCTCAGGTATATCACTCGACCGAGGCTTCCGCCGAAGGGCGATTTGCCCGGCCCGCGCGCTGTCTCGTGCCTTCCGCACGACGCGCCGAAATGATACCGTGCTACAATAGCCTTGCAGGCTGTGTGTGGATACTCGGCACGAGCCTTGCTTACGCACCTTGCGGTGCCGTTTCCGTGGCCCGGTTTGGAGTTCCGCCGATGCCTGCCGCCGCAGGATCAGCCGGCAATGCGAGACGATGAACCGATGGCGGCTTCGCTGTCTACACAACTCGAAGGGCTCAAAGCCGAGCGCGAGCGGCTGGAAGAGCTGCTGATGCTCGATGCGAACTGGCGCGCGCTGCGGCAACTCGAGGAGCGGGAGGCGGCAGACCAGCCGCTGCAGGCCGTCGATGGTGCCGAGCTGAAGGCGGGCCTCGCCAGAGCGCTCGCCGGCAATCGCATCTACGTCGCGCGTGCCAGACTGCTCGAGACGATCGAGCTGCTGTCGGCGGAGTTCCCCGGGCGTTCTCCGGTGCTGGAAGGCGGTCCGCTGTCGAGCCGGATCGTGATGTTGAGCGAGCCCACGGGCGATACCTTCCGCGCGCGGTTGCGCTTGAAGCCGGAGACGGGACTGTCTTCGCTCGCGAGCCGCGGTACGAGCTACACGCCGCCGACCGTTCCCGTCGAACTCGAAGCGGCTGCGGCGCCGGAGCCGCCGCTCGCACAGCAGGCACCCGATCCGCTCGATCTGATCGATGGTCTCGGCCCCCGGGCGGTGGCGTTGCTGCTCGATGGCGGGGTCACGAGGTTCGCCGACATCGCGCGGTGGTCGAGCGTGGACGTGGCAACCTGGCGGGCGCGTCTCGACGGCGCGACGCAGGGCTCGGCCGGGTGGTGGATAGAACAGGCCGCGATCCTCGCAACGGGGCGTTCGACGCATTTCGCGCAACGGTCCCGTCGAGGTGAGTTCGCTGTCCTCGTGCCGGCGCCACAACCCGAGCCACCGAGGCCGTGGTCGCCCGCAACGACCGATGCTGCAGGTACCTCGGACGTCGTCTCGGCCGGGTCCGCCCAGGTGGGACCGCCTGCCCTTCCCGAGTCCGCTCGAGCCGCGCCATGCGTCACGGCGGAATGCGTCACGGCGGAAGAATTGGCGCGGGCGCTCGAGCAATCGCACGTCCCGCCGCCGCTGCCTGTCGCTGCGGCGATCACAGAAGCTGCGGCTGCCGGGCGGCTGGGATACGTGCGGCCGCAGGCGAAAGTCGAGACCGCTGGCAGTGTGGACAACGCTACGGCGCAACGCGGCGCGGTCGACGGCGAAACCGGCGTTTGCGAAGCGGATGTTGCGGTCGTGACGGCGCACGAGGCATCATCGCCGGCAGCCGTCGCGCCGGCCTCTGCCGGCGGGCGTCCGCGCACGCTGCTTCGGCGGATGAAGGCGCTGCAGCAAACCGACCGCTTCGAGGCGGACGCCTACGCGGCCTATCGCGGCAGTGTGGAAGAGGCGAGCGTTACGATCCTGGCTGCGGCGGAGGCCAAGCCCGAGACCGCTGCGCCTGCGGTGCCCGAAGGCGGCGTGGCGGCGCGTCCGGCGAGCCGCTTCCTCAAGGCACTGACCGGCAAGAGCTGAGCAGCTCCCGGATCGCCATCGCGATTGGCAACGGCAGCGGACCGGGTTACGTCGCGTGCTCGGCGCGCGCGATCGAACCAGAGGTCATCATGGCAGAAGCGAGTTCGATCCCGGCGCGGCTGGCTGCGATCGTAGCGGGCGGTGACCGCATTCTTCAGGCTGCTCGAACAGGCGTCTCGGCGCAGGTCGTGGCTGCCGGTGGGATCGACGGCGTGCAACACACCGCGCATGGCCTGGCTTGGCTCGCGACCTGTGTCGAAGCGATCCGGCAGCTCACGCGCTGGGCCGGCGAACTCGAAGCCGGCGGCAGATTCGGAGAATTCGAGCGGCTGCTGGCGGAATTGGGCGCAGGCGAATACGCCCGCCAGATCGTCGGCGGCATCGCGATGAGCCAGGGCGAGATCGTCAGGCCCGGCGAGATGGGCGTCCCCGTGCCGCTGCTTCGCCGCTTCGAGGACGAGATCGAGGAGGACTTCGCCACCGGTCACACCGCGCGGTTGCGGGCGCTGCTCGCCGGGATGATCGCGGCCGATCCCAGCGCCACGACGTTCGGCGACACCGGCCTCGACGAGACGCATGCGGCGATGCGCGAGCAGATGTGGCGCTTCGCGAAGGAAGAGGTGCTGCCGCACGCGCACGGCTGGCATCTCGCGAACGCCTACATACCCGACGACCTTATCAGGAAGCTCGGCCACCTCGGCGCGTTCGGCGTTTCGATGCCTGAGGATCACGGCGGGCTCGGTCTCGGCAAGGAGGCGATGTGCGTCGTCTCGGAGGAGCTGTCGCGGGGCTACATCGGCGTCGGTTCGCTCGGGACGCGCTCGGAGATCGCGGGGGAGCTGATCCTGGCGAACGGAACCGATGAGCAGAAGGCGCGCTATCTGCCGCGGATCGCGTCGGGCGAGATACTCCCGACCGCTGTGTTCACGGAGCCCGATACCGGCTCGGATCTCGCGAGCTTGCGCACGCGGGCGGTGCGCAGCGGCGACGTGTGGCGCATAACGGGCCAGAAGACGTGGACGACCCATGGCGCGCGTGCGGACCTGATGACGCTGCTGGTGCGCACCGATCCCGGCTCGAAAGGCTACAAGGGCCTTTCGATGTTCCTGGCGGAGAAGCCGCGCGGCAGCGATGCCGATCCGTTTCCCGCCCGCGGAATGTCCGGAAGCGAGATCGAGGTGCTCGGCTATCGCGGCATGAAGGAATACGAGATCTCGTTCGAAGATTTCGAGGTGCCCGCCGGTCAGTTGCTCGGCGGGGCCGAGGGGCAGGGCTTCAAGCAGCTCATGACGTCGTTCGAGGCGGCCCGCATCCAGACGGCCGCGCGTGCTGTCGGCGTCGCGCAGTCGGCGCTCGATCTCGGCTTGAAGTATGCGCTGGAACGGCGGCAATTCGGCCGGCCGATCTTCGAGTTCCCGCGCGTAGCCGACAAGATTGCCATGATGGCCGTCGAGATCATGATGGCGCGGCAGCTCGCATATTTCGCAGCCCGCGCCAAGGACCAGGGGCGGCGCTGCGATCTCGAGGCGGGGATGGCGAAGCTGCTGGCCGCGCGCGTCGCCTGGAGCGCCGCCGACAACGCGGTGCAGATCCACGGCGGCAACGGCTTCGCGCTGGAATATCCGGTGAGCCGGGTGCTGTGTGACGCGCGCATCCTGAACATCTTCGAAGGTGCTGCCGAAATCCAGGCGCAGGTGATCGCGCGCAGGCTGCTCGACGGCGCGAATTGACAGCGCCGGTGGAGATGCGTGGCGCGCCAGGGGGAGAGGCGGTAGGGTCCCGGTGCGGAAAACAGCAACGAGGAGCCTCACATGCGTCCCATCACTCGTATCGGCGGCAATGCGATCAATGCGCGGGTCGTGATCCACGGCGGGATCGCCTACGTGTCCGGCATCGTCGCTGACGACAAGTCGGCTGATGTCGCGGGGCAGACGAAGCAGATCCTCGGGCGGATCGACAAGCATCTGGCGGATGCGGGTACGTCGAAATATCGCCTGCTGTCGGCGACGATCTGGCTGTCCGATATGTCGAAGAAGGACGACCTCAACAAAGTCTGGTCTGCTTGGATCGATCCGGCCAATCCGCCGGTGCGCGCATGCGTCGGCGCGGAACTGAGTTCGGCCACGACGCTCGTCGAGATCATGGTGACGGCCGCGATCGACTGATCCGCGCGCCGCGCACCTGTTGGCTCGAACGCGGACCGGCCGCCGCGGATGGTGGTGGTCCGCAGCGGCCGGCAACTCACTTCAAGTCAATTGCCGTTGCCGGATCAGCGCCAGCCCCAGCCACGGTACATTCCCCAGTGGCGACGGGGACGCCAGTCGCGACGAACGTGCGGCGGCACGAAGTAGGGGCGTGCGGGTACGTAGTGCACGACCGGAGGAGCGGGCCGGTGGCCGTAGCCGTAGCCGTAGCCGCGATGGTAGGGGTCCGCGTTGGCGGAAACGGCGCTGGCGGCCAGCGGGATGAGGCTGACGAAAGCAGCGATCAGGGCGGTGCGCTTCATGGGAGTGCTCCTTCCAGGGGGGCCTGGGTGCTGCCGGGGGACCCGGTCACCGGCGGGATGCCGGCTTGATGAAGACAAATCTACGCGCCTCGCTTTGAATGCAGCTTGAATGCGCTTGTCAGCGACGGTTCACTTTGCGGACGAACCATCGTCACGAGGCTGTTGCGGAACGGAGATAACGGGCAGCGATCGGCGGTTTATCCAGGGGGTGCGATCCCATGGACTGTGCGCGGGCCATTGCTTTGCCGAAGGTTCGGTCTTATTTCCCATCTACTCTCCGGACAGCGCCGGACGAAAAGCCATGAGGTGGCGCCCGGCATTCCAGCCGGACGAGCGCCCCGCGGCGCAGTTTCCTGCGTCGATGCAACACGAATGAAGGAACGAGATGCGGTCGATCAAAGAGCAGAGTCTGAGCGAGCGCCTGGAGCGCGCGGCGAAGGCGCGGCAGGCAATCATCGAGAAGTTCAAGGCTCAGCCGGGCGCAAACGATCCCGAAGTCATCAAGCGCCGCGAGGAGCAGGTCGCGGTCGCTGAAGCCCGCAAGGCCCGTGAGGCGGAAAAGGCGGAGCGCAAGGCCCGCGAAGCCGCCGAGAAGGCTGCGCTGGAGGCCAAGGAAAAGGCCGAGCGCGAGGCCGCCGAGCGCCGTGCCGCGATCGAGCGCGTGATCCGCGGCGAAGCCGAGGCCGACCAGAAGAAGGCCGCGCGCGACGCACGTTATGCCGCCCGCAAGGCGCGCAAGGCCGCCAAGGGCTGATCGGGCGATCACTCGTCGAATTTCGGCCCTGCGCCGTCACCGGGATCGGTACGATGACCACGCCTTCACGGCCGCCGGGCCCGAAGCTCGACCTGTCCGTCGTCGAGGCGGGCCTCCAGGGAACGGCGTCGCTCGTCGTCGGCGCCGAGCACACGGCGCCGCGCGTGGGATCGGGCCGGATCGCTGTTCTGGCGACGCCGGTCATGATCAACCTGTTCGAGGCGGCGGCGTTGGCGGCGGTCGAGCATCTGCTCCCATCGGGGCATCAGAGCCTCGGCATTCATCTCGACGTGAAGCACACAGCAGCGACGCCGGTCGGGTTGAAGGTGACAGCCACGGCCGAGGTGGTGGCCGTCGATGGCCGAACCGTGGTGTTCAAGGTGAGCGCGCACGACGGCATCGAGGAGATCGGCGGCGGCATGCACAGCCGCGTCGTCGTCGCCGTCGACCGCTTCGACCTGCGCGTCCAGCGCAAGGCCGGCGGTGCGGGTTAGAGCCTCAGTCCAGAGCCTTCCAGCGCGCGACCGCCTCCAGCAGCCGCGATCGGTGTTGCGGTTCGAGCTTGTCGACTTTGGCGATCGCGTCACCCATAGCCTCCAGCATGTCCGCGAGCAGGTAGTAGTGAACGTGGAAGCCCACGTGTCGCTTCTCGCCGCCCCGGCGATCGAGATAGAGGTGGATGCCCTCGTCGTCGGCGGTGATGTCGAAGCGGCTGCCGCGACCGAAAGAGCCCATGTAGAACTTGTCGGGGAAGTCGATCGAGACTTCGGCCTTGTCGGTGATCGGCTTGGACATGGTGTGTCGGACCTCCGTGAGCTTGATCGCGACATCGTGTTCTCAACGGGTGAAATTGCGTTGATCGCGCTCAACTGAGTTTCACACCGCGGCGCTTTGCAGATGGTGCGGGACCTGACATCCTCGGTGCGCTGACCGCCACCGCTCTACCGGGAGACGCGCTTGAACCCTCAGATCTTGGGATCGCTGATCCTCGTCGTGCCGGCACTTGCGATCGCATGGGCGGCGTTGTGGCGGAAGAACCGCATGGTGTTCTGGTTCGCCCTGGTTCTGATCCTGGTCGGGGCCGGCTATTTGAACGCGACGGGTGCAGCGCGCGACATCGGGCTTCGCTTCGGCGGTGCGCCGTCTGCAACCCCGGTGCCGGCGAAGTAGCGGATTGCTGCGGGAGACGGGGCGGGTGACAGCATCAGCCGCTTGGCCTGAGGCCTCATCCGGGGATATACGAGTGCCACGTTCGGGCAGGATGCGCGTGGAGGTCCCTGAAAAGGCCCTCCGCGCCGGCCGCACTTGGGGAGCCCCCTTCATGTCTACAGCCGTTTCGCCGTCATCTGATCTCGAACTTCGCCGCCGCCGCGCGGCTTATCGCGCCGCGCACAGGGGAACCAAGGAGATGGATTGGCTGCTCGGCCGCTACGCGAGTGCGCGTCTCGATCAGATGATCGATCCGGAATTGGCGGAATTCGAGAACTTCCTGATCTCGCCGACGCCCGAAGCTGACCTGCAGCATTGGATCCTCGACCCCACATCGGTTCCTGACGACCGGTACGCCGCGCTTGTCCGCGTCCTCCGCGAATTCCACCAGTTGAAGGCTTAGGTCGCCACCCGACATCTCCGGCGTAGCGCAGAAAAGTCGGGTCGCGCTTCACTTGACCCGACCTACGAGGAATACGATGAACGATGCCAGCGCGCAGCACCGCGACGAGATCCTGGCGGGCGTGCCCGAAGGTCTCGATGCGCTCCTGATCGCCCGACAAGCCGCGAGCGCGCACGCCGAGCGGGCTGGTGCGATGATCCTGCATGTGGCGCGCGACGATCGCCGGCTCGAAGCGCTGGAAGCCGCACTCGCGTTCTTCGCGCCCGATCTCAAGGTGATCTCGTTTCCGGCCTGGGACACGGTGCCGTATGATCGCGTCGGCCCCAACGCCGAGATCGTGGCGCGGCGCATCACGTCGCTGGCGAAGCTCGTGCTCGGGTCCCGCAAGGAAGCCGGCGTCGTGCTGACGACGGTCAACGCGGTGCTGCAACGCCTGCCGCCGCGGGAAGCGATCCGGCGTTCGCTGCGGCCGCTGGCGTCGGGCCAGCGCGTCGACATGAACAACCTGATCGAGCGGCTGTCCGCGGCCGGCTTCGTTCGCACGGGCACGGTGATGGAGCCGGGCGAGTTCGCCGTGCGCGGCGGCATCGTCGACATCTTCCCGCCCGGCCGCATCAATCCGGTGCGGCTCGATTTCTTCGGCGACACGCTGGAGAGCATCAAGAGCTTCGACGCGGAGACGCAGCGCACGAAGCAGATCGTGCAGAAGCTCGTCCTGATGCCGATCAGCGAGGTGGCGTTCGGCGAAGGCGGCATCGCCACGTTCCGCGCGCGCTACATCGAGCTGTTCGGTGGCAACACGGTAGAAGACCCGCTGTACGAGGCGGTGAGTGCGGGCCAGCGCTATCCCGGCCAGG
>CAZNMY010000188.1:0-8395 GCA_964574325.1 uncultured Devosia sp. | reverse complement strand
CTCGACGTGGAAGGCGCGGTCGTGCTGCCTCCCGGTGCGCTGCGTCCCGTCGTCAAGGGCGTGAGCTTCGCGGCAGCCCCCGGCGAAGTCGTCGCCATCATCGGCTCGTCGGGCAGCGGCAAGTCGTCGATGGCCCGCGCGCTGGCCGGCGTATGGCCGCTCGTTCAGGGCTCGATCCGCCTCGATGGCAAGCACTTCCAGGAGTGGGACCCGAACCGGCTCGGCAAGCACATCGGATACCTGCCGCAGAACGTCGAGCTGTTCGCCGGTACGATCGCCCAGAACATCGCCCGCCTCGCAAAAGTGGACGACAAGGCCGTGATCGCCGCGGCGAAAGCTGCTGGTGCGCATGATCTGATCCTGCGCCTGCCGAAGGGCTACGACACGCAGATCGGCGAAGGTGGCGGCGCTCTCTCTGGTGGCACTCGTCAGCGCGTCGGTCTCGCCCGTGCGCTCTATGGCAATCCGCGCCTCATCATCCTCGACGAGCCGAACGCCAATCTCGACGACGAAGGCGACCGCGCGCTGCATCGCGCCATCCAGGAGATGAAGCGGGACGGTCGCACCGTCGTGGTCGTGACCCACAAGCCGCAGATGCTGTCGGTCGTCGACAAGATCCTGGTCATGTCGTTCGGTCTCACCCTGGCTTTCGGCCCCCGCGACGCTGTGCTGCAGAGCCTCCGTGCCCCCAGCCTCGCCGCCGGCGGCGGCAACGAAAAGCCACGGCTCCTGCAGGCCCAGCCGGCGCGCGCTTGAGCCGGTTGAGCGATCTTCGGACGTCGCCCCTTCACACACCCCGATCGGCCGAACTTGACGTGGCATGCTCTCCCAGCCAAGTTCGGCGCCTTCAAGACTGACCAAGGGAGGAAGTTCCATGTCGTTCAAGGCTCGGTCGCTCGCACTGATTGCAGGCGGTGCATTGCTGGCCCAGGTCGTGGCGGTCGCAGGCGCCTGGGCGCAGGCCTACCCCTCGAAGCCGATCCGATTCCTCCAGGGCTTTCCTGCCGGTGGCAACGCCGACGTGATCACCCGCGCGCTCGGCGAGGAGATCTCCAAGTCGCTCGGCCAGCCGGTCCTCGCCGAGGCCCGCCCCGGCGCCAGCGGGAACCTCGCGACCGAGCAGATCGTCCGCTCCCAACCCGACGGCTACCAGATCGTCCTCCTCACCACCGCCCATGTGATTTCGCCCGCCCTTCTCAAATCGATCAGCTTCGATCCGGTGAAGGATCTCGACTTCATCTCCTGGGTCGTGGACTTCCCGTTCTTCCTCGCCGTCCACAACGACAGCCCCTACAAGAGCGTGAACGAGCTCGTCGCAGCCGCGCGCGCCAAACCCGACGCGCTCACCTGGGGGTCCGCCGGCACCGGCAGTGGCCAGCACATGAGCGGCGAGCTCATGATGCTCGAGACCAAGACGAAGATGCGGCACGTGCCGTTCCGCGGCGACGCCGGCTCGGTCACAGCCCTGCTGTCCAAGAGCATCGACTTCATCATGGCGCCGAGCACGGTCCTGGTCGGCAATATCGAAGGCAAGAATTTCCGTGCGCTGGCCGTTTCGTCCAAGGTTCGCGCACCGGCCTTGCCGAGCGTGCCGACGATGACCGAAGCTCTGAAGCTCGACATCGAGATGCAGGCGTTCAATGCGATCGCGACGACCAAGGGCACGCCGGCCCCGATCCTCGAGAAGCTGACGAAAGCCGTTCACGCCGCCATCAGGACACCGTCGATGGACAAGCGCCTGCGCGACATGGGCGGCACGCCCGTCGTCACCTCGAATGCAGAAATGGCGAAACTGATCGAAGGTCACGTCAACCGCTGGAAGGGCGTCGTTACCGCAGCCGGGCTCAAGCAGGACTGACGCCCCGTCGCGCCGAGTGACCCGATCGCGAGAGGACTTCAGCGTGAGCACGCCACGGCACCCCGATGCCCATCCTGTAGCCACGGGCACCGGCATCGGCCAGCCCGTGCTGCGCAAGGAGGACCTGCGGCTGCTCACCGGCAAGGGCCGCTACAGCGACGACCTGACGCTCCCGGATCAGGCGGTCGCATACGTGCTCCGCTCGCCGCATGCCCACGCTGATATCCAGAGGATCGACACCTCCGCCGCCAGGCTGGCCCCGGGCGTGATCACCGTGCTGACCGGCGCGGAATTGGCCGCGGACGGCATCAAGCCGATCCCGCCCGACTTTTTCTTCCTCGGCCCGATCGAGGTGCAGAAGCAGCTCCCAGATATCATCCTAGTCAACCGTGACGGCTCCGACATCTATCCCTCGCCGTTCCACCTGCTTGCGCAGAACCGCGTGCGTTTCGTCGGCGAAGGCGTCGCGTTCATCGTCGCCGAGACGCTCGCTCAGGCGAAAGACGCAGCCGAGCTCATCGAGATCGAATACAACCCCCTGCCCGCCGTCACCGCGACGCGCGAGGCCGCCGATCCGACCGCGCCGGTGCTCTGGCCCGCCAACAAGAGCAACATCTGCGTCGATGGCGATGTCGGCGATCGCGAAGCGACTGATGCAGCCTTCACCGGCGCCGCACACGTCGTCCGCCTCGACACGTGGATACAGCGCGTCACTGGCGTGCCGATGGAAGCCCGAACCTGCGTCGGCCACTTCGACGCCGCAACTGGCCGCTATACGCTCCATGCGGGCTCCGGCGGCGTCGTGCGCCAGAAGGGCGAGATTGCAGGCATTCTCGGCGTGTCCCCCGAGAAGGTTCGTGTCGTCGCCCACGACATCGGCGGCAACTTCGGCACCAAGAATTCGATCTTCCCCGAGTTCGCGCTCGCGGTCTGGGCGTCGCGCCGCATCGGCCGGCCGGTGAAATGGACCTGCGAGCGCTCAGAGGCATTTCTCACCGACTACCAGGGCCGCGACCTCGTATCCGAGTGCGAGCTGGCCCTCGACGCGCACGGAAACTTCCTCGGCCTGCGCGGCTCGAACCTTTCCAACCTCGGCGCCTATGCAGCTTCGACCATCCCGCTGCGCAAGGGACTCGGCATCATGACCGGGCTCTATCGCATCCCCGCCGCGTTCTTCCGCGGGCGCGCCACGATGAGCAATACGCCGCCCACCGCCCCCTATCGCAGCGCAGGCCGCCCAGAAGCGATGTTCATCATCGAGCGCATCATCGACGTCGCGGCCCGCCAGACCGGGATCGACCGCATCGAGTTGCGCCGCCGCAATCTCGTCGCCCCCGGCGAGCTGCCTTATCGCAACGCGCTCGGCGTCACCTACGACAACGGCGAATACGCCCGCGTCATGGACGACGCCCTGAAGCTCTCCGACTGGAGCGGCTTCCCGGCCCGCAAGGCAGAAGCCCGCACCCGTGGAAAGCTGCGCGGCATCGGGCTCGGCAACTACATCGAGCTGACCCTCGGCAACCCGCGCGAACGCGCCGAAGTCACTGTCCTGCCGACAGGCGACGTCGAGGTCGTGATCGGAACGCTCGCCAGCGGCCAGGGCCACGAGACGAGTTTCGCCCAATGCGTCTCCGATTGGCTCGGCGTACCCTTCGAACGCGTCAGGCTGATCCAGGGCGACACCGACATCGTGCCGGTCGGCGGCGGATCGCACTCCGGCCGCTCGATGCGGATGGCCGGCTTCGTCATGGGCAAGTCGTCCGACGCGGTGATCGCGAAAGCGAAACGCATCGCCGCGATCGTTCTTGAAGCCCCCGAAACCGAGATGGAATTCGAGCGCGGCATCGTGCGCCGCCGCGGCACCAACCAGACGCTGAGCCTCGCCGAGATCGCCACCGCCGCCCGCGACCGCGCCGACTTGCCCGAAGACCTGAAGGGCAAGCTCGCAGCCGTCACCGATCACCTGTTCAAGGAAGGCGGCTTCCCCTACGGCTCCCACGTCTGCGAGGTCGAGATCGACCCGGAGACCGGCCATGTCACGCTCGCCCGCTACGCCGCGATCGACGACGTCGGCCGCGCGATCAACCCCTTGATCCTGCACGGCCAGACCCACGGCGGAATCGCGCAGGGCGTCGGCCAGGCACTTTGGGAGCACAGCCACTATGATGCCGACAGCGGCCAGCTTCTCGCCGCCTCGTTCCTCGACTATGCTATGCCCCGCGCCGACACGCTGCCCGCGTTCGACACCGCCCTGAGCGAGGTGCCGTCGCCCACCAACCCGCTCGGTGTGCGCGCCGGCGGCGAAGGCGGCACCACGCCGGCACTCGGCGCCGTCACCAACGCCGTCGTCGACGCCCTCGCCGAATACGGTGTCACCCACATGGACATGCCGCTGACGCAGGAAAAAATCTGGCGTGCGATCCGGGGTAAGCCCCCTTCCATTTGATCGGGACGGGGCGCCGCCACTATGATCCGGGACTTCGACCCGATAGAAGTTTTCGTCGTGGTCGTCCCGGATCAGTGTCCGGAATAAACTCCGGCGGGCCATCCACGACACATTATTGGCGACGAGATTGTCCGACGCGCCCGATCTCCAGGAAACGATACTCATGGCCAAGTTCGACTTCGATAAATTCCGCCTTCGCCGCTTCGTCGAGAAGCTCACCGCGATGGGCGAAGTCGAGATCCACGACGAGCCGGTCGCGCTCGCCGACATCAGCGCCATCATCGAGGCGACGCCGAAAGCCACACTCTTCCGCAACGCCGGCCCCCAGGGCCTCGAGATCGCCGGCGCCGTGGTCGGTAGCCGCCGCAGGTTCGCGACCGCATTCGGCACCGACGAACGCAACATCACGCGCGAAGTGATGCGCCGTCTCGGCCAGCCGCAGCAGGCCGTCGAGGTGCCCTCGAGCGAAGCCCCCGTCCATCAGGTCGTGGTGTCCGGCGATGCCGTCGACCTCACGAAGCTGCCGTTCCACCTGCAGCACGCGCTCGACGGCGGCTGCTACATTTCCTCCGGCCTCGATTTCGCGATCGATCCCGTAACCGGCGCCCGCAACGTCGGCTGCCGCCGCTTGATGCTGCGCGGCCACCGTGAGATGCGGACCAACTTGACCGACAACTCCGACTTGAAACTCATGTATCTCCGCGCCCTCGAGCGCAAGGAGCGGCTACCCGTCGCGTTCGTCGTCGGCACCAGCCCGACCGACTTCTTCGGCGCCAACCTCAAGGCCCCGGTGGACGAGTTGAACCTGCTCGCGACCTTGCGCGGCGAGCCGATGCCGGTCGTCAAATGCACGACCAGCGATGTCCTCGTGCCCGCCGACGCCGAACTCGTCATCGAAGGCTACCTCGACGAGCACGGCTATCGCGAGATGGACGGCCCTTACGGCGAGTTCTGGGGCTACTATGGCGCGATGCACATCGATCCCGTCATCACGGTCACCGCGATCACGCACCGCGCCGACGTGCTCCACCACACCGTTCTGCACGGCCCCGAGAAACTGTCGCGCCAGGAAGCGAGCCACACCACGGCCGTCGCCGCCGAGATGGTATCGACCCGTGCCCTCAAGGCCGCCGGGATAGAGCCCGCCGCGATTTTCTCCCCGCCGGCCGCTCCGATCTTCCACCACATGCGGGTCGCGCTCCGCGATGCCACGCCGGACAAGGTCCGCGCCTCGATCGAAGCGCTGTTCCAGGTCAAGGGCGTCAAGCACATCACCGTCGTCGACGACGACATCGATGTATTCGACGACGACGAGATCACCTGGGCGATGGCCACACGGTTCAATGCCGACAAGGATATGTTCCTGCCCTCCCAGAAGGTCCAGGCGTTCTATGCCGATCCCAACGCCGATGCCGAAGGCCTGGTCTCGAAAGTCGGCTTCGACCTGACGTCACCGACCGCGAAATCGAAGGAAATCCGCTTTCAGCGCCCTCGCGTTCCCAGGATCGCCCCTGCGGTCACCAATGCCAGCGTCCGCCAGGCCCTGGAAAGCGGCCCGAAATACTTCGGCGAGATCCTCGCCGCGGTCGGCAGCAAGGATGGCCGTGAAGTTGCCATCGAGCTCGATCAGCTTCGCGCCGGCGGCGATCTGACCCGCCTCGACAACGGCGAGTATGCGCTGGGATCGACCCTGCCGGGTCGCCCCCGCGTCACATGATGGGAACAATCGTCGGATAGGAGGCGCCCTCTGTCACGCCGCGAGGCGAGGGAATCGCTGCCTCGCTGACAGGGCTCGACGGCGGCATGGGGGATATCTGATATGGCGGCGACGTTTTCCCAATACAGCATGGCCCAATACAGCATGGCCATGTGGTCGACGGCCGCCGTCGCCGTGATCTGCCTTGGCCTCGTCGTCGCGATGGTATGGCAATCCCGATACCACGCCCGGATGAAGCTTGCGCTGACCGAAGGCCCGGCGTCACCCCCCGGGAGCGCCGATAGCTCGGCCGGCGGGCTGACCCTCGATGGTATGGCGCTGTCGCCGATCGACCGGGTCTTCCCCCGCCGGCCCCTGCAGTTCCTCGCGCTCGTCACCTTCATCTCACTGGGCACTTGGGTTGCCGGGTATCTTCTGGCCCCCGACAAGCCCTACTTCCTCGGCTCGTCCGAATGGCTGTTCCAGCCGTTCTATGTGGCGGCGCACCTGATCGCCCTGCGCCTGTTCATCAACGTGTACACGCGTAACTATGCCGCCGGCGTGCTTCATCTCGACGTGTCGTACCGGCAGGCATTGCGTGGCATTCGCCCCATCCTCGGCCCCTATGGCGTCGCCGCAGCCGCGATTGTCGCAGCACCCTTCTGTTATTTCGATTTCCGCTACCTGTTCAGCGCGCGTTACGTCCGCATGGGGCGCGACGAGGTCGTCCGCGCGGCCGATTATCTGATGTGGACGATCTGGTCGCTGGAATGGTTCATCAACGCCTTCATCTGGATTCTGCTGGTCGGCTTCATGATCAAGAACTGCCTCACCATCGGCAGGTTCCCATTTCGCGCGCCCATCGACGTCGTGCTGCACGACAAGCTCTACCGGCCGTTCCTTCAGATGAGCTCACAGGGCTCGACGGTCGTCCTGGGCTTCAGCCTCGTAACAGTCCTCTACCTCTACTACACGGGCGGCGAGTTGACCGACTACCTCGGCCTGGGCATCACGGTGGCGCTGCTGGTCGTCTGCTTCGTGCCGCCCTGGCTCGTGCTGCGCGGCAAGGTCGACGACGCGGTGACGCTCGCAACCCAGAACTTGCGTCAGGACGCCGGCCTCGGCACGTCCGGCACGCCGGCATCGCTGGCTCTCGCGACGATCTCGTCCTCCCTGAAGTCACAAGACGCAAGCGCGAGCGACAACAAGCTCGAAGCGCGCGTCGATCAGGCATTGGCGCTCCTCCGTCTCTGGCACCTGCAGAATCTCTATGGAAATCTCGGACATACCGAGGCCAAAGCGATTGTCGTGCGGTTGCTGGCCCCGGCCGCGACCATCGGCTGGCAGGTCGCCAACAACTTCGCCCATGTGTCGCAGCGCTTGAGTGCCATGTTGAGCGCAGGCGCCGGTCAGTAGCCGGCGAACGCCGTGGAGCTGGAACCGGCCTCGGGATCAGACCTGCCGGCTCATCAGCAGGATGGCAGCCGCCGCAAGCGTCAACACGACCGCGATCAGAATCCCGAGCTGGTTGCGCCACAGACGCTGAACGAACGACGTCCGTTCCCTGCTGGGCAACTGTTCGGCGCTGTCCGCCGGCTCGCAAGTCATCCGCTCTGGCATGCGCTCCAAGATGAGCAGGACGAGCCCATTCGACGAGTCCGCTACTTGCCGCGCGACAGAAGAACACACGACTGGAACTCACCACAATTTCGCCCCGAACCTGCAGCGGATCGCCCCTCGATCACCAATCGTCTTGCAAATCACGTCGCACCGCCCCCGACCATTCCCCGGTAGTTTGCCTCGGGGGATAGCCAAGTCCGCTGCAGTGCACTATCAAGCCGCCTTATGCCAAAACGCACAGACATCAAGTCCATCCTCATCATCGGCGCAGGCCCGATCGTCATCGGCCAGGCGTGCGAGTTCGACTATTCCGGCACCCAGGCGTGCAAGGCCCTCAAGGAAGAGGGCTATCGGATCATTCTGGTCAACTCGAACCCCGCGACGATCATGACCGATCCGGAGTTGGCCGACGCCACCTACGTCGAGCCGATCACGCCGGAGATCGTCGCCAAGATCATCGCCGAGGAGCGTCCCGACGCGCTGCTGCCGACGATGGGCGGACAGACCGCGCTCAACACCGCCCTCGCCCTCGCCAAGCAGGGCATCCTCGACGCGCTCGGTGTCGAGTTGATCGGCGCCAACGCCGAGGCCATCGACAAAGCGGAAGACCGCATGCGGTTCCGCGACGCGATGAAGAAGATCGGCCTCGAGACGCCGCGTTCCATGATGGCGCACAACATGGCCGAGGCGATGGCCGCGCTGGAGTTCGTCAAGCTGCCGGCGATCATCCGCCCGTCCTTCACGATGGGCGGCACCGGCGGCGGCATCGCCTACA
>CAZNMY010000187.1:0-8462 GCA_964574325.1 uncultured Devosia sp. | reverse complement strand
CTGGTTGGAACTCATGTCGCACGAGATTGCGCCGGATCTATGGGGATAGGCATGCAGCACGACGAGTGCTGCATTTACCTCAGGGTGTGATGCGTACTGCAAGGCCTGCAACAGATCCTTCCGCCGGATGATACCCTTGTTCGGCTTCTTAGCTTCGATAAGCCAGAAGTTCTCGGCAAACAGCATGACGTTGTAGTCGATAAAATTATGTCCACCGAGGACTGACAGCGGCTTCTGACGTTTGATAGAGAAATGCGTGTTTGCCTTGTAACCAAAATGTCGAACGATCGGATCGATGACGTTGGCACGCACATCGTCTTCGGAGAAGCCGGCAACATCGACGCCCGCGACCTCCCTGATATCTGCCAGTACTTCTTCCGGTAGCGGCGGGAGCGCCTTGTAGGCGAGGAGTTCTTCAAGATACTTTGGTTTGGGTATGGGCGGCATGAGCAAGGCCACTCCTGGAGGGGGAACGCGTCAGCGTTGTTGTCGCCTGTGGCGAGACTGGATAGCTCAGTTGTGCCCGTTTCTTGTGATAATTTGGAAAGGTGAGCCGTAGGCATTCACGACGCCGAACCGGCTCACGCCCTCTTCTACGCGGCCCCTTCCAAATCATCATCGTGGTTGCGGTGGCGCACATCCTCGTTCCAGACGCGGATATGCGGCTCGTCGCCGAGGCCGACCTTCACGCCGCGGAATACGCGACGCGAGCATGCCCCTTCGGCCTCGCCGTCCCGCCACGCGTTGCGCTCTCCGTAGACCAGCCAAAAAATCTCGAGCCCGTACGTTTCGAGCATGTGCCGGAGCCAGGCGGCGTCGACCAAGACGCCGTGCGATTTCTCGCTGTCCGGCGAGCCCTGCGCCGACCAGGCGATCATCTCGCCGTCTCTCGTTCGCATGATCTGGTGCGCGCGCTCATCGAGGACGACCCCGCCCATCTTCATCAGCCATGCAGACAGCATTTCTGCCCGGTATCCTTCCGGCAGCGTCGCATCGAGGTGGCTCTCCCAATGGTACGATTCCACCGGATGACGCACCTTCACCTTGGTCTTGATCAGTTCGATATCGTGCCAATCCACGATCGGCCAAGTGCCCCGCTTGCCGATCTCGTGGAGATACGGTCCGTCGGTGAACTCCGGTCCCGACCATCGATGTGGGTCGATCTGCTTTGCCTTCGCGACTAGATCGGCAATGCGCCGCGCGTTGCCATTCCTGCACAGCGCCGCATTCAAAAAGTAGTACTCCTGCAGCGCAAAGTTGTGGCCCCAATGACGTCTGTGCAGCTGCGTTCGCGTCTCGGCCGACTGGTACCAGCGCAGCCGCACCCACGACTTGCCATTCGCATCGGTGATATTCGTCCGCTCGAACGCAGCCTCCCCGGCCTTTCCAGCGAACGGCCATGCCAGCCGCTCGGCGCCGGCGAGGTCCGGCAGCTCGATCTGCGGCGGCATCAGACCTAGTCGTGCGCCGGCCTCGAACCCTTTGGCGCTTCCTCCCATGTCGAAGATTGTCGGATCGATGTCCCGCTCAAAGCCGATGTCCGTCATGCGACTGTACCGTCGCGGTCCGTCGCCGAACTCCTCATGCAGCCAGTAGTTGTCGGCGAGGCGTGCCATCAGCTCCGACCGCGCGATCCACTGGTACTTCTTGCCAATCCGCTCGACCTTGGCGCGGTCTCCAGAATGCCGGCTGGAATGATAGCCGCGCTCCTCCCCGAACCGCTCTTTGGTCCAGCCCAATCCATACGCACGGCGCGCGACCCACAGGCTCGCCGCTTCCGGATCGTGCCGCGACAGCGTCGGCGATCGGTCACTGCCGTCCTTCGGCAGGTGATAGGCCAGCCAGTCCTGGCGATATCGTTTTACTTCGCCTGCGCTCAGCAAGCCACACAGCGCCTTCTCGACCGGCTCGAACCTGGCGCGCCATTCCCGTGTGCGCGAGCGATCGACGATCTCGAGCTCATCGCTTTCCGACATCCGATCCAGCAATTGCACGAGACGTGCGTGCTTAACGATCTCGTCGAGCTCAGCGAAGGCCTCCTCCCGAAGATTCCCGCCGGCGATCACCTCCCGCTCGAACTGCTCGGCTCTGTCGCGCGGCTGCATCGGCGCATCATCGCTCAACTTCGCCTTCGTGAACGGGCGGATGCCCGGCTCGATCTCGTACCTGCCGAAATCCCCGATCACGCCGCCGCACGACAACAGGATCTGGTCGTCGCCTGCCTTGCCAGCGATCGCCTCCACTTGCTTCCGTTTGACATTGAGGATCGGTGGCTTGGCGCCAAACGGCGGCCGGCAACGCTGGATGTCCACTTCCGGCGCAAGCGCCTTCATCTCCGCTGCGATCTCGACGATGCCTGTCGCGTAATCCCGCGCCAGCAAACACAGCGGCACCTTGCCCGGCTTGAACACCAGCTCCCAGACGGCCGCGCTGAATTCTTTGGCCTTGTCGGGCGTGGTATATCGCGCAAGCGCGCCGTAGCCCGCCGCCAGCACCCGCTCGATCGCGTACACGTCGTCGACATCGACGATCCGAGCCAGCAACTCCCGGAACAACACTGGCCGCTCGCTCATGAGTGCCGCGAGCGCCTTCGTCGCCCCGTCCCGCAATGGCCGGTTCGAGCTGGTGCAGCCCCATGCGAGACAAATGGCGCTGAGCCTCAGCACTTCGCCGTCGACCCGCGCCTTCGGCGCCATCTCGCACCATCGGATCAGCCGCAGCATCGGATGTCCGTCCTCGGCATCCGACAGGAATCGCGACCACTTCGCATCGCGTTCCGGCATCGGCCAGCGCTGGAGATTGCGGTCGAGCAGCTCCGCGTTCCAGGGGTGCTCCGGTCGCGGCGCCAGCGCGATCAGGATCGACAGCAGGTCGCCCGCGCCGCTGCGCAGCTGATTGCCGAGCTCAAGCGTGCGCCCTGTGAAGCTCTGCTTCGCCCGCCATTTCACGCTTTCGACGAACGCGTGCTCGATCGTGTAGTCGCCCCAGTGGCGCGCGACGCCGCCCGGGAGCACGTCGACCAGCTCCTTGCCGTACTTCTCCGGTACCTGGATCGACAGCGCCCCGACCAGCCCGTTCCATTCCCATCCGAGCTGTCCCGACGGGCTCACTAAGAAGCCGAGCGCGCCCTTCTTCCCGAATGCTCGCGCGATCTTCGGCACGCCTTCGAGCAGCGCCTCGCCCATTAGGTGATCTTGGAACCGCTGGAATGCCAGCCGCACCACGTCCGGCAAATCCCGCATCGGATCGGCTGATTTTCCAAACGAGCGAGGATGAGGGTCCTCGCGTACGATCCCGGCGCGGATCAGAACATCAAGCCACGACAGGCCGTGCGGGGCGGCAAGACCCGCGAAGCCTGCGGCGGCGATTTCCGTCGCTGCCTCGCGCTCGAGCCAATCGGCTTGGGCCTTCGCCATCGCCTTGGCCATGGCGAGCAGCGTGCGCTTGCAGCATGGCGCCAGCGTTTTCGATCCCTGGTGCTCCGTGTCGAGATTAGAGGCGCAGGCGTCTAGGTACCATGCCAGCAGCTGCTTTGTACCGACGAGGCCGGCCGGAAACTCCTTGATCCCTTGCGCGCTCAGTGCCGTACAGACGCTGCGCAGGAACAGCGGATTGACGAGCTCCGGCGCGATCCACGGCACGCCAGGCCGCGCGATCCCACGCCGGTCGAGATAAACCTGTGCCGCCTGCTCCTGCTCCTCGTCGTTCTCGAAGCCGCGCATGGCGACGCGGACCACGCTCTGTCTGACGCGCGCCTCGGCGATCAACGGCTCGTATACGTCGCGGCAGCTGACCGCGACGGCGAGGCTCGGGTAGTGCCTGATGTCATCGATAAAGCCCTCGAGCTCCCGTAGCCACGTCGTTCGCATCGGCCCTTCGTTGAGCGCGTCGAGCACGATGACACCGCGTCGGCGCGTTGCCATGGCGGCCGCATCGAGCGCGCCCAGCAGCTCGTCTTTCGTTTTCCCTGGCGCATCGAGCATTGACGCGATTTGCGGCCACAGGCTTCCACCTTGGAACCGGTGCCCCAGCAGCAGGACGCCGACGCCACCACCGTCAATCAGTTCCTTCACGTCGGCGGCGAGGCAGTGCGACTTGCCGCAGCCGGCCGGCCCGACCAGCAACGCCGCACGGGTCGCCTCCGCCCGGCAAGCGTCCCCCGCGAGCAACTCCTGCAGATGTCTCGCCGCACGCGTGACCTTGCTGAGGTCGTTGCGGGTGGTGCTGAGCCCTTTGTCGTCCTTCTCGTCCCGCACCCTGCCTTCCCAGGTTGCCGACGACAGAGCCTGGGCCAGCGTCTCAACCGCCTCGACCTCTCTGGCCCATTCCCCGATCGGCCAGGACAAGGCGCCGGCGGCTGACATCTGCTTCGTGATGGAGGCGATCGCGTCGATGCCTTCGTTGAGAGACTTGATCTGTGCTTGGCGCCCGGAGTCTTCCTTCCAGCCCGCTGGCACGCCGATCCGATCGCAATCGGCGAGCTTGCCGACCAGCAGTGCGAGGTCGGCCCGGATTTTTGGCGCCCGGCTTAGGGCCCGCATCACGTCCTGCGTGGCAACCTCGACGTGGTCCTCGCCGTGATATCGCTCACCCAGTGCTGTGATCGCCCCCGACAACCAACGCTGCAGTCGCTCGGGGTTGATCTCGATCTCGCCGAACCAGAACGCTGCCAATCCAACCGACGACGGCCTCGCCAGCTCGCCCAGCAGATCGCTCGCCGTTCGCAGCACGACGGCGACGTTACGGCCCAGCTGCTCGGCTTTGGCTTCCATTCGGGACTTGGTGGCCTGCCACAGCTCGGTTCCGCTGCGGCTCCCGCGTCCGGTCGGCCCGGTCAGATTGCAGGCGAGATAGACCCGGTACTCGTTCAGGTCGGGATGCACCTCGAGCGCGGTCGCGAACGATCCCTCGATCTGGCTCCAGGAGATGTCTTTCGTGGCGGTGAAATACTTGGCCTGCAGACCAGTCTTCCCCGACGTTGCGGCTGGGTACCAGTACGCCTCGATGCCGCCATCGCCGCCCGCACCGTCGAGCCGGCGCCAGCTGCCGTTGCTAGCGGCCTCGCCGCGCCGCACGACCTGGCAGACGAGTTCCTCGAATGCCTCCTGCTGAGAGCTCCGATAAAGTCTGATGCGCTTCAGATCGATGGTCATGACGCATGCGCCGATGTTCGTGGCTTGGCGAATCACAACGCATACACTCGTTTAGTAATGTACCACCAATGGTGACAGTCCGCAGCCAACTAGATCCATGGGCGCCTACCTATGAGCACCGCAACACAGAGGCTTCTGCAAAAGCATCCCTGGTGCTGCTTTTGCGGCGGGGGAGAGAAGGCGGTCACTCTCGACCATCAGCCAGCTCGCATCATGTTTCCTGGCAAGCACAGACCGAAGGGTTTGGAGTTCCCCGCCTGTGCCGTCTGCAACAAACAAACGAGCAGTGACGAAGCGCTCGTCGCGTTCTTTGCGCGGGTGACCGGCAACCACCGGTATCGCGGCGGTCGGTTCGAGAAGGGCTTGAATAACGCGATCCTTGCAGTCTCGCGTACTTACCCCTCACTATTGGGTCAGATCGTAAAGCCTTTGTGGGTTTGGGAGAATGGTTTGCTGCTCAAGCGTCTGAGTGTGAATGGAAATCATGCTCAAGTAGTACGGAGCGCGTGCATCGTCGCCGCAAAGCTTGGCCTAGCCGCCTATTACGATCACCACGGCACGTCGGCGCCAAGCACCGTCAAAATCAATACAATGTGGACCCACAATCAGAGCCAGAACACAAATCTAGCGGTAGATAACATTTTGCGGGTGATGCCCGGCGTGAGGAAATTGAAGCAGGGCACCTGGGACACCGAGGATAGCTTCTTCCTGCGCTACTTCGCGGAGGACGACACCTTCATGATGGTTGCTGTGCTACATGAGAGTTTGGCGCTGATGGCCCAGATCACCGACGCGAATCAAGGCGGAGACTGGACGGCGTGGCATCACGTTTGGACGCCTCTGAAGGGACGGGGAATCAGGCTGACTACAAGGTCGCCCAGCCCCACGATCGTTCTTCCCTAGGCAACTCGATGTCCGGTTACTGAGGTATTGCGCTCAATGCGCCAGCTATCCACACGGCCCAAACGAGAACGAAGCGGATGTCCGCAAACTCTGCCTCGCGTCGTTGGATTGTCGCAGGCGTGGGGTACAGGAGCTGGTTATATGACATGTCTAAAAAGTGACCGGCAGCTGAGCGCCACAATCACGCAGCCGACGATGACCATCAGCGCGCGGTCCGGCAGATGTCGTGCCGCAAGAGCGGCCAGCGGTGCTGCCAGCACGCCACCAATGACGAGGCCGGCAATGATCGGCCATAGCGCGACGCCGATGGTCGCGACGAACGTCGCCGTGATGGTCGCCGTGACGAAGAACTCGACGCAGCTCACCGTGCCTATGGCATAGCGCGGGGTGACGCCGTTGCCGACGAGCGTGGAGGTCACGATCGGACCCCAGCCGCCGCCGCCGATCGCGTCGAGCATGCCGCCGAAGCAGCCGAGCGGCACCAACCCGCGCGGCGCGTCGGTTCTGGCTGGCGGCTTGCGCAGGGCCTTCCACAGGATGACGAGCCCCAGCACGAGCAGGTAGGCCGCGACCCAGGGACGGATTTTCTCGCCGGGAATCTGGGTCAAGGCGTACGCGCCGATCGCTCCGCCGATCATGCCGGGGATCATCAGGCGCATGACGAGGCGGCGGTCGATGTTGCCGAGCCGCCAGTGCGCGAGGCCGGAGGCGGCGGTCGTGAACATCTCGGCTGCGTGCACGCACGCGCTCGCCGTGGCCGGCGGCACACCGGCGCCGAGCAGCACCGACGAGGCGGTGACGCCGTACGCCATGCCGATCGCGCCGTCGACGAGCTGCGCCACGAAGCCCACGGCGATGTAGAGTAGAAGATCGTCCCACATGGATGGGTTCGCTCCGGCACGGCTCAGGTCGCTGGATCGATGGCGATCGAGACGCGAACACCAGCCTGCTCCAGCAGACGTACCGCGGCCTGCGCCCGCCGCTGGAACTCCGGATCGTCGGGAGCGAGACCGGCGCACAGCCCGCCGGCCAGCATCGCCGTGGTCAGCACGAAGCCATCGCGCCGCGGCCTCGACCGGCCGGCACGCAGCGCCTTCACCGTGCCGCCAGCAACGGTCGCGCCAGTCAGGGCATCGACGAGCACGAAGGCACCCGTGGCCGGCACATCCGCGAAGCGGTCGAGTGACGTTGCGCGACTGAGCGTGATCTCGGCCAGCGCAATGTCGTTCGCATTGCAGACGGTGGCCGGCACCTGTGCCAGCGTCTCGAGCTGCAGCTTTGCGGATACCGCGAGTGTCGCAACCGGCACCAGATCGCCAGCAGTGCGCAGCAGCAGAGCCCGCCCCGGCTCCAGCGGGGCATCCGCCAGCCAAACGAAACGCACCTCGAGCAAAGTCGCGCGTATGGGCGCCCTGCCCGGCGTCGCCAGGACAGCACCGCGTGCGATGTCGAGATCGGTGTCGAGCGCGATCGCAACAGCGCGCCCGGCGGCAGCGCGTGGCAAGTCGCCGTCCATCGTCGCGATGCGCGCGACCTTGGCCTGCCTGCCGCTCGTCGTATCGACGACCGTATCGCCGACGGCGATCGAACCGGAGACGATGGTGCCGGCGAGCCCACGAAATTCGCCTTCACGCAGGACGGTCTGGACCGGAAACCGGAATGGCCCAGAATCCGGGCTCGAGCGTGACGGGACTGAACCGAGAGCATCGAGAAGCGTCGGGCCGTCGAACCAGGGCATCTCATGCGACCGGCGCGCGACGTTGTCGCCTCGCTTCGCGGAGACAGGAATGGTGCGAGCGTCGTGAAAGCCGAAACGCCACGCCAGCGTCTTGAACTCGGCTTCGATCTCGCGATAGCGCACCTCGCTCCAGCCGACGAGGTCCATCTTGTTGACGGCCAGCACGACGTGACGCACGCCGACGAGGTCGAGGATGGCTGCATGCCGTCGCGTCTGCGCCTTGATGCCGTGGCGCGCGTCTATCAGCATCACAGCTACGTCGGCATGGCTCGCGCCGGACGCCATGTTGCGCGTGTACTGCTCGTGACCGGGACTGTCGATGATGACGAGGCGGCGCGATCCGGCATCGACATAGCGCCACGCGATGTCGATCGTGATGCCCTGCTCTCGCTCGGCGAGAAGACCGTCGACGAGCAGACTGAAATCGGGGATGCCATCCGCACCGGCCGAGCGTTCAAGCTGCGCGCGGGTGTCGTCGGGGATGTCGTGGGCGTCCCACAGCAGGCGGCCGATCAGCGTCGACTTGCCGTCGTCGACCGAACCGCATGTGAGCACATGAACGATGCCGCCAAGCTCGAGCTGAAGAGCACTGCGAGGTGCCGCGTCGGGCTCGCGGCGGCGGGCGGCGGTGCGGTGGCTGGCGCTCGACATCAGAAGTAGCCTTCCTG
>CAZNMY010000186.1:0-8564 GCA_964574325.1 uncultured Devosia sp. | reverse complement strand
AACCCCTGTTACCAACGTGAGAGGCTGGTGTCCTAGGCCACTAGACGAACGGGGCCGCGCGCGAAGGTTCCTATAGGGGAGGACGGCACCACAGGCAAGCGCCGATTCGTGCGCGTCTCGCTATCGGCCTCGTTCGAGCTGCAAGGCGGGAGCGCAGCGCGTTCAACGGTCGAACGCGCGCGGTTCTCGCCGCCGCTCACGCTCACGCTCACGCACGCGCGCATCGACGATCCGGAGCAGCCTCGGCTCGGCGACGAGCAATGGCGCAGAAGGCCGGTCGGTGATCGCGCGGCGGATCGCAGCCAGGGGCGCCATTTCGTCGAGCACCAGGCCGCCGCGTTCTCGATAGAGGCCGAGCTCGCGCCACAGCCGGTTGAGATCGGGCGCGTGCGGCCGGTTGCCCATCAGCCGGTAAAGCTGGCCGAGCGTCGTCGTGCCCGTACCCCGGTCCGCCACGTCGAGCGTCCGCTCGAGCGTCCACAGGCGGGAAAGATTGCCGCCCTGCCGCTGCAGCGAACGCAGGGCATCCTGCAGCCCGAGCCGGTTGGACGTCGCTTTTCTGATCTCGATGTCCGCGAGCAGGCAGAACAGCGCGCCACCCCAGTAGCGCCGCCCGTCGCTCTCCGTGCCGTCGAGGCCTCCGGCTTCGCGCCGCTCCGGTAGCCCAGCGGGCAACTCCCGCATCAGCTCGGTCCACATCTCGACAGGGGTGATGAGCCCCGCCTGTGCCCGCGCGACATATTCGACGTAGGTGGCGATCCCCTCGTGCAACCAGAGATGACGGATATCGTGATCGGGAATGGCGAGATGGGTCATTTCGTGGACGAGAAGGCTCTCGCGCGCGAGTTGCGAGGCCCTGGTGCGCTGCCCCATCGTCACCACGATCTTCGGTTGCGGGCGGCCGACGGCACGGCCCATGGCGACTTCGGCCCCACCCGTCGGCTCGATCACGAGGTGCGTGTAGGAAACCGGGAAGCGGCCGAAATACGCGGCGGTCGCCCGAGCGGAATCGCGAACCCAGCCGACCAGCTCCCGGCGGGAAAGCGCGAAATCCGCCGCGTTGAAATCGACGCGGATCGTGCCGCCGGCGAATTGAACGAGATCGCCGTCCTGATCCACCGCAGCCGGAGAACGGAACGCCGAAAACATGGACGAGGACGAAGGAACCCCGCGTTCGGCTTGCGCTGCTTCACGCACGACGAGCCACGTCGTCACCAATGCGCAACCTGCAGCCGCGATCCAGCCCACTGCTTTCATTGAGGTTCAGGCCTCTCACGCTTCGACCGGCCGAAAGCGTGATCTTGGCGAAAAATATGGTGTGAGCACGGCAGCCGGGAAACCGGATGGATCATTGCGATCTGTGGCGCCGCTGCACCGCTTCGGAGAAACTGACGCTTCAAATGGAGGTTCACGCGCCGGAAATGGCGGTGCACATCCGTTCGATCGAAGCAGTGGCGGAGCCGCTGTGACATGTGTGCCTGTACCATGTGTGCCATGGAATGTGCTCCACGTTGGGCGTGGCATGAATTGCAAAATCCGATCTCAGCAGGGTGAATTGAATGAGCTTCTGGCTTCGCAAGTTGCATCGTTGGGTCGCGCTCGTGTTCGCGATACCGCTGGTCGTCGTGCTGGTGACGGGCCTCATCCTGTCGTTCGAGCCGTGGCTCGTCGTCTCTTCGGCAGTGCCGGGGTCCGTGAAGGCCGACCGCGTGGTCGAGATCATCGCCCAGAACGACCCGTCGGGTCAGGCGCGCGGTCTCGTGCACCGGACCTACGACCGCACCCTGATCATCGGTGGGGGGCGTGGCACCGGCATCGTGGTGGATGCGATCACCGGCGAGAAGCGACCCGGCATCTCGGCCATGGCTAATCTGCTCAATACGACGCGCCGCATGCATGAGACGTTGCTGCTCGATCTGGGCTGGCTTGTCGTCGCCTCGACCATCGCGATGCTCGTTCTCGTTCCCCTCGGTCTCGGAATGGGCTGGCCGCGCTGGTCGAACAATTTGTCGGGCTGGCACAAGGTCACGGCCTGGGGGCTGCTGCCGCTCGTGGTTCTTTCGCCGCTCACCGGCCTCTTCATCGCGTGGGGAATTACGTTCAACCCGCCGCTCGCCCCTGGCGCACGCGGCCAGCCGATGAAGCTCGCGGAAGCCGTCCGGATCGTCGGTGGCTCGAAGGATCTGTCGAGCCTGGTCTGGCTCCGGCCACAAGGCCCGGGCATGGTGGCCCGTATCGTCGAGGGCGGCGAGTACCGCACCTATCGCATCACGCCCAATGGCATCGAAGCGCTGCCGCGCAATTGGCCACGCCTCTGGCACGAAGGCAATTTCGCCGGTGCGCTCTCGTCGCTGCTCAATATCGTCACCTCGATGGCCTTGATTGGTTTGCTGGTCACGGGCGTGATGATCTGGGCGGAGCGCGCCTTGCGCCGCCAGCAGCAGCGCGCGAGCCGGCCGGCTGCCACTCCGGTTCGAACCACCCCGGTTTGAAATCGTTGGCTCTCGCCCCGTCGTGAAATCGTTCCGCGCCCGGGCTGGCGACGAGTGTGGCGTCGCGCCTTGATTGACCGACGGCTGCGGCAAGGTTGGAGTCGATCGAGGCGCGAAGAACGCCGCACCGAGCCTATCACTTTTCTATTGGCCCTTGTGTCGCGCCAAAATCGAATTCGGTTGCGGCCATGATGCGATTTTGGCGCGACGGGCCACTATCCAAGAACCGCATCGGAGCAGATGCCGTGGACGCTCAGCGCTCGCGCATGGTGCGGGCCAACGCGTCCCACAGCGGACCGACGATGAATTTGAGCATGGTGCGCTCACCGGTCGTGATCAGTACGGTGGCGGGCATGCCCGGCGTCAGCTTCTGGCGCAGTGCAGGCGGAAGCGTCTCCATGTCGATCGAAACCCGCGCGTTGTAGAAGGTCTGCTTCGTATTGGGGTCGAAGGTCGCATCGGGGCTGATCGAATCGACCTTGCCGAGCGTCGCCTTCGTCTGGCGCGTGGTGAAGGCCGGGAAGCGTATCTCCGCCTTCTGGCCCGGCACGATCATGTCGATGTCGGTCGGCGTCACACGGGCCGTCATGATCAGGCCGTCGTCGACCGTGACCATCTCGGCCATCGGCTCACCGGGCCGCACGACGTGGCCGATCGAGTGTACCTTGAGACCCTGGACGACGCCGTCCTGCGGGGCCCGGACATCGACGCGGCTCAGGACGTCCCTGGCCACCTGGATCTTCTCGCGCAGGTCGGTGAGCTTGCCGCGCACCTCGCCGAGCTGCTGGGCGGCTTCCTGCACCTGGGTCTGCAACGTATTGCGGATCGAAACCTCGTTCTCCGCGATGGTCTGCTGGCTGCGGCGGATATCGTTGCGGATCAGGCCGAGTTCGCCTTCCTGGCGCAACAGCTCGCGCTCCTTGTCGGAAAAGCGGTTCTTGGCGAAGTAGCCGGCGGCCACCGTCGGGCGCAGCCGGTTCAATTCGTCGCGCATGCTGGCGACCCAGCCGCGCAGCGCTGCTTCCCGCTCCTGTTTTCCCGCGATGTCGCTCTTCGTCTGATCGATGCGGCGCTTGAAGATGTCGACTTGGCCGAGCAGCATCCGCTTCCGCTCGGCGAACTGCTTCTCCTGGTCGTAGATCGTGGAAGCAACGTCGGGAAGGTGGCGGACGGCAAGGAGCTGCTCGGGATATTCGATGCGGGCTTTCAGGTCGCGTTCGGCGAGCAGACGCGCCTCCTGAGCGAGTGCGCCGTTCAACTGCTTGCGCAGAACCTCGGCGGTCGACTGTGCCTGCAGCGGCTGCAGCTTGAACAGCATCTGTCCGGCCCGCACGCGCTGGTTCTCCACGACCAGGATTTCCTGGACGATGCCGCCCTCCAGGTGCTGGATCGGTTTCTTGTCGGACGTGACGGCGACGGTTCCCTGTGCCACCGCTGCGCTGTCGAGGGGCGCGGTCGCCGCCCACAAGCCGAAGCCGCCGAACGATATCAGGATGGCGATGTAGCCCATGCGGGCGATGGAGCGAAAATCGGTCAGTTTCGCCTTCGCGTCCTGTGCCCGGGTCTCGCTGATCGCGGGAAATGAAATGTCGCTCATCGCCAAGTCCTCCGCGCCGATTGTGTTCGGCTGTCGACGGCACATTGACAACGCGCGGCCGAGACCGCAGTGCCGGCGGGAACAGCTCAGCGAGGCGCGTCGCGCTTGGCCATGAGGTCGTCGATCGCCTGCTTCTGCTCGGCTGCCGACTTCGGCTTGATTCCGCCCTCCGGAACCGCCGACTTGGCTTTCAGATCGGGCAGGGGCGTCGACACGTTCGTGCCGCAGCCGGCCAGGGCGGCGGCGATCACGAGGGCTGCGGCAGCCGATACGGCCGCCACGTTCTTCGCTCCCCAGCGGGCGGCGGTCGGCAGCGGGTGCTTCGACCGGGCTTCGTGGGCAAGTCGGCTCGAGAGTGCGTCCATGTAGGCTTTGACCGGATTGCTGCAGTGCAATATGCATATTCGCGAGATTCGCCGGCCGTGCCAGGGTTAACTTTTCTTCGCCAGGGTTAACCTTCGCGCCGGCCTTGGTGTGACCTGTTCTGTCGTCGAATTGTGGCGCGGCGACGTTCAGGGTACCAAGCAGGGCTTGCAGCGGCGTTCGGCAGCGCTGAAATGTTCGTTCACATCGTCTTCGTTCACTTCGTCGTGGCAGAGTAGTCATTCAACGAGCCACCGGCATGGCGCGGCATCTGCCGCGACAGGAAGCCGTGGCCCTATCCAGAGGCACTTCCATGCAGAAGGCGCTCCCCCCCGGCAACCTCGACCTCAGCGCCTATCAGGTCAAGGACCCGGTCGAGCTCGGGCAGAACATCCTGCGCGCGATGGAAATGGGCGCGAAGGTGTGGGCCGAGATGGTCGAGAAGCAGGGCGGCGTTGCGGCCCTGGCAAAGCCGCCCGCGACGTCGGCCGGCAGCCTGGAGTTGCCGGAGCCTTCCAAGGCGTTCGCGACGCTGTGGCAGGCGTGGCTGTCCGATCCTTCCCGGCTGTCGGAAGCGCAAGGTGAACTGGTCTCGGGCTATCTCCAGGTCTGGCAGAACACGTTGCACAAGATCGCCGGCGTCGACAGCCATCCGGTCGCCGAGCCCGAGGCCGGCGACAACCGGTTCCGCGATCCGGAGTGGACCTCCAACGCCTATTTCGATTTCTGGAAGCAGAGCTATCTGCTGACGGTCCGCTGGGCCGAGCAACTGCTCGACGACACGTCCGGCCTCGACGACCGCAGCCGGCACCAGGCGGAGTTCGCGCTCAAACAAGTCGCGGCCGCGTTTTCGCCGACCAACTTCCCCGCGACCAACCCGGAAGTGATCCGGGAGACGATGGCGAGCAATGCGGGCAACGTCGTCGCGGGCATGAAGCAACTGCTCGACGACGTCAGGCGCTCGGACGATCAGCTCAAGATCTCGCAGACGGACACCTCGGCTTTCGAGGTCGGCAAGAATATCGCCGTGACGCCGGGCAAGGTCGTGTTCCAGAACGATCTGCTGCAGCTCATCCAGTACACGCCGACGACCGACAAAGTCCGCGCGGTGCCGTTCCTGATCGTGCCGCCGTGGATCAACAAGTTCTACATCCTCGATCTCACGCCGCAGAAGTCGTTCATCAAGTACATGGTGGACCAGGGCTTCTCGGTGTTCGTTGTGTCCTGGGTCAATCCCGACGAGCGGCTGAAGCACAAGACGTTCGAGGACTACATGAAGGAAGGCATCCTGGCGGCGGCCGATGCGGTGAAGCGGGAGACGGGCGAGAAGAAGTGCAATGTGCTCGGCTATTGCGTCGGCGGCACGCTGCTCTATGCGACGCTCGCCTGGCTCGCGGCACGACGCGAGGACGTGTTCCAGTCCGCGACGTTCCTGACGGCGCAGGCCGATTTCACCAAGGCCGGCGACCTCAAGCTGTTCATCGACGACGAGCAGCTGAAGAGCCTCGACGCGCGGATGGAGAAGACCGGATACCTGGAAGGCAGCGCGATGGCCGGCGTGTTCAACATGCTCCGGCCGAAGGACCTGATCTGGCCGTACATCATCAACAACTACATGCTCGGCAAGAAGCCGTTCCCGTTCGATCTCCTGTACTGGAACCAGGACTCGACACGGATGCCGGCGGCCAACCACAGCTTCTACCTGCGCGAGTTCTATCTCGAGAACCGCATGGCGAAGGGGGATCTGGTGCTGAGCGGCGAGCGGCTCGACCTGAAGAAGATCAAGCTGCCGGTCTATCATCTGGCCGCGAAGGAAGATCACATCGCGCCGGTTCGCTCGGTCTATACGGGCGCGCTGATGCTCGGCGGTCCGGTCGAGTTCGTGATGTCGGGCTCTGGCCACATCGCCGGCGTGGTCAATCCGCCGGACCCGAAGAAGATCAAGTACCAGTATTGGACGAACTCCGACCGCGTCGACAACATCGACGAGTGGATGGAGGGCGCCAAGGAAACGCCGGGCTCGTGGTGGCCGCACTTCTCCGCGTGGCTCGCCAAGCAGTCGAAGGGAATGATCGAGGCGCGCGTGCCCGGCAAGAAGCTCGGCACGATCGAGGATGCACCCGGCAGCTACGTGAAGGCGAAGGGGAAGTAGGGCGCGTAGCCCCCCCCTCGTTTTGATCCATCGCAGTGAAGCCCGACACGACCCGCAGCATTCGAGACGGTAGGGGGAGTGGGCTTGCGTTTGGGTGAAAGCGCCTGCATTCGTTGCTCCCGTCAGCGAACCACGACCGGTGCCCACATGATCCCTTCCAGCGCGGACGTTCTCATCATCGGCGGCGGGCCGTGCGGGCTGATGCTCGCCAACGAGCTCGGCCGGCGCAACGTCTCCGCAATCCTGGTCGACCAGAAGCCCAGCACCGCGCCTTATCCGCAGGCCAACGCCACGCAGGCGCGCAGCATGGAGCACTACCGGCGCCTCGGGTTCGTGGACGAAGTCCGCGCGATGGGACTGCCGGACGATTATCCCACCGACATCGCCTACTTCACGCGCTTCTCGAAATACGAGGTCGCGCGGTTCAGCCTGCCGGCCTCCGCGGAAGCGCGGCGCCTCATCAAGACGATGGGTGGATCGTGGAGCGCGGCCGAGCTGCCGCATCGCGTGTCGCAGAAATTCGTCGAGCAGGTGCTGCGCCGGCACGCCGAGAAGCTGCCGGGAATTTCGGTCAACTACTCCTGGCGGCTCGTCTCGTTCCGCGACACCGGAAACGGCATCGAGGCACGCATCGCCAGCGAGAAGACCGGCGAAGAGCGCGACATCCGCGCCGCCTATCTGTTCGGCGCCGACGGACCGCGCAGCTTCGTTCGCCGCCAGTTCGGCTACGAGTACGCGGGCGACGGCAGCGCCCAGCGTGACTTCATGGGCGGTCGCATGCACGCGATCTATCTGAGTGCTCCCGACTTCTACAAGGCGTGCCCGCATCCCAAGGCATGGATGTACTGGACGTTCAACCACGACCGCCGCGCGCTGATGGCCGCCGTCGACGGCCGGGGCGAGTTCTCGTTCCACACCCAGTTGCGCGACGGCGAGCCGGATGCGGCGATCACGGATGACGTCGCGCTCGGCATGTTCGAGCAGGCGATGGGCGCGCGCATCGACGTGCGCATCATCGGGCGCGACACGTGGCTGGCCGGGCGCGCGCTCGTGGCGGAGAAGTTCCAGAACGGTCGCGTGCTGCTCGGCGGCGACGCGGTGCATCTGTTCACGCCCACCGGCGGCATGGGGTACAACACCGCGATCGAGGACGCCGTGAACGCGGGCTGGAAACTCGCAGCCGTGGTCAAGGGGCAAGCGCCGCCGGCACTGCTCGATACCTATGAGATGGAACGCCGGCCGGTCGCGATCCGCAACACCGGCAATGCGCGGAAGTTCGCCGATTCGGTCGGCCTTTATCGCGCGTCACCGGCACTGGAGACCGACTCGCCGGCGGGCGAGGCCGCGCGGCGGCGGGCGGGCGAGTACCTCGGCAATCACGCACGCTCCGAGTTCAACATCCCCGGCTTCACGCTGGGCGCGCGCTACGACGGCTCACCGATCGTGTTCGACGACGGCACCCCGCCGCCGCCCGACGGGCCGAACGTCTACGTCCCGACCGGCAAGCCGGGCGGGCGGGCACCGCACATCTGGCTCGCAGACGGCCGTTCGCTGTACGATACCTTCGGCTTCTACTGGACCTTGCTGCGGCTCGGGCCGAAGCCGGGCGATGCAAGCCCGTTCGTGGCCGCGGCAGCCAAGCGCGGCATCGATCTCGAGGTCGTCGATTGCGACGACGAGGAAGCCTACGATCTCTATGAAACCGATCTCGCGCTGATCCGACCCGACCAAGTGGTCGCGTGGCGGCGCACCGATCGCACCGACGTTCCCGCCGACGCAGTGATCGCGCGGGCGCTCGGCTGGGAATAAGAAGACGTGCAACAGACCTGAGCAGGCGTTCGAGTTTCTCCTCCCCCCTTTGTGAGCTTCGGCATTCACACATCTGATTCGCGTGCCCCAGATGCGACCATCAATGGCGAAGTGATCCCCCTCCCCTGAATGGGGAGGGGTCAGGGGTGGG
>CAZNMY010000185.1:0-8601 GCA_964574325.1 uncultured Devosia sp. | reverse complement strand
GTAGGGGGCAGGACTGTCAAAGGCATAGCGAGAAACGGCAGTTGCGATCACGCCACCTCCTACCCTCTGCTGTGTGGCAGATTGGAATACCGATTCGCAGGGACATGGGGCGCTTCGGGTGGGTCGTATCATGCGGAACTTCGCGCTGATGTCTCGGTTACTATGCTGTTGGCAGGAGCGCAGCGGTGCGGTGGCGTAGGTTTGTTCCCACCCACCTCGCCGGTATCCAGGATGCGGTGCATCTGATCCGAGGATTTGGCAAGTCGACGATACTCGACCGCTGAGCTGCAGAGATCTATGTGAAGGCGGCGAAAGTCGCCAAACAGTCTGAGCTTGCGAAGGTCACCCGCATTCTTGCTGGGTCTCCGAAGGGCAAGAAAGTCGCGAAGACTGGGCAAGTTCTCAAGAAGAGAGTGGTCGGCCAGGACTTCTGATGAGCCGCTGGCTTGGGTCCGCGCTTGCGCGCGTTCGGTGGGTTCGTTGAAGCATTCATCGTTCGAAACCGTCCGCTTTGTGGATACGATCACGTTTTCATCCGGCCGGGCGGCGGATCGAGATCCTCGTTCTCGACACCGCGAGTGAACAAGTCGCCGTAACGGCGTTCCATCAAAGATAGATCGAGCTGTAGCGCGGTGTGCATGCCGTACGTCCAGGTCTTGCCGAACTCGTCGATCCTTCCGTCCAGTGCCATGTCAGTAGCGCGCGACGACCAGAGTTTCAGCCAGACGGCGTGGGAATTCGGCGGACACTCGATCTGGATGATGTCGTTATTGTCGTCGCCAGATCGACGTGAAGTACTGGCACGAGATGATCGCCAACCCGACCGTGGCCGACGCCATCCTCGATCGCCTCGTCCACAGCGCTCACCGTATGAACCTCGCCGGCAAAAGCATCCGGAAGGAAGCATCCAAGCGCACCGGACTTGACGCGAAGCAGCCTTCATGAGTCTGTGAACCCGTCGATGGGTGGTGCTGTCCGGCTTCGTCGTAATACGCATCGATCAGGAGACATTCGCGAGGTGGTCCAGGAAGCGGGCGAGGACGCGGGCGCCAGCGGCGATATCGTCCTCGGCGGCGTGCTCGGCGGGGCTATGGCTGACGCCGCCTCGGCAGCGAACGAACAGCATGGCGATCGGCCACTTCCCCCTGAACGACATCGCATCGTGTCCAGCGCCGCTCGGCAGGCGCAGCACCTCGAGGCCGTGATCGGTGACCGCCTCGGAAAAGAGCCCGGAGAGGCGTTCATCACACGGAGCAGCTGGTGCCTGGTAGCCCAGTGCGACGGCGACGTCGACGCGCCGCCTGGCGGCGATCGCTTCGATTTCGGCGCGGATATCGGCGACGGCCTGTTCGCGGCGTTCGTCGGAGGGGCTGCGGACATCGAGCGTGAAGCGCGCCGAACCCGGCACGCTGTTGACCACGCCACCGGGAATCTCGATGCGGCCGACGGTGGCGACGAGGTCGGGTTCGCGCGATGCGCGGCGCTCGACGGCGAGCGCCATTTCGGCCGCCGCGCAGAACGCATCCCGGCGCAGGTGCATCGGTATCGTACCGGCGTGGCCGCCGACGCCGCGCACGTCGATCGTGCCGCGTGTGGCACCGTTGATGGCGGTGACGACGCCGACCTGAAGATTGCGAGCTTCCAGCACCGGTCCTTGCTCGATGTGGACTTCGACGTAGCCGAGCACCTGTTCACTGCGCTTTGCATCGTCGTCGATGCGGCTGGGATCGCAGCCGAAGGACACGAGGGCGTCGCGGCGGGTGAGACCGCCTTCGTCCGCCTCGTCGAGGATCTGCTTGTCGAAGCTGCCGGCGAGGAGCCGGGAGCCGCCGAGCGTGCTGGGGAAGCGCGAGCCTTCCTCGTCGCCGAACGCGATGACCTCGATCGCGAACGGCAGCCGCTTTCCCGCGCGATGCAGATGGGCGACGACCTCGATGGCGGTGACGACGCCGAGATTGCCGTCGAATTTACCGGCGTCGATGACCGTGTCGATGTGCGAGCCGATGAGGAGGACAGGCGCGCCGGGCGTCCCGGCTTCGTAGCGCCCGACGACGTTGCCGACCGCATCGATGCGCGCGGACATGCCCGCGTCCGACATCCAGCCGGCGACGAGGTCGGTGGCTCTGCGATGCGCGGGGCTGAGATAAAGCCGCGTGATCCTGCCGGGTTCATCGGTGAGCGCCGCGAGGTCGTCGAGCCGTCGGGCGATGCGTCGGCCGACGTCGGTATCGAGCACCGTTCGAGCGGGCGACGGTCCGTTGGGGGCTTGGGGCATGCTGGACTTTCGATCGGGGACCGGAAACGCCCGTGAGGGCAATATTGGCGCAAACGGCCTCAGTCTAACCGAATTCGGCACCCGGTGACACGTCGCCGAAGCGACGCGCCATCTAGCGCCCGCCTACAAGCGCGAGACAGCGGCGGTCCTTCGTACCCGAGCACCATGTGCCGGAGAACGAGCTGTGTGCCCCCCGCGCGAAACACGCTGGGCGTTGGGATTGCACCTTCAGAACCGAAGGGAGTGTTGTGCCCACTGTCGAGCTTCGCTCGATCTACCCCCTGCGCCGGGGCAACACGACAACAGCGATGGTGCCCAGAAGAGGACACTTCAGACCGATATCAGCCATTCGCACGATCTGTCAACGCGTCTCATAATGCTTTGATACAAGCTGCAAATTTGCTACCTTTCTGCCTGTCCTTCGTCTTTATTGTTCTCTTTTTGTCTCACCGAAGCGCGGCGAAATAGGGCAATTAGGGCAATTCGTTTGGAGCGGTCCCATGCAGGGAACCACCAGGAATCGCGGTGCCAACAGACTTACCGCCCTGGAAGTAAAAAAGGCCAACAAGCCGGGCATGTTGGATGACGGTGCAGGCCTGCGGCTCATCGTCAGCGAAAGCAACCAAAAGCACTGGGTCGTGCGCGTCACGATCGTCGGTAAGCGCGTCAGCAGGGGCCTTGGGCCCTATCCTGAGGTGTCGCTCCTCGAAGCTCGCCAGAAAGCCGAGAACGCGCGTCGTGCTGCTCGCGAGGGCAAGGACGCGGTAATCGACACCAAACGCGACGCGTCGCGAAATGCCCTGACATTTCGCGACGCCTTCATCCGCTACTTCGAGGAGGTCAAGCGGCCGACTCTCAAGCCTGGCCGGTTCGCCGAGCGGTGGCCGGAGTCGATGGAGATTTACGTCTACGACATTATTGGCGACCGACCGGTCTCAGAGATCACCCCCGCCGAGATCATCAGCGTCCTCCAACCGCTCTGGCATACGAAGCGCGAGACGGCGACACGCGTCCTCCAGCGAATGAGCGTGGCCTTCCGTTCGGCCATCGTCCGCGGCGACCGACTGCACGCAAACCCCTGTGACGGCGTCCGTGATGAACTCGGCCGCACTCGCCCGAAGGTGCAGCACCGTCGCGCCTTGCCATGGCGGAGTGTCCCAAGCTTCGTTGTGGCGTTCGAGCGGCGATGCCGCGTAACAAGTGCTTCAAGGCTCGCCTTACTATTTGTTGTACACTCCGCTTGCCGCAGCGAAGAGGTGCGCGGGGCACGCTGGACCGAGATCGACCTCGAAACAGCCGAATGGACGGTCCCGGCAAGCCGCATGAAGATGAAACGTGAGCACATCGTTCCGCTCTCGACCGGGGCCCTTGCCGTCCTGGAGCGCGCACAGGCGCTGCGTCGCCAAGATAGCGACCTGATCTTTCCTTCGCAGGCCGGAACCCAACTTTCCGACAACACCCTCTCCAAGCTGATGCGCGATGCCGAGGTCGACGGTACACCCCACGGTTTCCGCACCTCGTTCAAGGTCTGGGCAAGCGAGCACAGTGTGCGCGACGAGGTCAGCGAGGCCGTGCTGGCTCATGGAGACCCTGACAAGGTTCGAGCCGCCTACCGTCGCACCACGTTCCTCGATGACAGACGCCGTGTCATGGAAGAATGGAGCAAATTCATTATCCACGGCGACCTGCTCCGGCCTGCAATCTCACAACCGGCCACTTCCTCACAGTTCGACTTCCGGACGAAATGAGGCGCCTACATATCAGACCGCATGCGCGGTTTCATTGAAGGCACTCCGGCTGCTGGTGTTGGGCGCCGTTCGTACAGAGCACCCGGTTACTGCGTTCAATCCCAATTGGAGCGATCCTACATTTGGCTAGCGGCGGTCACTCCCAACGCATGCGTGTCGCAGAGCTGTCGTCGAGCATGCTGGGCATCATCCGAGGACGCGCGACTGACCATTAATATCGATAGATTATGCATAATGATATTCTTACCATAAAACTTACTAATTACACAAAAATCGATATTACGTGCGATATTCGATACACTCCTGTTTGGCGCGGGCAACGGCCGGCCACACCGGAATGTCGGTCTCGTGCGGCGCCTCTTCGATGCTGCTGCGGGTGATCACATACAAACTGCGAGGAAACCGTCCGGAGGACAGATGCCGCGCCCACCCTTGCTTGTCGGTCCCGCGTGGCCGCCTGTGTTGTCCGCCTACGATCACATGAGCACATACGCAAAGTCGGACTGGGCGTGGGAAGGCATGCGCCGCAATCCGCGCTACCAGGCCGATGCTGCTGCACAGCCACCGGGCGAGGTCGTCCAATCGCGAACACCGAATGGAGTGCCAGTAATCAACATGCTGTCGGACGCACCGCCGGTCACTCCGTCATGGGGACTCTGTCCCTTTCGCCGATCCGCGCCTTGGCGCCCTCGAAGCACGCTTTGCTTGGATGCCCGATTCCGGGTTGCCGGCGCTTCGTGCAACCGCGCGGGCCGAAGTGACCGGTTCCGCTGGCATTGACGTCACAGTGCTGCCCGCGCTTCAGCACATTCTGATCGACGCGGATGCCCGCCAGCATCTCGTGCTGCGCGCCCACGGTGTGATCCTGCAAATCGTGGTCGATGGAGCTGACGTGATCCGAGGGCCGGTGATCCTTGACTTCAATGTTCATTCTCAGCTGCGCCGCTCCGGTCATCAGCTCATCATGATGGACCGATTTCTGTCTGGAACTGCGCCGAGGTCGCCTGCAATCCCAGCCTGGACGTCCCAAGCCCGCAAACTGCGCGACGCTATCATCGCGCTCGACGGTCGCGCCGCCGGTGCGAGCCACCGCGACGTCGCGATTGTGATCTACGGACGGGCGAAGGTTGAAAGTGAATGGCGGCCTGCGGGATTGCGAGATCTGGTGCGGCGCGACCTCGACCGCGGTCTCAAGCTCGCAATGGGCGGCTATCGAGACCTCCTGAGACAAGGATGGTGATTTCGCAGGTCGCTGATTCCGCCACTTCCGCCAACGACAGAATGCCGTGATGCTCGGGCTATTCCTCGGTTGGAGGTACGACATGTCAAAAACCGCGACGACCGAACAGCCCGGCAGTGACGCACCGTTCCTGACCATCGCCGAGGCCGCCGAATTCTTGAAAGTCAACCCGCGGACGCTCGACAACATGCGCTGGAAACACACTGGGCCAGTGTTCCGGCGTCACGGCGGACGAATTGTTTACTGTCGCAAGGAGTTGCTCGAATGGTCGAAAGGCGGTCGGGCGAAATGACGCGTCAGCATTGGCCAGTCTTGGTACTGACCGCGATAGGAATAGCAGGCGCGTCATGGCCGAGGGCGCAATCACCTTTGTTCGTGTGGAACGTCTCCCGAAGCGTGCCGGTCGGTCTCTACGTGATCATCCCACGTCCACCACTGCGAGGTGAGTTTGCGGCATTGCGTCTGCCAGAGCCGATGAGCGGCCTCGCCGACGCGCGCGGCTACCTGCCGGCAAGAGCAGTGCTGATCAAGCCAGTCGTCGCACTTGCCCCTGACATCGTTTGCCGGAGCGGCGTCAGCATCACTATCAATGGACAATTTGCTGCGCGCGCATCGCTTGCCGACAAATCGGGGCGACCATTGCCGCAATGGGACGGCTGTCACCACATCCGTGACCAGCAGTACTTTACCCTTTCCGACGAGCAGCACAGTCTCGACGGCCGATACTTCGGACTTGTTGATGAACGCCTCATAATCGGCATAGCTGTTTCCACGAGACTCAATGCGATAGCAAGCGCTGCAATCAGCAAGTAGTGACCGAATTACACCTGCGTCACCTTCGTCACCAGACCGATCCTGCGGCTGGCGGCCCCTGCTTTCCGAACGTGAAGGCGAAGGAGAGCGGCTTTGCGACGCCGCCCAGTGTCAGAACGCCGTTGACCGTGCCTGCGTTGCCGCCTGCTACGATCACTTTGTTGGATACAAAGGTGATCGTCGCGACCTTGTCCGCATCGAGCATCTTGTCGGAGCGGATCCACGCGTCTCGCCGTTCGCGGTTGGTCGAGACGGAGCTGGTGCCGATCTGCGCCTCGACTCGGCTCGCGGTGAGGGTGGCCGCATCGAACACCAACTGACCGTTGACCTTCCCGAACCTTGCCACGGTCTTGGTAAAGTTGATGCGATCGAGCCGGAACACCACCGTGGTATGCTCCGGGTTCCAGTCTGTATCGAACGGTCTCAGCCGATGCGGCGGTGGCCAGCGGGATCATGAGCGCTGTCAGTCGAGCATCTTCTTTATGATGATTTCTCGTGTCGGGCTGGATTGTAGGGTCGCGATTAGTCCAGCAACCTAGCGTCTTTCTTCCCGCCATAGGCCGAGCTTGTCTTGCAGCGCGATGTCGGAGAAGCTGAACAGCACGGCGTCCGAGCTGGCGCGGTGCGATAACCAGGACCAATTCGGAATTGAAAGTACGTCGTTCTCGCGCCACTCGATCTCTGTAGCCCCGACCCGAGTCGCTCCGGCTCCCTTCAGAACGAGGACGACCGAGGAATCGGTCGAGCGGCGTTCAGCACCATCGAAGCCTGCAGGGAGGAGCTGGAGATGGGCGCCGATCGTCGGCAGGATATGCCCGCCAGTGGTGGAGTTAGTGTAACGCAGGCGCCAACCGTCGATCGGATCTGGCGGTGCTGCGTTGCGCATCTGATCGAGCGCCTCCTGCGCAGCCGTATAGGAATAACGGAGTTGGGGTGCGTCGAACTGAGAATGCACAAGGCTTTCCAACCCCGAGGTCATCGGCTTCAGCAACCGACCGAAGGTCGTTTCAGAAAACCCTTCGGGACGCGACTGAGGATGCCGTCCCCCACCCTCGAACTCTTCGAAGAATGTGACGCCGAGATAATTCACCAGCGGCACATCCAGTCCATCGAGCCAGATCATGGGGCCGGCAGATGATTTCTCGTGGTCGTGCCAAGACCCGCTGGGTGTGAGAATCAAATCGCCGCGGTGCATGGGGCATCGCTCGCCATTGACAGCGGTGACCGCCCCCTCGCCCTCGATCACCATCCTGAGGGCCGCCTGGCTATGCCGATGGGCTTCCGCGACCTCACCTCCCTTTATCAGTTGGATGGCAGCTATAAGTGTATTCGTGGTGCTCGGACGCATGAAAGCTGGATGGGTCAGAAGCAGAACACGCCGCTCTGCTTCCTCCTGCGATACGGTTTCGGCGATCGCGAGAATTGATGGCCGCACGACTCCAGCGTAGTCCCAGCGAAGCGGTGCAAAGGACGGTATTGGTTCCTTGTGAACGAGATCCTTGGCGATGGACCACAATGGAAGAAGATTTCTAGTAGAAAGGCCCTCCTTCGGGTCGGCCGCGCCGAATTTCATCGCTGATCCTGGCTGATTCATAAAAGAAATCCTTAGACGCAGATGTTATGTAGCGTACGACGCTGCAGTTTCCGCATTTGGACAATGCCTGCAGACAACGAGCGGCGAAAAAGTTGAATATGGCGAATAGTCCGCGCTAATCCATCGTAGGTATCACGAAACTGGCGCCCTCCTTTACACCCGAGGGCCACCGCGAGGTCACGGTCTTGGTCTTCGTGTAGAAGCGGAACGCATCCGGACCATGCTGGTTGAGATCGCCAAACACAGAGCGCTTCCAGCCGCCGAACGTGTAGTACGCAAGAGGCACGGGGATAGGCACGTTCACACCCACCATACCGACCTGGACCTTGGCCGCGAAGTCTCGCGCCGTGTCTCCGTCGCGGGTGTAGATCGCGGTACCGTTGCCGTACTCGTGGTCGTTTGTGATCTTCAGTGCCGTGGCGTAATCGGGCGCACGGACCACGGACAGCACCGGGCCGAAGATCTCTTCTTTGTAGATTCGCATTTCGGTGGTGACGTGGTCGAACAGGCATCCGCCCAAGTAGAAGCCATTCTCGTAGCCCTGCATCTTGAAACCGCGGCCATCGACGAGGAGGCTGGCGCCTTCCTTCACTCCCAGATCGACGTAGCCCTTGACCTTGTCGCGGTGCTCACGCGTCACCAGCGGCCCGAAGTCGGCGCTCGAATCGGTGGATGGACCGACCTTGAGGCGCTCCACCTTCGGGACGAGTCGTTTGACAAGCTCGTCGGCTGTTCCCGTGCCCACCGGAACGGCGACCGAGATCGACATGCATCGCTCGCCGGCGGCACCGTAGCCCGCCCCAATGAGTGCGTCGGCCGCCTGGTCCAAGTCCGCGTCAGGCATGATGATCATGTGATTCTTGGCGCCACCGAAGCATTGGACGCGCTTTCCGGTGGCCGCCCCACGACCGTAGATGTATGCGGCGATCGG
>CAZNMY010000184.1:0-8643 GCA_964574325.1 uncultured Devosia sp. | reverse complement strand
CCCTGGAGATCGAAGCGAACGCGGTGACGGACAATCCGCTCGTCATCGTGGAAACCGGAGAAGTCCTGTCGGGCGGAAATTTTCACGGCGAGCCGGTGGCATTTGCAGCGGACCAGATCGCGATTGCAGTGAGCGAGATCGGCGCGATCACCGAGCGGCGGATTGCAACGCTCGTCGATCCAGCGCTGAACTTCGGACTGCCCGCATTCCTGTCGCCGCATCCGGGCATCAACTCCGGCTTCATGATCGCTGAGGTGACGGCAGCGGCGCTCTACGCGGAGAACAAACAGCGCGCAACGCCGTGCTCGATCGATTCGACGCCGACGAGCGCCAATCAGGAAGACCATGTGTCGATGGCCGCTCATGGTGCGAGGCGGCTGATCGACATGACGGATAACTTGGCTCGCATCATCGGGATAGAGCTGCTCGTCGCCGCACAGGGCATAGACTTGCGCAAGCTGGGCTTCGGCCTCGCTGAGCTGCACGCCGAGACGACCGATGCGTTGACGACGAGCGCGCCGCTGGAACGCGCCATCGCGCGACTGAGGCGCGATGTACCGATGCTGGAGGACGATCGCTATCTTGCCGGTGAAATCGAAGTAGCGGCGCAGCTCGTGGCGTCTGGTGAAATTATCGCAGCGGCGGGTCCGGACCTGCTGCCAGGATCAGAAGGTCGAAGCCGATGACACGTATCGACAATGCCCGCCGCATCTGTGCGCCACGCGGAACCGAAATCAGCGCGAAAAGCTGGCTTACCGAAGCGCCGCTCAGAATGTTGATGAACAATCTCGATGCCGAAGTCGCGGAGAAGCCGACGGAGCTCGTCGTCTATGGCGGCATCGGGCGAGCGGCGCGCGACTGGGAAAGCTTCGACCGGATCTGTGCGGCGCTGCGCAAGCTCGAGAGCGACCAGACACTGCTGGTGCAATCGGGCAAGCCCGTCGGCGTGTTCCGCACACACGCGGATGCACCGCGCGTGCTGATCGCGAACTCGAATCTCGTGCCGCACTGGGCGACACTCGATCACTTCAACGCGCTCGATCGCGCCGGTTTGATGATGTACGGGCAGATGACCGCAGGCTCGTGGATCTACATCGGCAGCCAGGGCATCGTTCAGGGAACGTATGAGACGTTCGTGGAGGTGGGCCGGCGCCACTACGGCGGGAGCCTCGCGGGCAAGTGGATCCTGACGGCCGGCCTCGGCGGCATGGGCGGGGCGCAACCGCTCGCGGCGACGATGGCAGGCGCCTCGATGCTGGCTGTCGAATGCCGGCCGAGCCGGATCGAGATGCGGTTGAAGACCGGCTATCTCGACGTCCAAGCGGAATCACTCGATGCAGCGCTGGAAATCATCGCTCGTGCTGGACGAGAGAAAAAGGCGGTATCTGTTGGCGTCCTGGGCAATGCCGCGGATGTCTTTCCCGAGCTCGTAAGACGCGGCGTTCGTCCGGATGTCGTGACGGATCAGACCAGCGCGCACGATCCGATCAACGGTTACCTGCCGAAGGGTTGGACGCTTTCCGACTGGGAGGAACGACAGCAGAGCGCGCCGAAGGACGTTGAGCTGGCAGCCAAGCGCTCGATGGTGGAGCACGTGCAGGCGATGCTCGATTTCCATGCCGAGGGTGTGCCGACACTCGACTACGGCAACAACATCCGCCAGATGGCAAAGGACATGGGTCTCACCCACGCGTTCGATTTTCCGGGCTTCGTCCCTGCCTACATCCGACCGCTGTTCTGCCGCGGTGTCGGGCCGTTCCGCTGGGCCGCGCTCTCGGGCGATCCGGAGGACATTTATCGCACCGACGCGAAGGTCAAGGAACTGCTGCCGGATGCGGGCCATCTGCACAACTGGCTCGACATGGCGAAGGCGCGGATCAAGTTTCAGGGTTTGCCTGCGCGGATCTGCTGGGTGGGGCTCGGCGACCGCCATCGGCTCGGGCTCGCGTTCAACGAGATGGTGGCGCGGGGCGAGCTGAAGGCGCCGATCGTGATCGGTCGGGATCATCTCGATTCGGGCTCGGTTGCCTCGCCCAATCGAGAGACGGAAGCGATGAAGGATGGGTCCGACGCGGTATCGGACTGGCCGCTTCTCAACGCACTGCTCAACTGCGCGAGCGGAGCGACGTGGGTCTCGATCCATCACGGCGGTGGGGTCGGCATCGGCTATTCGCAACACGCCGGCATGGTGATCGTCGCCGACGGTACGGCCGACGCGGCGCGGCGGCTGGAGCGCGTTCTGTGGAACGATCCCGCCACCGGCGTCATGCGACACGCGGATGCCGGCTACGAGGACGCCCTCGCCTGCGCGCGCGAGCAGGGATTGGACCTGCCTAGTGTGAACCAAATTGCGGAAACTTAAGATCAGCAGGGGTCAGGAAAGGTCGGGGGTGAGCATTTGTTTTTTGTTGCGAAGTCGTTAAGGCTTGAAACACCTTTCGCAATGTTGACAATCTCCCCAATCACGTGATTGCAATCTTTTGCCGTTCCAAAAATTGAGCACAATCCATAGCTGACAGTAAGTTTCGCGATGACTTCACCGGGTTCGGGATTGCCTTTGATTGTATTTTTGACTGAGCTGCACACCCAACTGAAAGTCATGGGATAGTCGAGCTTCAATATGTCCAAACGACGCCTGAAGTCGTGTAGCCGAGGGGTCAGAAGCCCGCACGCCTGATAGTCCTGGGCGGAGGCGGCTATTGGACAGAGGCCAGCGCAAAAAAGAACAGCGGCTGCCAAAAACCATTTCATATGATACCTCGTCACGTCAAAGATGCATACTTTGAAATAGAAGCCGTATTCAACAGCATCTTTTTTGCAATTTAATGACACTGCATGGACACCTCGCGGGTTCGCCTTCGAGATTGCGAAGGACGAATGCGGCAATAGTTTGGTCTGTCAGGAATTTTGGCGGCGCCGAAAGTTGCATTTCTCTATTCTACAGAGAGCAAGCAAATTGTCGGGTTACGTTCTGCAGTGCCGAGCGCAATCCCACCTTCAAGACGGTACGGCCGACGCGGCGCGGCGGCTGGAGCGCGTTCTGTGGAACGATCCGGCCACCGGTGTCATGCGACACGCGGATGCCGGATACGAGGACGCCCTCGCTTGCGCGCGCGAGCAGGGATTGGACCTGCCGGGGATCTTGGAACAACGATCCTGATCGATAGTGACAATGCGCGGATATTGCGTTCCCACGACCATCGAGTGGCAAACCAACATGATCGTCAGAAGCACGAAATCTTCGATGATCGAACGAGTGGACCCGATCCACCACTGTGTCGCGACCCCGCCTCGCGAGATCTGAACGCTCCACACATCGTTGAGGTTCCGCTGCGTCTTGTGCTGCTAGCGCTCAGGTTTGGGATCAGGTGAAGGCGGTCGCGGCCGCGGGATCGTCGGCGAGGGTTGGGAAGGTTCGCCGGGAACCGGAACGGGTGGCTCCATGGGCTTCGGCGGCGGAGTCGGATTCGCGTTGTCAACGTCCGGTTCGATCATGGGCACGGGTTACTCGCTCGTCAGAATCTTCGTGTCGAGGATCAACGAACGGCGTGTAGTGCGGGTTCCGAGCAGGGATCAATGTCCTTGGTCTGCTGCCACGGCCTCGACTCGGATTTCTTCGGTGAGCTGGGCTTTGAGCGCCGAGAACTCCGGCGAGGTCTTGAGCGTGTAGTGGCGCGGGTGGGGAAGATCGACCTTCACGTCGGCCTTGATGCGACCGGGACGAGCGGACATGACGACGACGCGGTTCGCCAGGAAGATCGCCTCCTCGATGTCGTGCGTGACGAACAGGATCGTCTTCTTTTCGCGCTCCCAGATGCCGAGCAGCATCTCCTGCATCAGCGCGCGGGTCTGATTGTCGAGTGCGCCGAACGGCTCATCGAGCAGCATGATCTTGGGATCGTTGGCGAGCACGCGGGCGATGGCCGTGCGCTGCTGCATTCCGCCGGAGAGCTGCTTCGGAAAGTGGTTCTCGAAGCCCTTCAGGCCGACGCGGCTGCACCAGTCGCGCGCCGTTGCTGTGCGCGCCCCGTGCGCGATGCCCTTTTCGCGCAAGCCGAATGCGACGTTCTCCTCGATCGTGAGCCATGGGAACAGCGTGTACGACTGGAACACGACGCCACGTTCCGCGCCCGGTCCCGTGACCGGCTGGCCGTCGAGCAGGACGCGTCCTTCGGTAGGGCGGTCGAGGCCGGCGACGATACGCAGCAACGTCGATTTCCCGCAGCCCGATGGCCCGAGGATCGTAATGAAGTCGTTGTCGTCGATCGACAGCGAGACGGGCGTGAGCGCGCGCGTGGGTGCGCCACCGCGAGAGGCTGGGAATTCACGACCAACGGACTCGATTGAGACCTTGGTCATGGCGGTGGAATCTCCTCCCCCCTTGTGGGGGAGGTGGCCCATAGGGCCGGAGGGAGATGCGACACCCATTGCCGTTCTTTGCAGTGGCCCCCCACCCCTGACCCCTCCCCACGAGGGGGAGGGGAACAGGTTGCGGCGAAATTCTGGGATCTGTTCAAGCCAACCTCCACGGGAACAGGCGCTGGTTCAGCGCTTTGACGAGAAAGTCCGAAACGAGGCCGATGATGCCGATGACGAGGATGCCGAAGATGATCTGGCCGGTGTTGAGCAGCGCTTGGCTGTCGACGATCATGTGACCGATGCCGGACGATGAGCCGATCAACTCCGCGACGATGACGTAGGTCCAGGCCCAGCCGAGCACCAGGCGCAGGATCTCGGCGATCTCGGGCGCTGCGTGCGGGATGAGAACGCGCTGGACGAGGGTTCGATCCGACGCGCCGAGGGTATATGCCGCCTCGACGAGATCGCGCCGCACCGCGCCGACCGCGACGGCGACCATCAGCACGATCTGGAAGAACGAGCCGATGAAGATGACGAGCAGCTTCTGCAGTTCCCCGATTCCGGCCCAGAGAATGAGCAGCGGAATGAAGGCGGATGCCGGCAGATAGCGCGAGAACGAGACGAACGGCTCGAAGAACGCCTCGATCGGCTTCCAGGCGCCCATCGCGATGCCCAGCGGAACAGCGAGAGCTGCCGCCAGCAAGAAGCCGCCGAACACGCGCCAGATGGTCATGCCGATGTCGTAGAGAAACCCGTGCTCGGTGAGCAGCAGCCAGCCTTCACGGATCATGGTCAGCGGATCGGCGAGGAAAGTTCGCGAGACGTAACCGCCGAAGGTCGCCCAGGCCCATGCCGCGAAGAACAGCGCGAAGAACGCGGTGCCGAGCCAGATGCGCGCGGTTGTCGAGACCGGTTCGAGGGGACGGAGTCGGAAATTGGGGGGCATGAAAGTGTCCGCACTTCACCCCTCCCCCTTGTGGGGAGGGGACGGGGGTGGGGGTATGTGCAAACTTTGACTTGTGCGGCTTCACCCCGCCCCTAACCCCTCCCCATCGAGGGGAGGGGGACAGGTGGTGTGTGGGGAGAGGGAAGTTCACTGGGGTCTGACCCCGACGATCTCGCGAGCGCCTACTTGATGAAGCTCGCGTCGATGATGTCTTCGATCTTCGGGGTCGACTTGATGATGCCGAGCTCGGTGAGGAGAACAGCGGCCTCCTTCGAGAATTCCTGAATGCCGCCCGAGAAGAACTTTTTGTTCTCTTCGCGGCCCTGCCAGCGCAGGTACTTCGAGGAGTTTGCGAACTGTTCGGCGCTCTGCTTCACGTCGGCGCCCATGATGCCGTTCGCCTTCGCGGGCTCCTTGGCGATCATGTCGAGCGCTTCGTAGTAGCTCTTCACGATGTTGGCGATGGCGACCTTGTTGTCGGCGATGAATTTCGGCGTGCAGCCGAACGTATCCATGACCATCGGGTAGTCGAGCGTGGTGGCGATGATCTTGCCGGCTTCTTTCTTGTCGCGGACCTGGCCGAGATACGGCTCGTAGGTCATGGCGGCATCGTTCTGCCCGGCGATGAAGGCCTGCGCGGCAGGGCCGGGCTCGAGGTTCACGACGGTGACGTCCTTCACGGTCATGCCGTTCTTCTTCAGGAACCACGCGAGCGTGAAGTAGGGCGCGGTTCCCGGCGCCGAAGCAGCGACAGTCTTGCCCTTCAGTTCCTTGATCGATTTGATGGTGTTGCGAACGACCATGCCGTCGGCGCCGTAGCTCTTGTCGAGCTGGAAAAGTTGCTTCGTCGCAACGCCGTTGGCGTTCCAGATGATCCAGGTTTCGACGGTCGTCGCTGCGCACTGTATGGCGCCGGAGGCGATAGCCAGATGCCGGCTCGATTGCGGGATCTTGGTGATCGTCGCGTCGATGCCGTTCTTCGAGAAGATGCCGGCGTTCTTCGCCAGCGTGAGCGGCGCGAACCCGGTCCAGCCGGAAATGCCGATGGCAACTTTCGTCTGCGCGGATGCGGCAGTGGCGAGGCCAAAGCTCAGCGCGAGCGATGTCGCGGCGGCGAAGGCTGATGTTCTGGAACCCATGAGCGATCTCCATGATGGATGCCGCTGCAGAGTGGTGCAGCGGATATCCGCGAATGTCTCATAGGGAGAAGATGTTGGGAAGCGGCAGTGGGTGCATTCGTAGAGGAGGTAACCCGCTTGTGCGGGAATGTGCTAGACTATCGTGCATGCACAGGAGATTGATGGATGACACCGACCCTGGAAAAGGCGCTGGAGCAGCTCGAGGCTTCTTGAGGTTCACGATCAAGCAATGCCGGTTTAAATCAGAAAGAAGCGGACTAGGGACATGTCGAAAGCGATCGAGCAAGCCCTGGCAGAGCTGGAACAATTGCCCGAGGGCGATCAGGAGGCCATTATCAATGAACTCCTGGAGACGATCCGGTCTGAGGCTAGGTGGAACACTTTGTTCGCCGATCCTCGCAGTGACGCTCTGATGGAAAAAATGGCGGCGAAGGTGCGGGCGGACATTGCTGCCGGTCGCGTCACAGATGGTGACCCGTCGGACCACGACGCGACATGAAATCGCGCGCAACAGGCGATTTCTGGGACCTGTTCTGGCAACTTCCCGAAGACGAGCGCAAGCGCGCTCGTCAAGCCTATCGGTACTGGCGTGAGAATCCTCAGCATAACTCGTTGCACTTCAAGCGCGTCAACCGCCGACACCCAATCTACTCGGTTCGAGTGGGAAAGAGCTATCGCGCTCTGGGCTTGCTCGATGGTGATACGATCATTTGGTACTGGATCGGAACGCACGCAGAGTATGATCGACTACTGAGTTGAGATCGTCGCCAGTACCTCAATACGTCCGCGCTTTGGGCGGGATATACTTGATCTCGTTGGTCATCGTGTAGGTGTGGACCGGGCGGAAGTCGACCTTCACCGATTGGGTCGAGTCGTCGGCCCAGGTGAGGGTGTGCTTCATCCAGTTCTGGTCGTCGCGGTTGGGGAAGTCCTCACGGGCATGGCTGCCGCGGCTTTCCTTGCGCTGCTCGGCGGCGACCATGGTGACGACCGCCTGCGAGATCAGGTTGTCGTATTCCATCGTTTCGATCAGGTCCGAGTTCCAGACCATCGAACGGTCGGTGACTGAAATGTCGGCCGAGCCCTTCCAGACGTCGTTGATGAGCTGCACGCCTTCCTGGAGAACCGGGCCGTCGCGGAACACGGCGCAGTTGTTCTGCATCACCTTCTGCATGCGCAGGCGAAGCTCGGCCGTCTTGGTGCCGCCCTTGGCGTGGCGGAACCGGTCGAGCCGCGAAAGCGAAAGCTCGGCGCTGTTCGACGGAAGCTCCGGCTGCGAGGCGCCGGCCTCGACGGTCTCGCCGCAGCGGAGGCCGGCGGCGCGGCCGAAAACGACGAGGTCGATCAGCGAGTTCGAGCCGAGGCGGTTGGCGCCGTGGACCGACACGCATGCCGCTTCGCCCAACGCCATGAGACCGGGAACGACGGTGTCTGGGTTGCCGTCCTTCAGCGTCAGCACTTCGCCGTGATAGTTCGTGGGGATGCCGCCCATGTTGTAGTGCACGGTCGGCAGCACGGGGATCGGCTGGCGGCGCAGATCGACACCGGCGAACACCTTGGCGCTCTCGGTGATGCCCGGCAGGCGCTCGGCCAGGATCGCGGGGTCGAGATGGTCGAGGTGGAGATAGATGTGGTCCTTCTGGGGACCGCAGCCGCGGCCTTCACGGATCTCGATGGTCATGCAGCGCGATACGACGTCGCGCGAGGCGAGGTCCTTGAAGTTCGGGGCATAGCGCTCCATGAAGCGTTCGCCGTTGGCGTTGGTGACGTATCCGCCCTCGCCGCGCGCGCCTTCCGTGATGAGCACGCCGGCCCCGTAGATGCCGGTCGGGTGGAACTGCACGAACTCCATATCCTGCAGCGGTAGGCCGGCGCGGAGAACCATGGCGCTGCCGTCGCCGGTGCAGCTATGCGCGGACGTGCACGAGAAGTAGGCGCGGCCATAGCCGCCGGTCGCCAGGATCGTCTTCTTGGCGCGGAAGCGGTGAAGCGTGCCGTCCTCCATGCACAGCGCGATCACGCCGCGGCAGACGCCTTCGCTGTCCATGATCAGGTCGATGGCGAAGAATTCGATGAAGAATTCGGCGGAATGGCGCAGCGACTGGCCATAGAGCGTGTGAAGCATCGCATGGCCGGTGCGGTCGGCAGCGGCGCAGGTGCGTTGGGCCGGAGGACCTTCACCGAATTCGGTGGTCATGC
>CAZNMY010000183.1:0-8762 GCA_964574325.1 uncultured Devosia sp. | reverse complement strand
GGCGGCCGCACGCCGATCAAGACCAACGTCCGCATCGTCGCGGCGACCCATCGCGACCTGCGATCACAGATCCAGCAGGGCCTGTTCCGCGAGGATCTCTACTACCGCCTCAACGTCGTGCCGCTTCGCCTTCCAGCCCTGCGCGAACGGGCGGAGGATGTCGGCGATCTCACCCGGCACTTCCTGCGGCAGGTCTCGCGCGAAGGGCTCGGGCTCAAGAGCATCGAGCCGGGGGCGATCGACCGCCTGAAGCGGCACAGCTGGCCCGGCAACGTACGTGAGCTGGAGAACCTCGTCCGCCGCCTCGCTGCCCTCTACACGCAGGACACCCTTACCGCCGAGCTCGTCGACCAGGAGCTGCTGGACGCGACACCGCCCCGCCTCGAGGACTCGGCCGACGACGCCAAAACGCTGTCGGAGATGGTGGAGCGCTATCTCGCGACCTATTTCGGCGGGTTCGGCAAGGAGCTTCCGCCGCCCGGGCTCTACGACCGGATAATTCGCCAAGTCGAAGCGCCGCTGTTGACCGCCGCGCTGGCAGCGACGCGGGGCAATCAGATTCGCGCCGCGGAGCTGCTCGGGGTAAACCGAAATACCCTTCGCACCCGGATCCGGGATCTCGATCTCAAAGTCGTCCGCTCTTCGTCGACCTGACGACCCCGAGCAGCGGCCCCGGCCTGTCGGCCCCGTGCCTCCCTATGGTCGATAAACCGATATTGACGCGGCATGTGCCGAGGTCTAAGCCCGTTCTGTATCTTCCGAGACACATTGCCCGATACAAACTGAACACTAGCGCGTCCATTTTCGGTCACAGTGTTGCGCAATTTGGACGCCCAACGCCTCGAGGCGATTTTCGACAACCCGATATTGCACTGCAACGGGACCGCCGAACTCGCAGACGACGGCGCAGACGAACCTGACAGCTCTAGCGGAGCAGCACCGCATGGCGGCGGCTGACCATCAGTTGGAATCGACACGCATCCAGGCGTCCAGCCTGCCGACGCCGCATTCCGGTCGTCGTGCCTTCTGGATCGGTCTGGTGGTGATGGTCCTGTCGCTGGTATCGGGGCTCGCGACCTACCTCATCCTGACCAACCTGACGCCGATCGTTCCCACCGGCGAGGTGGTGCTGGTCGTCGTGCTGGTCAACGTCGTCATGATCCTCGCCATGGTCGGCGTGATCGGCTGGCAGGTGTGGGGCTTGTGGCAGGCGTGGCGGAACAAGGTCGCCGGCAGCCGGCTCCATATCCGCATCGTCGGGTTGTTCAGTGTGATGGCGGCGCTGCCCGCTATCCTGCTGGCGATCGCGGCGACCACCAGTTTCGCCCGCGGCCTCGACGCCTGGTTCTCCAGTCGTCCCCGCCAGATCATCCAGAATTCGGTGCTGGTCGCCAATGCGTACCTGCAGGAGCACGGACAGACCATCCGCAACGACCTCGTCAACATGGCGAAGGATCTCGACAACGCGCCGCTCGCCGTTCGCACCGACGCCCGCCGTCTCCAGCAATTCCTGATCGGGCAGTCCGGCCTTCGCGACCTCGCAACTGCCAATATCATCGACGCCGCCGGCCAGGTCGCGATCAAGGGCATCGCCAGCGATACCGCGCCGCATTCACCGCCACCCGACACGGCACTGCGACAGGCGATGGATGGTCAGGTCCCGATTCTGGTTTCGGGAGATACCAATCGCGTCTCGGCGGTCGTCAAGCTCGCCAGCCACCCGGGCTTCATGCTCTACGTCGCGCGCGGCGTGAACCCGCAGGTCATCAGTTACATGCGCGCAACCCAGGCGCGGCTCGACGAATACGAGCAGATCCGCCGGTCGCGCGGGCCGCTCACGGTGCTGCACGGACTGATGTATTCGACGACCGCCTTGACCGCGCTGCTGGCAGCGATCTGGACGGGATTCTGGTTCGCCGGGCGCTTCGTCGACCCGATCGGCCGGATCATCGGGGCTGCCCAGGAGGTGAGCCGCGGCAACCTCGCGATCGCGTTGCCGGTGATCCGCGGCGAAGGAGATCTGCGTCGCCTGTCGCAGACCTTCAACACCATGACGACGGAACTGCGCACCCAGCGCGATGCGCTCGTCGCGGCGAACGAGCAGCTCACGGAACGGCGTCAGTTCATGGAAGCAGTGCTCGGTGGCGTCAGCGCCGGTGTTCTCGGCCTCGACGAGGAGGGCCGCATCGACATCGCCAACAGCTCGGCGGTCCGCTTGCTGGGGCTCGATCACGCGAAACTGCTCGGCCGGCCGATCGGTGAGGCCGTGCCAGAATTCGGCGCGCTGCTCGAAGCCCATGCGCACGATCTGAAGCCCCGCGCCCAGGTCGAAACGCGACTGCAGATCAAGGACGAGGAGCGGATCTTCTCGGTGCGCCTGACGAGCCAGGGCGAGGGGCCGGAAAACCAGTCCTCGCGGCCGTCGGTGCTGACCTTCGACGACATCACCGAACTCGTCTCCGCCCAGCGCACCAGCGCCTGGGGAGAGGTGGCCCGCCGGCTGGCCCACGAAATCAAGAACCCGCTGACCCCGATCATCCTGTCCGCCGACCGCATCCGCCGCAAGTATGGCAAGGTGATCGTCGAGGACCGCGAAACATTCGACAAGCTGACGGCGACGATCGAGCGACAGGCCGGCGACATCAAGACGATGGTGGACGAGTTCGCTTCCTTCGCGCGCATCCCCAAGCCCGTGATCGAGACGCACGACCTGCGCGAGGCCATTCAGGATGCGGTGATCCTGTTCCGCGAAAGCAACACGAGTGTCGCCTTCAAGATGGATATTCCCGCCGCACCGGTCATGGCCTCGTTCGATCGCCGGCTGATAACGCAAGCGATCAACAATCTCGTCAAGAACGCTGCCGAGGCCGTTTCCACCTTCGCCGAGCAGCAGCCGGCCGGATGGCAGGGGCGCGTCGATGCGTCGCTCAAGGTGCTGTCGGACCGCTACGACATCGAGGTTCAGGACAACGGGCCGGGACTTCCCAAGCAGCACCGCACGCGCCTGCTCGAACCCTACGTGACCACGAAGGGCAACAAGGGCACGGGGCTCGGGCTGTCGATCGTTCAGAAGATCGTCGAGCAGCACGGCGGAGCTCTGACCCTGGAGGACGCACCACCGGCACCCGGCGAGCCGCCCGAAAGCGCACATGGCGCGCTCGTGCGGCTGACGCTGCCGCGACACCAGCAGAATTCGGCAACCGACGGCCGCAGGGCAGCCGCCGCGTGAGCCGTGAACGCATCACTTCGAGTTGGAAATCAAGGAGCGATAGATGGCTGACATCCTGGTCGTCGACGACGAGACGGACATCCGCGAACAAGTAGCGGGCATCCTCGAGGACGAAGGGCATCGCTGCCGGCTGGCGCGCGACAGCGACGAGGCCTTGCGTTCCGTCGAGGAGCGCCGGCCACACCTGGTCATTCTCGATATCTGGCTGCAAGGCAGCCGCCTCGACGGCCTCGAGGTCCTGACCGCGATCAAGCGGGCCCATCCCGATCTGCCCGTCGTCATCATTTCTGGTCACGGCAACATCGAGACCGCCGTCACCGCGATCAAGCGCGGCGCCTACGACTACATCGAGAAGCCGTTCAACTCCGATCGACTGATCCTCGTCACGCTGAGGGCGCTCGAAGCCTACAACCTGAAGCGCGAAGTGAAGCAGCTCAAGGAGCGCTCGACACAGAGTCAGGAGATGGTCGGCAAGTCGGCCGCGATCAATCAGCTCCGCGGGCACCTCGACAAGGTCGCTCCCACCAACAGCCGCATCCTCATCCGCGGCGCGTCCGGCTCGGGCAAGGAACTCGCCGCCCGCGTTCTTCACGCCAACTCGCAGCGCGCCGACGGACCATTCGTCGTGCTCAATGCTGCCGCCATGGCGCCGGATCGCGTCGAGGAAGAGCTGTTCGGGATCGAGGATCGTACCGGCGGTCCGCGCAAGGTCGGCGCGCTCGAAGAAGCGCACGGCGGCACGCTCTACATCGACGAAGTCGCGGATATGCCGATGGAGACGCAGGGCAAGGTGCTTCGCGTTCTCGTCGAGCAGAAGTTCATGCGCATCGGCGGCAGCCAGAAGGTCGCCGTCGACGTGCGCGTGATCTCCTCGACGAGCCGCGATCTCGAGCGCGAGATGAGCGAGGGCCGGTTCCGCGAGGACCTCTATCATCGTCTCAACGTCGTGCCGCTGCGCGTGCCGAGCCTCGCCGAGCGCCGCGAGGACGTGCCCGACCTCATCACCTACTTCGTCGGGCAGATCGCGGCGACGTCGGGACTTGCCGCGCGGAAGATGGGCGAGGATGCGATCGCGGTTCTGCAGGCGCACGACTGGCCCGGCAACGTCCGCGAACTCCGCAACAACATCGAGCGGCTGATGATCCTGTCGGGCGGCGACGCCGATGCGATGATCACCGCCGACATGCTGCCCGAGGAGATCGGCTCGAACGTCGCACTCCCCGTCTCCGGCCGCTCGGAGCACCTGATGTCGCTGCCGTTGCGCGAGGCCCGCGAAATCTTCGAGCGCGACTATCTGCTGGCACAGATCAACCGCTTCGGCGGCAACATCTCGCGCACCGCGGAGTTCGTCGGCATGGAGCGTTCCGCGCTCCACCGCAAGCTGCGCGCACTCGGCGTCTCGGCCGAGCATCGCACCGGCCCCGGCGCGGCCTGACATGGCTCGCGTCGTCTACATCAACGGCCGCTACCAGCCTTATGCGGAAGCGGCCGTCCATGCCGAGGATCGCGGCTTCCAGTTCGGCGATGGCGTGTACGAGGTGATCGAGGTGCGCGACGGCGCCTTGATCGATCCCACGCGCCATCTCGAACGGCTGCAGCGTTCGCTCGGCGAGATCCGCATGCCGATGCCGATGAGCCGGACGGCCCTCGGTCACGTTCTGCGCGAGACCGTGCGGCGAAACCGCGTGCGCGACGGCACGATCTATCTGCAGGTGACGCGCGGCGCCGGCCCACGCGACTTTCTGTTTCCAGCCGTTCCCTATCGTCAGACCGTGGTCTGCATCGCGCGGCCTTCGTCGCGCGGCATTGCCGATGCCCGTGCTGCAACCGGAATCGCGGTCGCGACGCTGCCCGACCCGCGCTGGGCGCGGTGCGATATCAAGACGGTGATGCTGTTGCCGGCGTCGCTCGCCAAGGAGGATGCCAAGGCTGCAGGCGCGCGTGAAGCGTGGTTCGTCGACGATGCGGGTTTCGTCACGGAGGGCGCGTCGAGCAACGCGTGGATCATCGATGCGAGCGGCTGCCTGCGCACCCGGCCCGTCGATGCGGCGATCCTCAGGGGTGTTACCCGCACGACCCTTCTCGATGTCGTTCACAAATTCGGTCTCGATATCGTCGAAAGACCGTTCACCGTGGCCGAGGCGAAACTCGCCCGCGAAGCCTTCGTGACCGCGGCGACGAACGTCGTCACCCCCGTCATCGCGATCGACGGCGTCCGGATCGGAGATGGCAAGCCGGGCGAAATCTCCAAACGGCTGCGGGCGGCCTTCCACGAGGTCGCCGAGCGCATTTGATGGGACAATCCGCTATCGCCGGCCGGGCTCACCTGCCGCACACTACCGTCGCGCGGCGCCCCCGCCATATGGGGATGCGCTGGGCGCTTCAATGAGTTATAAGTCGGCCGTCGGCCGCTCCGGGGCCGGCGTCCTGGCGTCGACACGAAGGCTACTCCGTTGCCGCCGAGGCAAACAATGAACGACAAGAACAATCATCGAGCGACGGACAAAAAGAAGATGGCAGACAAGGTACCAAGCCTCCAGGACGCATTCCTGAACAATGTTCGCAAGAACAAGATCCCCCTCACGATTTTTCTCATCAACGGCGTGAAACTGCAGGGGATCGTCACCTGGTTCGACAATTTCTGCGTGCTGCTGCGCCGGGATGGACACTCCCAGCTCGTCTACAAGCACGCGATTTCGACGATCATGCCCGGCCAGCCGGTCAACCTGATGGAACCGGATACGGGCGAGGCCGGTTGAGCAGCCCGATCCGGAGTGACTTCCGGAGAACTGTCCGGAGGATAAGCACCTGAGCCGACGCAAGCGTACCGACGCGGATCGATCCGAAGAGATCGATCCGCGTTCGATCGACACCGAGAACGGGCGGGAGAACGCCCATGCCGAGCCGCCCGAACGCAACGCGATGCGGTGCATCGTGGTGGTGCCGGTTCCCGTCGAGCGCCGAGGCGCTCCCGCTCTGTTGCGGTCGCCCGAGGATCGCAAGGCCGAAGCTATCGGCTTGGCCCAGGCGATCGACCTCGACATCGCCGTGGCGATATCTCCGCCGCTCAACACGATCCGCCCTGCGACGCTTCTCGGCAAAGGCAAGGTCGAGGAGATCAAGGCGCTCGTGGCAGAGCACGGCGCCGGTCTCGTCGTCGTCGATCACACGCTGTCGCCGGTTCAGCAGCGCAATCTCGAAAAAGCCATCGACGCGAAGGTGATCGACCGCACCGGCCTGATCCTGGAGATCTTCGGCCGCCGCGCGCAGACCCGTGAAGGCCGGCTGCAAGTCGAGCTCGCGCATCTGAACTATCAGAAGAGCCGTCTCGTCCGCTCGTGGACCCATCTCGAACGCCAGCGCGGCGGTGCGGGCTTCCTGGGTGGTCCCGGTGAGAGCCAGCTCGAACTCGACCGTCGTATGATCCAGGAGAAGATCGAGCGGCTCGAAAAGGATCTCGCCGACGTCGTCCGCACCCGCGATCTCCATCGCAAGGGCCGCGCACGTGTGCCTTATCCCGTGGTCGCGATCGTCGGCTACACCAACGCGGGCAAGTCCACCCTCTTCAACCGCATCACCGGCGCGGGCGTTCTCGCCCAGGATCAGGTGTTCGCGACGCTCGATCCGACGATGCGCGAGGTGAAGCTGCCGACGGGCCGTCGTGTCATCCTGTCGGATACGGTCGGCTTCATTTCCGATTTGCCGACGACCCTTGTTGCAGCTTTTCGCGCCACGCTGGAGGAAGTCATCTCAGCCGATCTCGTCTTGCACGTCCGTGATATCGCCTCACACGAAAGTGCGGCCCAGCGCGCCGACGTCGATCAGGTGCTCGCCGATCTCGGCGTCGACGAGAAGGAGGCGGCGCGGCGCGTGCAGGAAGTGTGGAACAAGATCGACGCATTGCCTCCTCGCGAGCGCGACGAGGTCGACAACCAGGCGCGCCGGATGGAGCCGCCTCCGGTGCTGGTTTCGGCCGTTACCGGTGAAGGCGTCGACAGGCTTCTGGCAGAGATCGAACGGCGCATCTCGGGCCGTGACGAGATCGTCGATGTGACGCTGCCGCCGAGTGCAGGCAAGCTCGCCCACTGGCTGCACGAGAACGCGGAAGTCATCAGCCGAGAGCTGGACGAAGCCGGCCAGACCCACTACCGCGTCCGCGTCGACGCTATCCGCAAAGCCCGCCTCGAAGCTCGGATGCGCGACGTGGGATGAAAGGTCGTAGGTCGGGTCAAGGCCCCTCGGCCGCGACCCGACATCACACACCGCACCGGAAGCGTCGGGTCGCCCCCGGCTCGCGCTTCGCGCGTCCGGTATTGACTCGAGCTGCGAGCACCGCATCTCCGGTGCGCCCCTCACGTCTTCAGCCGATATCCCGTCCGGAAGATCCAGCTCACGCCCGCCAGACAAACCGCCAGCATCGCCAGTATGATCGCAACGCTGATCTCGATGTTCACGTCGGCCTTACCGATGAAGCTCCAGCGGAAAGCGCTGACGAGGTAGACGACCGGGTTGAACAGGGACACCGTCTGCCAGAACGGCGGCAGCATGTGGATCGAGTAGAACGTGCCGCCGAGGAACGTCAGCGGAGACACGATCAGCAGCGGTATCATCTGCAACCGTTCGAAACCGTCGGCCCATATGCCGATGATGAACCCGAACAGGCAGAACGTCACCGCGGTGAGCACCAGAAGCGCGACCATCCACACGGGATGCTCGATGTGCAACGGCACGAACAGCGCTGCCGTCGCCAGGATTATGAGGCCGATGACGATGGACTTCGTCGCCGCCGCCCCGACGTAGCCGGTGACGGCTTCCAACGGCGAGACGGGCGCGGACAACAGCTCGTAGATCGTCCCCGTGAATCGCGGGAAATAGATGCCGAACGACGCGTTCATGATGCTCTGCGTCAGAAGCGACAGCATGATCAGGCCGGGCACGATGAATGCGCCGTAGCTGACCCCGTCCACCTCGGTGATGCGGCTGCCGATCGCGGCGCCGAACACCACGAAATAGAGCGACGTCGATAGCACCGGCGAGACGATGCTCTGCGTGGGCGTCCGCCAGGTGCGCGCCATCTCGAATGCGTAGATCGCCTTGATCGCGTGCAGGTTCATGAGCCGTTCCTGACCAGTCCGACGAAGATGTCCTCGAGCGTACTTTGCCGGGTCTCGAGATCCGTGAAGCGAATACCGGCAGAGGCCAATCGTGTGAGCAGGTTGGTGATGCCCGTTCGCTCGCCGCGGGTGTCGTAGGTGAAGACGAGGTGCCGCTTGTCTGCGCCCAGCTCGAGGCCGAGCCCGTCGAGGGGCGCTGGAATGGCGTCGAGCGGCGCTGTGAGATGCAACACGAGTTGCTTGCGGCCGAGCTTCGCCAGCAACGCTTTCTTTTCCTCGACGAGGATGATCTCGCCCTTGTTGATGACGCCGATGCGGTCCGCCATCTCCTCGGCTTCCTCGATGTAGTGCGTGGTCAGGATGATGGTGACGCCCGCCGCCTGCAGCGCGCGCACCACCTCCCACATGCCCTTGCGCAA
>CAZNMY010000182.1:0-9004 GCA_964574325.1 uncultured Devosia sp. | reverse complement strand
ACTCCTCGTAGGGGCCCGGTCCAAAGCCCTTCACGGAAGCGTAGATGATCCGCGGGTTCAGCTCCTGAATGCGCTCCCAGGTCAGCCCCATGCGATCCATCGCGCCGGGTGCGAAGTTCTCGACGATCACGTCGCACTGCTTGATCAGGCGCTCCAGGATCTCGAGACCCTTCTTGTTCTTCGAGTCGATCGTGATCGAGCGCTTGTTGTGGTTGAGCATCGTGAAATAGAGGCTGTCGGCGCCGGGAACGTCGACCAACTGCCCCCGCGTGATGTCGCCCACGCCGGGCCGTTCGACCTTGATGCAGTCGGCCCCGAACCAGGCGAGCAACTGTGTGCAGGTCGGCCCCGACTGCACGTGCGTGAAGTCGAGAATCTTGACGCCTTTGAGCGCTTGCGACATGTGGCGATTGCCTCCGTGTTGATGATGCCGCCGCGCTGTCTCTGCGAGGCACGCACCTGTTTCGATTTCAGTTGTCGGAAATATTTCGATCGCCGGGCGCAGTCCTACGTGACGCCGTCGTGGTATCCGACCAAGATCGAGACGGGCCGCGTCGTGCCGACCTGGAATTATGCGACTGTGCACGCCTGGGGCCGTCCCCGGGTGATCCAAGACGTCGATTGGATTCGCGCGCAGGTCGAGGCCCTGACGGGACAGCAGGAACGGATGATGCAGCAGCCCTGGAGCGTGTCCGATGCGCCAGAGCCCTACATCGCCGCCCAACTGCGTGGGATCGTCGGCATCGAGATCGAGATCACGCGGATCGAGGGGAAATGGAAGGTGAGCCAGAACCGCAACGAGGCCGATCGCGCCGGGGTCGGTGAGGGGCTTCTCGCAGGGGGCGAAGCGGCACGCGAGATGGCTGCGCTGGTCATGTCTCGCGTTGGCGCGCGCGACGTGGCACGTGAGGGTCCCCAATTGCGACGCTCCGCTATCGAGCACGAACGGGATCGGGTTCGCTTCGAGCCCGCGCGCGCCCACGCAAATCAGAAGCCCCAGCGGGTTCGACCGGACGAGGTCGTGCTGAATATCGAGCCGATCCTCGCGGAACTGGGCGGGTTGATACATCGCGCGCCTCAGACCTTCACGCGCTTGTAGAACGCCCCGACGGGGAGCGTGACATCGATACTCTCGAACGTCATGAGCGCATCCGGCTCGAATGTCTCCATCAGCCAGGACGTGCGGCGGCGGTAGATCTCGACGCACGCACGCTCCTGATGAACCAGCACATACTCCTGAAGCGAAGCCAGCAGGCGGTAGTGATCGAACTTGTAGCCGCGATCCGCTTGCTCAGTTGATCGGGACAGAACTTCGACGATGAGAGTCGGCCTGGACAGAGCGTAACGGTCATTGTCGAGATCCGAGCAGGTCACGCTGGTGTCGGGGTAGTAATAGCATTCCTCCGACACGGCCTTGATCTGCACTTTCATATCCGACGTGAAGACCTGGCAGGGAGGCTTCACTTGTCCCATCAGCGCAGCCAGCAGATCGCCTGCGATGAGGTTGTGCTCCCGGCTGCCACCGGCCATGGCGTAGACCACGCCGTTGACGAATTCGTGCCGGCATGGCGACTGGTTCTCCAGCGCGAGATAGTCGCTGGCGCTCATGCGGGGAATGTCTTGCGCAGCGTCGGCCATGACGTCACTCCCAAAACCAAACCAGTTCGACGCGCAGGACATAGACCGAGCCGCGCACCGAATTCCGAAGCTCCCTCAGGCCTTCTTACCAACGACGCTCTGCGGGTTGAGGTTGCCGATGCGGCCGCTCTCTGTCCCCGCGTTCTCGTCGATGACGGCGTTGACGAGCGTCGGCTTGCCCGACGCCAGCGCCTCCTTCACCGCGCGCGAAAGCTCGTCGGGCGAGGTCGCGGTGACGCCGACGCCACCGAACGCCTGCATCATCAGGTCGTAGCGCGAGTCCTTCACGAACACGGTCGGCGCGGGATCGGCCCCGCCGGTCGGGTTCTTGTCGGTGCCGCGGTAGATGCCGCCATTGTTGAACACGACGACGCAGACCGGCAGGTTGTACCGGCAGATGGTCTCGATCTCCATGCCGGAGAAACCGAACGCGCTGTCACCTTCGACCGCGATCACCGGCTTGCCCGTCTCGACCGAGGCGGCGACCGCGTAGCCCATGCCGATGCCCATGATGCCCCAGGTGCCGACGTCGAGGCGCTTGCGGGGCTGCGAAATGTCGATGATCGAGCGCGCGAAATCGAGCGTGTTGGCGCCTTCGTTGACCAGCACCACGTCGGGCCGCTCCGCGAAGATGCGCTTCAGAGCGCCCAGCGCGCCGTGGTAATCCATCGGCACGTTGTTGTTCTGCAGGCGCGGCGCCATCTTCGTGATGTTGGCGTCGGCCTTCTCGCGAACGGTCTTCATCCACTCGGCCGGCGCTTTCTGCCAGCCGGCACCCATGCCTTTCAGCAGTGCGGCGACCGTCGATGCGATGTCACCGACAACAGGCGCGGCGATACCGATGTTGGAATCCATCTCTTTCGGATCGATGTCGATGTGGATGAACTTCTGCGAGCCCGGCGCCCCCCACGTCTTGCCCTTGCCGTGCGACAGCAGCCAGTTGAGCCGCGCGCCGATCAGCATCACGACATCGGCTTCCTTGAGAACCGTCGAGCGCGCGGCGCTCGCGCACTGCGCGTGATTGTCCGGCAGAAGCCCCTTGGCCATGCTCATCGGCAGGTAGGGGATGCCGGACGACTCCACGAGCGCCTTGATGTCGGCGTCGGCCTGCGCGTAGGCAGCGCCCTTGCCCAGGATGATGAGCGGCTTCTTCGCCGAGCGCAGCAGATCGAGCGCGCGGGAGATCGAAGCGGGCGCGGGAATGTGGGCGGGAGCGGGATCGACCACCTTGACGAGCGACTGCTTGCCCGCAGCCGCATCCATCGCCTGGCCCATCAGTTTGGCCGGAAGATCGAGATAGACGCCGCCGGGACGCCCCGAGCATGCCGCGCGGATGGCGCGGGCAATGCCGATGCCGATGTCCTGGGCATGCAGGATACGATAGGCCGCCTTGCACACCGATTTGGCGACGGCGAGCTGATCCATCTCCTCGTAGTCGCCCTGCTGCAGGTCGACGACCTCACGCTCGGAAGAGCCGGAGATCAGGATCATCGGAAAACAATTCGTCGTGGCATGCGCCAGCGCCGTCAGCCCGTTCAGGAATCCCGGCGCCGAGACGGTGAGACATACGCCCGGCTTCTGGGTGAGGTAGCCCGCGATCGACGCGGCATAGCCCGCGTGCTGCTCGTGTCGAAACGAGATCACCCGCATCCCCTCGGCCTGCATGAGACGGCCCAGATCGGTCACGGGAATGCCGGGCACATGATAGATGGTCTCGATGCCGTTGAGCTTCAGGGCATCGATGATCAGATGAAACCCGTCGGTCAGGTCCTGGGTCGCGGTATCCGTCGTCATGGCTGGGCACTCTCCCTTTCCAAGTCGTGTTGGTCGGCCTTCAGACTGAGCCGATGTCAATCGTGGCGCGGCAGACCCGCGCAATTCCCGTCAATCTCGAAACCCGTCACGCCAAGTCGACGTGGCGCTCCACGTGCTCCCGCAGCTTGAGTGTATGCTCTCGCACGAGCCGCTCGGCCCGTTCGGTGTCGCGCGCCTCGAGCGCTGCGATGATCTCCTTGTGGTCCACGATCGAGCGGCGGGCCCGGTCCTGCTCGAAGATCGTGCGCTGCCGGATCGCCCGCACATGGATGAACAGCCCTTTCGTGATCTCGCCGATCAAGGGGCATTTTCCCAGAGCGATGATCGCCTGGTGGAACTTGATGTTCGCGTCCGAGTATTCGCCCATCCGCCGGGCCATGTCGTCATGACTGAACTGGTCGACGAGATCGTGAAGCCGGGACAGCTCCTCGTCCGACGCCTCCTTGGTCGCGAGCCGTGCAGACATGCTTTCGAGCGCTGCCCACACCGTGATCATGTCGAGGATCTCGGCCTTGGTCTTGCGGACGATGTAGATGCCGCGGCGCGGAACGATCCGCACGAGACCTTCCTGATCGAGTTGCGCCAGCGCCTCCCGCAGCGGCGTGCGCGAGATGCCGAACTTCTGTGACAACTCCCGCTCGTCGAGCCGTAACTCGGCATCGTCCGAGTAGATGTTCATGTCGGTGATCGCCTGCTTCAAAGACGCATAGATGCGTGCCTTGAGGCTGACGCTCTCCTCGATCGGGCTTATTCTCAGGCTGACGCCGGACATGGTCTCGATGCCTCGCAGCGATGGGGTCCCATCCCCAAGCCTTGCGGACAAGCCTTGGAGATCGATGCTGACAGGTATCTGGCATACCAGATTCCACCGTGCTTACACTCCCCCTCGGACAGGTGCAAGTGGGCCGACGAGCCGTTTCGCAGTTGCCATCGTTTTGCTGCACCGCAACGCGCATCGCCGACATCTCCCGAGAAGAAGACATCCCCCTTTCGGACGGTTGCATCTTCTGAAATACGGCATATGGTATGCCACCAGGACTGAAAATGGACACTGCCCAGAACGGCAGCCGACTGTTCAGCGTCAAGCTGTTTCGCGTCAGAAGCGGGCACTCGCCCGAACATTGGCGCAGTCGTGCAGCAATGTCCGATCGGTGGGGAGCGCCAGTCGCAATCCAACCTCGACGAGGGGTGGACGACTGAGCTGGATCGAGGTGGAGCGCGCACGCTGCCACGACAGATCCGCAGGGAGGCAGAGTGCATATGGACGAGATCTCGTCGCTGATCGGTGGCTTCCAGGTAGCGCTTTCCTGGTACAACATCGCCCTGATGTTCGTCGGCATTCTCCTGGGCGTCATCATCGGTGTGCTGCCCGGACTGGGCGGCGCCAACGGCGTGGCGATCCTGTTGCCCCTCACGTTCACCATGCCGCCGACCTCGGCCATCATCATGCTCTCCTGCATCTACTGGGGAGCCCTGTTCGGCGGCGCGATCACGTCGATCCTGTTCAATATTCCAGGTGAGCCGTGGTCGGTCGCCACGACATTCGACGGCCATCCCATGGCCCAGCAGGGCAAGGCCGACGAAGCGCTGACGGCAGCGTTCACCTCGTCCTTCGTCGGCGCGCTGTTCGCCGTGATCCTGATCACTTTCCTCGCGCCGCTGATCGCGAAATTCGCGTTGCAATTCGGTCCAGCGGAATTCTTCTCGGTCTTCTTCCTGACGTTCGCGAGCTTCGTCGGCATGGGCAAGGGCTCGCCGTTCAAGGTGCTCGCGTCGATGTGCCTGGGCTTCGCGCTCGGCTCCGTCGGCCTCGACAAGATGACCGGCTCGCTCCGCCTGACGTTCGGACACGAAGAGCTGCTCGGCGGCTTCGACTTCCTGATCGCCGTGATCGGACTGTTCGGCATCGCCGAGATCCTCGCTTCCGTCGAAAGCGGCCTCAAATTCCACGGCGCTGCGGCAAGCATTCGCCTGGGTGCGGTGCTGACCACATGGAAACGTCTCGCCGGGCTGTGGGCGACCTCGCTCAAGAGTTGCATCATCGGATGCTGGATGGGCATCACGCCCGGAGGGGCAACGCCCGCGTCGTTCATGAGCTACGGCATCGCCAAGCGGTTCTCGAAGAACGGACACAATTTCGGCAAGGGCGAGATCGAAGGTGTCGTCGCACCGGAGACCGCCGCCCACGCTGCCGGCACCAGTGCGCTGCTCCCGATGCTCACACTGGGCATTCCCGGCTCGCCCACAGCTGCCGTGCTGTTGGGTGGCCTGATGATCTGGGGTCTTCAGCCCGGACCGATGCTGTTCGTCGAGCAGAAGGATTTCGTCTGGGGCCTGATCGCCTCGATGTACCTCGGCAACATCGCCGGCCTGATCGTCGTGCTCACCTGCGTGCCGCTGTTCGCCGCGATCCTGCGGGTGCCGTTCGCGATCATCGCGCCGGTCATCCTGGTCGTCTGTGCCGTCGGCGCCTTCACCGTGAAGAACAACATGTTCGACGTGTGGATGATGCTGGGCTTCGGCGTCATCGGCTATACGTTCAACAAGCTCGGCTACCCGATCGCGCCGCTGGTGCTTGCGATCGTGCTCGGCGACAAGGCCGAGGAATCATTCCGGCAGGCGCTGTTGGGCAGCCAGGGCAGCCTTGCCGTATTCTGGTCGAACTGGCTGGTCGGCACGATCATGACGCTCGGCATGCTGTTGCTGTTCTGGCCGCTCATCTCGTGGATTCAGGATCGAACCAAAACTGCAGCCGTCGCCGCCGGGCGCTGATCGAAACACTCGCCCCACCCTATTCGATGCAAACCTGCACAACAGCCCGAACGGGCACCAAGGGAGAACGACATGCGTAAATCCGTCGCCGCCATAGGTTTTTGCTATATCGCCACCAGCCTCGCCACCGGCCTCGCGGGCGTCGCGCCGGCAGCGGCCCAGGCGTGGGAGCCCACCCGTCCGGTGACGTTCATCATTCCCGCTGGCACCGGCGGCGGCGCGGACCAGATGGCGCGCTTCCTCCAGGGCGTGGTGACCAAGCACAGCCTGATGAAGCAACCGATGGTCGTCGTGAACAAAGGCGGCGGCGCCGGCGCCGAAGGCTTCCTCGAAATGAAGCACGCCAAGAACGATCCGCACAAAATCATCATCACGCTGTCGAACCTGTTCACGACACCGCTGGCCACGGGCGTACCCTTCAATTGGAAGGACCTGACGCCGGTCGCCATGCTGGCGCTCGACCAGTTCATCCTCTGGGTCAACGCCCAGGCGCCCTACAAGACCTCCAAGGAATACATCGACGCCGTAAAGGCGGGTGACGACAAGAAATACAAGATGGGCGGCACCGGCTCCAAGCAGGAAGACCAGATCATCACGGTGGCCCTCGAAAAGCTGACGGCGCCGAAGAAGTTCACCTACATCCCCTACGCCGGTGGCGGCGCGGTCGCGACCCAGCTCGTCGGCAAGCACGTCGACTCCACCGTCAACAACCCGATCGAGGCCGTCTCGCAGTGGAAGGCCGGCGCGCTGCGTCCCCTGTGCATCTTCGACGACCAGCGCAGCGTCCACAAGAACAAGGTCACGGCGACCCAGGCCTGGTCCGACATCCCGACCTGCATGGAGAGCGGCGTGAAGGTCGACTACCAGATGCTCCGCGGCATCTTCATGGGCCCGGGCGCGACGCCGGCACAGGTCGGATTCTATATCGAGCTGTTCAAGAAGGTCGCCGCCACCCCCGAGTGGAAGAAGTTCATGGAGGACGGCGCCTTCAACCAGCGCTTCATGACCGGCGACGAGTTCAAGAAGTGGATCGATGCCAACGACAAACTCCACTACGGCCTGATGAAGGACGCCGGCTTCCTCGCACCGGGCAAGTGAGATCCTCGGCTGCAGGTCGGGTCGAGCCCCGCAACTCTGCGGGCGCGCGACCCGACCTTCGATGCGCTACGGGAAATGTCGGGTCGTCCCAGGGCTCGCGCTCCGCGCGTGCGGGGCATGACCCGACCAACGAAGAGTTCAGAGACACCGCATGTCCCATCCGACCGACGAAGCCGACGACAGCCCGCCACTGGCCACCAATCGCACGATGGACATGCTGGTCGCGATCATCCTCATCGCGCTCGCCAGCATCTTCATGTTCGATAGCTGGAGGATCGGGATGAGCTGGGTCGACGGCCAGGGACCCGGCCCGGGGTTCTTCCCGTTCTGGATATCGCTGACGATGGCTGTGGCCAGCGTGGTCAATCTGGTCCGCGCGACAGTGAGCGCCGAACCCGATGCCGGCGAAACCTTCGTTTCCCGCAATTCCTTCCTGCGCGTCCTGACGGTCCTGATCCCGACGGCGATCTACGTTCTTCTGATCCAGTTCATCGGCATCTACGTCGCCTCCGCGATTTTCATCGTGGGCTTCATGCTGGCCTCGAAGGAAAGCGTGTTGCGCTCGATCCTGGTCGCGTTCTGCGTTCCTCTCGCCCTGTTCTTCATGTTCGAGAAATGGTTCCTCGTGCCCTTACCCAAAGGGCCGCTGGAGGCTTTTCTCGGACTGGCGTAACGATGGGAACATTCCCACAGTTGAGAGTCGCATGTGATTACGGCTAGGACTGGCCGGGACGTCCAATCCCAAGGCCCCTTGCTCCGGGCTCCGCGCGGATCGCGTCGGGGCCCGATCTTCTGGACCGCGATCTCGTGCCCCCGATCTTGTGAGCGATGGCGTTCGACGAACCTGACAGATGATGTTCCGGCGGGCCGGACGGAAGCGAAATGACGAAGGCGAGATCATGAGCGAGACGAGAACAAGGAACGCCAGCGGCGGCCGCGCAATCCATCCCGGCGCCGGCCGGCGCAAGGCATCCCTGTTCCCCAAGGGGCGCGTGCTTCGCGGCGAGGACCTCGACGCCGTCGCGCGCCTGATCGGCCCGGCTCCCTACGAGCGCGCGCTGCTGATCGAATACCTGCACAAGATCCAGGACGCCGAGGGCTGCCTGCCCGCATCGCATCTCCACGGCCTCGCCGAAGCCATGCGCATCCCCATGGCCGAGGTCTACGAGGTCGCGACATTCTACGCGCATTTCGACGTCGTGGGAGACGGCGAGGCGCGCCCCGCCCCGGTGACGATCCGCGTTTGCGAGAGCCTGTCGTGCATGCTGGCCGGAGCCGAGGCGCTGATCTCGGAGCTGCAGAAAAAATCGCCCGCCGACGTGCGCGTCGTTCGAGCGCCGTGCATGGGCCGCTGCGATCTCGCGCCGACGGCCGAAGTCGGCCACAACTTCGTCGATCATGCGACGCCGGCAAAGCTCATAGACACCGCAGCGAAGCGCGACACCCACGCGTACGTGCCGGAATATCAGGATCTCGCCGCCTATCGCGCCGAGGCGGGCTACGGAGTTTTGACGGACTGCACCAGCGGCAAGCGCGCGATCGACGACGTCATCTCAACGCTGTCGGAAGGCGGCTTGCGCGGGCTCGGCGGCGCGGGCTTCCCCACGGGCCGCAAGTGGAGCCTCGTGCGCGCAGAAAAAGGTCCGCGCGTCATGGCCGTGAACGGCGACGAGGGCGAGCC
>CAZNMY010000181.1:0-9076 GCA_964574325.1 uncultured Devosia sp. | reverse complement strand
GATCTCGCCGCCGGCCGGAAGGTGCGGCACATAGCGTTGGAAATACCACTGCGTGCGCTCGCGTTCGTTGGGCGCCGGCAAGGCCACGACCCGGCACACGCGCGGATTGAGGCGCTGCGTGATCCTCTTGATGATGCCGCCCTTGCCGGCCGCATCGCGGCCCTCGAACAGCACGACCAACTTGAGCTTCTTGGCGACCACCCAATCCTGCAGTTTGATCAGCTCATGCTGAAGGCGGAACAGCTCGTTGAAATAGATCTGGCGGCCGAGTTCATCGGGGCTGCCACCTTCGATGAGGTCGCGCCGGACTTCCGTCAGGCGCTCCTCGTCGAACTCGAGCTCGAGCTCCTCATCCAGACCATCCTCGATCTCCCGCCGGACCCGGTCGCGCTGCGTGGCGCTGATCCGATCGGCGTCAGTCCCTTTACCCTTCACGTGTTCACCCTCGCGGTTGGTCAAAGCTGTTGCGACACGATAAGAATGCTGCGTGACAGTTGTGCGACAGAAAGTGCGCCGAGCTGGTGTGGCGTCGCGCCAAGATCGAACCCGGTGGCGGCCACGATGCGATTTCGGCGCGCCGGGCCACTAGAACGCACCGTTCTCCGGAATGATCAGCGGCGAGAAGCTGAACACGCCGTGCATGTCGGGATCGACGACAACGCGCATGGCGTGGACCCTGCCTTCGCCCCAGAGCTGCAGGCGAAGCGTATTGGGGACCGGGCGGAATTGATTGTCGCGGAACGACTCGATTTCGAGTGTGTGCTGGTCGCCGTGCATCACGAGAACCGGCTTGGAAAACGCCCTTGCGCCCGCCGCGATCTCGCGGATCGTGGCGAAGAAACCGGACGAGGCCGGGATCGAGGTTCCGGCGGACCGGCGCGTGTCGTAGGGGTTGGCCTGCATCGCGACCACGACGGCGCTCATGCCCGTCGACTGTGCGAGCGCGAACCCTTCCCTGATCCATTCGACGTTCGCTGCGTTTCGCTCGAAGTACTCCGCAGTCGCCTCGGCGCTGATCGGCTCGAATCCGTTGTTCGAACCGACGACGTGGGGCACGATGAACATCACATTGTTTCGCACGAACCGCTGGTTCTCGACGAACTTCGAGAACTTCGGATTTTTCAGTGCCTGGCTCTCGACCGCCATCGGGCGACTGCCGAGGCTCGTGCCGGGCTTGGCGAAAAACATCTGCCGCAGCCGCACGAGCCGCTCCCGCGGATCGAATCCGCCGGCAGCTGCGCGATGACAGTCGGTCCACTCGTTGTCTCCGATCGAGTAGACGACCGGCGCTTGGACACTCTGGATCTGATCCAGCGCACGCTGGAAGACCTCGTCGGAGCACGGCGTGTTGCCAGCCTTGATATCGCCGACATGGATCGTAAATGCCGGCTTCAAAGCATTCATCGCGGCGATCAGTCGTTCGACCTTGGCGTAGTCCCCCGGGAGTGCGTATGGGACGTCACCCCAACCGATGAACGTGAAGGCGCGCGGCCCGTTCTGCGCCGCCGCTGTCGAGCAGGCGACGAGGGTCGCCAGCGCGAAGGCCGCATTCGACAGTAATCGCCTCATCCGATCCGCCCACCACCGCGCCTGGTGATAGCGACGATCGAGGGACGCGGCGGCATATCCGGTTTGAAATCCGGCCAGCGTGTGCTTGGGCTTTCGAATGTGGCGAGAACCTTGCGATCCTCGCTTTCGCCGGGATGCTGAACGGCGACGAACATCGTCGTCATGTCGGGCGTCATGCAGGGGCCACACAATTCGGCGCCGTTGGGGCAGCGGAAGAAGTGTTTGGCGGTGCCGCGTGCCTCGCCTTTCGTTTCCAGCGCCCAAAGGCCGTCCGCCCTTCCGGTCGCGGCCGGAGAATTTCCGTCGGTCGCGATCCACAACCGTCCACGCGGGTCGATCATCAGGTTGTCCGGCATGCCGAACCAACCGTCCTTCGTCGTAGCGGGATTGAAGCTCGCGCCAGTCTTCGGGTCCGTGTGATCACCGCACTTGACGAGAATCTCCCAGCGAAACCGCGTCGAGGCGTGATCGCCACCCTCCGGCATCATTTCGATGATGTGCCCGAAGCGATTGCTCGCGCGCGGGTTCGCGGCATCGACCTGATCGGCCTTGCGAATGGAGTTGTTGGTCAGCATCAGGTAGACCTTGTCGGTGCGCGGGTCGACCTCGATGTCTTCGGGGCGATCCATTTTCGTCGCACCGAGCGCATCGGCGGCGAGCCGGACATTGACGAGTACGGTGGCCTGATCGGGAAATCCACTTTCCGCCGTCAGCTTGCCTTGGCCATGTACGAGAGCCATCCATTCGCCCGTCCCGTCGGGATTGTACTTCGCGACGTAGAGCGTACCGTTGTCGAGAACATCACGATTGGCTGACCTGGCTCGCCGGTTTATGCGGTCGCGTGTGACGAACTTGTAGACATAATCGAAACGCTCGTCGTCGCCGGAATAGACCACGTAGCGGCCGTCCCGATTGACGACACCACCTGCACCTTCGTGCTTGAACCGCCCCATCGCGGTGCGCTTCACCGGTGTCGACTTCGGATCCGTCGGGTCGATTTCGACGATCCAGCCGAAGCGGTTGGTCTCGTTCGGCTCCTTGGCGATATCGAAGCGCTCGTAGTGCTCACCCCAATTGTACCAATTGGATGGCACACCATAGCGGCGCAGCGCCTTCTCGTTGGGATGCCCCTGCGCCGAACCCCAGAAATAGCCGTTGAAGTTCTCTTCGCAGGTGAGCCACGTCCCCCACGGGGTCATGCCACCGGCACAGTTGTTGAGCATGCCGAGCACGCGCGTTCCCGTGGGATCGGCCTTCGTGCGCAGCAGGGAATGGCCGGCAGCCGGTCCTGATAAGCGCATCGGAGTGGTGCCGGTGATACGGCGATTATAGGGACTGGCATCGACGACCTGCCACTTGCCCCGGCGCTTGCGGACCTCGAGTACCGAACCGCCGTGCGCCATCAGCTCGATGTCGACGAGGTCCTTGGTCATCTTGGTGAACTTCGTGGTGTCCTGACGGCCGACACCGGGAAACATCAGCTCCTCGTTCGTGTATTCGTGATTGATCACCAGCAACCCGCGCTGCGATGAGCCTCTCAAAGGCAAGTAGCCGATGAAATCATTGTTGTAGCCGAACTGCCGCGCCTGGGATTCCGGTGTCTGCTTCCTGGGATCGAACTCCGGCGCATCCGCCAGAACCTTGTCGCCCCACCGGACCAGGACGTCGGCGTCGTAACCGGGCGCAATATGCAGTTTTTCGTCAGAGCCGGCGGCCACTTCGGTGAACTTGAAGTTGGGCGTGGTCGAGGGCTTCAGCGTTGCAGCACTCGCGGATTGCGACAGTGCCGCACCTATCGCCGTCGTGGCCAGCAGCCCCCCCACGAGATCGCGGCGGGACATTCTGATCGCGATCACGTCGCCGAGAGTTGGCGAAACACTCGGATTGGAGCCGACATCTTCGGCTGCTTCAGCCGATCTCGACTTCGGTAGGCCATCAGCTTGCGTCATCACATCCCTCGTTCCGGATATTCCCATGCTCCTGAGTTATCGTCGCGAGGTGACGTCGGGATGACGGTCGCGACCATGGCCTCGCGAGCGATTCCGCGGTTTCGAAAACCCAGATCGATGGTGGCCGACGCGTCGACCGCGTCACTCGCCATCCTTGCGGATTTCAATCGGCTCTGGCACCAAGAAGATGCACAGGAAGCGTCTCTTATCAATGCTTTGTCATAAAAGTGTCACATGAAGAGTCCTCCACGCGAGATCGAGATAAAGCTGGAGCTCACGACCGATCAGTGGCGGCACCTTCGGGATCGCATCCGATCCGAGACCGAGACGGGGGCCCGGCACCCGCTGCAGAGCCGAACGCTTCGCTCGATCTATTTCGACACGCCGACATGGGAGCTGCGGCGAGCGGGACTGTCGCTGCGTTTGCGCAAGAGCGACGACATGTGGATACAGACGCTCAAAGCAGACCGCTCTCTCGATGGAGGCGTGTCGAAGTCGTTCGAGATCGAAGCCGAAGTCGAGGCCGGTGCGCCTGCCCTTGCTGCCATCCGGGACAAGAAGTTGCGGCGCAAGGTGACCGAGGTCGTGCGTCAGTCCGAACTGGTGCCGGTTTTCGAGACCGCCATCGAGCGCACAACTGCCCGGCGTGACATGCCGGATGGCGCCACGATCGAAATCGCACTGGACCGGGGCACGATAAGTGCCGGCGCTCGCAAGGAGCAAGTGAAAGAGCTCGAGCTCGAACTCAAGTCCGGGGAACCCGGCGCGCTGCTCGAAATCGCTCGCGAGTTCATCTCGACGGGCTCATTGCAGCCTTCGGTGCTCAGCAAAGCGGAGCGTGGATACCGGCTGGCCGGCGCAGACCGCGAAGAGATACTCCCGGTGGTCAAAGCCGAGCCCCCCGATATCACGACCAGCACCGAGACCGAGGTTGCGCTCGTCCAGCTTTGCGCTGCCGCGACAAGGCATATCCTGCACAATTGGCGCTCGGTTTCAGCGGCCGATGTGCCTGAAGCGACCCACCAGATGCGGGTCGGCTTACGGCGATTGAGAACGGTGCTGCGGTTGTTGGAATCCACTCTCGACGCAGCCGAAGTGGAACGTCTGAAGACAGCAGCCCGCAGCTTGGGCAGAGACGTCGGTCAGGTGCGCAATTTGCACGTCCTCGCCCACGAACTGATCATCCCCCTCTCCGATCACCCCACCTTCGCCGACGGTATCGCAAAGCTGAAAATGGATCTGGGCGCCATATCGAAATTGCGGCGCCAAGAATTGCTGAACAAGCTCCAGGGCACGGAGTACGGCTTTTTCCAGCTCGAACTCGGACTGCTGCCCGAGATCGTCGGAGCGTGTGCCAAGGTGCCGAGCGCTCGGAACGATCGACACATCGGGCGCCTGGCGACCCGAGCGATCAGAAAGCTCATCCGCCGTGTCGAGAAGCGCGGGAAAAACCTGGCGAAGTTGTCTGTCGAAGAACGCCACGAGCTTCGCAAGGCGATAAAGCCGTTACGCTATGCCATCGAGTTCTTCGTCGCTCTATTTCCGAAAGCGACGATCGAGCGGCTCCTGGAAGCCACCATCGAGATGCAGGCATCGCTCGGATATCTCAACGATGCCGCATTGGCGGAAGAGCTGGAGAAGATCGTCTCTCCCGCAGCGGGTACGGACCCCGCCGTCCAGCGCGCGGTCGGCGCGGTGATCGGCTGGCACGCGGCGCGCGCTGCGACGGCCTGGAGCGAGTTCCCGCACACCTGGCAGAAGTTCGAGCGTGCCGTCGAAAGTTTCGCCGACTGACGAGCCTCGCCTCAGGCGGGGGTGGGAATGCGTGCCAGCAGCAATCGAGCGCGCGCAAGCAGGTCGCTCAAGGCGAACGGCTTGGTCAGGAAATCGTCGGCGCCCAGTTTCATCGCGAAATCGCGATCCGCACGCTCCGTGCGTGCCGTCATCATGATGATGGGCAGCTTGGCGAACTTCAGCTTGCTGCGGATGCGACGGCACAGCTCGATCCCGGACGTTCCCGGCACCAGCCAGTCCAGCAGCACGAGATCCGGCATCGCCTCGTCGATCAGCTGCTCGGCGTCATCGCCGCGGGCGATGTGCTCCACGGCATAACCGGCCGCTTCGAGGTTGTATTGCAGCAGCAGGGCGATGTCGTGGTCATCTTCCACGACGAGAATGCGTGTTGGCATAGTTGATCCGTTGGCCGATCCTGACGACGCACCCCGCTCGTTTCGCCGAGGCCCCACAACAGCGAAGGGACAAATTGAACACTACTCTCATGACGAGAGCGTGACTCGAACGACTTCGCTCTCGGGTCGAGGCTGTCCGAACCCGGGCCCGGGTCTACAGCGCGATGACCGCTCCGACCGGCGAAACGAGGCGGCCGTCACCGGCTTCAGGCAGGAACCGCCGCGCATAGCGGCCCGTCAATCGATCGATGCCGAGATAGAGGAACAAGTCCGCGCAATCGAAATCGGGGTCCCAACACGGCTCGCCGCAGACGACCGCGCCGCTGCGCAAATAGCCCTTCAGGAGCGGGGGCACGGGCATCGAGACATCCTGCGCGTCGGACCCGAATGGCAGGCATTGCCGGGGAATTACCCCAAGCTCCGCTGGTGCGGCGTGCGAGCGGGCAAGCGATCGGGCGAGAAAGGCGCCGGCCGCAGGCGCCTGTTTCAGCGGGATACTCGCGCAACCGATGAGAGCGTCATGGCCGGAAGCGACGAGATATTCGGCGATCCCCGACCACAGCAGGGCTATCGTCGCGCCGGTGCGGTATTGCGGAAGCACGCAAGAACGACCGATTTCCAGAAGCTTCCGATCGCTGCGCAACAGTCCACCGAGATCGAATTCACCTTCGGAATAATATCCGCCCGCGCGTCGAGCGGCATCCGCGGTGAGCAGGCGATACGTGCCGATGACGGCACCTGACGCCGCCGTGACGATCAGGTGCTGGCAATAATCATCCAGGCCGTCGATGTCGAAGCCGGGTTCGGGCGTGTCGAGTTGCGCGCCCTGCTCCTCGGCAAAAACCATCCATCGCAGGCGTTGGGCCTGGCGGATCTCGTCACGCGTCGCGGCCAGCCTCAGAGAACATCTTGCCGTTCCGTGATCGCGCTCGTGCCGCATATCTCGCCCTCTATCCCCCGGACTCCGCGGGACACGGCTATTCTGATTCCAATTCTGTGCGATGACAGTTGGCTTGCACTTGCGTGACACCATGCCGGTCGAAGCGCGGCCAACCTGTTCACGTCGGTGTCATGCACCCCGGCTAGGCACGGATAGTCTCCATACAATCGGTTCCGGCTCTGATGACGACTTTCCTCTGCGCTCTGGGAGTTATCGCCGGGACGCTGCTCGCCATGTTGCTGTCGGCGAATACCCGTATTCGCACGCTGGAACTTTGGCCATGCGCTCATGGAACCCGTCAGAGCTTTCTGTTCTGGGCTCTATTCAGAACACTCAACGTCAGCGCCCTCACCCTCGCGGCGATAGACTTCAAGCCGATCGTCGAGTTCGACTTCATTCGGTTCGCAGCGGCCCTTGCTGCATCGATAGGCGGCATCTATTACGTCGCGGGATGCGTGAAGCTGGGCCGAACGAACCTCTATTGCGGCCATGACGGACTGGTCGACGGCGGCATCTACGCCTGGTCGCGCAATCCACAATACGCCATCGCCATGCCGTCCTACATTGCCCTGGCGATCGCGGCGAATTCCACGTCGATGGCGTTGCTGCTGCCTTTTCTCATCGCCGTTTTCTGGCTGATGGCGGTAAACGAGGAGCCCTGGCTGGAAAGCGAATACGGTGCCGATTATGTGCGATACAAGCAAGCCGTGCCGCGCTTCTATAATTTCCGCCGGTTGCGAACTCTCGCCTCCACATCCGCAGCCGGTTGACTGCATTTCCTGTCACCACCGGCAATCGCCACACGCATGGCAGGCGACTCCGTCACTCGTCCGGCCAATTCGAATCGGATCGGCGAACACACTCGAGCCTCGCAAGCCGACGTGCTTCTCGAATTCCTGAAGCGGTCTGATGCCGACACCATCTACTTCGTCGTTGATATCGTAGAGTTCTGGCGCGTGAAGCGCGGACCAGTTTCGCCACTTTTGTGGATCGCGCTGCCGGACAGTCAGCGGCCTTTAGTCGGCGGCTTTGGATCGGCTTCAGCCACAGACTTGGAGGATGACCTGCCGCCATTTCACCCGCGTCAGGTCACCGTTCGACCCGTCTGACCAGGCCGAGCTTCGTACTCATGGATCGAACTGAAGCGGTGTCGGCTCCACAGCCGCAGCCAATGAGGCTGGTGTCAGAACATACGAGACGTCGCGACCCCGCTGGTGTCATTTCGCACTTGCACAACAATTCGTCAACTCGAGCGATTTGCAGGATTTTCGACCATACCGACACCGTCGGCGTCGCCGGACACTCGACATATGCATCTGAAATATATGCATTAAAGCGCAAGTTTTAGCCTGGCACGCTTCTTGATTCTCTTTAACCAATGGCCGGGTAGCCGGCGATGAACGAGGTGCCAACACATGAAGCTTTATGCTGCAGCAGCGAAGACAACACGCCGCGGGCTCCTGAAGTCGGCCGGCGCCATGGCCACAGTTGCCGCGGTGAAGGTGAGTTTTCCCGGTGGCGCCTTCGCGCAAGGCGCTGGCCCCGAGGTGAAAGGCACCAAGCTCGGCTATATCGCGTTGACCGACGCAGCGCCCCTCATCATTGCCAGGGAGAAGGGGTTCTACGCCAAGCACGGCGTTCCCGATATGGAGATCCTGAAGCAGGCGTCGTGGGGCACTACGCGCGACAACATGGCTCTCGGGACCAAAGCCAACGGCATCGACGGCGCACATCTGTTGAGCCCCAAGCCGCACCTCTACACGACCGGCAAGGTGATGCAGAACAACCAGCCGCTGCCGATGTACACGCTGATGCGGCTCAACGAGGATTGCCAGGGTCTCTCGGTCTCCAACGAGTACAAGGACCTGAAGATCGGCACAGACGCTTCCGCGTTGAAGGAGGCGTTCGCCAGGAAGAAGGCGGCCGGGAAGGAAGTCAAAGTCGCCATGACCTTCCCTGGCGGCACGCACGATCTGTGGATCCGCTATTGGCTCGCCGCCGGCGGTATCGACCCGGACAAGGACGTTTCGACCATCGTCGTGCCTCCTGCGCAGATGGTGGCCAACATGAAGGTCGGCTCGATGGACGCCTTCTGCGTGGGCGAGCCGTGGAACGAACAACTCGTCAACCAGAACATCGGCTTCACCGCCGCCACCACCGGCGAGGTCTGGTTCAAGCATCCCGAGAAAGTTCTCGGCATGCGCGCCGATTGGGTCGACACCCACCCGAAGGCTGCACTCGCCATCATGATGGCGACGATGGAAGCGCAGCAGTGGTGCGAAAAGATGGAGAACAAGCAGGAGATGGCGACGATCATCGGTCGTCGTCAGTGGTTCAACGTCCCCGTGCCCGACATCATCGGTCGCATCAAGGGCGACATCAACTACGGCCGCGGCCGCATCGAGAAGGGCACGAAGCTGCTCATGAAG
>CAZNMY010000180.1:0-9297 GCA_964574325.1 uncultured Devosia sp. | reverse complement strand
CTACGCTTTCACGGCCTCGCAGTGCCGTCCAGCTGCGAAAGCGGTACCTGCGGTAGCTGTAAGACCCGTCTCATAGCGGGCGAACCGGACCATCGCGATCTCGTGCTCACAGAGCAGGAGAAGACGAAATACATTATGGTCTGCGTATCACGAGCAAAGGCTGGTGATCTGGTGATCGACCTGTAGCAATGTAAGGTCAGAGCGTGCTGCGTCGGCCAAGTATGAGCCGTCGTAAAATTCTGCGAGCTCCACCCGCTTCATACTCGGCAGCGCACCGTCGTTTCGCAGGTTCTCGATCACGGTCTCCAACCCGGCCCTCGACACGGCTAATTCAGGGTGGAGAATGCCCAGGCGGGCTGTATTCGAGAGCGCCAAGGAAGCATGCTCTCTGGTGCTGCTGAGCTGTTCCGCTATGAGATCAGCGACGGCGGACACGTTCTGCATGGCGGTCATTGCATTGCGCAACGCCGCCAACGCAGCGACAACGCGAGGGCGGTTCTCGACTGCCCATCTTGAATTCACGTTCACCGTCGTGAACTGCCAGTCCGGCGCGAACTGCCCCGTCCAGCCAAGCGATGCCAGACCATCGGCGTCACCTTGGAAGTTGAGCGGCATTGGTTGCAATCCGACATCAATCTTGCCGTCGCGAAGCAAGACCGAGCGCGTCGGCGCGCCGCCAACCTCCAGGATGCGAATATCCTGCAATCGAAGCCCCGCGGCATCGAGAATTCTTGGGATCAGTTTCGAGCTCCCCTCGCGCAGTGACAGCACTCCGAAGCTGGCCCCCCGCAATTCCTTCAATGACGTGATGTGAGGCCTGGCCATGATGAAGAGCGGCGGCTTGCAGGCATTTCCCGCGACGACGCGCAAAGTGCCACCACTGACGGCGTCGACAATTACAGTATCCGGCGTGTCGATCGATATGTGAATTGCTCCGGACCTGAGACGATCCTTGAGTTCGACGCTATCGGCAATGATCTCGAGCTTGGGCTCGATTCCTGCCTTCCGGAACAGCCCAATATGCTCCGCGACCCAGTACGGTGCCGCAAACAGTGTCCGGGAGGGTGTTCCAAAGACGAGAGCGTGCATAACTACTCATCTCCGAGGTCGTGGGCGTCGAACGTTGCCATGTTGCTCCGTATCTGGTTGAGCACCTTGCGCACGACGGCGAGGTCCTTCTCCGGAATACCGGCCACGCCCATAGCACTAATCTTGGCCGCAAATGGCATGAGCTCACCTTCGAGCGCGCGTCCCCTGGGGGTGATGAACAGCTTCACCTGACGGCGGTTGTGGGCGTCCCTGATCCGCTTCACGTGACCGCTCTTTTCGAGTCCAGACAGAGCCGTGACCGCTGCTGGCTCGACGGATTCGATGCGCTTGCAAAGTTCCCTCTGCGTAATGCCGTCCTCGAGCCACAGCGCGCGCAGGTAGAACCAATGGGAGAAGCCGAGCCCGTGTCGCCGCAGGCGCGCCTGTAACGCCAATCGGAAGTAGCGCGAGGTTCGTCTCAACAAGAAAGGTATGCTGTTCTCGAGGGGGTCGCGCAAGGTCGACGGCGGTGACGATCCTCGCGTGACGTCCACGTTCGGAGTGCGTTTGCGCCCCTTACTTTTTGATGTCCTGCTAGATCCACCACCCTTGATTGCTCGCGAGCGGACATGCACGCCCGAACGGATGCTGTCCATAGCCAGTCCTCTGCAGCCGCCACCTAGCAGGCATAACTGCACCAACCGGCGAAGGTCAATCGATTGACATTACTTAAGTAAGTAATATAGAGAGCGCGAGAAGGCGGGGCATGGAGGCGAACACTCATGGACGGCTCGACAAATCTCGATCGAATCTCGCAGCGGGTGGAGCGGAAACAGGTTTCTGCTGCCGAATGGCAAGCTCGTGTGGATCTGGCGGCAGCTCACAGGCTGTGTGTCGAGTACGGTTGGAGCCACCTCATCTTCAACCACGTCTCACTTCGCGTACCCGACGAGAAGCGCTGCTTCCTGTTGAAGCCGCATGCGCTCTTGTTCGAAGAGGTGAAGGCGTCGAACTTAGTGAAGTTGGACATGGATGGCGGCCAGCTCGACGAGACGCACAATGTCAACAAGGCGGGTTTTACGATTCATGGCGGGTTGTTGCGCGCCAAGCCCGAGATCAATTGCGTTCTGCACGTACATACCAGCGTCGGCATGGCCATCTCCGCCCACAAGCGCGGCATTCTGCCGATGACACAAGGCGCCATGCGTTTTTACAAGCGCCTCTCCTACCACGCCTATGAAGGGATCGCGGACGACGAGGCAGAGTGCGCCCGCCTCGCAGCCGACCTCGGCGACAATCGAGCAATGATCCTGCGCAATCACGGCTTGCTGACGGCGGGAAGAACCGTTGCGGAGGCCGTCACGCTGATGAAGTATCTCATTGCGGCCGCCGAAACTCAGATGATGCTCGAGGCGACAGGTGTCGAGATCGTTCTTCCCGAACCGGACGTGTGTGAGCACACCGCCAAACAGTGGGAGCGATGGGAGATCACCGGTGCCAAAGACGAGTGGCCCGCCTACTTGCGCCAGCTTGACATGGTAACGACCGACTACCGCGACTGACCGGCTTTTACTGCCACAACAAATCTAGATCGGGGAGGTCATCAATGCGTCTTTGGGTGCGCGTTCTATTTGTGCTCCTGGCCGTGGTCTCGCGCACGGAGTGCAGGGCTCAAGACTTCCCCTCTCGGCCCATCACAATCGTCGTTCCGGCTTCTGCTGGAGGCCCTTCCGACGTGCTCGCTCGCATTCTGGGTGACAAGCTGAAGGAAAGCTGGGGACAGCCGATCATTGTCGAGAACCGCGCTGGAGCAAACTCGATGTTGGGCGCGCGCGCCGTGGCAGCGGCAGCACCAGACGGGCATCGTCTGATGATTTCGAACGATGGCCCGATCTCGATCGTGCCGCATCTCTACAAGGATATCGGCTACGACCCGATCAAGAGCTTCACGCCCATCACGATCGTCGGATGGGCGCCACTCGTGCTGGTTGTCACTCCTAACGTGCCGGCAGCATCGGTCAAGGAGCTGATTGACCACCTCAAGGCAAATCCAGGCAAGCTCAACTATGCGGCGGGAGGCACGACGACAGAGCTGGCGGCGGAGCTCTTCAAGAAGATGAGCGGTACGAGCGTACAAAAGGTTTCGTTCAGAGGTAGCGCGCCGTCGATTACCGCCATGTTGAGCGGCGATATTCAAATGATGGTCGACGCCATCTCATCGTCCCTGCCGTTTATCGAAGCGGGCAAGCTCAGAGGTCTTGCCGTCGCCAGTGCCAGCCGATCGGCAATCTTGCCCAACTTGCCGACGATCGCGGAGGCAGGGCTACCTGGATACGAAGCCTCTCCATGGATGGGCTTAGTTGGGCCAGCTGGGCTACCTGAAGCCGTACGCCGGAAGATCCGCGACGAGGTCGCCCGCATAGTGGCGCTGTCTGACGTGAAGTCGGGTTTGCTGAAAGCAGGCTTCGACGTTGGCGGCAGTACTTCGGAAGAGTTCAAGCGAACCATCACAGCAGACTTTAAGAAGTGGGCCGCGATCATCGCCGAACTCGGCCTCAAGCCTCAATGAGACCTTCCTGCGCATAGGAGTGATGACGATGCTCCGCAAATCGTTCGTTGTCGCAATGCTCTCGCTATGGGCGATTGTGCCGCCTGCCGCGGCCCAGAGCTCTACTGGGTGGCCATCGCGCCCCGTTCGCATCATAGTCCCTGCCGCGGTTGGTGGACCGACGGATATTGTCGCCCGATTGCTAGCCCATGAGATCGGGCAGGATCTGAATCAGAGCTTTTGGGTGGAGAATCGTCCTGGCGCAGGCCACTTGCTGGGCACGGCAGCGATGGCAAGCGCAGATCCAGACGGATACACGTTGGGGATTGTGACGACGCCGCACGTCGTGAACCCCTCGCTGCGAAAGAAGATGCCCTACGAAACGGGCGACCTTCAGCCCGTAAGTTGGCTGACGTCCTCGCCTCTCGTTCTGGTCGTGCCCGTGACGCTGCCGGCGACGTCCGTTCAGGACCTCGTCAAATTGGCTAAGGCGCAGCCGGGAAAGCTCAACATGGCGTCAGCTGGCAATGCTACGGGACCTCATCTGGCAGGTGCGCTTTTTCGCTCCGCTGCAGCCATCCAAGTTCAACACGTGCCGTACCGCGGAGGGCCTGATGCCACGACAGCCATGCTGCGCGGCGATTCGCATCTCTATTTTGATACACCCTCAAGCGCGATGCCCAACGTGAAGTCTGGCGCTTTGCGCGCACTGGCCATGACATTCGCCGAGAGAACCGATGCGCTTCCTGGAATTCCGACGATAGCAGAAGCCGGCTACCCCGGCTTCGAGTTCGATAGTTGGAACGGCCTGGTTGCGCCGGCCCGGGTCGAAATTGATATCATTGCTTTGCTCGAACGGAAAAGCAAAGCGGCGTTAGCGAAGCCCGCTGTCGTACAAAAGCTGTCGGACATTGGCTTCGTGCCGGTGGGTGGTTCGGCACAGTCATTCGCGAAGCTCATCGCAGCAGATCTCGCGAAGTGGTCGAAGATCATCAAAGACACGGGCATCGCGGCAGAGTGAATGTCGGCCTTGAGGCTTCGCCCAACACATCCAAACAGCGTGACCTTCGATCGATGCGACAGGAAGCGGCCATCAATATAGCTGATCTCGCGTTGATGGCTCGGCGCCGATTGCCGAAGGTGATCTTCGACTACCTCGACGGGGGCGCCGAGGACGAGATCACCTTGAGGGCGAATGTGGCTGGGTTCGATCGTTATCGGTTCAGGCCGCGACTGCTGACGGCCAACGTCAAACGCGACTTGTCGATCACGCTGTTTGGCAAGACCTACGCCCTGCCATTCATCATCGGTCCGACGGGACTCAATGGCCTCCACTGGCGAGGCGCTGACAGCGCGCTCGCAAGGGCAGCGGCTGCTGAAGGAACAGCTTTTTCGCTATCCACGGCATCGTGCGAAACGATCGAGGAGGTCGCTCAAAGGTCGACCGGTCCCAAATGGTTTCAACTCTATCCCTGGGGTGACGCTTCGTTCTCGCGCCGCTTAATGGAGCGCGCCAAAGCGGCAGGTTACAGCGTGCTGCTCGTTACCGTCGATTCCGTGTTCGCGGGCAGACGTGAACGTGACGCGCGCAACAAATTCGCACACCAAGTGCGGATTACACCCCGTGTGATCGCGGATGGGCTAATGCATCCGCGATGGCTCATGTCGGTATGGCTGGCGGGAGGCGGTATGCCTCCGATGGCCAATCTCGCTGATTTCTTACCCCCCGGCTCTACCGCGGCCGACATGTCCGAATTTTCGCGATCGGCACGGAATCCCGCACTGAACTGGGACGATATTGCTCGGCTCAAGCAAGAGTGGGGACCTGGTCGTCCGATGCTGGTCAAAGGCGTACTGACTGCGGAAGACGCACGCTTGGCATTCGAGGCTGGTGCCGATGGCGTCGTGGTCTCCAACCATGGCGGTCGTCAACTCGACGGGTCTGTGTCGACCATTGAGGCATTGGCTGAGATTGTCGCTGTCGCGGGTGATGCCGTTGTGCTGATCGATGGCGGCTTCAGACGCGGCAGTGATATCGTCAAGGCATTGGCGCTCGGGGCTCATGGCGTGCTTCTCGGTCGATCGACCCTCTATGGAGTCGCTGCTGCAGGCGAGGACGGTGCCGCCCGCGCGATTGCCATCCTGCGAGAGGAGGTCGATCGAACATTGGCTTTGCTAGGATGTCGTTCAATCGCGGAACTATCGTCTGATCACCTCGCCCGACCATCAAGCGTCGTCTCGTGAAAGGATCCAACGTGCCTGATTCAATCGTCGTCGGTATTGTTTCCAAGACATACTTCAACATGCCGCTTTGGGTGGGAGTGGCGAACGGCTTCTTCAAGTACGAGGGCTTGGAAGTCACGACGACGATGTATGGCAATGCGCCTCAAGTTCCCTCACTGCTCGACGGTAGCATGCACTTCGCGCTCGGCACGCCTGAATCGATCCTGCAAAACGTGAGCGAAGGTGGTCCGCTACGCTTGATTGCCGGTAACACAGGTAAACTGACTCACTCTCTGATTGCGCGCCCGGACTTTGCCAGCATTCCGGAATTGAAAGGCGGCACGATCGGCATTCTCAACATGACGGAAGGAACGTTCTTTCAGATCCGCGAGATGCTCGCCGCTCACGGCCTGCACTATCCCGCCGACTACCGTGTCAAGGAGACGGGAGGTGTACCGCCGCGCCACAAAGCGCTGCTCGCCGGCGAGATCGACGCCGGACTGCAATCGATACCCTGGAATTTTGTCGGCGAGGACGTAGGTCTGAGAAACCTCGGGAACATCATCGACTACGTTCCAGATTGGCAATTCGTGTCGGTCAATGCGAACTTGGATTGGATCGCAGACAACCGATCGACCACGGTGCGCTTCCTGCGTGCACTCGTCCGATCGACCAACTGGTTTTACGACAACCGCGAGCCTGCCAGCGCGATCGCAGAGCGCGAGCTTCCCTGTCCGCCAGTCCACGCATTGAAGGCTTGGGACCATTACACGAAGACCAATGCTCTTACACGTGACGTCACCGTCAACGAGAAGGGCCTAGCCAAGGTCATCGCGACGCTCAAAAGCGCAAGGCTGCTCCCCTCCGATGCGCCTGACGATATCGCACGATATATCGACGGGACCTGTCTGCGCGACGCAGTAGGTGCCTGATCTGTCACCCCCGAATGAAAAGGATGACGTGATGCTAAGGACACTGACGGCCGGTGCCGTCGCACTTGCCTCGACACTGTTGTCAGCCCAATCGCCTGTGCAGGCGCAATCAGGTTTAGAAGCGGTGCGTGTCGCAATCGTCTCGCGCACAGTCTTCTACGTTCCTGTATGGATAGCGGCGCGCACGGGATACTACCGGGATGCCGGTCTCGACGTCGCGATCGAAGTGTACGACAACGCCGAAAAGATCAACGAGGATCTACGATCCGGTCGAGTGCACATAGCTGTGTCCACCCCCGAGAGCGTCGTCATCGATGCCTACAAGGGCGGAACGCTCAGACTTGTTGCCGGCAATGCAGAAAAGCTTCCTCACTTCATTATTACGAAGCCGGAGATGAAAACCCTGCAGAGCCTGAAGGGCGCGAAGTTTGGCGTCTTGTCCATGCAGGAGGGCACAACCTACCTCGTGCAGGAGATCGCTAAAGCCGCTCATCTGAAATCCAGTGAGTACGAAATCGCTGCTGTTGGGGGCGCGCCCACGCGGTGGCGACTGCTCAAGGAAGGGAAGATCGACGCCGGCCTGCAGCCATTCCCGTTGAGCTACGAGGCCGAGGCAGCCGGCTTCAACAACCTCGGCCCAGTCTCGACTTACGTGCCCGACTATCAATTCACCAGCATCAACGTCGATGCTAAATATGGTGTCGGGCATGCGCGCCACGTCGCCGCCTTCCTCAAGGCGACGCTCAAAGGTCAAGCGTACGTCGGCACCCACCCTCAAGAGACGGCGCAAATCGCGGCCGACGAGTTGAAGACCACCATCGAGCTTGCAACACGTGCTCTCCATGATACCGCCCGCCTGAAGATCCTCTCCCAGGATCTGTCGGTCTCTGAACGTGGCCTCGCGACCGTGTTCGTGATGCTCAAGGCAGCCGGACTGGTACCCGAAGCTGCTGATTTCGATCGCTCGAAAATCGTAGATGATGCGTATTTGCGGGCGAGCCGCCAATAGTCTCCCAATGTCCCGCGCGACGCGATATCGGATTGTCCAAATGAGCACGACTAATGTCAGGGCGGCGGCCCGGTTCGTCGCGATCGTCCTCGGTCTGGTCGGTTCTTGGGCCATCGGCTCCCAGGAGGCGCGGGCTCAAGGCTTAGCCGAGTTCTACTCGGGCAAGACGGTTCGCATCGTCATTGGCTTCGGCATGGGAGGCGGATATGGCCAGTATGCACTGCTGGTGGCGAAGTTCATCGGCAAGCACATCCCTGGAGAACATAACGTCATTGTACAGTCGACGCCGGGAGCAGGCGGGGTGCAGTCGCTCGTCTACTTGGCCAACGTCGCGCCGCAGGACGGAACGGCGCTGACCCTTATCGCACCCAATGTCTTGCAGGAAGGCATGCTCGCGGTGCCTCCTCCCTTTGACGCTTCGAAATTTCAGTGGATCGGTCGCCTCGACAGGCTGGTACAGTAGCCCTGGCGTCTCCCCTGTCGAAAGTCCGATCGATCGCTGATGCGCGTTCTCAATCTGCGATTGCGGGTTGAGCGGGAACTCAAGACCAGTCAGCGTTGAGTGCTCGCATACTGAACGATCTGGCCGGCACGAAATTCAACGTCGTTGCCGGCTATAAAGGCACCGCCGAGGTCGAGATAGCATGGCAGCGAGGAGAGGTAGACGTTTGGACCGCGGGGTGGGACATCGTCCGGTCCCGCTATCGGAAAGAGCTGGAGACTGGAAAGCTCGTGCCTCTCTACGTTTACGCCATGCAGCGCGTGCCCGATGCGCCGCACGTGCCCGCGGTCGCAGAGTTCGGGCGCGATTCCGCCGAGGAGGCATTTCTGCGAATTTATACCGCTGGATCTGAGATCGGACGCGGTCTTGCAGCGCCTGGCGGCATGTCGCTCGATCGCGTCGAAGCTTGGCGCGCAGCGCTGACGAAGACACTCGAAGATCCGGAGTTCAGAGCGGCGGCAGCCAAAGCAGATATGAACCTTGATCCGCTCGACGGCGCCGCGCTGCCGAACGTCGTCGGTGGCATTCTCGCACTTCCGACAGAAACGATCGCAAGGGCGCGCGAATTTTGCAAGAAGCTTATGAGTGAAATCGAATAAGGCAGCCTACGTTGCTAAATGACTTCGCGAGGTATTGGAAAAATGCAATCAACGTCGCAGCAAGCGCGCGACCAACGGTGCAATAACCCTTGAATGACCACGTAGAGAACAAGGCCGCCTCCGTGTCACACGAATTGAGAGTCTCCGAACTCGGTAGCTTCTTTGTCGGCGGGTCAATCGCATCGGTGAGCGGACAACCGGAGAGAGAGGTGCGCTATGCTCTCGATGCGCCTCAACTTCGGCTTGATCCAAATGGCACTTATCCGCTCGGCCAGATTTACGTTCAATTCGTCAAGCTTGCGGTCCCGAAGCGCCAATTTCCCGTAGTTTTCCTGGCTGGCGGAACGTCAACAGGAGCGATGTGGGAAAGCACGCCCGATGGCCGCCCAGGCTGGCAGCTCCGATCGTGCCCCAAGCTGTGGTGTAAGAGCACCGTCATGATCCGAGCCACTGCT
>CAZNMY010000179.1:0-9360 GCA_964574325.1 uncultured Devosia sp. | reverse complement strand
GTCCTCCGCCAGCAGCACGCGAAGGCCGTCCAGTTTGAGCTTGCTGTCGCTGGTGCGAGCCACAGCCCGTCTTTCGATCGATTTCAGCGGCAGATCGACGGAGACTTCCGTCCCCCGTCCCGGAGAGCTGCGCATCCGCATCTCGCCACCCATCAGGCTGACGAGGTGTTTCGAGATGGCCAACCCCAGGCCGGTGCCGCCATAGCGCCGGTTGATCGAGGCGTCGGCCTGCTCGAACGGCTGCATGATCCGCTCGAGTTCGGAGGCTTCTATGCCGATGCCGGTATCGATCACCTTGATGCGCAGACGGTCGGCTTCGTTCTCGGACGCCGGCAGTTTCTCGAGCCGAACCTCGACGAGGCCGGAGGACGTGAACTTGACCGCATTGCCGACCAGGTTGACGATCACCTGCCGGGTCCTGTCGGCGTCACCCAGGATCGCTTCCGGCAGATCGACGTCGCCGCTGAGCCGGAGTTCCAGGCCCTTCTGGTTGGCCAGCGGCTGCAGGAGTGCGAGCGCATCGGCGCAACAGGAATGCAGATTGTAGGGCGCCGAGGCGATCGACAGCTTTCCGGCCTCGATCCGCGAAATGTCGAGCACGTCCTCGATGATCGACAGCAGCATGCTGCCCGAGGACCGCAACGTCTTCGCAAGCTGCTTTTGCCGGTCGTCGAGCGGCGACCGCATCAGCAGGTCGGTCATGCCGATCACGCCGTTGATCGGCGTCCGGATCTCGTGGCTCATATTGGCGAGGAAGGTCGATTTGGCGCGGTTGGCGGCGACCGCCAGCTCTTTCGCGCCACGCATCTTTTCTTCTGCGATCGAGGCCCGTTCGATCTCGGCTTTGAGAAGCTCGTTCGTCTTCTTTTGTTCTTCCGCCTTGATGCCGAGATCCGCGGCGAGTTCCTCGTTCTCGAACCTCAGCCGCAGTGTCTCGACGATGGATTCACGGAAAGTTTCGCCGCCCGCCAGGATGCCGAGAACGAACAGGATGGCGAGCGCGCCCATCACCACGGGCAATTCGGTGCCCTGCCACAGCATCACCAGCGCATAGGGAACGATCGCCGCCACCACGAAAGCGGTGAAGGACTGCCGATCGAACACCAGCGACGTCATTGCGCCTGCTCCCATGCCGGCGAGCACGAAGCCGAGAAAGACCTGATGTGAGACGCTGTCGGGAGGCAGCAGGAGGACGGCGGCGCTACCCCAGGCCAGGCCGCCGGCAAGGGCGCCGATGACGAACCATCGCCGCCAGGTGTCGACGTCGACGAGCTGCTTGTTTCTGCGATAGGCGACGAGTAGCGCCGCGCGTCCCGCCGAGACCGCAAGCATGACGAGCGTCCAGGCAGCCAGCGTCGCGAAGGGCGCGGCTGCGCGCAGCAGATAGGCCGTGATCAGGGTGTTGATGACCGTGACGACGAGGCCGCGTGGCAGGCTGCGGAAGAGAAGCTCCAGCAACTCGGACCGGATCGTGGCCGTCGGCGCAGGGCTGCCTACCGGCGTGGCGGTGCGGGCATTTGCAACTTTGAACATGCGTCCCGCTCGAGTGAAGTCGAGAAATCCGAGCAGACACGATCCGGCAAATTCGTATGGGTCCCGTTAAGGTCAACGTTCAGAAAGGATAGAGCTGAAACCTTGCTGGAAAATAGGCCGAGGCACTACGCGCCGACCTTGCCAGGCTGCGCATGGCTCAATTTTCGGTTGCGCTCTTGCCAGATGTTGACGCCGTTGCCGGCCAGAACGAGCAGGGTGCCGACCAGCACGATCGGCTGCAGCGTTTCGTTGTAGACCATGACCCCCAGGATCACCATCAGCGGGATGCGCAGGAAATCGAGTGGGGCGACGACGACGGTGTCGGCATAGACCAGCGCCTTGGCGAGGGCGAAGTGCGCGATGAGGCTGCAAACGCCGAGCATCATGACCCAGAACCACAGGGCTCCCTGCGGCCACCTGATCGTCTGGTAGCCCAGCACGAACGCCATGATCGAGTGGTTCACGACCATGAACATCAGGATCGTCAGCGCGCCGTCGTAGCGGGTCAGATAGCGCGTTCCGATCATGTTGAAACAGAAGAACACCGCGCACGACAGCGCCATCGCCGTGCCCAGATTGAAGCTCGGCGCGACCTTGCCCCCGCTCAGTATGGTCGGCCCCATAATGATGATCAGGACACCCAGGAAGCCCATGACGGCAGCGAAAATTCGCGGCTTGGTCAGTTGTTCGCCGAGCAGCAGAGGGGCCAGCAGTGCGACCCAGAGCGGAAACGTGAACTCGAGTGAAATGAGCTCGATCAGCGGGATCAGCAGCAGCGCGGACATCCACGACCATTGCCCCGCGAAATGAACGAGCGCGCGTCCCCATTGCATCCAGGGCCGCTCCGTCCAAAGGCTCTTCAGCGAGATTCCGAGCCACCAGAACGCGACGAGAAGGATGATGAGCGAGATGAAGTTGCGATAGAACACCATGTTCATCGCGGTCATGTGCTTGCCGCACTCCCGGCCCGCCCACGCGGTGAGTGCGAAGGTGAGCACGGAGACGAGGGTCCACCCGATGGCTTTGGCGAGGTCCGGCTTCTGCCCGGCATAACTCGGCGGAATGGTCGCCGCCGTCTTCGTCGCACCGATCGTCAAGAGCTGTCTCCTCGCCGTTCCAAGGGTGATAAGGTGGCGGCAGACATGCAGCAACCCGGAAACGGGGATTTGCACGCACGCAGCGGTTGGCCGCCATGCTTGAACGGCATGGGCTCGGCCGGCCTGTGATCTTTCAGCCGTGCCGGCGGAGGAGGTAAGCGCAATGGCCAAAGTGATCTACGGCTTCACGCGAGACAGCTTCGACGATCGCTATCGCGAGCCGGACTATCACTATGGGACGGCCGCCAATGCGTTCCTCGTCTCCCAGCAGCCTCGGTTTCGCGCAGGCATGAAGGCGCTGCTGCCGGGTGACGGCGAAGGCCGCAATGGTGTCTGGCTGGCCGAGCAGGGGCTCGAGGTGACGACCTTCGATCCGTCGCCGTTCGGCGTCGAGAAGGCGAGAAAGCTGGCAAGTGATCGCGGCGTATCGATCGACGCGCAGGTCGCCGGTGTCGAAAGCTGGGATTGGAAGGAACGCCAGTTCGATGTCGTCGGACTGTTCTTCATTCATCTGCCGGCGGACCTGCGCCGCGCCGCTCATGCACATGCGCTGCGGACGTTGCGCCCGGGCGGAATCGTAGTCCTCGAGACGTTTTCGCCCCACCAGATCGAGATGCGCAAGCACGGCGCGGCAGGCGGCCCCAAGGAGATCGAACGACTGTTTACATGCGAGATGCTGCGCGAGGATTTCGCCGGGGCCCGCTTCCACGTCCTCGAAGAAACCGAAGCCGACTTCGCCGGCCACGCCCACTACGGCCGCTGCGGCGTCGTCCGAATGGTCGCCGAAAAGCCGAATTCGTAGGTCGGGTCGAGGCACGTGACCTGACCAACCGGTTACCCAGACTGCTCCGGCATCCAATTTCCATATAGCGCGTCGTCATGGCCGCGAAGGCGGCCATCCACGACAGGGTGATCTGCAGCACGACAGCCTATCAACCACCAGCGCAATCGATCGCAAGTAGCCGTGGATGGTCGCCTTCTCGGCCATGACGAAGAGTCTTGAAGGGCATGGTGTTGGCGGCTGAGATGACGGGGAGGTGAGGTGAACTGAAATCAACTACTCCAGCTTCAAATTCGCTTCCTTCACGACCTTCTTCCACTTCGCCAGATCGGTTGCGAGTTGCTTGGCTAGCCTGTCCGGCGATCCGCCGAGCACTTCTCCGCTCTCGGTGGCGATCTTCGCCTTCACGTCGGCGTCGGCAAGTGCAGCATTGAGAACCGCATTGAGCCGCGCGATCACCGGCGCGGGCGTGCCGGCCCGGCCCATCACGGCGAACCAGTTCGTCGTCTCGAATCCGGGAAAGCCCGATTCTGCCAGCGTCGGAACGTCCGGCAGCTCCGGAATGCGCTTGGCCGACGTCACCGCTATCGCCTTCAGCTTTCCCGATCGCATGTGGCCCTTGACCGACGGCGCGGCCGCCATGAACAGATCCGCGCGCCCGCCGATCACGTCGATCGCGGCCGGCGCTGCCCCCTTGTAAGGCACGTGCAGGAACTTGATCCCGGCCGAAAGCTGCATCAGCTCGAGACCCATGTGCGTCATGCTGCCGTTGCCCGACGACGCGAACGTCACCTCGCCCGGCTTCGCTTTGACCGCCGCGATGACTTCAGCGATCGACTGCAGCTTGGCCGCCGACGACACCACCATGATCTGCGGCGTCGCGGCGACGAGCCCGACCGGCGCCATGTCCTTGATCGGATCGAACGGAACATTCTTGTAGATGGCGGGGTTCACCGCGAGGTTCGACACCTGCCCGAACAACAGCGTGTAGCCGTCCGGTTGCGACTTCGCGACGATCTCCGAAGCGATGTTGCCGTTGGCGCCCGGTCGATTGTCGACCAGCACGTTCTGCTTCAGCCCCTCGCCCATCCGCGGTGCGATCAGCCGCGCCAGGAGATCGACGACGCCGCCCGGCGGGAACGGCACCAGCATCCGCAGCGGCTTCGTCGGAAAGGCGTCCTGCGCCAATGTCGGCGCAACGCCGAGCGCGAGCACGGACGCGACGGCCGCAGCGAGTTTTCCGAGAAATAGAGTGCGATGATGGCGCATGAGCAGGTCCCTCCTGATGATCGAATTCTTCTTGTGACGACTTTAGAGTGTCAACCGGCCCAACGGAATCGCTTTCGCGGATCTCTGCACCTCCCGCCCCTTACATCGAGGCGAGCAGCGCCAGCGTCTCCATGACGGATACGTGCTCGGCCACGCCCTTGCCCGCGATGTCGTAGGCACAGCCATGGCCGACGCTCGAGAACAGCACAGGCGTGCCGATCGCAACGGCCGACGCCCGGCGTGGAGAGAGCAGCTTGATCGGGATGTGGCCCTGGTCGTGGAACGGCACCACGTAGGCGTCGTGCCGGCGCTCGGAGATCATCAGGTCCGCGCCCGCGGGGCCGCTGACGTCGAGACCGGCTTGCTTGAGGCGCACGACCGCCGGCTTGGTCACGCGCTCGTCGTCGTTCCCGAACAGCCCATCCTCTCCGGCATGCGGATTGATCCCGCAGATCGCGATGCGTGGTTTCGCGATGCCGAGCTGTTTCAGCGCCGCGTTCGTCGCCTCCGCGGCGGCCACGACGAGATCGGGCGTCAAGCGGCCGAGCGCGTTGGCGACGCTTTCGTGCAGCGTGCAATGCGTGATCCTGAGGCCACCAGCCGCGAGCATCATGAACACCTGGTCGCGCGGTGTTTCGGTCAGATCCGCGATCAGCGGCGGATAGCCCGAGAAGGCGATGCCGGCCTGGTTGATCGCCGTCTCCGACTGCGGACACCCGACGATCGCTTCGACCTCGCCGGCCAGCGCCAGACGAACCGCGCCCTTCGCATATTCGATGGTCGCGCGTCCGGCTTCCGGGCTCATTTTGCCCGGCTCGAAATGCTGCGGCTCCAGCGCCATCACGTCCGCGACGGCGATCGAGTCGGGGCCGGCCGAACCGTAGGGCGACAACGGCGCCGCGATGCCGAGCAAGCTGCGATAGGCCGCGATCACGGGCACGTCTCCGACCAGAACCGGCTGCACCGCGGTTGATCCCAGATGTGCGACCGAAGCCTTGAGCGCGATCTCCGGTCCAATACCGTTGGGATCGCCGATGGCTATTGCGATACGGCGCGCGGGCTTCGGCTCGGACATGATTCCCCGGTCTCTGGATGTTCGAATTCGAGCGACGATACAACGTGCCCCCTCGGGGGACCATAGCGGCCAGTAGTGCCCCCGGCACGTGCCACGGTGTCCACCACAAGCCCGGCATGTTTGCGGCCACTGCTCCCGATGTGGTAAACGCCGGTTCGAACGAGGTTCTCGAGGTGCTCATGAAACTGCCGAAGGCGCTCGCCCTCCCCCTTCTCATGGTCTGGCTCGCCATTGCGGCACAAGCTCCCCGCGCATTCGCGGGCCCCACCCTGCTGTTCGAGGCGGCGACGGGCAGGATTCTCTATGCCGAGGATCAGGACGATCAATGGCATCCCGCCTCGCTGACCAAGATCATGACGGCCTACGTCACGTTCCAGGCGCTCAAGTCCGGCAAGGTCACGCTCGAAACGCAGTTGGCCTACAGCGAAACGGCCCACGCTCAGCCGCCGAGCAAGATCGGTCTGCCGGTCGGCGCCACGGTTTCGGTCGATCTCGCACTGCAAGCGGTAATCGTGAAGTCCGCCAATGACATAGCGGTAGTGCTGGCGGAAGGGATCGGCGGCAGCGAAGCGCAGTTCGTCGAGCAGATGAACGCCACCGCCCGCCGTCTCGGCATGACGCGAACGGTGTTTCGCAATCCCCACGGCTTGCCCGCGACCGAGCAGGTCACCACGGCCCGCGATCTGGCTCGGTTGTCCATGGCCGTGATCCGCGATTTTCCCGAGTATGCCCACTATTGGGCGCAGACCCAGTTCCAGATCGCGAACATCAGGATCGTCTCCCACAATGGTCTGTTCAAGACCATGGAAGGCGCCGACGGCATCAAGACGGGCTTCATTTGTGATAGCGGCTACAACATGGTGGCCAGCGCCACCCGGCAAGGCATGCGCCTGATGGCGGTAGTGCTCGGCGAGATGTCGGCGAACGATCGAAATGTGCGCGCGCAGCAGTTGCTCGAGCACGGATACCTGACCCTCGATTGGAAGACGCTGTTCGGGGCCAGGGACACCGTTGCATCGCTCGCCGTGCCCGCGACCGCGAGGGACGCGGCCAGCATCCGCACCAGCGTCGTTGCCACGGAATGCAACAATCGCCGGATGGCCCGCGCCACCGCCGTCGCGAGGAAGCGGATTGCAGCCCGCAAGAAGACCGAGGGCGCGGCCCGTAAAGCAGGAGAGAAACCGGGCACCGCCGCCGCCCCCAAAACCGCGTCACCGAAGAGCGCAGCCCCCAAGGCGGCTCCCAAGGCAGCAGCGGCCGGAGCGGCTGGTCCGGGATCGGCGCTGAAGGCGGCGGCGCCTCGGCAGTCGGCCGCCCAGCAGCCTGCAAAGCCGCCTGCCCAGCCGCCCGTCCCGGCTGGTTCCGCCCGTTGAGTCGGCGCTCCGCCGCGGCGGCCGGTCTCCTATGGGCATAGTCCCGACTTGAGACGGGCCGACTGGCTTCATTCTTGCTGCAACTCGGCCAAACCCAGCCGACGAGATCGAGCATGATGAAGACGGACAGGCACAAGGAAGTCGATGCAACGCCGACCCCGCGCGAGGTCGACAACATGGCGGCCGTGCTCGAGGGCCGCCACGGCGTGCATGCAGAGCACGTCGCTCAGTTTTTCACCGACTGGAACGCGCACTACGGCGATACCTCGCGGTCGTGGGCCTGGGCGGCAGTGACCGAATGTGTCCGCAAGCGCACGTCGCAGCGGCTGGGTGGGAATGAAATCGCAACCCGGCACCTGTAGGACTCTTTGAACGTCCGATTTGAACGGGCCGGCGGGCTCGACAGCGCCGGCTTCGGAGACGCCTCGGTGCTGACACTTCGACCGAGCCCTACATTCAGACCGAGCCCCGCATCCAGAATGACCCAGCCTGTTACCACAGCGTCTGCTGCCACCGGCCCGGACATCGCGACCGAGCGCGCGTTGGGTGCGCGCGTACGCGCCGCCATCGACCGCTTCAGAGCCGCGCTGCTCGGCGGCGGCGACCGGCAGGTCGATCGCTTGAACGCCCTGATGGCGTTTTCCGTCCGCGTCACCAGCGCGGCAATCCTGTTTTGCTCGCAGATCGCACTGGCCCGATGGATGGGAGCCGAGCAGTTCGGCATCTACGTCTACGCCTGGACGCTCGTTCTCGTGCTGGGCGCGATCGCCACACTCGGGCTCAACATCGGCGCGATCCGGATCGTATCGGAACTGCGTGAGCGCCGGGCTGAGGACGCCCTTCGGGGCTTCCTTGTCGGCAGCCGCGGCGCCGTCGCCCTGTCGGCTGTTTTGCTCATGGCCATGGCTGCCGGCGGCGCATGGTTGATCGAAGCGCGCGGCTTCTCCGGCCCCTGGATGACGATCGCCGTCATCATGCTGGCGATCCCTGCCTATTCGCTGACCGATCTGCAGGATGGCATCTGCCGTGGCTGCGCCCGCATGGCGAGCGCTCTGCTGGCGCCTTACATCCTGCGCCCGCTCTTCATTCTCGGCGGCATCGGCGCACTCTTTCTGACCGGCTCACCCCTCGATGCCACCCATGCTGCAATGGTGGCCGTTGCAGCAACGTGGGCGGCATGGGCGATCCAGACGGTTATCGTGGCACGCGACCTGAAGTCCGTCGTCCCCGGCGGCGTTCGTGCATACGAGACCCGCGCCTGGGCGGCGACCAGCGCGCCGCTGATGGTGATGGGCATCTTCGATCTCGCGATGCAGAACATCGACGTTATCGTCATTTCCAATCTGCTCTCGCCGACCGATGCCGGCATCTACTTCGCCGGCGCCAAGACGATGGCGCTGATCCTTTTCGTCCACTACGCTGTGGGCAGTTCGATGTCGAACCGCTTTGCCGCCATTTCAACGCGCGGCGATCCCGAGGCGATGGCTGGTGCCGTCCGCGATGCGGTCCGCTGGACGTTCTGGCCCTCGGTCGCCCTCGCCGCGATCATGCTCGGCCTGGGCAATCATCTCCTGGCGCTGTTTGGTCCGAAATTCGTCGCGGGCTACCCCGTGATGTGCATTCTCGCGGTCGCGATCGTCGGGCGCGCGGCGATCGGCCCCGCCGAATCCCTGCTCAATATGACCGGCGGACAGCGCGACTGCGCCCGCTCCTTGATGATTGCCGCTGGCGCCAATCTGACGCTCAACCTCATCCTGGCGCCGCGGTTCGGAATAGTCGGCGCGGCGGTGGCTGTCGCAACGGCCATCCTGCTCGGCGCCTTCCTCAATTGGCGCGCCGCCCGCCGTAACCTCGGCCTCGACATCGGCATCTGGGCCGTCGGCCGCGGCCGATAGAGGGCTGACAGAGGGCTGATAGGGATAGCCGATCGTGCGCGAGCCCGTCGCCTGGCCGCGCCGTGTCTGCTGCCGGTGATCCGCACCCGGTTTGGTCGGGTTTACGGCTTGAAGTGCGACCGGAAGCGCCTTATTGACCGGCAGCGAAGCTGTTCCTGCCGGTTCCATGGACGAAGGCCGATCCGCTGCCGGCCATGATCGGCTTTTGCAGGACTTCCCTCACCGCAACCGAGGTTGCCGCATCGCGAGATATCCGCGGGCGATCTTTGAACGCAAGCCTAGGAGCCCCCCATGGCCAAGGAAAAATTCGACCGCAGCAAGCCGCACTGCAACGTCG
>CAZNMY010000178.1:0-9537 GCA_964574325.1 uncultured Devosia sp. | reverse complement strand
TGGTCATGCCGCCGAACGGACGCTGGTAGATGCGGCCATCCTCGGTGCGGGAGAACGGCACGCCGTAATGCTCGAGCTCGTACACCGCCTCGACGGCGTTGCGGCAGAGATATTCGATCGCGTCCTGGTCGCCGAGCCAATCGGCGCCCTTGACGGTGTCGAACATATGCCAGCGCCAGTTGTCCGGTCCCATGTTGCCGAGCGAAGCGGCGACGCCGCCCTGGGCCGCGACGGTGTGTGATCGCGTCGGGAAAACCTTTGAGATGCAGGCGGTCTTGAGCCCGGCTTCGGCCGCACCGAGCGTTGCACGAAGGCCTGCGCCGCCGGCACCGACGACGATCACGTCATAGGTGTGCTCGACGAAGGTATACGCCTTGCCGGTGATCGCGGGGGAGGCGACGCCGTTGCTCGAGGATTGTGCCATGGGTTCGGATTCCACAAGTAAGCTGGTCCGCTGAACTGGTCTGGTGAGCAGGACTGAGCGGCCGGCAAGGAAAGACTTCGGGCGGCGCGGGAGATCAGGTGTCGATGAAGGCTATCTTCAGCACTGCATATACTGCGATGACACCCATCAGGATCACGAAGGCCGAGTTCAGCATCAGGCACAGGATCTTGCGACCTTCCGAGTGAACATAGTCCTCGATGATGGTCTGCATGCCGAGGCGCATATGGATGAGGCCGGCGCCGATGAACAGGATCAGCGGGATGGTCACGATCGGGTGGGCGACCGCGCGGCGGACCTGGCCGTAGTCGGCGCCGATCATCCCGACGATCAGGGCGACGAACAGCGGCGTCAGGATGAGCAAGGCGACCGCCGTCATCCGCTGGCGCCAGAAATGGTCCGTGCCTTCCTTGGCGCTGCCCAGGCGGCGGACGTTCTTCAGCGGAGTGCGCATCTTGGTGGAATCGATCACAGCAGCCCCCGCAGATTGACGATGTAGGCCCAGATCCCGCCGGTGATCGCGAGCGAGCCTATAATCGTGAGCCAGGACATCGTGTTGACCACGCCGAGCGAGAAGCCGCGGCCGGTGTCCCAGATCAGATGGCGAATGCCGCCGAGGGCATGGTGGACGAGTGCCCACGTGTATCCCGCCATGACGGCAAGTCCGACCGGGGTTCTCAGCAGACCCGTGAACAACTCGTAGTTGCCGCGGCCGGTAGCGATGGCCAGCAGCCAGCACACCATCACCACGGTGCCGAAATAGAGCGCAGCGCCGGTGATGCGATGCACGATCGACATCGTCATGTTGATCAGCGGCGAATAGATCTGCAGATGCGGCGATAGTGGGCGCGCGTCTGCCTTAGGCCCGGAATCGGCTTGCGCCATTCGGAACTCTCCCCCTCGGATGTAACGCAGGGGGTATAACGTGATGGTGCATCGCGATCAACGCAGCGAGGGCGCGAAAACCTGCGTCATCCTGTGCTTCGATGTTGGTATTATGTATGCCAGATCATCTGGGGCCGTGACCGGTGCGGGCCCGAGCACGGCCGCAAGGAAGGGCGGGACCGTTTCCGCCTCAACTGAACGCTTCGACGATGGCGCCGCCGAGCGCCGCGCCGCTTTCGAAAGCATGCTCGGCAAGCCGGCCACGACACCAGTCACCGCCGACGCCGACCATGTGCTCGCGCGCGAACATGAACGTCTCGCCCAGCGGCGTGTCGCACAGGCCGTGGCGCCAGAGATGCGCTGCCATCTGAGCGGGACGAACCGGTGGCAGGCTCAGGACATGGCTGACCTCGGCCCAAAGCTCTTCTGCCACCGCCTCGGGCTCCATATCCTCGGTCTGGCGGGTCCAGTTCGGTGCCGCGTGAACCACGATATGATCGCCGACGGAATTGCGGCCGGGCTTGGAATTGTTGCGGGAAACCCAGCGGACGATCTGGGACATGTCGGAATAGACATCTTGCTCGGGCAGCAAGCGCTGGTCCAGGCGCACCATCAGCGCCCAGCAGGGCTGCATGCGAACCCGCTCGAGCGGCTCGGCCAGCTCGGGCAAGCGGCCCAGTAGGAACTGCGCCTCGGGGGCCGGAACGGTAACGGCGACCGCTGCGAACGGGCCTTCGGAGGTCTGGTCGTCGAACCAGAGTGTCCAGAGCTTATCCTTGCGCTGCAGCGTGTGGACCCGACGGCCGAAAGTCATCCGGACGTTCTCGGCCAGCGGGCGCACGATCGAGGACATGCCGGGCGTGCCGACATACCACGTCGAAATCTGACCTTCGCTGCTGTCGCTGGCGTAGCCGCGCGGATTCCACTTCGCAGCGTAGTTGCTGGCGACGGTTTCATCCAGGAATGCCTTGAACTTGGCATTGCGTGCGGAAACGTATTGCGAGCCGTGGTCGAAGGGTACGATTCCGAGCCGGGCGGTGCTCATCCGGCCCCCGACAACGCGTGCCTGCTCGAAAATCTGGACGTAGAATCCAGCACGCCGAAGCACGCGAGCGCACGAGAGCCCCGCCATTCCTGCACCGATAACGGCAACCCGTTGAGTCACGTCCGTTGCTTCTCGTGGTTGGCGCGGGTCTGCAAGCTCGCTTTGAGCTTTCCGCGATCGCTCATCAAGTATTTCGGTTCTCAGCAGACCAATATAACAGTTGCTTGATTAAGGGATTCTTTTCTTTTCAGAATTGCCAGTGATCTTCAACAAATTTGTGGGTAATCTGTCCGTGCACGCGAGCATCGGGTGCATCGGATCCGACGATGGATTCGATCACGCTCTGGCAACGCCGCCGCCCATCAGATCCGTGGAACAACGAGCCACACGTCGAGGTCGAGCACCGACGTTCGGTCGATAGCTCCCGTGCTGCTGCAGTCGCTTGATGTGCTGGGCGAACGCAGGGCGGTGGCCTCGATCCGGGTTCTGATGGCGCCGATATCGGTCCGCCCTGGGATCTCCGCGCATTCCAGAATTTCGCTCGATGCATAGATCGTGTCACCGGCGATGCACGGCGCAGCATGGCGGCCACCATTGATGGCCGCCAGATGGAACGCTGCACCCAGACCATTGAAGGACAGCGCGCGCGCGATCGACATGACGACGCCTCCATAGACGAGGCGATGACCCAGGGAACTGCCGGCTGCGGCGTGGGCATCGAAGTGCACGCGGGCGGTATTCTGATAGAGGCGGGTCGCCATCTGGTGCTCGGCATCCTCGATGGTGAAGCCGTCGACGTGATCGATGCGCTCACCCGGACGATAGTCGCCGAAGCGCCAAGGGGACCCGATCGCGGCGGTGTCCCATGCCTCCAGGTTCAATTCCGGGACGGCAGATCCCAACTGCGAGGGGTCCACCCGATCGGCGAGGGCGGGGACCACCGGTTCAGGCGCGGGAGAAGCCTTGTGGTGTTTGCGAACCATGACCCAGCGGACGTAGTCGAGAACGGTCTCGCCGGCCTGGTTCTTGCCGGTGGTTCTCACCCAGACGATGCCGCTGCCTCCACTCGAATTCTGACGCAGCCCGATGACTTCCGACGAGGCCGAGAGCGTATCTCCGGGGAACACGGGCAAGTGGAAGCGGCATTCGGCATAGCCGAGGTTGGCGATCGCGTTGAGCGAGATGTCCGGCACGGATTTTCCGAACACGATGTGGAAGACGAGAAGGTCGTCGACGGGAGATCGCGGATAGCCCAACGCTCGGGCCACCTCGTCGGAGGATTGCGGGGCGAAGCGACCGCCATACAGTGCCGTATACAGGGCGACATCGCCCGAGCTGATCGTGCGCGGTGTCGCGTGACGGATCACGTGCCCGACACGAAAATCCTCGAAGAACCTGCCGGTCGTGGATTTGGCTGCCGCGTTCATCGGCCTGCTGCTATCGCGTCGGCCATCGTCACCGTGCGCCGCGCGATTTCCAGGTGGAGCAATTCCACCATCTGGCCATCCAGCGAGATCGCACCCTTGCCCTGGCTTTCGGGCTGCTCGAACGCTGCGATGATGCGGCGGGCCCAGGCGACCTCGGCCGCGGGCGGGCCATACACCTCGTTGGCGATGTCGATCTGTGCCGGGTGGATCAGCGTCTTGCCGTCCATGCCGAACAGCCGGCCCTGCTCGCATTCGCGCCGGAAGCCCGCGGTATCCTCGAAGTTGTTGTAGACGCCGTCGAGAATCGAAAGACCACAGGCGCGAGCCGCAAACACGCTGGTCTGCAGCGCCATCAGCAATGGCAACCTGTCGGGGTGATCCAGAGCGCGGGTTTCCTTCTGGATGTCGTTGGTGCCCAGCACGAAGCACGAGAGGCGGCATTCCGGCCAGTGACGGGACGCCTCGGCAATGGCGTGAGCGTTGAGCACGGCCAGCGGCGTTTCCATCATGATCCAGAGACGCGTTTTCGCAGGCGCTTTCAGCATCTCGAATCGCTCTCCGATGGAGCGGAGCTGCTCGGGGCGTTCGATTTTCGGAACGAGGATCGCGTCGGGGCCAGCGGCGGCTGCAGCGGCGAGGTCGGCCTCGAACCAGGACGTCGCAGGGCCATTCACCCGCATCACCACTTCGCGCGTTCCGAATCCTCCGGCCTCGATCGCGGCCGCGGCTGCGGCGCGTGCTTCTTCCTTCTTTTCGGGCGCGATGGAGTCCTCGAGATCGAGCGCAACGCCGTCGATGGGCAGCGACCGCGCTTTCTCCACTGCGCGGAGGTTGGTGGCGGGCATGTAGAGCACGCTGCGGCGCGGGCGGGTGGTCATGGGTCCAACTCCTGGCGAATGGCGAACGCGAGCCTATTGCAAGGCGTGCCGATCGCCAACCACGGCTCGATGCCGGTTGTCAGTCGAGCCAGCTGTTCCGCTCTGCCATCGCAAGGGTCAGCTCGATGGCTTCGGCCGGCGTTTCGACCGTGCGGCGGGATTGCCAGCTCGCGAGGTTCCGAAATGCGAGAACACCGTGCCGTTCGCTCCAGATGCCGACGCATTGCCCGTGGCGCACGACTTCCAATCCGAACGGTTGCGCCGGTCGCATCGTGAGGTCGAGAGCGGCGCATCGCGGACAGCTCAATACGAGCGCGAGCAAGTTCGCTTCTAGAGCAACCATTCCTGCGATTCCTCGGCCGGACCTCTGAATTTGAACAGCGTTTTGGCACAGAGGCGCGAACCATGCGTTTAATGTCAGATGCGAAATCGAATAAAATCGAGCTGAGTTCGGCTTGGCCTCCGCCGGCAAGCCTGCTCTGTGGCTCGAAGAACTCTCGCGCGGATCGGCATGGGGCGTTGCCACTGGGGTTGAGTAGTCCTACTAATGCGTCGATCGCGGGCCGGAGACGCTCGCGTTGAACGCCGTAAACAGCGGAGGAAATCGCATGACGTCCAACAGGAGCTGGCTTGGTGCGACTGCGGCACTCGTGGTGCTCGCATCGCCGGCATTCGCCCAAACCCCGCCAGGATTCAGCGCGCTCGACAAAACCGATCCGAAGGCGAGCAAACAGAACGACGGGCTGAGGCCGCATCCCACGCCGCCGGTCGCTGCAGCACTCGACAAGTTGCCGATCGACAAGATCAAGTTGCCCGCCGGCTTCAAGGCCGAGGTATGGTCCACCGGGCATGCCGGCGCACGCAGCATGGTGCGCGGCGACAAAGGCACGATCTTCATGGGTACGCGGCAGATCGGCCGCGTTTATGCGATCACCGACGATATGGGTAAGCGCCACGTGCGAACGCTGGCGCAAGGTCTGACGCAACCCAACGGACTGGCGTTCCGCGGCGGCGCGCTCTACGTGCTCGCGATCAACAGGGTGCTGCGCTACGACAACGTCGAGGACAAGCTCGACAATCCAGGTACGCCCGTCGACATGACCGCGGCGTTCGGCCTGCCCGACACCGTGCATCACAACTGGAAATACGCGGCATTCGGACCCGACGGGAAGCTCTACATCCAGGTCGGCGCGAACTGCAACATCTGCGAGATCAATCCGGGTATCCACGCCCAGATCCGGCGCTACAATCCCGACGGCACGGGCATGGAGATCGTCGCTCGCGGCGTTCGCAACACGGTCGGTTTCGACTGGCACCCGGTGACGAAAGAGCTTTGGTTCACCGACAATGGCCGCGACTGGGCCGGCAACGATGGACCGCAGGATGAACTCAACCGGATCGCCAAAGGAAACGAAGGCGCCAACTTCGGTTTCCCCTACTGCCACGCGAACAGCATACCCGACCCGCAGGTGAAGCGGCCCAATGCGTGCGCCGGCGTGACGATGCCGGCCGCCCTTCTCGGGCCACATGCCGGGGCTCTGGGCATCAAGTTCTACACCGGCAAGATGTTCCCCAAGTCCTACCAGAACGTCGCGTTCATCGCGCGTCGGGGATCGTGGAACCGTGAGCAGAAGTTCGGCTACGACGTTGCCGTCGCACGGATCAGCGCGAACGGCACGGCGAAGATCGAGCCGTTCATGACCGGGCTGCTCGACGCCAAGGCCAACGCGTTCTCCGGGCGGCCGACCTATGTCCTGCAGCTGCCCGACGGGTCGATGCTGGTCTCCGACGAGCAGAACGGTGCAACCTATCGCATCACCTATGGACCGCAGAAAGTGGCCAACCGATGAGAGGCGAGCTTCCGTGAAGCCGAGCGGTTTCAAGCAGGCGCGGCCGTCAGCTTCGGTGCTGGCGGCCGTAGCTGTTGCAGCGGTGAGCTGCGTGGTGCAGGCCGGTTCCGTCCGCGCCCAGTCGATGACGTTGCAGGAGCGCGTGAAGACGTGTGCCGCATGTCACGGCGAAGACGGTAATTCCAAGCTGCAGAACGTGCCCTCGCTCGCCGGCCAGCCCGAATTCTTCGTGCTCAATCAGCTCTTCCTGATGCGCGAAGGCGTCCGAAAGATCGAGGCTATGGATGGCCTCGTGAAGGACCTGAAGGACGACGAGCTGCAGGCGCTCGCCGTCCACTTCTCGAAGCTGGCGCCCAAGCCGAGCGGCGAGAAGATTGACCCGAACCTCGTCGAGCAAGGCGCCGCGCTGGCGGCGAAGATGCGGTGCGCGTCGTGTCACCTGCCGACGCTCGCGGGCCAGGAGCAGATGCCCAGGCTCGCGCGGCAGCGGATCGACTACATGATCGACGCGATGAAGGCGTTCCGCGACAACAAGCGGAGCGGGGCGGACACGGCGATGACCGCGGTGATCGTCGGGGCTTCGGATGCCGACCTCACGGCGCTGGCGCACTACGCCGCTTCCAAGTGAGGTCCTCCACCGGCAGAAGTGAAGTCCCCGGATCCTCGCGGTAGTGTGCCGTCGCGCCCGGGGACTGCTCGCGTTACTTCTTGGCCGGTGCAGCCTCGAGCTTGATGTTGGCGGCGCGGATGATCTCGCCCCAGCGCTTGTATTCCTCGGCGACGAACTTGCCGGTTTCGGCAGGCGTTCCGAGCATGGGCGTCAGCATCTGCTTGGCCATCGCCTCTTTGGCGGCACCCGAGCCGAACGCCGCGCGCGTCTCCTTGAAGATGTAGTCGATGGCTTGCTGGGGCGTACCTGCCGGGGCGAAGAAGCCGAACCAGGGGCCGCCTTCGAGTGCGGGAAGTCCAGCCTGTTTGGCGGTGGGAACACCGGGAAAATTCGGGTCGGCCTCGGGCGACGTGATCAGGAGCGCGCGCATCTTGCCGGCATCGACCTGGGGCTTCGCCAACGTGAGGATGTCGAAAAGAACGTGCACGTGGCCGGCCACGAGGTCCTGTGCCGCAGGAGCGCCGCCACGATAGGCCACGTGATTGATCTGCAGGCCCGCGATCGACTTGAACTGCTCGCCGAGAATGTGGCCGGAGCTGCCGTTGCCCTGTGAGGCATAGGACAGCTTGCCGGAGTTCGCCTTGGCGTGCGCGATCAACTCCTGGACGGACTTGGCCGGCACGGATGGATTGACGACCAGAATATTGCCCGAGCGCACGGCCACTGTGATCGGCACCAGGTCCTTCTCGGCATTGTAGTTCAACGTCTGGAGGTGAGGCAGAATCGCTTGGGTGGCATGGAAGCCGACCAGGATCGTGTAACCGTCGGCCGGAGACTTGGCCACGAACGAAGCCGCGATGGCACCGCCCGCACCGGTACGGTTCTCCACCACCGACGTCTTGCCGAGGCCATTGAGGTGGTTGCCGAGCACGCGGCCGGCAATGTCGGCGACGCCGCCTGCCGGAGTCGGCACGATGATCTTGATCGGCTGGGACGGATACTCTTGTGCCGAGGCGGTTCCCGCAATTGTTGCCGCAGTGGCGATGCCGAGGGCGATGGCGCCGATGAAAGTGCGCATGCGAGCGTCTTCCTTCCGTGTGGGTGTGAGTGCCGGATCAGAATATGCGATCAGACGTGCTCGGGCGTGCGAGCGCGGCCGTCCGCCGGCCATTCCGTGACCTTCCCGTGCTCGTTGTCGATCAGCAGGAAGAGATCGAAATACCTGATGGTGGGATAGCTTCCGGAGCGGGTTTTCACGGCTTCGCGCCAGGTGTCGTCGTGCGCCTTCTGGGCGGCTTCGACCGAGGGCCATACATAGACACCCGCCGAGGTGCCTTCGGCATCGCCGAACCCCATCGCGAAATGCTTGCGCAGCAGATCCGGGTTGGCCGTCCATTTCGGTATGACGTGGCGGGCATCCTCGAGCATCTTCTCTCGGTTCCAGCCATCCGGCGTCGGAAACGTCACGATCTCGACGATCATATCATCCTCCCGAGATCCTCCAGAGCCGGCATCGCTGCACGCCGATTTATTGCTTGTTCAACTCAACTCTAGGCCAGCGCGAGGCATGGTTTCAAGCTTCGTTCGACGGAGTTCGACCGAGATGGCGGCGGGCCTCCCGGGTGGGCCGGCCGGGAAAAGCCCGCAAACCCGAAGCCGCCCGCGAAACTCCCTGAAAAATCAGATACCGTGTTGCAAAGTAATGCTTTCGCGCCGAACGCTTGTTTGTTATAAGGCTGTTATTGATGCTTCCCCCGGCGGCAGAGAGGTTCGCCGGCCAGCGCCATGCCCCGCCAGAGGCATATCCGCGCAAGATGCGTCATTCCCTCCTTTTACTTCTCGATCGTGCGGCAGCACCTCTCCCCCGCCTCGTTGCCGGCAGATCCCCCGGAGCCATTGATGTCCGAGATGAAGCTCGACGATCTCAAGTCGAAATCACCCACTGAAATGCTTGCATTCGCCGAAGAGCATGGCGTCGAGAACGCCAGCACGATGCGCAAGCAGGAACTCATGTTCGCCGTGCTGAAACAGCTCGCGGCGAAGGAAATCGAAATCGTCGGCAGCGGTGTCGTCGAAGTGTTGCAGGACGGCTTCGGCTTCCTGCGCTCACCCGATGCGAACTACCTGCCGGGACCGGACGACATCTACGTTTCGCCCTCCCAGATCCGGCGGTTCGCGCTGCGCACCGGAGACACGGTCGAGGGCCATATCCGCAGTCCGAAAGAGGGCGAGCGCTACTTTGCGCTGCTCAAGGTCAGCCAGATCAACTTCGAGGATCCGGAAGCGGCCAAGCACAAGGTCAACTTCGACAACCTGACGCCGCTCTATCCGACGAAGTGGCTGAAGATGGAGATCGAGGACCCGACGATCAAGGATCTCAGCCCGCGCGTGATCGACATC
>CAZNMY010000177.1:0-9549 GCA_964574325.1 uncultured Devosia sp. | reverse complement strand
GGATCACGCTTTCGTGCGTGTGGGGCGTGAGCGACACGCCGGCCTTCTTGCCGAGGCTGCGGATCAGTTGCAGCGAGCGGTCGAGGTGAGGCCCGGCTTCGGCGTGCACCGTGATGATGTCGGAGCCGGCCTTGGCGAACGCCTCGATGTAGGGATCGGCGGGGGCGATCATCAGGTGGACGTCGAGGGGCTTCTTCGTATGCGGGCGGATCGCGGCGACGACGCCGGGGCCGATCGTGATGTTGGGCACGAAGTGGCCGTCCATCACGTCGACGTGCACCCAATCGCAGCCGGCCTGATCTATCGCGCGCACCTCTTCGCCCAGCTTGGCGAAATCCGCCGACAGGATCGAGGGTGAAATCAGAACGTCAGCCGCCATGCCGATCTCCGCAGACTTGACAAAGGTTCGACATTCCAGAGCATCGCGCGCCGGATTTGGCAACCCCGGGACAGGCCCCCTCGTCAGGGCATGTCGGTTTCCTTCACGCAATTTACCTTGAGCGATTGCATGGCGCTCCCGGCGGGCGCAATATCGTTGAAACAGCCCCTTAAGTCCGTGAACTCCCGATAAAATGCAGGATTCCCCAGCGCCACCCAGAATGGCTGCGCCGTCGCTCGATCCGCACGCGATCGACTATCCCCTGCTGTCCACACTGTGCCTCCACGCGCTGATCACCCAGATCGTCTACGCGATGGTCCGCGTGACCATTTCCTACCGGACGATCGAACTCGGCCTCTCGCCCATCTGGGTCGGCATCATCACCGGTGCTTCCGCCATCCTGCCCATGCTGTTCGCCGTGATGATCGGCCGCTACGTCGACCGCGGCAACGACGTGCCGACGGCCCGGATCGGCAGCCTCGTCATCCTCGCCTGTTGTCTCGGTTATCGGATTTCGGACGCGCAGTTGCCCGAGTTGCTGTTCTTCACGGCGTTTCTCGGGGTGGGCCATACGTTCCTGATGGTGTCGCAGCAGATGATCGTCGTCCGCTCGGCCCGCAACGACATCGCGCGCGAGACCGCGTTCGGCCACTACATGGTCTCGACGGCGATCGGGCAGGGCGTCGGCCCGTTGATCGTCGGCTGGCTCGGTGGTGCCCAGACTATTCCGCCGACACGTTTCCTGTTCGGCGTCGCGGTGGTCCTCGCGCTGCTCGGCATAGGCATCTCGTTCTACCTCCGCCACCAGGAGAAAGCGTCCGCGGCCAAGTCCGCCGAGAAGCGATACGTGCCGCTGAAAGAGCTTCTCGGAACCCGCGGTGTGCCGACACTGATGCTGGCGAGCGTTCTCACCGTGACCGCCCAGGACCTCATCGTGATCTATCTGCCCGTGCTCGGCGCGCAGCGCGGCATCGACGTCGCCAATGTCGGCATTCTCCTGATGATCCGCTCGACCACCGCGGTCGTCTCACGCGTGTTCTACCCCGCGATGATGCGCGCGGTCGGCCGCGTGCCGCTCACGGTTGGAACGATGGCGGCGGCAGCCATCGGTCTCGTGGTCGTCGCCTCGCCAGTGCCGCTGCCGGTGCTCTATGTCGCGATGGCGATCACCGGCTTCGGGCTCGGGATCGCGGCTACGCTGTCGATATCCAACATGGTCGACATCGTGCCGCCATCGGCCCGCGCCGTAGCCCTCTCTTTGCGGATCACCGGCAATCGCGTCGGTCAGGTGTCGCTGCCGATGCTGGCGGGCTTCGTCGCGGCAGCCACGGGGGCGGGCGGTATCTTCGCGATCATGGCGACGAGCCTTGCGCTTTCGGCCGCCTCCGTGCACGTCGTGCGCGGTCGCAACTGATGGGTCTATGCGAGCACGTCGTATATGGTATGTTCTCCTCAAGTTGAGCTGAGGGGATTTGGAGCCATGCGAAATCTAATCAAGCGATTTTTCGGGGGTGAGCGGGGTAGCGTCGCTGTTCCCATCGCGCCAGCTTCTCCTGGCACTGACGCCATAGTTCAACGAGCTAACGATAGGGCAAGCAAACTTTCCAGTTCCGGAATGTATCTAGCCTTCAACCCTAAACAGCCTATTTCTGATCCTGAGTTCTTGTCAGGCAGGACCAACGAGATAGATCTCTGCATAGATCAACTTATGGCCAAAGGTGGGCATGTTCTGATTTATGGCGATAGAGGGGTCGGGAAGAGTTCAATCGGCTATGTGTTGGCTTCTATTTTTCCGAAAATCAATGAGTTTTCGGATTATAAAACTTACATGCGTCGATGTGATGGGTTGGATACGATACAAACTATTTTTTCCGGACCTTTGCGCGATTTGGGGGTTGATGTAACGGTCTTGTCTCAAAGAAACTCTCAAGAAGATGAAGTCGAGAAAAAAGCCAAACTGGGCGGCGTAGCGGCCATGGGTATTGGGGTAGCATCGGTTTCGCTGAATGGCGGGGCGGAGTCTTCGTCAAAAAAGAGTGTTTCGTCGGCAACCACTCACATTAGCGCTCATGATCTGGCGGATCAGGCTTCGTGGATCGCTGAAGTGATATCAGAGCACAAGGGGCTTCTTTTTATTGATGAGATGGAGAGGATTGGTGATGACTCTGTTAAATTTAAAATAGCAACTATCATAAAGCATGTGAGTGACAATCCGCGGGCAAAATTCAAGTTTCTCCTGGCTGGAATTGCCCAAAACGCTGCTGAACTGACGGCGAATCACCCTTCAGTGCAACGCTGTCTTGCTGAGGTCCAATTGGGTAGATTGGAGGTCAGGGACATCATGAAAATTCTGGAGTTGGGGGAGAAGTATGTCAAAATCCCAACAAAAGATGGTGTGAGACCGTTGGTTATATCTTCAGTCATGAAAAAGGAGATTGCCAAGAGGACACATGGTTATCCATATTTTGCTCATTTGATCGGGCAGGGGGCGGTAAAATTAGCAATCGATCGTGGTGACAACAATTTGGATGAGCAGGTTGAGTTCAGTGATGCAATTGACTACGCTTACAATAACGCAGAGGGGCGGCTGAGAAAGTCTCTCGACTACGCTATTGAAAATGATGAGAAGGGGCGGTACAGAGGGTTGTTGATCGCCGCAGCGGAACTAGATTCTTCGACTCTTTCTGCTCAGGAATGGGTTGCAGCCTATTCGTCTCGATGGAATGAGTCACTCACGGCCAATCAATTATCCCCTTATCTGTCGCGGCTTGTGGCTAATCGAGATCAAGTGGACTCTTGGCAGGAAGATGGATTAATTCCGATTTTCACGAGGATTGGATCTGGAGCATACAGATTCACTGATCCACGAATGCCAAGCTTCATTCGGATGGCCCTATCAGGATCGGCTAACAGATTCATTAATCAGTCTACTTCTGTTTCGACCAAAGATTAGCAAAGGCAAACACATGAATCTCGCGCGTCTGGCCATCGAGCGCGCAGACCGCGGACGCCCCGTCCGGGTGGCGCTCATCGGCGCTGGCAAATTCGGCTCGATGTTCCTCTCCCAGGCGCCGACGGTTCCGGGCTTGGAGGTCGCCGTGATCGCGGATCTCGACACCGACCGCGCCAAGGCCCAGTGCCGCGCTGTCGGATGGGACGGCACCCGCATCGCCCGCACCCGCTTCGTGCCCGACGGCCGCACCGCCTGCGCTGCCGATGTGGACGTCATCGTCGAGGCGACGGGCCATCCCGGCGCCGGTATCGCGCACGCGCTGGCCGCCATCGAAGCGCGCCGCCACGTCGTGATGGTCAACGTCGAGGCCGACGTGCTCGCCGGTCCTTTGCTCGCCGGGAAAGCGCGAGCAGCCGGTGTCGTCTACTCGATGGCCTATGGTGACCAGCCCGCCCTCGTCGCCGAGCAGGTCGATTGGGCCCGCGCCGCGGGCTTCGAGATCGTCTGCGCCGGCAAGGGGACCAAGTTCCTGCCCGCTTACCACGAAGTGACGCCTGCCGGCGTGTGGCGCCACTACGGCCTCACGGCGGCCGAGGCAGCCGCCGCCGGCATGAACGCGCAGATGTTCAATTCCTTCCTCGACGGAACCAAGTCCGCGCTGGAAATGGCGGCGATCGCAAACGCCTGCGCCCTCGACGTACCCGCCGACGGCCTCGGCTTCCCGCCCTGCGGCGTCGACGACCTCGCCCACGTGCTGAGACCGCGCGCGGATGGCGGCCAGCTCGAACGCTCCGGCGTCGTCGAGGTCGTCTCTTCGCTCGAGCGCGATGGCCGGCCGGTCTTCCGGGACCTGCGCTGGGGGGTCTACACCGTGCTGCGCGCGCCCAACGACTACACGGCTGCCTGTTTCCGCCAGTACGGCGTGCCGACCGACGAGTCCGGCCGCTATGCCGCGATGTACAAGCCGTTCCACCTGATCGGGCTCGAGCTGTCGGTATCGATCCTGTCGGTCGCGCTCCGGGGCGAGGCGACCGGCGCCACGCGGGAATGGCGCGGCGATGTGGTCGCGGTGGCGAAGCGCGCGATGAAGGCCGGCGAGACGCTGGACGGCGAAGGCGGGTACACGGTGTGGGGAAAGCTGGTTCCCGCGGCGCGGTCCCGATCACTTCAGGCGGTCCCGATCGGTCTCGCTCACGGCATCGCGCTCAGCCGTGACGTCGCACGCGGTGCCATCCTCACATCCGCCGACGTGGCCTGGGACGAAGCGAATCCCGCCTTGGCCGTGCGCCGCGCGATGGAAGCCGATTTCGCTGCGGCACGATAGTCTGGACTGCCAACTCCGACAGCAAAACGGGCAGGGCGCAGGGATGCGCACTGGTGTGGCGTCGCGCCTTGATTGACCGACGGCCGCAGCAAGGGCGGGGTCGATCAAGGCGCGATGAACGCCACACTGAGTCTATGATTTTTCTAGTGGCCCTTGTGTCGCGCCAAAATCGAACCCGGTCGCGGCTACGCTGCGATTTTGCCGCGACGGGCCACTAGCCCGAGATGACATCGACATGCGGTAGATCAGATCGTGAGCCAGGCGAGCAGGCTGCAATCGCGGGTGGCGGACAGCATGTCGCCGTCGCAAACGCCGAGTTCCAGCATGCGCTGACCCAGGTCCGACTGCAGCAGTTCGTGCAGACCGAAGGTCGACCCGGCAAGGACCAGTATCGATGCGACGAAGGCCTTGGTGCGGCGGCGGGTCGGCGAATTCGCCGGTTTGGACTTGCGACGGTCTGCCAGGGAGATCACGTTCTCGTCGCTGGCGACGGTGGCTGGAGCGGTCGTTGCGTCGATCGCCGCGTCTGTCGAAGCGGCAGTGGCCCCAGTCTCGGTGGAAGTCGTCTCGGTGGGAGTCGTCTCGGTGGCCCCAGTGACGACGGTCGCAGTCTCGGTAGCCGTCGCCTCGGTGTCGGCGGCAGGAACAGCGGCTTCCGCTGCCGAAGCGTCGATCTCGATCTCGGATGCCACGGCTGTAGCCGGGCTCGGCTGTGCAGCGTCCTCGGCGGGCGACGTCTCGTCGATCGAGCGGAGGTCGTCCTCTGACGGGGCGATCACCGCTGTTTCGGCGGTGTGCTCTGCCTCTTCGGCGACGGGTTCGTCGGCGAGTTCCTCAGGCAACTCGGCTGAGGTCTGCGCCTCGTCGGCCGGTGTCGTCTGCTCGATGATCGAATGGGCCGGGGCGGCCGTTTCGGTCTCGGTGTCGGCGGCGGCCTCGACGGCGAGCGCTGCTTGCAGGTGGGTTTCGAGGGCTTCCCTGTCGTGATCGAGCTGAGCGATCAGCTGGTCACTGACGAACCGCAGCGCCGAGAGCGCGTTGCCGAGAGCGGCGAACTGGGTCCGATAGGTATCGAGGCTCGTAGCGATCGACTGAAGCTGTGCAGATGTCGTCATCAATTTAGTCCTCATGAACGCGGAGGAAGGAAACATTCGAATGACCAGTGGAGCCAATATCGCCAGAACGAATGAATCCAACCTTAAAGAGCGTTGTTTTATCGAACAAAAAATGCACCACGTGAAGTTCCGATCAGGCTGTGGCGGGATCTGCGGTGGAGGACGCCGCACCCGCCGGCACAACCTGCGTTGACGCGAGGAGGCCGGTGGCTATAGTGCGCGCCTTCGTACGGCGAATGCCCCAGTGGCGGAACGGTAGACGCGTCAGACTCAAAATCTGATATCTGCAAGGGTGTGGGGGTTCGAGTCCCTCCTGGGGCACCATCGGCACGGAAACAACGGGTACCGTCGGCGAGCGTCGGCTTGCCGTGAGCGCGAACGGTGCAGGAGCTTCGGGCTGGAAATGCGCGCGCAGGTGGTTGTGGGCCGCCGATGGCTCAGCGCGCCATCGTCGCATTCCAGGACCACAAGATCCCTACGACGAGAAATGCGCCGACCAGCATGCCGGCGGTCATGCCGACGACCATGTTCATGACCTTGTCGCTGGCGGCGACAAGGCCCACGTCGACGATCGCACGGTTGCCGATGGCCGCGCACAAGCCGAGAATCGGCGTGCCCAGCAAAGCTGGTCCATGCTCGCCCATCATCTGCGACAGCAACACGTAGCCGGCGCCGCACAGCATCATGAGAACGCACCAGCTCGGGAAATCGAGCTCGAAGCAGCGCACGAGAAAGTCCATCACCATTGCCGAACCCTCCTGGATTCCGTCTTCCGGCAGCCCTGTGCGCCCGAACCTGTGCGCCAGAACTTGTGTGCCCGGACTTGGGCATCAGACGTTTTCCGATTCCGTTTCAACAGATTAACTCAATCCTGTTGACGGGCTGTTAAGGGCGCCAGGCGGCGGTGCTCCCGTCTCCGGCTCGGCAACCAGATGCAGATCCCACCCTCTGCATCGAAGCCGCCCGGTCCGCTTCCCTCCCGGACTATGACGCTTTATGTAGTCGATCGAGCCCTTCACGAACCGGATCGAGCCATGACCGCAGACGGCAGCCGCCCGCCCCTCAATGCTCCCTCGCCAGACCTGATCACCCGCCTGGGTGAGGTCGTCGGCGCCGAGCATGCGCTGATCGATCCCGACCAGCAGCTCCCCTATCTCAGGGAAATGCGGGACCTGTACTTCGGCAAATCCCCGCTGGTTCTGCGCCCGTCCACGGTGGAGCAGGTGTCGCGCATCCTTGCGCTGTGCAACGAGGCCCGCGTCGGCGTGGTGCCGCAAGCCGGCAATACCGGTCTCGTCGGCGGACAGGTGCCGTGGGAACGCGGCGACGAAGTCGTGCTGTCGATCGCTCGGCTCAGGAAGGTCCGCGACGTCGACGCGCCGGGCTACAACATGACCGTGGAGGCCGGCCTCACGCTCTCCGAATGCCAGGCCGAGGCGGAAAAGGCGGGACGCTACTTCCCGCTGTCGCTGCCGTCCGAGGGAAGCTGCCGGATCGGCGGCAACATCGGCACGAATGCCGGCGGCGTCGGCGTCCTCGCCTACGGCAATACGCGCCAACTCATCCTCGGGCTCGAGGTCGTGCTGGCCGACGGGCGCATCGTGCCGGGCCTGAAGTCGCTCAAGAAGGACAATACCGGCTACGATCTGCGCGACCTGTTCATCGGGTCGGAGGGCACGCTCGGCATCGTGACGGCGGCCGTCCTCAAGCTGTTCCCGAAGCCGGCGGAAAAGGCGACGGCGTTCATCGCGCTGCCGCAGCTCGACAGCGCGCTGGCGCTGTTCGAGCTCGCGCACGAGACGTCGCTGACGAACCTGACCGCGTTCGAGTTCCTGTCGCACGAGGGGCTCGAGATGCTGTGCCGGAACTTCCCACCCAACCGCATTCCATTCGGCGAGCGCCATCCCTGGTACGTTCTGATGGAAGTCTCCGGCGCGCGTGCCGATGGACAGGCTGGAAGAGAACTCGAGGCCATCCTGACGGAGGCGGCGGAGAATGGCGTCGTCACGGATGCGGTGATCGCTGCATCGCTGTCCCAGGCGGGCGATTTCTGGAAGCTGCGCGAGCTGATGTCGGAAGCGCAGAAGCCGGAAGGTGGTTCGGCCAAGCACGACGTGTCCGTTCCGATCGCGCGGGTGCCGGAGTTCATCAAGCGCGCCAACGTGATCGTGGAGCGCGTGTGCCCAGGTGCGCGGCCGGTGCCGTTCGGCCATTTCGGCGACGGCAACATTCACTACAACATCAGCCAGCCGATCGGCGGCGACCGCAACACGTTCGTCACCAAGACGGCGCACGACATCAACGCAGCAGTGCACGACCTGGTGCACGAGATGACCGGCTCGATCTCGGCGGAGCACGGCATCGGCCGCTCGAAGCGCGACGAGTTGACGAGGTTCAAGAGCCCGGTGGAGCTGGAGCTGATGCGCGGCATCAAGGCGGCGTTCGACCCCAAGGGAATATTGAACCCGGGGAAGGTTCTTTAGGTCGTGACGAGAATAGTTTGGCGTCGCGCTCCGGTCAGAGCTTGGGCGGGTGGCTCTTCATGCCGCGCGAGCGCGAAGGAGCATCAGCGCCCGCTGGATCGGCGCGGCGTGCGAACGGCGCTGCAGGCGGTGCGGAGAGGTTCGTCACGCGGCGCTCGGCGAGTTCCTGGACGATGCCGACACCGGATAGCGGAACACCGTCTTCGCGCAAGCGCGCCATCTGTTCATCGCGTCGCGGGTGCCGCCCGATCGCGCCGCCGTCGGCGACCACGCGCCACCAGGGCATCGTCCGGCTCTCGGTCTCGTCGAGGGCGGCGAGCACCGTGACCACGTGACGTGGGAACAGCGCCAGGTGGCGGCCGATGTCGCCATGGGTCGCGACGTACCCGGCGGGAATGCGCGAGACGAGCGCGACGATGTTGCCTTTCACGTGAGGGAAGGCCGGTGGGTTGGCCATGCCGCTGACGACCTCGATGCGGAAGGCACGGGAATGCCTGAAGGGAATGCATGAAAAAAGCCCCGCCGGAAGAATACCGGCGGGGCTTCCTGATTTCAATTCCGCGGCAGCTGGTCGTGTCAGCCCGGTTGGGGCTCGAGACCACCGCCCGGACCGGGCTCCTCGCGGGGGCGCGGACGACCTGCGGTCGGCACGGCGGAACCGATCGAACTCTTGGATGACTCGTCGTCGTCCTTCCGGTTGATGCCGTCGCCGCGCAGAACCGATTCGACCTCATCGCCCGACAGCGTCTCGTACTCGAGCAGTGCCTTCGCCACGGCATGCAGCCCGTCGATCTTTTCGTGCAGAATGCGCCGCGCCGTTTCCTCGCCGGCGGTGATCAGCTTCCTGATCTCCTCGTCGATCAGTTTGGCGGTGTCGTCCGAAATGTTCTTGGTCTGCGTGACGGAATGACCGAGGAACACCTCCTGCTCGTTGCCGCCGTAGCGGACACGGCCGAGGGCATCGGACATGCCCCACTCCATGATCATCGCGCGGGCGAGTTGCGTCGCCATCTGGATGTCGCCTGTCGCGCCGTTGGTGACATTGTCGGCGCCGCCCAGGATGATCTCGGCTTCGCGACCGCCGAACAGCACGGCCAGGCGCGAGACGCACCAGCTACGCGTGCGGCTGTAGCGATCGGCTTCCGGCAGGTTCATGGTCACGCCGAGCGCACGGCCGCGCGGAATGATCGTGACCTTGTGCAGGGGATCGTAGGGAACGTTTTGATGATACGGCGACCACCGAGATCTACACTCGTTCCCTACGCGACGCTCTTCCTCGCTCATCACGAGCGAGC
>CAZNMY010000176.1:0-9552 GCA_964574325.1 uncultured Devosia sp. | reverse complement strand
TCCTCGCGCGCGACATTGCAACCCGCATGACGCAATCCGATCGCAGCGTCATTTCCGTGTCCCCACCCCACGCGCCGTCATGGTCCGCGAAGGCGGACCACCTACGACACTCGGGAAGCAGAGGCTCCTGGCCAGCGCTATCGTGAGGTCCGCGAAGTCTCGATGAGCCGTGGATGGTCCGCGTCGGCGGACCATGACGGTGCCACATGGGGGGAGCCGGGAGGAGGCTTTCTGCTGAAATTGGGCAAAAAGTTTACCTCGAAACGGTAGCGTTCGCACCCTGAATGGATCTATCGCAGGGGGGCATCCGCGAATGAACATCGGTAGCGTTCTGGTGGCCAAGGGCCTGGTTTCCGCACGAGACATCGACCGGGCCATAAGTCATCAGCGATCCACCGGCGGCCGCATCGGCGACAGCATCGTGGCGTTGGGAATATTGGCCAAAGAACAGATCGACGAGGTTCTCGCCGATGCGCCGCAGGTGCCAACGACCGTGGCCGGCACGGGAATCGACCTCGTGTTCCTGCTGGAACTGGTCATCAAGGGTATGTACACGGAGAATATCGAGACGGCGTCGCATCTGTCCCGCGTGACGAAGCTGTCCAATACGGTGGTGGACCAACTCATCAAGGCAGCGACCGATCGCAAGCTCGTGGAGACGCTGGCATCGGCGTCCGGGGTCAATGCGAGAAGCGAGATCCGCTTGACGCTGACGCGAGCCGGGCGCGAATGGGCGGCCGATTCACTGAGCCGCGGCCAATATTTCGGTCCAGCGCCGGTTTCGCTGAAGGACTATCAGGACCGCATCCAGCTCCAGCGCATCACCAACGAGGTCGTATCGCGCGAAAAGCTGGTGGCGGCATTCTCCGGCTTCGTCATACCCGACCGCTTCCTGAACCGCTTGGGACCAGCGGTCAATTCAGGCAATGCGATCCTCATCTACGGACCCGCAGGCAACGGCAAGACGACCATCGCCGAGATCGTCGGCAAGGTGTTCGAGAACATCATCTATGTTCCCCACTGCGTCGAGATCAACGGCGAGATCATGAAGGTCTTCGATCCCACCGTTCACAGGGTCGTGGACGATAGGCCCGCCACTTCCGGCCTATCGAGCCTGCGCCGCAGCCGGCTCGACCCGCGGTGGGTCGCATGTCACCGGCCGATGGTGGTCACGGGCGGAGAATTGACGATCGAGATGCTCGATCTCAAATTCAACCCGATCGCCAAGTTCTATGAGGCGCCGCTTCACATCAAGGCGCTGAACGGCACGTTCCTGATCGACGATTTCGGCCGACAGCGCGCCAAGCCCGAGGAGATCCTCAATCGCTGGATCGTGCCGCTGAACAGCCGGGTCGACTATCTGACGCTGCATACCGGCAAAACGGCGATGATTCCCTTCGACGAGGTCGTGATCTTTTCCACCAACCTGCACCCCAACGATCTGATGGATCCGGCCTTCCAGCGCCGGATCAGCTACAAGCTCGAGACGGTGGAGCCAGCGGAAGATCTGTTCTGCGAGGTCTTCCGGAACATGGCGGCGAAGCATGGTCTCGTGCTCACCGATGAGGTGATCGATCGGGTGATCGCGGGGGTCAGGGGGCACAACGCGCCGCTGGCTTATTTCCAGCCGAAATTCATCATCGAGCAGGTGCTGGCTTCGTGCAAATTTCAGGGCATCGGTCCGCAGTTGACCAACGACAACATCGACGACGCCCTCGCAAACCTGTTCGTCAAGGCAGCTGACGGCATCATGTTCGGCGTCAAGCGAAGCTGAAGCATGAGGAGCGCGTGAAGGCGTCGGCAGCTTGCCTGGATTGTGAGCCGCACGACGTCTCTAGGCTCGGGCAGATGCGGACTTCTTCCTGCGTTGCGGCGACGTTGCGGGAACGTCGGCGCTGTCACCGACAGCCGCGGCTTCCAGCCGGTTGATTTCCTCCCAGAAGGCGGATCTCACTTGTTCGCGTTCTTCCTCGGGAAGCCAATTGGTCATCTGCGGGAACACGGTTTTCCAGAAGGCGACCTCTTTGGCCGTCCACGGCATATCCTTGGCGATGCGGGCTTTCTCCAGCACCTTGTCGACCTCGGCGCGCACCTTTTCGAGCGAGGGCGCATAAGACTGCTTCGGCGGCGGGCCGAACAGGTCGCCCTGCGTGCCGAAGAGATCGGGCTGAGGGCTGCGGGACACGTTGCTGCGAGACACGTTGCTGCGGGACATTGTGGCTCCACGAGGCGACTTTTCTGATCCACACTCGGCAAGCCGGTGTGGAATGCGAATCATCTTGCAGTTTGCCCCACCGCGTCAGTGAATGTGCACGCGCAGGCTAGTTTTCCTCAGTCTCTTGCGCTGCTTCCGTCCCGCCGAGCGCGCCAGCGGCTGTCAGTTGCTCGTGCTCGAGCAGGGTTGCGCCCAGAATGTCCTCCAGCACCTGCGCCTGTGCGGGCTCGAGGGCGACGAGGCGGCCGAGCACGTGCAGCAGGTCGAGCAGGTCGGAAGTGTACTCGGCGAGCCAATGGTCGGGCTGGATGTCGGACAGTGGCGAGGGTGGGCGGCGGTCGCCGATGATCGGGCGGCGGCGATCCTTCTTGCGGTAGCTGAACCACTGGCTCAGGACGTTCATGCCGGAGACGTCGTAGTCGAACATCGCTTTCGAGACGTTGTCGACGTAGCCCTTGCCGATGAACAGCCGGCGAGCCGCCGCGTCGTAGCGCAACTCGTTGGGGAAGTCCTCCGGCGACGCGGGGATGGCGCCTTCGCGCGGGATCGTGGGACCATCGGGGGAGAGGCGCGGCGGTCCCTGTGGGCGGCCAACGGCCTCGTCCACCATGCGCTCGCCGTAGGTGTGCAGCCAGATCACCTCGCGGCCGAGCGCGCTTGCGCGGTCGAACAGCTCGCATTCGGCCGTGACCGGCAACCGCAGACCGGGGCGCACGAGGTCCGCCTTGAAGCGTGCCGTGAAAGCGGGATGCGCCATCAAGCCCGCGATGTAGGCCATCATGTCCTCGGGCGTAATCGAGCGGCCGTAGGCGAGCGTCAGGTGCGCGATGAGCGACGGCTTGATGTTGGAGACCGTGGCCTCCGCATTGCTCCAGAGGGGGTAAACGCGACCGCCACGACCGTGGTAATGGTGCAAATCCGGAACTAAACTTGAGAATGAAATCGGAGCGCTACGCTCTGGCGTTCTATCTTCTGGCGCAGTGATATAGGTTTGGATATCCGAGTGCGCATTCCACAGCGTTGGGTTTGGTTGATTGATGAGCCGAGCATCCGGGATGATCCACTGGCGGTCCAGAGTTCGAAAGGCATATCGTGCTGGTGGAGCCGCAGTGGCGTCCGTCTCGCTTGCAACGGGTCCAAGACCAGCCGAAGAACCTGCGAGTTGCTTTGCGACTGATTTGGCAACATGCTTGTCGCCCGGCTCTCCGTTCCGCAAGTGTGGATGAAACAATCGTTCTTTTTCCTCTATGTTGGTTTCGGCGATCAAACGGGTCCAGCGTTTTCGTAGCGAATTTTCGTCTGGCGCGATAATCCATGTCCGTCCGGGCATCACTCCGGAGCCGTTGTATTCGAACACGCTCTCCAACGGCGGCAGTCTGGCCCAAATACCTGCCTGCTCCGGCAGGAACGGCGCGCGCCAGTCGCTGGGTCCATCGACCCAATCCGCCGCTTTCAGCGTCAGCTTCTCCAGCGCCGCGAACTTGATATGCTCGCGATGACCTTGCGGCAGGGCCATGAACTTCAGCTTTGCCGGCGTCGAGCGATCCTTGTTCGGCGTCCGCGCAGCCAGCACGATGCACACCGGCTGTTGCACGCCCTGGAAGAGGCGCGTGTTGACGTCCGGCTGGTGGCCTTCCGGCGAGCAGTCGACAACCCAGATCGCCGCGCAATCGCGTCGCAGCTCTTCGCGCATCTTCTGGAAGCCGGGGCCGTTCAGGAAGCCCGCGACGGTGATGAAGCAGATGATGCCCGAGCCGTCCTTGTTGCCGCCGACCGCCTCGCGATGGCCCGAGCCGAACACCTTCAGCGTCGCCCAACGCCAGAAATAGACGTAGAGGTTCTTCAGGTGCTTGGCGTGAGCGCCGACGCGCCATCCGACCGGCGGCATCCACAAGTCCATCGGCGCGGGTGGTGCATCGCCCGACCGGCGTGCGCGAAGGGCCGCCACATCTTGCCGCCCTTCGATCCAGCCGCCGCGCCCCTTCCCCTTCTCCTTGTACGGTGGATTGCCGATCACGACCGTGATGGGTTGCTCGCGCTTGATGCGGTTGGCTTCCTTGCGCGAGGCGGCGATCGTTTCCACCATGCTCGAAAACTGCGTTTCGGCCGCATAGGGGTCACCGAGGGTATCGGTAATGTAGAGGTTCGGGATCGGCGGTATCAGCGTGCCGACGAGCGCCTGCATCTCGGCGATCAAGCGCAACTGCGCGACCGCGAAGGGGCCGAACTGCATCTCGAACGCGAACATGCGCGAGGCGGCCTTTTCCACTTCCGCCGCCACGGCGCCAGCGCCCTTGTCCGCCTCGACGCTTCTCGCGATCTGGCGCAGCACGCCGAGCAGGTAGGTGCCGGTGCCGGTCGCAGGATCGCAAATCGTCACCGACGTGTCGGCGAGCCCTTGCTTCTTTTCGAACAACGACCTGTCGCGCAGCGCTTCGTCCACGAGCCGCACCATCGTGTCCACGACCTGCGGCGGCGTGTAGTAGGAGCCGGTCTGCTTGCGCAAATCGTTGTCGTAGACCTCGAGGAAATCCTCGTAGAAGTAGAGCCACGCGTCCGCATCGCCCTTCGAGACCAGCTCCCAATCGACGACGTTGAGCACGCGCCGCAGCGTGTCGAGCGCGGACTTCAGCGCGGTCTTGACGTTCTCGTCGTCGACCAGCAGCCTGAGCGCGGTGCCGATCAAGCCGCTCACCTTGCGCAATTCCGTGGCCGCGTGATCGAGCCCATCGGCGAGGTCGATCTTGCGCACGCGCGCGACGAGCAAACCGAAGGTGACCGCTTGCGCGTAGCCGTCGGCGAACTGCTTGTCGGTCGCTTCCGGAAACAACAAGTTCCGCCATTCGCTCGACAGCGAGGCGAGGCCGGGGTTGTTGTGATCCAGCTCCTCGGCCACCTCCTCCCGAAGCAGGCGGCACAAGCGTGCAGCGATCCCTGCGAGCTGCTTGGCAGTCCGCGGCGCGATCGGCTGCCACGCGAGGAAGTCCGTGAACAACCCGAGCAGCGTTGGCGGCGCGGCGAGCTTCGCACCTGCCGTCTCGATATCACCGTCGAGCGCGACCGACGCGATCAGTTCGCCGTCCTGCCACAACGTAAAACCGTTGCCGTCCGTATAAATGAGGTTGGGAAGCGTCTTGAGCTTCTGCCACTGCTTCTTGTCGTGATCGTCCGTAAAGCGGCGCGGATCGCAGCCCTTGCCGGGCGCCTTGACCTCGATGAAGCCGGCGAGCGCGTTGCGAACGGACACCGCATAGTCGGGACGGGACGACAGATGCGCCACGTTCGTCTCGCCGACGAGCTTGACCGAGTTCGCGCGATGCCCGGCCGCTTCTGATATTTGCCGAACGAATGTTTCGAGGGGCGCGCGAAGCTGGTCCTCCGGTGCGCCCGTCACGGCCGCGTTCGAGAGCTTGCCTTTCGCAGACGCGCCGAATTCCGAAACGATCTCTGCAAGTTCGGCCATGCTCGCCCCCGGTGTCCGATGCAGCTGTCAGTATCGGTGCCGAGAGGTCAATACCTGCGGTGGCTGGCAGGGGCAATCACGCGCGGCAAGATCGAACGGCGCCGCCACCGCTCAGGGCTTCACGCCACCAGCTCACCTTTCAGGGCCTTGTCGATCAGGGCGCGGGTTTCGTCGATGCCGTAGAGCGCGATGAAGGAGCCGAAGCGGGGGCCCTTCTCTTCGCCCAGAAGCACCTGATAGATCGCGTTGAACCATTGTATCGAGACGCCGGGACGCTCGGGTGTCGCGCCCTTGGCGGCGAGGTCCTGGTAACGGGGAATGGCGCGGCCGACATCGTAGATGATGCCTTGCAGGTCTTCGGCGCTGGCGTCCTTCGGCGCTTTCGCCAGGGCGGATGAAAGCGCGGCAAGCGCCTCGCGCTCGACGTCGTCGGCCGGGCGGAACACCTTCTTGGGGCGGATGAAGTCGCGGTAGTAGTTCACCGCGTAGCCGGCGAGATGGTCGAGCACGGGATACGAGGCAGGGCTCGCGTCGGGCACGTGGCGGCGGATGAAGCCCCACAGCACGGCCTTGTCCTCCGCGTTCGAGGCAGCGACGAGGTTCAGCAGCAGCGCGAACGAGATCGGCAGCTCCGCCTTCGGCGGCGCGCCGGAGTGGATGTGCCACGCGGGATTGTCGAGCTGGTTCTTGGGTTCCTGCGTGGCGTAGCTCGACACGAAGTGCAGGTATTCGTCGACCGCGCGCGGGATCACGTCGAAGTGCAGCTTCTTCGCGCTCTTGGGCTTCTGGAACATGTAGAGCGACAGGCTCTGCGGGCTCGCGTAGGTCAGCCACTCGTCGATCGTCAGGCCGTTGCCCTTCGACTTCGAAATCTTCTGGCCCTTGTCGTCGAGGAACAGCTCGTAGTTGAAGCCCTCGGGCGGCGTGCCGCCGAGCGCCTTGCAGATCTTCGAGGACAGCGTGACCGAGTCGATCAGGTCTTTGCCCGCCATCTCGTAGTCCACGCCGAGCGCGGTCCAGCGCATCGCCCAGTCGGCCTTCCACTGGCACTTCACGGCGCCGCCCGTGACCTTCGTCTCGACCTTCTCACCGGTTTCTGGATCGAGGTAGACGACGGTGCCCTTCGAGGGGTTCCGCTCGATCATCGGCACCTGCAGCACCTTGCCGGTGCGCTGGCAGACCGGGAGAAACGGCGAGTAGGTTGCGCGTCGCGCCTCGCCGAGCGTCGGCAGGATGATGTCCATGACCTTGTCGTAGACTTCGAGCATGCGCAGCAGCGTGCCGTCCATCTCGCCTGACTTGTAGCAGTCGGTCGCGGAGAAGAACTCGTACTCGAAGCCGAACTGGTCGAGGAACGAGCGGAGCATCGCGTTGTTGTGGGCAGAGTAGCTGGTGTGCTCGTTGTCGAAGGGGTCGGGGATCGCGGACAGCGGGTGGTCGAGATACCGTGTCAGCATGTCCTTGTTGGGCACGTTGTCCGGCACTTTGCGCAGGCCGTCCATGTCGTCGGAGAAACAGATCAGGCGGGTCTTGCGGCGGCCTTCGGTGAGCACCTCGAAGGCGTGGCGGACCATGCTCGTGCGCGCCACCTCGCCGAACGTGCCGATGTGCGGCAGGCCGGAGGGGCCGTAGCCGGTCTCGAAAATCACCGTCTTGTCGCCGCCGCCGGGTAGCCTTTCCAGACGCGAAATGAGCCGCTTCGCTTCCTCGAACGGCCAGGCGCGGGCCTCGCGAGAGGCGGCGATGTGGGCGGGGGCTATGGCAGGGGTTGGGGCGGACATTGGCGCGGACATGGGGGCGGACCTCGAAATCCCCGTTTTCCAGGCAACATGCACGGGAGTGGGGCAGACGGTCAGCCTTAAGGTGGCCGGCGCGTAGCGTCAACGAACGCGGTCCGTTTTCACACGTTCAGTCAACGGGTTTGCAGCAGGGCTTATTCTTCGGGCCGGCCGGGACCACATATCCGGTTGCGCCGGGTCAAGGCTCGCTCGCCCGAGTTGATCCCAGGGTGGAGCGTAGCAACACGTCGATGGAGTGCACCGATGTTCGAGAAGACCAGACTGGAGATCGATCGTCTGTTGGCGGGGATGTCCGAAAATCCTTCGGATCTCCAGGAACTCGAGATGGTCCTTCGCGAAAAGCTGGGCGAGATGAAGGCGTTCGGGATGCCGCTGCCGGCGGACCTCGTGGAGCTGGAGGCGGCGCTCGATCAGAAGCTGACCGCCGACGAGATCGAGCGGGCGCGTCGCGACGGGAGTTGATGCCAGGCGGGCACTGCGCCCCTTCCCGCGTGCTGCCCCTTGCTGTAGAACCCGCGCCATCCCCATTTCGTTAGCGATCGTCGGGGTCAGACCCGCAGGGTCTGACCCCGCGGGCGCCAACCAGGCAAGAGGCGCGCGCCTATGGCTAATCCGCAGTTCGTCTATCACATGCACAAGCTGTCCAAGGCTTATCCGGGCGGCAAGCAGGTCCTGAAGGACATCAATCTCTCGTTCTATCCCGGTGCGAAGATCGGCGTTGTCGGTCTCAACGGCGCGGGCAAGTCGACGCTGCTCAAGATCATGGCCGGCGTGGTCGACGACTATCTGGGCGAGGCCAAGCCCGCTGACGGCATCAAGGTCGGCTACCTGCCGCAGGAGCCGGAACTCGATCCGACGAAGGATGTGCTCGGCAACGCCATGGAGGGGGTCGCCGAGAAGAAGGCCAAGCTCGATCGCTACAACGAGATCGCGGCCAACTATACCGACGAGACGGCCGACGAGATGGCCAAGCTGCAGGACGAGATCGACGCCAACAACCTGTGGGATCTCGACACGCAAGTGGAGCAGGCGCTCGACGCTCTTCGTTGCCCGGCCGGAGACAGTCCAGTTTCCACGCTGTCGGGCGGCGAGAAGCGCCGCGTGGCGCTGACCAAGCTGCTGCTCGCCAAGCCCGACATCCTCCTGCTCGACGAGCCGACCAACCATCTCGACGCGGAAAGCGTGGCGTGGCTCGAGCGTTATCTCAAGGAGTACACGGGCTGCGTGATCCTCGTCACCCACGACCGCTACTTCCTCGACAACATCACCGACTGGACGCTGGAGCTCGATCGCGGGCAGGGCGTACCGTGGAAGGGCAACTATTCCGGCTGGCTCGAGCAGAAAGCCAAGCGGATGGAGGTCGAAAAGGGCCAGGAGGAGAACCGGCAGAAGGCGATCAGCCGCGAACTCGAATGGATCCGGTCGAGCCCGAAGGCGCGGCAGGCGAAGTCCAAGGCGCGTATCCAGGCGTTCGACAAGCTGGTCGAGCAGGCCGCGCGCGAGGAAACTGGCAAAGCATCGATTCAGATCGCGACCGGTCCCAAGCTCGGCGGCCTGGTCGTCGAGGTGAACGGGCTGTCGAAGGCGTTCGGCGACCGGCTGCTGATCGACAACCTGTCGTTCAAGCTGCCGCCCGGCGGCATCGTCGGCGTGATCGGGCCGAATGGCGCGGGTAAGACCACGCTGTTCAAGATGATCACGGGCCAGGAGAAGCCGGACGGCGGCACGATCCGTCTGGGCGAGACGGTGAAAGTCGCGTACGTCGATCAGAGCCGCTCGCATCTCGACGACAAGAAGACCGTGTGGGAGGAAATTTCCGGCGGGCTCGACCAGATGCTTCTCGGCGGCAAGAAGGAGATCTCGAGCCGCGCCTATTGCGGCTGGTTCAACTTCAAGGGGCCGGACCAGCAGAAGAAGGTCGGCCTGCTTTCGGGCGGCGAGCGCAATCGCGTGCATCTCGCCAAGCTGCTCAAAGAAGGCGGCAACCTTCTGCTGCTCGACGAGCCGACCAACGATCTCGACACCGAGACGCTCGGCGCGCTGGAGTCGGCGCTGGAAGACTTCCCCGGCTGCGC
>CAZNMY010000175.1:8699-9589 GCA_964574325.1 uncultured Devosia sp. | reverse complement strand
GAAGGGCACGAAGCTGCTCATGAAGTTCTGGGGTGAGAAGGGCGAGACTTCCTTCCCTTGGAAGAGCCTCGATGCCTGGTTCGTCACCGAGAACATCCGCTGGGGCAAATTCGAGCCCACCGTCGACGTCAAGGCGCTCGTCGACAGAACCAATCGCTCCGATCTCTGGATCGAAGCAGCGAAAGGGCTCGGTCTCCCAGGCTATCCCACGGGCAACAGCCGCGGTGTCGAGACGTTCTTCGACGGCAAGGTCTTCGATCCCGCCGACCCGATGGCCTACCTGAAGTCGCTGTCGATCAAGCGAGCGATGGTCTGAGCCACTCGACTGAACAAACCCGCACCGAGGTTCAATGATGACGGCTCATGCAAGGTCCATCGAATTCGTCGAGACATCCGCAGGGCGAGTGCCGGCGACGGTAGCGGCGGCGCCAGCCCCCGCTCCAGAACCCGCTCCAGAACCCGCTCTGGCACCAGCTACGGCACCAGCTACGGCACCAGCGTCAGTCGCAACAACGCCGAAGGCGGCAAACCACCAGAACGTGGAGCCTGCGCCTCACGCGCAAGCGTCCACGGAAGCAGCACCCTCGCCGCGTTTCCGTTGGGCCGGCTTCACCGAGAAAGCGGGCGATTGGCTCGCAAACATCGTTCCACCGTTATTGGTTGTGCTCGCTTTGGGGCTGATATGGGAGATCGCGTTCTCGTCTCCCACCGCGAGTTTGCCGCCGCCGAGCAAGATCTGGACGGAAGCGAACGATCTCATCCTCGATCCGTTCTTCGTCACTGGTCCCCAGGACATCGGCCTCGGTCTCCGGGTGATGACTTCACTGCAGCGTGTCGCGATCGGTTTCGGTCTGGCCGCGGTGGTCGGCGTGCTGCTCGGTGCGCTCGTC
>CAZNMY010000175.1:5690-8689 GCA_964574325.1 uncultured Devosia sp. | reverse complement strand
ATTTCGCTCGCGGGCTTTCGAGATGCGAACCCGTCCGCGATCTTCGTCATCTTCATCACCGCGATCTGGCCGATCATCATCAATACGGCTGTCGGCATAAGAAACATCCCGCAGGATTATCGCAACGTCGCCGCTGTGCTGCGCCTCAATCAGGTGGAGTTCTTCTGGCGCATCATGATCCCGTCGGCCGCCCCCTACATCTTCACCGGCCTGCGGATCGGCATCGGGCTATCCTGGCTTGCCATCGTCGCAGCCGAAATGCTGACCGGCGGCGTCGGCATCGGCTTCTTCATCTGGGATGCGTGGAATTCGTCGCGCCTGCCCGACATCGTCGTCGCGCTGTTCTACATCGGCATCGTCGGCTTCGTTCTCGATCGGCTGGTGGACTACGTCGGTCAGATCGCAACCCGCGGCACCGCTGCTTCTTGAACCTCGAGGACTCGTCCGATGATCGCTCCCGTAAATCAGCCGCCGCACACGACCTCGCGCAACGAAGGCCGCCCTTTTCTCAAGATCGATCAGGTTGAAAAGTCGTTCAAGCGCGGCAAGACCAGCTCGCACGTGCTGCATGACATCAATCTCGTGATCGAGCGCGGGCAGTACGTTGCCGTGATCGGCCACTCCGGCTGCGGCAAGTCCACGCTTCTCAACATAGTGGCCGGCCTCACAAACGTTTCGAGCGGCGCGGTGCTGCTCGAGGATCAGGAGGTGAGCGCGCCCGGACCCGATCGCGCTGTCGTGTTCCAGAACCATTCGCTGCTGCCCTGGCTCACCGTCTACGAGAACGTGAAGCTCGCGGTGGACAAGGTGTTCGGTTCGACGAGGTCGAAGGCCGAGCGCCACGACTGGACGATCGAGAACCTGTCGCTCGTCCACATGACGCACGCCAAGGACAAGCGGCCGGGCGAGATATCCGGCGGCATGAAACAGCGGGTCGGCATCGCGCGTGCACTGGCGATGGAACCCAAGGTGCTGCTGCTCGACGAGCCGTTCGGCGCGCTCGACGCACTGACCCGCGCGCACTTGCAGGACTCCGTGATGGAGATTCATGCGCGGCTCGGAAATACCATCATCATGATTACGCACGACGTCGACGAAGCGGTGCTGCTGTCGGATCGCATCGTGATGATGACCAACGGCCCGGCTGCGACCATCGGCGAGGTGCTCGAGATCGGTCTGCCGCGGCCGCGACATCGGCTGGAGCTGGTTGCCGACCCGACTTACGTGGCTGCACGCGAGTCCGTCCTGAAGTTTCTCTACGAGCGCCACAAGGCGCCGGCACAGGACGCAGCATGACAGGGGCTGCCGAAATTCAGGGGATCATGAGCAAGCAGATGATGAAGCAGAAACTCGTGGTGATCGGCAACGGCATGGCGCCCGGGCGTGCGCTGGAGAAGCTGTTCGAGCTGGCACCCGACGCCTACGACGTAACGATCTTCAATGCAGAGCCGCGGGTGAACTACGATCGCATCATGCTGTCGCCGCTGCTGTCGGGCGAGAAGACGTTCGAGCAGATCGTCATCCATGGAGACGGCTGGTACGTGAAGCACGGCGTCACTCTCTACAAGGGCGCGTCGATCACTGCGATCGACCGCGTTGCCAAGACCGTAACCTCTGCGCGCGGCGTGACAGTACCGTACGACAAGCTGATCGTGGCGACCGGCTCACTGCCGATCATCATTCCGGTACCCGGCCACAAACTCGCGGGCGTGCTCACATATCGCGATCTCGACGACGTCCAGGCGATGCTGATCGCGGCCAAGGCCCGTGGATCAGCGGTCGTGATCGGTGGCGGCCTGTTGGGGCTCGAAGCCGCGGCAGGTCTCAAGGAACAGGGGATGGACGTCACCGTCGTCCACCTCGCGCCGACACTGCTGGAACGCCAGCTCGACACGGCCGCAGGGCATCTTCTGCAGCGTGCCGTGGAGGAACGCGGCATCAAGGTCCTGACCAAGGCCAACACCAAGGCGATCCTCGGCGAGAAGAAGGTCGAGGCGGTTCTGCTGGAGGACGGCACGCGGCTCAACGCCGACATCGTCGTGATGGCAGTCGGCATCAAGCCGAATGCGGGTCTCGCCAAGGACGCAGGAGTGGAGGTGAACCGCGGCATTCTTGTCGATGCCGCCATGCGAACGAATGACCCGGACATCTTCGCGATCGGTGAATGCGCGGAGGCGAGTGGCCAAGTCTTCGGCCTCGTCGCACCACTCTACGAGATGGCCGGTGTTCTTGCTGCTCGCCTCGCCGGAAGCGACGTAGCCGAGTTCACTCCCGGCGCGGTCGCAACGAAGCTGAAGGTGACCGGCATCAACCTGTTCTCGGCCGGTGACTTCGCCGAGGCCAAGGACCGCCAGGAGATCGTGCTGCGGGATGCGGCACGCGGTGTCTACAAGCGCCTGGTGTTGAAGGACGACCGTGTGATCGGCGCCGTGATGTACGGGGATACGGCCGATGGCGCATGGTTCTTCGATCACATCAAGAAGGGTACCGACATCGCGCCGATGCGGGAGACGCTGATCTTCGGACCAGCCTACGCGGGAGGATCCCCGCTGGACCCTACGGCGGCCGTTGCAGCGTTGCCGGATGAGGCGGAGATCTGCGGCTGCAACGGCGTATGCAAGGGCAAGATCACCGGCGACATCACGTCGATGGGCCTCAAGAGTCTCGACGATGTACGCGCGCGCACAAAGGCATCCGCGAGTTGCGGCTCGTGCACCGGCCTTGTCGAACAACTGCTGAAGTCGACGCTCGGCGATGCCTACAATCCGGCTGCGGTCCAGCCGATGTGCGGATGCACGTCTCTCGGCCACGACGACGTTCGCCGGCTGATCGTCGCGCAGAGGCTCAAGACGATCCCGACCCTGATGCAGACGCTGGAGTGGAAGACGTCGTGCGGGTGCGCCAAGTGCCGCCCTGCGCTCAACTACTACCTGCTGTCGACCTGGCCGGGCGAATACAAGGACGACAGTCAGTCGCGCTTCATCAACGAGCGCGTGCAC
>CAZNMY010000175.1:0-5680 GCA_964574325.1 uncultured Devosia sp. | reverse complement strand
CAACATCCAGAAGGACGGCACGTACTCCGTCGTGCCGCGGATGTGGGGCGGCATGACGAGCGCCAAAGAATTGCGCGCGATCGCAGATGTGGTCGAGAAGTTCAATATTCCCGCGGTCAAGTGTACCGGTGGTCAGCGGATCGACATGCTGGGCGTCAAGAAGGACGATCTGCCGGCGGTGTGGGCCGATCTCAACGCCGCCGGCATGATCTCGGGCGCAGCCTACGCCAAAGGGCTGCGCACCGTGAAAACCTGCGTCGGCACGGACTGGTGCCGATTCGGTACGCAGGATTCGACGGGGCTCGGCATCAAGCTCGAAAAATTCTTGTGGGGTTCGTGGACGCCGGCAAAGCTCAAGCTCGCGGTGTCGGGCTGCCCGCGCAATTGCGCGGAAGCGACCTGCAAGGACATCGGCGTGATTTGTGTCGAGAGCGGATACGACATCCACTTCGCCGGGGCTGCCGGGCTCGACATCAAGGGCACCGAGGTGCTGGGCCACGTCGATACAGAGACGGAAGCGATCGAGGTGATCGCGGCGCTGACGCAGCTCTATCGCGAACAGGGCCGCTATCTCGAACGCGTCTACAAGTGGGCCAAGCGCGTCGGCATCGACACGGTGCGCAAGCAGATCATGGACGATACCGAACGGCGCAAGGCGCTCTATGGGCGCTTCGTCTATTCGCAGACGTTCTCGCAGTCGGACCCGTGGGCGGAACGCACGAAAGGCAGAGACGCCCACGAGTTCGCACCGCTTGCCGATCTCACGCTGAAGGTGGCCGCGGAATGAGCGATACGATGGCAAAGTGGGTCGACATCGGCGCGATCGCCGACATACCGATGCGGGGAGCGCGTGTCGTGAAGGCGCCCGGTGGCTGCATCGCGGTATTCCGCACGGGGGAAGAGGAAGCGCATGCAATCGACGATGCCTGCCCGCACAGGGCCGGACCGCTGAGCCAAGGCATCGTTCACGGCACATCCGTCACTTGCCCGCTGCACAACTGGGTGATCGATCTCACGACGGGGTCGGCGCTCGGTGCGGATGAGGGCCGCGTCTGCACCTATCCGCTGAAGGTCGAAGCGGGTCGCATCCTGCTCGACACGTCCGCATTCGCATCGAAACGCGCGGCGTGAGCTGACGGCACCACCATGAGAGACCTCGACGGCGACGGTGTCGCAAGCGCAAACGGCTCAGTGAAATCGGTCCGTACGACGTGCCCGTACTGCGGCGTCGGCTGTGGCGTCGTCATGCGCGACGCCGGCGACGGCAAGCTGAAGGCCGAAGGCGACCGAGACCACCCCGCCAACTTCGGTCGCCTGTGCTCGAAGGGCGCGGCACTCGGCGATACGCTGTCGCTCGACGATCGCCTGCTCGCGCCACTCGTCGACGGAAGGCGGGCAAGCTGGGCCGCGGCGCTCGATCTCGTCGCGAAAAGGTTCTCGGCTGCGATCGAACAGTTCGGACCCGAGTCGGTTGCCATCTACGGCTCAGGGCAGCTTCTGACCGAGGACTACTACGTCGCCAACAAGCTGATGAAGGGCTTCATCGGCACGGCAAACATCGATACGAACTCGCGGCTGTGCATGGCCTCCTCGGTTGCAGGCCACAAACGTGCATTCGGCGCGGACACTGTGCCGGGGACATACGAGGACCTCGAGCGCGCCGATCTCGTCGTGCTCGCAGGCGCCAACCTCGCGTGGTGCCATCCCGTGCTGTTCCAGCGATTGGCCGCGGCGCGCGAAGCCCGCGGCGGCTTGCCGAAGATCGTGGTCGTCGATCCGCGTCGCACAGCGACCTGCGAGATCGCCGACATGCATCTGGCAATCGCGCCCGATAGCGATGTCGCGCTGTTCAACGGGCTGTTCGTCCATCTGGTCGGAGCGAACGTGGCGGATCGGGCGTTCGTGGCGTCGCACACGTCGGGCTTCAAGGCGGCATTCGAAGCCGCGAGCCACACGTCGGCAAGCGCAATCAGTCGCGCCACCGGAGTGAAGCAGCCGCGCCTCTTCGAGTTCTATGATCAGTTCGCGAGAACCGAGCGCGTCGTCACGGTCTACAGTCAGGGCGTCAATCAATCGACGAGTGGCACCGACAAGGTCAACGCGATCATCAATTGCCATCTGGTGACGGGGCGCATCGGAAGGCCTGGCATGGGGCCGTTCTCGGTGACGGGGCAGCCCAACGCGATGGGTGGCCGCGAGGTCGGCGGGTTGTCGAATATGCTTGCAGCCCATATGGAGCTCGACAACGCCGCGCACCGTCGCATCGTACAGGAATTCTGGGGCTCTCCGCGCATCGCCGAGAAGCCGGGCCTCAAGGCGGTCGATCTGTTCCGCGCGGTGGCTGACGGTCGCATCAAGGCCTTATGGATCCTGGCCACGAACCCGGCCGTCAGCATGCCCGACGCAGACAGCGTACGGGCAGCACTGGACCAGTGTTCATTCGTCGTCGTCTCCGATGTCATGAGACATACCGATACGACAGCTCACGCACATGTTCTGCTGCCGTCACTCGCGTGGGGTGAGAAGAGCGGCACAGTGACCAACTCGGAACGCCGCATCTCGCGCCAGCGCGCGTTTCTGGCGGCTCCCGGCGAAGCGCGCGCCGATTGGTGGCAGATCGCCGAAGTGGCGCGGCGCATGGGCTGGGGCGATGCGTTCGCCTATGCTTCGCCCTTCCAGGTTTTCGCCGAGCATGCCAGGCTGTCGGCGATGGGCAACAGCGGTGCACGCGACTTCGATATCGGTGGCCTCGCCGAACTCACGGACGCGGCCTACGACGCGATGCAGCCGTTGCAATGGCCGGCACTTTCCACCGAAAGCATTGGGCCCCGCCCGGATCGCCGGTTCTTCGGAGACGGCGTCTTCTTCACGCCCGACAAGCGAGCGCGGTTTGTCGCCGTATGCACGCCTGCCGAAGTCGGTCCACCGCAGACCGGCACATTCGTGCTCAATACCGGCCGCGTGCGCGACCAGTGGCACACCATGACGCGCACGGGCAAGGCGCCGCGCCTGATGCAGCATATCGCCGAACCGTTCCTCGAAATTCATCCCGAGGACGCCAAGCCGCTCAACCTCACGCATGCTGCTGCCGCAATCGTATCGAACGCGCGTGGAAGAGCAGTGCTTCGTGTCGTCGTCACCGAACGTCAACGGAAAGGCTCCGTGTTCGCACCCATGCACTGGACGGCGCAACTCGCACCCGCCGGGCGGATCGGCGCACTGTCCGACCCAGCGTACGACCCGCATTCAGGGCAGCCCGCGCTGAAGCACGCCCGCGTCAACGTCGAACGGTATGACGCGCGAAGCTATGCGGTGGCGGTGTCGCGCCGGAAGCCGCCGTGCGATGTCGCTGCCTATTGCGCGCTCAGCCCGGTCGATGGTGGTTGGCGCATCGAAGCGGCTGACGCTGTCGAGCCCTCCGAGCTGGCCGGCCGTCTGATCGCCGCTGCCTCGGCATCACAGCACGATAGCCTGTCTTATGTGGATACCGCAGGCAGCCGCGTCCGCCGCGCGGTGTTCGATGAAGGCCGGCTCGAAGTGGCGGTGTTCGCAGCTCCGGAACCTGTCGAAGTGTCCCGCGCCTGGTTGTCCTCGCTGCTTGCGGTCCCCTCGACAGGTGCCGACGAGCGTCTTGGCGTGCTTGCCGGCCGACGGGGCGGAACCGCCCGCGACTGCGGGTCTATCGTCTGTTCATGCCTCGGCGTCGGCGCCAACGACATCGTCGCCGCAGCGCAGTCCGGCTGCACGAGCGTCGATGCTGTCGGCGTCGCCACAGGCGCCGGCACGAACTGCGGCTCGTGCCGCGTAGAAATCGGGAGATTGATCGATGCAACTCGTCGCAAGAAAGCCAGCTGATGCGCCGCCTCCGCGCATGAACGCGCTGGCTAAGCTGCCGATGTTCTTCGACCTCGCGGGAAAACGCGTCGTGGTTGCCGGCGGCACGCCGATGGCGGCGTGGAAAGCCGAGCTGATGGCCGCGGCCGGCGCCGATGTCGAGGTCTATGCCGGGGAGCTGAGCGCCGAGATGGCCCATCTCGTCGAACACGGCGCGGCAGCAGGCTCGTTCCGACACGTGCCTCGCGCGTGGCGGGAGAGCGATCTCACCGGCGCCACGCTTGCGCTTGCCGATGCGCAAGGAGAGGCTGAGGCGAAGCGGTTCTGGGATGCAGCCCGCGCGGCCGGGGTGGTCGTCAACGTGATCGACAAGCCGGCCTACTGCCAGTTCCAAATGGGAACGATCGTCAACCGCTCGCCCGTCCTCGTCGCAATCTCGACGGACGGCGGCTCGCCCATTCTCGGCCAGTCCATCCGCCGCCGCATCGAGACGCTGCTGCCACCTGCCCTCGCAGCATGGGGGCAGATCGCGAAGCGGCTGCGTTCCAGTGTCAATGCGCAACTGCCATTTGGCGAGCGGCGTCGTGCTTTCTGGGAAGGCTTCGCCGAGCGCGCTCTTACGGAGCCCCCGATGCCCAAAGCGGAAACGGATGCCGCTCGCCTCATCGAAGAAATGGCTGCGAGGCAAGTCGGCGGCAAAGGCCGCGTCACACTGGTCGGCGCAGGCCCTGGTGAAGCCGAGCTGCTGACGCTGAAAGCCATGCGCGCGATGCAGTCTGCCGACGTCATCCTGTTCGACGACCTCGTTTCCGCCGAAGTGCTCGAGTTGGCGCGACGGGAGGCGAAGCGGATCTGCGTGGGAAAACGGGGGCGTCGCGAAAGCTGCTCGCAAGCCGACATCAACAAGCTGATGGTGTCCCTAGCTGGTCAGGGCAAGCACGTCGTGCGGCTGAAGTCCGGCGACCCCATGATCTTCGGGCGCGCCGGGGAGGAGATCGCCGAGTTGCAAGATGCCGGCATTGCCGTGACGGTAGTGCCGGGCATCACCGCCGGACTTGCTCTCGCGTCTTTGCTCGGTGTCTCACTGACGCACCGTGATCACGCGCACTCCGTTCGCTTCGTCACCGGGCACGCGCGCAACGGCGATCTGTCCGACGATATCGACTGGGTGGGTCTGGCAGATCAGCAGACCACGCTGATCTTCTATATGGCCGGCAGAACGGCGCCAAAGATTGCAAGCCGTCTCATTCAGCTGGGCCTTTCTCCGCGCACGCCCGTGGTAACGGCAGCCGGCATCGGCCACCAGAACGCATGGCGCTGGAGCGGCAGCCTGAGCGAACTCGAAGGATGCCCGCCGGCACCGAAGGACTTGCCGTTTCTTCTCGCCATCGGGCAAGCGCTCGAACCGGCGACAGCTCTTTGCGCCACAACGCCCCAAGCCGATCGAGGCAGAGCATCTGCGATACTCGCCTAGAAACCGGGCACGCGCGAGCAAGTTGCTTGTGAATTGAGCAGGTGTCGTGATGGCAGGTTACCGCATCAATCCCGATCGGCGGGAGCAGTGCGCTGAATCTTATCACGAAAAAGGGTTGCTGTTTTTTCTGGCACATCCCTTGCGGAGATGGTTGCGCGACTGTCAACGCAAGGGGTCATTACATGTTCGAACGCCGCAAATTCCTCGGAGGGCTGGTCAGTAGTCTGGCCGCCGTCTCGCTCGTCTGCGCCGGCTCAGCGCCGACGGCTGCTCAGGACACGATCAAGGTCGGCATCCTGCATTCGCTCTCCGGTACCATGGCGATCAGCGAGACGACGCTGAAGGACGTCATGCTGATGCTGATCGAGGAGC
>CAZNMY010000174.1:0-9786 GCA_964574325.1 uncultured Devosia sp. | reverse complement strand
CGCGCATTCGCGCAGGCGGGCGTCAACGACTATCGACGCAAGCTCGTTCGCATCACGAGCAGTCCAGCGGCCAGCGACGATCGGCGGTCGCTCAATCTGAAGAGCGGAGCGCCTGTGGTCGCGATGTTCGGTGTGAGCGTCGATGAAGCAGACGAGCCGACGCATGCATTCGACTATCGTTTCGATGCGCATCGCATTGCATTCGTCGTCGAAACCTGATGCGCGAGATGTCCTGTCGAGGTGCGCACACGGGATAGCGCGCGAGCTTGCGCGATACTCGAAAAGTGCGTTGCGACACGTCGATCGTTGCAGTGACGAAAGTGCCGGCTGCACGCATTCGTTAATCCACTTTGCCGGCTTGTGTCGCCGGAGCGTTACCGAAAAGGTATTGCAGACCTGGGACTTTCGCTGTCATGTGGCGTGCCGATGTGACGTTCGGAGGAGCGATTGCGATCTTTCGAGCTTCACAGTCGGCGTTGCTCGCGTTTCAAGTCATTGCATGCAGACCAAGTGCAACAGCCTCGCGGCGCGCGCGTCCCTCGCATTTCTCGACGTCGCCGACGTCGACAAGGAATTGCGATCAGGTATCTGGTGACAAGCTCGACAGGTGATCGACATGCGCATGCCCAGGAAGAGTGCAAAGACGGCCAAAAGCAAATCGGTTCGTGCTGCTGCAAAGGCGCCGGCCAAGAAGCGGGCCGCGAAGAAAGCGAAGGCTTCGGTGGCTGCGCCGCGCCGTTCCGCAAAAAAGGTCGCGAAGCGCGGCGCTGCGAAACGTCCTGCTGCGAAAGTCCGCGCTGCAGCTCCGCGAAAGGCGGCACGCAAGGCATCCGTAAAGCGCCCGCGTGGCGGTCGTGTCGCGCGCGCATCGTCGAAGGTCGCGCCGCGGAAGGTCGCTGCCGCGAAGCGCGGTGGTGCTGTACGGAGGAAGGCGGGGCGGCCGGCTGCGCGCAAGGCCGGGCGCAAGGCGTCTCGCAGCGGGCGGTCATCGAGATAGGGCGGCAAGGGGCCTGTGTGGTCGCCTTTCGCCGTTACGGCTCATGCGTGAGGATCAGGCCGGCCGCGAGAGCAATCCTTGCGCAGGCGCGCCTGAAAGCCCGTCGGCGATATCGCGCAGTTTGGCGCGTGCCGCTTCGGCCAAGTCGGTCGCGTTGCGAGATTCGAACACCTCGAGCGCCGGTATCAGGACCGTTGCAGCCAGACTCCAGTTGCGATGGCGATCGAAACGCCTGCCGAGTTCGATCAACGCGGCGGCGTGTGACAACTGCACGAGCGCCCACTGCATGGGTTTCGTAGCGCGGTCGACGGCCGTGATCGCATCGGCGTAGGCGGCGATCGCTTCTTCGAGTTCGATCGTCTCGCTCGGGTGGCGCGCGGCGAGTGCCGTCAGCATGTCGCCGAGACCGACGTTGATGCGGGTTCGCGTGCGCGATTCCGTTGTCGCGGTGACGAGGCTGCGGCACTTGCGGAAGGCTTGTGCCGAGGCCTGCAGGGCGCGGGCGTCGCCTGTGGTCTCGGCCTTGGCGGCGAGCGCTTCGGCCTGCTTCTGGCGGTAGTCGAGCTCTAGTGCGCCTTCGCTCGCGGGGAGCTGGCCCGCGGCGTCCGCGAAGTGGTCGGCGGCAGTGTCGAGATCCATGCGGGCAAGTGCGAGCTCGCCGAGGCGTGCGGTCGCGGCGGCTTCCTCGATCATCTGCAGGCGCAACGACTGCAACTCTTCGGCGATGCGCGCTTCTGCGCGACGGCGGCCTTCGCGGGTGTGCTCGCGCACGCTGCGCAGTTGCTCCATCGCCTGTTCGAAATCGCCGACCTCGAGGGCGGCGGCGGCGTCGAGCTTCGCCTGGCGCTGCGCGGGTGCGTCATTGGTCTGCTTGCGCAGATACGCGACGGTGGCGATCAACCATGCGCCGAGCTCGTCCAACCGCGCGAGGCGCTGCTCGGCCGTCATCGGCTGCTGGGCGAGGATCTGCTGCAAACGCCGGAGCGCGCCTTCGGGCAGATTGTGGCGGGTCTGGATCGCCGCGGTGGCGCTCGCAGCGGGCAGATTGGCTGTAGGCGCGACGAGGACCGGGCGGGGCCGGTTCAGATGGCTGAGCGAGGCTTCGCCTGCATTTGGAGGTAGCTGTGGCGCGGCCGGCGAAGCAGGTTGAGGCTGCTGCCTGGGTGTGGCGAGCGCGGTGCGGTGCTCGGCGATGGCCGGCGCGAGCGCCGACAGCAGCGGCGTGCGGTCGATGACGTGGGTCAACATCTCCGACATCAGGAAGCGGCTGATCTCGAGGTCGAGGTTCGTGCGTGCGAGCGCGCCTGCGGATGTGGCCTTGTCGAGCCAGAGATCTGCGAGGTGGTTGCCGGGCGTCGCGGGACCGGCGGCCGGATTCGCCACGAGTTGGCCGCGGGCGGCGGTAAAGGCCTTGGCGATCTCGCCGGGGGCAAAGCGGACTTCGCCGAGCAGTGCCGTGAGCGTGGCTGCGTGATGTTCGGCGGCGGCGAGAGGGATGCCCTGGCGCTCGTTGGCGAACCACAATGTGTGCGCGAGGGCGTCGAGCGCTGCGCCGAACGGCTCGTTGAGTTTTTCCGAGCGCAGACGCGAGGAGAATTCAGCGCCATTCAAAGGAGAGGACGGATCGATATCGGCGCCGACGAGCCCCGCGCACGCGAGCACGCCGGTCGCGACGAACCGATCCAATACCTCGTACAACGACATGGTCCCGCTGCCACTCACGCAGGCTTTGCTACAGATAGAAGGCGGCGATCCCGCTCTCGCCGCACCTGTGGGTAAACTTTTGCGAGGCGGGCGTCATCCCCGCAAAAGCCAGCAAGTGGATAAGGTTTCGGCATGTGGCGGCATCGCCATCACGCAGCGTTCATCCGCTTGGCCAAACGGCTGCGGGATATGTGGCAGATCTGTTCCAATGCGGCGGTGATTTCGGCGTCGGTGGTGTTTGCGATGCGGCGTTCCATTTCGGCGATAGCGGTGTCGCGGGTTCGATGCAGGGCTAGCGCGACGATCACGGGAAAGCCGTGCCTTTCGCGATAACGGCGGTTGATGTCGGCGACCTTGTCGAATTCCTCGCGCGACATCGAGGTCAAACCGAGGCGGCCCTGCTCCGACGTGGAGTCGGCGGTGAGCGTGCCTTCGATAGCGAGGCGGCCCGCAAGCTCGGGATGAGCGCGGATCAATGCGAGCTTCTCGTCGCGCGTCATCGCCTGCATGGTCGAGACGAGGGCCCCGTGCAAGCCGTCGATGGTGTCGTGGCGCGCGTCGATGCCGGCGCGATGGGTGCGCTCGGCGATCTCAGGCGTGTGCTCGAAGAGGTCGCCGAAATGCTCCACGAACAGGGCGCGGTGCATGCGTGACGGCTTCAGGCCAGCGGGAGCGTGATGCTTGACCCAATGGCGTGCGATGTCGAGGCGGGTGGCGACCCAGACGCGGTCGTGATTGCGGATATAGTCGAGGAAGCGGGCGAGCGCCGCGGCGCGCCCCGGTCGGCCTGCGAGTCGGCAATGGATGCCGACGGACATCATGCGCGGTGCGCCGGCCAAGCCTTCGGCGTAGAGCACGTCGAAGCTGTCTTTCAGATAGGCGTAGAACTGATCGCCGGCGTTGAAGCCCTGCGGTGTCGCAAATCGCATGTCGTTGGCGTCGAGGGTGTAGGGCACGACGAGCTGCGGGCCGTGCGGGCCTTCGACCCAGTAGGGGAGTTCGTCGGCATAGCTGTCGGCGGTATAGAGGAAGCCCTGCTCATTCATCGCGACGTCGAGCGAGTGGGTGGACGTGCGGCCCTGGTAGAAGCCGAGCGGGCGTTCGCCGACGACGTCGGTGTGAATGCGGATCGCCTGTTCGACGTGGGCGCGTTCGGCGTCCTCCGTGAAGTCGCGGTAGTCGATCCACTTGAGGCCGTGCGTGGCGATCTCCCAGTTCGCTTCCTTCATCGCGGCGACGGCTTCGCGGTTGCGGGCGAGGGCGGTCGCGATGGCGAACACCGTGACGGGCATGTTGCGCGCGGTGAACATGCGATGCAGCCGCCAGAAGCCGACGCGGGAACCGAACTCGTAGATGCTCTCCATGCTCATGTGCCGCTGGTTCGGCCAGGGCTGCGCGCCGACGATCTCGGACAGGAAGGCTTCGGAGGCGGGGTCGCCGTGGAGGATGCTGTTCTCTCCGCCCTCCTCGTAGTTGATGACGAACTGCACCGCGATGCGCGCGCCATTCGGCCACTTCGGATCGGGGGGATTGCGGCCGTAGCCGACGAGATCGCGCGGATAGGCCGAGTTCGGATCGAATGGGGCGTTCATGGCGTGGCTCGCAAAGGGCGTCGAAGCTGGACGAAGGGGATGGGGTAGCGCAATTCCGAGTGGGGGTGGAGGTGTCCGATGGGCGGTATCGCTCCAGTGAGGCGGCAGCCGCATGGTGCGCCTCTTCCGGCCGTTTCACGCATTCCCGGCATCATCGACAGATTGCCGGGCCAGGGCAACGGCCCCGATTGTCGATCTGGCTGCAGTTCTGCCGATGGTCTGCTCACGGCGCCGCAATGTTGCATCGCGGTTGCGGAAAACTGCGGGTTTTGCACAGCTTATCCACTGCAATCAGTCGACTGAGCAACCTAGGGGCATGGCGTGAGCCGCCGGGCCCGGCTACCCGAATGACAGTTCCGCAACATCAGTAGCACTCCGTGTCTCGGCTGGCGTGTCGTGCTGTTGTTGCTCTGGAGTGTAGTCGAATGGGCAGCGGTTCTGCGTCAGAGTTAGAGGCACGGCTCAGGCGGCTGGTCGCGGCAGGCGGCGTCAGGCGCCCGGCCCTGGTGTGCTCGGTCGCTTTCGGTGCGCTGTCGTTGGGCGGGCTCGGCGGCGCGATTGCCGGCCCGGGGCCCTGCTCGAGCGTCGCCAATACCGTGACGTGCACCGGTGACCAGTCGGCAGGTGCTTTTTTCGGTGGACCGCCCGACGACACGCTCAAAGTCAACAGTCTGACCTCCGACATCACGCCGGCTGCCGGCACTCCGGGAGTTCGCTTCGGCTCGACCGGCAATATCACCATCGAGAGCGACACCGGCGGATTCCGGATCATCACCACGGGGGCGAATGCCCGAGGCGTTACGGCTCAAACCGGCGGCGGCAGCGTCACGGTAACCTCGACCGGCGCCATTTCGACCGCGGGTGCGGATTCCGACGGGATCTATGCGGTTTCCTTCGCCAACGCTCCCGTCACGGTGACCTCGACCGGCGCCATCGCGACCACCGGTGCGGATGCTTCCGGGATTTTCGCGGGATCCTACTCGGGTGGCGGGACCACCGTGAGCTCCAAGGGCAACATCACGACCTCAGGTGCGAATTCCGACGGGATCAGCGCCGAGGCCTCCAGCGGCGCCACGACCGTCGTCTCGACGGGCAACATCTCGACGACGGGTGCCAGTTCCGACGGGATCAGCGCCAGCGCATCGAGCGCGACCACGGTGACATCGACCGGCAACATCACGACGAAAGGCGCGACGGCCACAGGGATCAGCGCAAGCGCCACCGGCGGCGCCGTCAGGGTGACATCCACGGGAGATATCACGACGACCGGCGCTACCGCAGTCGGGATCAGCGCGCGTTCCACCAGCGCCGGGGCTTCCGTGGTTTCCAGCGGAAACATTACGACCACGGGTACGGACGCCAGCGGGCTCAGCGTCCAATCCTCGAATGCGGCAGCTAACGTCACCTCTACGGGCAACGTGACGGCCACCGGCGCAGGCGCCTTCGGCATTCGAGGCTCGACGTCCGGCACCGGCAACATCGGGATCGTCGTCAACGGCGGTACGGTGTCGGGTGGCTCGGGCACGGGCGCGGGCGTGAGTTTCGCGGGCGGGGGCGGCAACACGCTGACCAATGCCGGTACGATCACGTCGGCGCTGGGCCTCAGCGGAAACGCAATTCTCGGGACCACGGGCAACGAGACCGTCACCAACTCGGGCACCGTCACCGGGCTGGTCGACCTGGGGGGCGGCACCAACGCCTTCAACAACTCGGCCGGCGGCATATTCAATACCGGCGCTACGGTCGAACTCGGAGCCGGCTCTACGCTGAGCAATGCCGGCACACTGTCGCCGGGCGGGGCGGGGGGCGTGCAGACCACGGTGCTGACCGGAAAGCTGGTGCAGACGGGGTCCGGCCGTTTCGCGGTCGATCTCAACATGGCGACCGGCGCTGCCGACCGTATCAATGTCTCCGGCACCGCCACTCTCGCGGGCACGGTCGTCGTCACATTGTCGAACCCGCAGGCGTCGACGCAGCAGGTCACGATCGTATCCGCGGCCGGCGGGACGACGAACGCGGGGTTGACGGTCTCAGCGCCGTTCGACAGCCCCGCCTTCGTGGCGGAACTGCTCTATCCCAACGCCACCGATGTCGCGCTGCGCACCACGATCGATTTCGCGCCGTCCGGCCTCAACCGCAACGAGGCCGCGCTCGGCGGTCATCTCAACGCGGTGCTCAACGCCGGCTCGGGCGGGCTCGGACCGGTCATCAACGGCTTGCTCAGCACGCCGGGCCTCGCGGGCTACAAGGTTGCGCTCGGCCAGCTATCGCCCGAGGTCTATCTCAAGTCGCAGGTGTCGTCGTTGTACGCGAGCTTGAACTTCGCGAACAACCTGATGAGCTGCAAGGTGGGCAGCGGCGCGAACGCCTTCATCAACGAAGGACAGTGCGTGTGGGCGCAGGCCGGTGCGCGGACGCTGCGGCGCGAGGATACCGGCAGCACCACCGGCTTCAAGGACGACAGCGAACAGCTCGCCGCGGGCGTGCAACTTCGTCTTACGCCCAACCTGCATCTGGGTTTTGCCGCCGGCTACGAGCAGAGCGCCATCACCACCGGCACGGGCGCGGGCTCTTCCGGCGATCGCGCCCAAGGCGGCGCTGCCCTCAAGTACACGTCGGGGGCGATGCTGCTGGCAGCGTCGATCAGCGCGGGCCGAGGATGGTATGACACGACGCGGCCGATGGCGATCGGCGGCTTCAATGCGCAGGCAACGTCGAGCAACGACGCCAGCTATCTTGCGGGCAAGCTGCGCGCGGCCTACCTGTTCGGTACCGGCGACTGGTACCTGAAGCCGATGGTCGACTTCAACGCCACCCGGCTTTCGCTCGGCGATGTGGTCGAGACCGGCGCAGGCGGCGCTAATCTCGTCGTGGGCCGCGCGGACAAAACCGTGCTGAGCGCATCGCCGGCATTGGAGATCGGTGCGCAATGGGCGCTGTCGCCGTCGATGCTGCTGCGGCCTTACGTGCGCGGCGGCGCGACGTTCTTCAACGGTGCCGACTTCGGGGCGACGGCGACATTCGCCGGCACGCCAGCGGGCGGCGCCGGGTTCACGACAACGACGTCGATCGACAGGATGGTGGCCGACGTGTCGGCCGGCGCCGACCTGTTCGTGTCGGGGAACACGGTGCTGAAGTTCAACTATGACGGCATGTTCGGCGAGACCACCCGGCAGCACAGCGTCGGCGCCCGCGCAAGCTTCAGGTTCTAGGGCGGCATTCGCCCAGACGGAATCAAGGCCCTTGGCCGCGACCCAACGCATTTTCCGGCACGCCGTGGATGTTGGGCCTCGCAGGGCTCGACCCAACCTACAACCTGCTCAACTTCCCCGGTAGGTCGAATAGCTCCAGGGGGAGACGAGGAGGGGGACGTGGTAGTGGCCGTTCGCGTCGGCGATGGAGAAGCGAATAGGGATAGTCGTGAGGAACGGCGGGTCGGAGAGGCTCGCGCCGATCGAGCGGAAATAAGCCGAGACGTGGAACACGAGTTCGTAGATGCCGGCTTCGCAGGCAGCGTCGACGAGGAGTGGCGCGTCGGTGCGGCCGTCGTGATTTGTGGCGACGGTCTTGATCAGTTTGCGCACGCCGGCAGCGTCGAGCTTGTAGAGGTCGATCTGCATGCCGGGTGCGGGGCGGCCGTTGGCGGTGTCGAGGACGTGGGTGGAGAGGCGGCCCATGGGATCTCGGGTGAGTGGTGAGTGGTGAGTGGTGAGTGGTGAGTGGGGAAGTCGGGTGTAGCTTCGGGTGAGGCGGTGTTTCCCTATTCCCAACTCCCTATTCCCTCACTTTCTCAAGTGGCCGTCGCGGTTCTGGAACAGGCGGTCGTCGGCGTAACCCATCGTTTCGGGTTTGCCGCGGCCGAGCATGACCTGGAAATAAACCGGCTCGAGGCTGCGGTTGTCGTAGCCGTGGACGACGCCGGCGGGGGCCGACACGCATTCCCACGGGCCGAGGCGCTCGTAAACCCGCTTGCCCGTCTCGTCCTCGAAGAACACGTCGAGGTGGCCCTTCAGGACGAAGAAGCACTCCTCGACTTCGTGGGTGTGGGCGGCGTTGCCCTGGCCCGGCTCGACGTACATGATCGACAGCGTGAAGTTGCCCGCCGGGATCACCGTGGGGTCGTCGTGCTTGCCGGAGCCGCCGGCGCCGATGAAGCGATGCTGCGCGCGCTTCCAGCCTTCGATCTTCGCGTCCTCGAAGGCGGCCCAGTCGGCCGTCTTGTCACGGAAGCGGCCGGTATAGCGCTTGGCGATCTCCTCGATCGGTACGCCGACGAGATCTGCAGGGCGGGGATGACGGGCAACGCTCATGGCGGCCTCCTTTGCTTAGATCGATAAGATCAGAGCGTATATTCGGCGGGTGAACGGCGTCAACGGATGTGCTCTGCGGCTATTGTCTCACTTCGAAATTGCGCACGCGCTATCGGCGTAAGGCCGACCTCGCCCGGGGCGGATGTTGCGAGAGTGACCCATACCGACATCGGCAGAGCACTGATTGCTTCATTCGCAATACGTCCGCTTGAGATGGGAACGACGGTCGAGGGATTACGCACAGCAGTCAGTCGGGACGCTGGAGCCACATTTTCTGCAACTCCCAAATCGAACGACACTTACCTTTTGGCATGCCGTGATGCGCCAATCGATGGCAATTAGGACATAGCGGCCTGCAATCTTTTACTGGATTGATTCGCCGAGCTTCATCATCTGAGCTTAATGGCTTGAGATGGTGCACTTCAATCACGCCTTTGTATGCAGGGCCGTAATCGAGTTCAAAATTCGCCTCGCAAACCCAGCAGACCGCCTTCCAAAAATCTATACAAAGGTCTCGAACTGAAGCACTTCTTCCTCTGTGAGTAACAGTTCGCTGCACCAGGATGTTTTCTTGGTAAAGGAGCTCATAAACATCGTCATCGTTGGGAGTGGCTGCCACATCTGAGTTGACCAACGACGCTCCGGTCTCATCGCCCCTGAAAAGGAAGATCTTGGCTAGGCCATTTAATTTCGCAGGAAAAAGCCAGCGCGTCAACTCGTCAAAAATGCTCGAATAGTGTCCATCACCGACCTGCACGAGATCGAACCATTTCATTAGATGGTCCTTCTTGGGATCTCCAGGAGTGCCGCCTTGGACCCACGCCCCACCATTCTCAGTCCAATCGAGCAGTTCGTCTCTATTGTAGCGAATAGCTCGCGACGGACCGAATGCCCAGTGGTCGCCGGCCCAAACGAACCATCCTCGGACCTTACCAAAGTCACATCCAAATCCGTTTGCATACCCATGGGGATCGGCACTATATTCAATAATATTTTGGGCGGCTTCATCGGCCGACGCGACAAGTTCCGGCATCTCGCTTCCACCTTCCGATGATCCGTGCAGTCGCTAATCTACCAAGAACCTGCCATTCAGCAACAACTGATGGTCTTCCCAGGATACGGCAGCTCTTGTGCAGGTTTCTCGGACGCCGCTGCGCGCACCGATGCCCCGCACGCCGACCGG
>CAZNMY010000173.1:0-10214 GCA_964574325.1 uncultured Devosia sp. | reverse complement strand
CTGCGGCCCCTTCGGGGCCAGTGCACTGCGCCAACATGAACGCCGAACAGCGCCATGATTTTTTGCTGAACCGCAAAAAAGTCATGCCGCGTCGACCTCCCCCCTCACGGGTGAGGGGGGTGTCGCCAGAACTCCCCACTCACCTCTCACCAGACTTATCCCCGCCCCCAGCCTCCCCTGCATACTCCCTCGCAGCTTTCCTCTGAACGGGGCGTGGTCGACCGCGCTGCCATGCGGGGAAAGCGCGGTGTGAGGAAAAGCGGGGTTTGCCCGTCGATGGCTTGGGCGCTGAGAAGCGCCTGATCGCCATCAACGGGCAGCGGGCCAGCGCATCCGCAACGCCGGGATTCGCTTCCACCTGATCCGAGTGCCGGCAACGGGGCGAGGTAGGGGGGATCAAACAGGCCCAAGGTTATGCGGGGCGGCTTCAAGGCCGTCGCGGGTGACCCGTCTCCGAACGCGATTCCGGCGCAAAAAGCCGCGGCGGGCGCTGCTGTGAGCAGCCCCATACTAAAATACAGGGTTGCCGGCAGTGCCCGCTCCCGTTCGCTGATTGTGACCTCGCGCGGCGATGCTGCGACGGGGATGGAGGCGTTCGGAGGAGAAAATGGGGACACACACAATTTCCCCTCCGGACCAATGCAGTCATGAGTCTCGGCAACCGGAAATTCTGTGTGTCCCCATTTTCCTGCTCTGCGATATCAGCTGGTCTCGGGTGCCTGAAAACATGGCATAAGTGCGTCAGATCAGGTCGCACGCTGAGTATTGGCCGAGAACCCCCGAGGTCCACATGACGTCCCCCGCCTCGACGACACCGCCGCAACAAGCGCGCCGCCCGTTCCCCGTGTGGGCCATCGTGCTCGCCGGCGCGACGGTTGCCGGCATCGGCATGGGCCTGCGGCAGATCATGGGCCTCTACTTGAAGCCGATCACCGAAACGCTCGGCATCGGCCGCGAGGCGTTCTCGATCGCGATCGCGCTGGCCAACATCGTGTGGGGCTGTGCCGCGCCGTTCATCGGAGCCGCATCGGACAAGCTCGGCGCCGGCAAGGTTCTGATCTTCGGCGCGACGTGCACGGCGATTGGCCTTGTCCTCATGGTCGTCGCCCAGTCCGAGCTGCATCTGCTGCTGTCGGGCGTGTTCATGGGGCTGGGCGTAGCGGGTGCCGGTGTCACGGCGATGGTCGGCGCGATCGGCCGTGCCGCCCCGCCCGAGAAGCGGACGCAGGCGATCTCGATGCTCGGCATCGGCAGCGGCGTCGGCGTGCTGATCTCGCTGCCCTACGCGCATCTGCTGATCGAGATGTTCGGCTGGAAGGCGAGCCTTCTCACCATGGCGGCGACGGCCGCGGTGATGTGGCCGCTGTCCCTCATCATCGGCAACGAGCCGGCGAAGAACGCGCCGGGCACGCTTCCCCAGACCTTGAAAGAATCGCTGCACGAGGCGTTCCGTCATCCGAGTTTCCTGCTGCTTACCGCGGGCTTCTTCGTCTGCGGCTTTCAGGTCGCGTTCTACGCGCTGCATCTGCCGGCCTACGTGGCCGACCGCGGCTTCGACCCGATGGTGGGCGTGCTCGGCCTGACGATGGTCGGTCTCGGCAACCTGATCGGCACCTGGGCGGCCGGCCAGTCCGCGGCGTACTTCCAGAAGCAGTACACGCTGGCCTTCATCTATCTGGGCCGCTGCGTCGTGTTCCTGTGCTTCCTCTACATGGATATGACGCCGACGCTGGTCGTGGTCCTGAGCTTCATCCTCGGCCTGCTGTGGCTATCGACGGTGCCGCTGACCTCGAGCCTCGTCGCGACGTTCTTCGGACCGGTGTGGATGACGATGCTGTTCGGCATCGTGTTCTTCTCCCACCAGATCGGCTCGTTCCTCGGCGTCTGGCTCGCCGGCCGCTTCTTCGACATCACCCGGTCCTACGACCTGATGTGGTGGTCGTCGATCGCACTGGGCCTGTTCGCGGCGCTGGTCCACCTGCCGATCAGCCAGGAGCCGGTCGCCCGCCTGAAGCAGCCCAAGCCCGTGCCCGCCGAATAGGTCCGGCTTGAGAAGACAGCGCGGAACGCTTAAATCGAGATCATGACGCAGTCGACGACACGTCCCGCGCCTGCCAAAGCCGGCCCCGTCAAGGTGGCGGTGGCCGTTGCCGTATCCCTGCTCTTAGCCGGCGCGCTCTATCTCATTTCGGTGCGGGGGCTCGCCATCTTCCTCGATCTGTCCGCGCTCGCCGGCATGCTCTGCTTCTGAGGTGGGGCCATCCGTCCCCGCCCGGTCCGGCGTTGGATTGACCTCGCGCAATGCGTGAGATCCGGCGGCGGGGCCTGCTGGATGCCGTCATCGAAGGGGAGGCACTATGTTTGCTCGAAATGCGATTCATTTCGCCCACAGCCACGGGAACGGCGGGGACCATCACACTTGGTGGACACACCGCATGCTCATTGCAGCGGCGGCACTGGTCGCGCTGCTCGCGGTATTCGCGTCGGCAGCAGCCGCGCAGGAGTTGAAGGTCTATCGCAAGGCCGGCAGTTTCGACGACGTCAAGTTCGACGTGTCGAATGCGATCACCAACCGTGGCCTCGTGACGGACTTCACCGGCAACGTCGGCGCGATGCTCGACCGCACGGGCAAGGATGTCGGCTCGACGAAGCAGGTCTACAAGCGCGCCGAATACGTCTCGTTCTGCTCTGCGAAGCTGTCGCGCGACATGATCGAAGCGGACGCTGCCAACGCCGGCTTCTGCCCCTACATCGTATTCTTGTACGAGACGGCAGCGAAGCCCGGCGAGATCGTCGTCGGCTACCGCCGCCTGCCGAGTGCGGGCAATCCCGCAACGATCAAGGCATTCACCGCGATCAACGCGCTACTCGACGGAATCGCCAAGGAAGCGGTGAAGTGATCCTCAACCGGCTGCGGCCCGCCGGTCCTTGATCCGTTTCGCGACCGCCTCGGCAATGCCGGCACGAACGGCTTCTGCCGAGGCGTCGCCCGAACGCAGTTCTTGCGGCAGCACGATCTGCTGCGCCTTCGCCATCGCCCGAAGGTGATCGACGCGCGAGACGACGGCGAGTTTGGCGAGTAGCCCCTCCGCGCCCTCGCGCTGAAAAACCGGCACGAGCCCGATCGCGTACGCGTCGAATGCGCCTTCGGCGGCGGGCTCCGCTGCCGGAGCGACCGTCGGCGGCGGCGTTGAAGGAGCGGCGGCCGGTGCCAGCGCAGGCGACGGCAGCTTGCTCGCATCGGCCGTCGTCGGATTGGTGACCGGGATGCGCCGCCCGAGCAGCGCTTTGCGTACGCGCAAGCTGGTGAAGGCCCCCTTGGCGCGCAGCACCAGGCGGCGGCGCACCGCATCGTCGAGCGCCGCCTCCTCGGCAAAGAAGCGCTCGACGAACCGGTCCTTCGCATGCCCGGATAGCTTGACCGTGTTGTCTTTCATTCGATCGCTCCCATCGGCATTGCGGGCGCGCGCCCCGCATGCTGAACTTTTCTTGCGCACAACGCCCTCAAACAGCTCCGAGCGTCACCAGCAGTTCCTGGTAGAGTTCCCGCAGCGGCGTGATCGAGGTGCCGTATTTTTCTTCCATCGTCTGGCGCTCCTCGCTCCAGTCGAAGGCATTGGCGACATCCGGACTTTGCGGCACCTGCGTCGCCAGCGTCGGATGATTGAACGCGATCGTATCGATGATCGTGCCGTCGCGCCCGCCCGGCCGCACCGCGTTCGCGACGCAGATGTAGCGCCGTTTCTCCGGCGGGATCGCCATCACCCCGTCGTAGTCCTTGCCCTCGATGATCGAGGCGATGCGATCGACGGCGTATTCCGAAACGGCATCCGGGCGGAACGGCACGACCACTTTGGCGGCCATAGCGAGCGCTGCGGCCGTCGCATTGGACAGACCCGGCGCGCAATCCATGATGACGACATCGGCCAGCGGCGCGGCGAAACCGAGCGCCTGCTTGAAGTGGTTCGCGCACTTCAGCTTGGCCTGACGGAACGGCGTGTTGTGGCGGGAATAGTGCGTGATCAACTCGTCCTGCATGTCCTCGAACTGAAGCGAGCCGGCGAGCAGCGACAACTGCGGCTTGCGGCCCTGCGCGTCGGTGACGTCGCCGACGTCGTGGACGAGATAGTCGGCGATCGGGTTCAGCGCATACATCCGGTCCTCGATGAACGCCGCGACGTTTTTCGAGTTGCGCTGCGTCTCGATCCATTGCGATCCGCCCAGCAGGATCAGCGAGGAGTTCGACTGCGCATCGAGATCCATCAGCAACACGCGCTTGTGGCCCCATGCGGAGAATGCATGCGCCAGCATCACCGAGATCGTCGATTTACCAACGCCACCCTTGCGGTTGGCAACCGCGATAAAGTAGGCCATCACGCCTCCGGATGTGAACCGCTGCCGGCGACCGGCCCGGCAGTCGTCTGTGAATTGGCGCGCAGGTGGCACTGGCGGCGCCCCGGCGGCTCAGGGCAGGCTTCGGCGGGACATGACCGGCATCCTCGCCAGATTCCCGTCGGCACCGGCTGCCGGACGCTATGCTTCGATTCTCCGTGCCTATTCAACGCTCGGGCGGATGATAAAGGATAATGCGAAGCAATTTCGCATCGCCAGCGATTCGTTGCAGTTTGGCCCGCGTTTTGCGATGGAGGGGCAGGAACCGTGCGTCTCGAGCTATCTTGTGCTGAGTTGCCATGGTTCAGGGGTAGCACGACCGCCTTCGGCCGAAGCGCGCCAGGATGGCCCGCGCTGGGGAAGTAGGGATCTGTGCCGACGGGGCCGGGCCAGGAAAAAGCTAAGGTCGCGAACACGAATGATCGCGCCGATGCCATGAAGGGAAATACTGATGACACGCCGCTACTTTGGAACCGATGGAATCCGCGGCCTCTCCAATCGCCACCCGATGACGTCCGAGATCGCGCTGCGCGTCGGCATGGCCGCGGGCAAGCTGTTCTCGGACGGCGAGAAGCGGCGGCACCGCGTGGTGATCGGGAAGGACACGCGGCTTTCCGGCTACATGATCGAGAGCGCGTTGATGTCCGGCTTCACGGCGGTCGGCATGGATGTGTTCATTCTGGGGCCGATGCCGACGCCGGCGATTGCGATGCTCACGAAGTCGCTGCGCGCCGATCTCGGCGTGATGATTTCGGCGTCGCACAACGCCTATCACGACAACGGCATCAAGCTGTTCGATCCCGACGGCTACAAGCTGTCCGACGAGCTCGAGATGCGGATCGAGGCGATGATCGACGCGCCGACCGATCCATTGCTGGCCCCGGCCGACAGAATAGGGCGCGCCACGCGCGTCGAGAGCGCGCAGGAACGCTATATCGAGTTCGCCAAGCGCACGCTGCCCCGCAATCTTCGCTTGAACGGCCTGCGCATCGTGATCGATTGCGCCAACGGCGCCGGATACAAGGTCGCACCGGCAGCGCTCTGGGAATTGGGCGCGGAGGTCATCCGCATCGGCGTCGACCCCGACGGCCGCAACATCAACGACAAGTGCGGCTCTACGTCGCCCGAGGCGCTGGCCGCCAAGGTTCTAGAGGTCCGCGCCGATATCGGTATCGCGCTGGACGGTGACGCCGATCGCGTGTTGATCGTCAACGAAAAGGGCGAGATCGTCGACGGCGATCAGGTCATGGCCGTGATCGCCAAGAGCTGGCACGAGCGCGGCCAGCTCGCGGCCGGCGGCGTCGTAGCCACCGTGATGTCGAACCTCGGCCTGGAGCGCTATCTCGAAAGTCTCGGCCTCACCCTGCATCGCACCCCCGTCGGCGACCGCTACGTCGTCGAGCACATGCGCAAGCACGGCTACAACGTCGGCGGCGAGCAATCCGGTCATATCGTGCTGTCGGACTTCACGACGACCGGCGACGGCCTCGTCTCGGCGCTGCAGGTTCTGAGCGTGGTCGTCACGACCGAGCAGCGCGTCAGCGAGGTCTGCTCGCGCTTCGAGCGTCTGCCGCAGCTTCTGCAGAACGTGAAATACTCCCACGGCAAGCCACTCGAGGACGATCGCGTCGTCCGTGCCATCGAAGGCGCGAAGAAGAAGCTCGGGAAATCGGGCCGCCTCGTGATCCGCCCGTCGGGAACCGAGCCGGTCATCCGCGTCATGGCGGAAGGCGACGACGAGCAACTGGTGGCGACGGTGGTCGGAGATATCGTCGAGGCCGTGAAGAAGGCGGCGGCGTGATGGATGGCGCCCGTCATCCCGGCCGAGGCGACCCGGATGGTGATCCGGGGATGCGAGAGCCGGGATGACGCTGGTGATTCGTGGAGGGCCTTATGCCCTGCCGCCCCGTCCCGAAACAAGACGGCCGTTAAGTCTCCTTTAAGCGTTACGCCTCATAGTCCTCTCCAGACGGCTTCGTGTCGAACGTAGCGCGCTTGTCTGAGCAACCCCGACGATTGGTTGCCTTGAGAGGGACTAACATGAGCAACTTCCGCGGTTTCCTGGTCGCCGGCGCCTCGCTCCTGGCCACCACCATCGCAGCACAGTCGGCCGATCTGTATGGCGCCCATGGCGGCCGCGGCAGCATCAAGGACGACTACATCCAGGCGGCGCCTCGCGGTTGCGCCAAGTGGTATGCGCGCGTCGACGGCGGCTACACCACCTATGATCGCCCGGCCATGACCCAGGTCGGTATCGACGACCTGATCGGCGCGCGCTTCACCGACACGGGCAGCATCGGCGGCGGCCTCGGCTACTACTTCGCCTGCAACATCCGCGGCGACATCACGGTCGACCACCGCTACGAAAGCGACGTGAAGGGCTTCAACGGCAACCGTTACGCGCCCAACTACGGCCAGATGAAGTGGGGCTACGAGAGCACCTCGGTCATGGCCAACGTGTACTACGACTTCAACGCCGGCGCGCGTTTCACGCCCTACATCGGCTTCGGCCTCGGTGGCGTCAACAACAGCTTCTCCAAGGGCAAGGGTGTCGTTGCTACAGGCGCTCGCGAATTCGTCAACGGCGTGGAGCAGGACTCCGGCGCGATCGGCACGCCGACCACGATCGGTTCCGGCTCCAACTGGCACGTCGCCGCCGCGGCGATGACCGGCTTCGTGTTCTCGATGACCGATCGGCTGAAGCTCGATACCGGCTATCGCTTCATGTATCTGGGCGCTGCCAAGACCGGCCAGACCGCCAACGCGTTCGGCGGCACCGGCGGCAACGTCCACGTCGACAGCATGCATGCCCACGAGTTCCGCCTCGGCCTGCGCTACGACATTCGCTGATCGATCGCGACGAGTGCCGGCGCCGCAAGGGTTCCGGCATCTCCGAGCGGTCTCCTGAAACCTGACTTTTCGAGCATACCCGTACGATCCCTTTGATCCGTTAAGTGTTGTTCAGCGCGAGCGTAAAAAGACCGAGCGCAGGGCTTCGTGAAGGAACTGGTGTTGCGTTGAAGCGCAATCACCTGCGTCCAGGGTCATACAAAGTTTCAGCCACGGCCATGAGCGGCGCGTGAGCAAGCTGGGGATCGACTGCCATGACCATCTCGAGACATCTCATCAAGAGTGCGGCGATTGCCATTGCCACGCTGGCCGCGACGCCCAGCGCTTCGCTCGCCGGCGGCGAGGTCGTCTACGCGAATGGCGTCCGCCAAGGTGCAGCGGCCGTTCCGGTTCCAGCACCCGTTCCCGTGCCCGAAGTCTCGACCGGCTATTACGTTCGCATCGACGCTGCTTACGGTCAGAGCAACGTGAGCAAGTACAAATCGACCGATCCCTACGTCGATAGCTTCCGCGCCGACAGCTACCTCGAGAATTTTCCGCGCTTCGGCCTGGGTCTCGGCTACTACTTCAACAAGAACCTGCGCGGCGACATCACCATCGACCAGCGCAACGACGTGGAGAGCCGCGGCAGGGGACATCGGGACTATACGATCGCCAACACCGCCGGTGGCGCTGGCACGAACGCCACGATCGCGATGCGCGATACCTACAGCGACAGTTTCACGTCGTCGAACTCGACCGGCCTGGTCAATCTCTATGCCGACCTGCCGATCAACGAGCGCTTCACGCCCTACATCGGCGCGGGCATCGGCTACGTTCGCCACCAGTTGAAGGGCCGCGACTTCTCGCGCGCCACGACCTGCATCGACACCGTCGATTGCGATCCGTCGATAGCCGGGACGCAGGCCGGTTCGAACGTCCTGGCCACCACGGCGACGACCAATGCCGGCGGCGTCAACTATCAGCTCGCCACCGCGCTGATGGCCGGCTTCTCCTACAAGTTCTGGGACAATACCAAGTTCGACCTCGGCTATCGCTGGCTGCATCTGCAGGGCGCGAGCTATTCCGGCCGCAGCCTGACCACGGTCGAGAACATCCGCATCCCCGACCAGAACATCCACGAGATGCGCGTCGGCCTCCGCTACGACATCAACTGAGAATTCGGGAAGCTGGGGAGGTCGGGAATTCGGGAAGTCGGGAATTCGGGAAGTCGGGAATTCGGGAAGTCAGGGGCGCGTACCCGATCTCCCGATCTCCCGACTTTGCGATCTCCCGAACTCCCGACTTCCCCATTTGCCACCGTTGACACGCCCCACGTCTGCCCCTATCCCGACCCTGGGCCACTCCTCCCCACCGAGGAGCAGCTATCTGGAAGGATAGGGATATGACAGCGACTGCAAAGCCGACGACGACTCCTGCCTGCGCGAATTTCTCCTCCGGTCCCTGCGCCAAGCGCCCCGGTTGGACCCCCCAAGCACTCGACAAGGCATTCCTCGGCCGCTCGCACCGCGCCAAGGAAGGCAAGGCGCGTTTGAAACTCGCCATCGACAAGACCAAATCGATCCTCGGCATTCCCGCCGACTATCTGGTCGGCATCGTCCCCGGCTCCGACACCGGCGCTTACGAGATGGCGATGTGGACCATGCTCGGCGCCCGCGGCGTCGACGCGCTTTCGTGGGAGAGCTTCGGCGAAGGCTGGGTCACCGACATGGCCAAGCAGCTCAAGCTGAAGGACATGCGCACCCTCAAGGCCGGCTACGGCAAGCTGCCGAACCTGAAGGAAGTCGATTTCACCCGCGACGTTCTGTTCACGTGGAACGGCACGACATCGGGCGTGAAAGTCCCCGATGGCGATTGGATTCCCGCGAACCGCGAAGGCTTGACCTTCGTCGACGCGACGTCGGCAGCGTTCGCACAGCCGATGGACTGGGCCAAGTGCGATGTCACGACTTTCTCCTGGCAGAAGGTGCTCGGCGGCGAGGCGGCCCACGGTATGCTCGTGCTGTCTCCGCGCGCCGTGCAGCGGCTCGAGAGCTACACGCCGTCATGGCCGCTGCCGAAGGTCTTCCGCCTCGTTTCCGGCGGCAAGCTGATCAAGGGCATCTTCGAAGGCGAGACGATCAATACGCCCTCGATGCTCTGCCTCGAAGACTACCTCGATAGCCTCGCCTGGGCCGAAAGCATCGGCGGCCTGAAGGCGCTGCATGCCCGTGCAGATTCCAATGCGAAGGTGATCTGGGACTGGATCGAGCGCACCGCCTGGGTCGACAACCTCGCCGAGGACAAGGCGACGCGGTCGAACACCAGCGTCTGCATCAAGGTCGTCGATCCCGCCATCGCAGGCGCATCGCCGGAAGTGCAGGCGAAGTTCGCCAAGGATCTCGCGGCCCTCCTCGAGAAGGAAGGCGCTGCCCTCGACGCCGGCAGCTATCGCGATGCGCCTCCGGGCCTTCGCATCTGGACCGGCTCGACCGTCGAGAAGTCCGACGTGGAAGCCCTCATCCCCTGGCTCGACTGGGCCTTCGCCACTACGCGAGCCAAGCTCGCGTAGTGGTGCCAATGGCGAATGGTGAGTGGCGAATGGAGGCTTCGGCCCCTCGCCTCGCATCATCTCCATTCGCCATTGGCCACTCGCCATTCGCCGGCTACTTCACCCAAAGCAAGGGTACTCACATGTCCAAGCCCCGCGTTCTCATTTCCGATGAGCTTTCCCCCGCCGCCGTGCAGATCTTCAAGGACCGCGGCGTCGACGTCGATGTGAAGTCCGGCATCTCCAAGGAAGACATCGAGAAGATCATCCACGAGTACGACGGCCTCGCCGTCCGCTCCGCCACGAAGGTCACCGAAAAGCTCATCGGCCAGGCCAAGCGCCTGAAGGTCGTGGGCCGCGCCGGCATCGGTGTCGACAACATCGACATCAAGGCCGCGACCGCCAAGGGCATCATCGTGATGAACACGCCCTTCGGCAACTC
>CAZNMY010000172.1:0-10217 GCA_964574325.1 uncultured Devosia sp. | reverse complement strand
AGATCACCATGGTCTTCGATTTGGAGATCGAGCCGGTGAGCTTGCGCAGCGCCTGGCTCATCAGCCGCGCCTGGAGGCCCGGAAGGCTGTCGCCCATCTCGCCTTCGAGCTCGGCCTTAGGCGTCAGCGCCGCTACCGAATCGACGACCAGCACATCGACTGCGCCTGAACGGACCAGAGTATCGGTGATCTCGAGCGCCTGCTCGCCGGTGTCGGGCTGCGAGATCAGCAGGTCCTCGACCTTCACACCGAGCTTCCTGGCATAGACCGGATCAAGGGCATGCTCGGCGTCGACGAAGGCGCAGATGCCGCCACGCTTCTGTGCTTCAGCGATGCTGTGCAGCGCGAGTGTGGTCTTGCCCGACGATTCCGGTCCGAAGATTTCGATGATCCGACCCTTGGGTAGGCCGCCGATGCCCAGCGCGATATCCAGCCCCAGCGAGCCGGTCGGCACCGCCTCCACATCCATCGTCTGATCGAGCGCTCCGAGGCGCATGATCGAGCCCTTGCCGAAGTGTTTTTCGATGTGGGCCAGTGCGGCGTCGAGCGCCTTGTGCTTGTCCACTTGTTCACCCTCGATGACACGCAGTTCCGGACGTTGCATGTTCCACCCTATGGCATGAGTTGAGTTGGGGCCAGTCTCGCGAAGTTGATCTTCACGATTTGTACCACTCTTGTTCTCATCCGTCCAGGCAAAACTGAACATGCAACTCTGTCGCTCGACGAATCGCGCGTTTCTCATCGATTCGCAATCTGTTCCGGGCCTCACTCCCCGCGATCTCTGGTCGAAGCGCTTGCGGGGCTGTCCGGGGTAAGTGAACTATGGCGCCAGAACTCGGCGGGAAAGGAATTGGGGATGGCGAGGGATGGAGACGCCACAAAGGCGCTGGCGCTGCTCGATGTGGCGCGGGCCTATGGTCCGGTGAAGGCGGTGGACGGGGTTTCGTTCGAGGTCTCGCGCGGGGAGATGGTGGCGCTGCTCGGTCCGAACGGGGCGGGCAAATCGACCCTGTTCCAGCTCCTTTCGGGCCTGTTCACGCCAGATCGCGGGAAGATCGAGGTGATGGGTCACGATATGTCGCGTGATCCGCTGCCGGCGCTCGCGGGGCTCGGGATCGTGTTCCAGCAGCCGACGCTCGACCTGGAGCTGACCGTGAGGGGGAACCTGCAGTTCCACGGGGGGCTGCACGGGATCGGCAGTGCGGAGGCGCGCGGGCGGATCGACGAAGAGCTCGAGCGGGTGGGGCTGTCGGCCGATGCCGGCAAACGCGCTGAGACGCTGAGTGGCGGCAACCGGCGGCGCGTCGAGCTGGCGCGTGCCCTGATCCACCGGCCACAGGTGCTGCTGATGGACGAGCCGACAGTGGGGCTCGATCCGGCGAGCAGGGCCAGTCTGCTGGCGGCCGTGACCGAACTCCGGCGTTCCCGGGGGGTTGCCGTGCTATGGGCGACACATCTGTGCGAAGAGGTCGCGGGCGCGGACCGGATCATCGTGATGCATCGGGGCAAGGTGCTGGCGAATGCATCGCCGGCCGACCTGATGCGCGATGCTGAGGCCGAAAGCGTCGAGGCGGCTTTCCTCAAGCTGACGGGGGCTGAGGCGGCTGGGGGGCTCGACAGGGGCGCTTCGCCGAGTGCCCGGCCCTCTCCCTGACCCTCCCCTTGCGCTCCAAGGGCACCAAGGGAATCAGAGGCCGCCTTCGCCGACGACGGAGAACGGCGCCCAGAAGGCCGGGTAGGCCGCCCAACCGTCCTGCTTATTGTCCATGTAAGCGAGCATCGCGCGCTGGAGCGCTTCGGCGCGGCCGATCTTCACGCGAGACTGCTGGATCTCGAAGGTGGAGGTCGTGAGCTTGGCAGCGGCCTCGGAGCCGACGCGCCAGTGCGACACCAGAAGCGCGCGGGCGCCGGCATAAAAGAACGCTCGAGCAAGGCCGGACAGAGCTTCGGCGCCGGGCGTATCGCCGGATGCGGTGTTGCAGGCGGCCAGCACGACCCAATCGGCATTGAGGCGGAGCTGGGCCACTTCCGATGCGGTGAGCAGTCCATCGTCGAGCGCGGTCGCTTTCTGAGGCGGCGTGAGCGCCAGGGCCGGTTCGGCCAGTCCTTTCACTTCGCCGGCGATCAGACCATGAGTCGCGAAATAGACGATGCGATATTGCGACAAGTCGGTCTGCTTGACCTGAGTTTCGGTGGCGCTGAGCCCGAGACGCAGGTCGCGGTCACTCGCCTTCAGATGCCGCGCGACGGTTTTCAGTTCGGTCTCGGTCTCGGGCAGAGCCGGCAGATCTCGCAGCGCTTCGAGGTTGACCGCGCCGCCGCGCCACAAGGCCGTGAAACTGCGCGTCGTCGCGACCTTCACCTCGGCAGTTCGAACAGCGGGCGCCGGCCCGCGCTTGGCCCCTTTGCCGCGTGCGTCCGCGACGGGCTGGGCTCCGAAGCGCGGATTGCCGAAACCGATCAGCGGACGCTGCGGGGTTTCCTGCCGCTTCGCCACGACGCGCAAGCCTTCGAGGCTGCCGACCGACGGCAAGACCGAAATGGCGTGGCGGCGGACGAGCCATTGCGCCTCGGCGTACATCGGCAAATTCTTCAGCTCCGGCAGCGCGAGCGTTGGACCGCCTGTAATCAAGACCTGCAAGGGCAAGCTCGACAGCGGGCCATAGGGCACCGTGACGAGATGCTTCTTGTTCTCGATGATCCGGTCCACGGGGCCGAGCAACTTGGCGAACAGATGATGCGCCAGCGCCAGATCGAACATCTTAGGCTTCGACCGGATGCTCTCCTTGAAGGTCTCGACATCGAGGCTTTCGCGCAAGGCCGTGACGGCGTCGGTGAGCTGGTCGACCGACATGTCGACCTTGTGCCAGGCGGCGTCCTCGCGGGACAGCGCCCAGACGAAGGTCTGGTCGTAGCCGGTGAACATCACCACCAGCGCCTCGTCCGGCGCAAGAAGGGCCCGCACCTTCGTCGTGTCGATCGGCTCGGGACGGACGAGCGTGAAATACTCGGGGAACTGGAGCTTCAACTCGGCGTCGATCGTTGCCACGCGCTTGGCGTTGGCGGTGATGCGACCGCGCAAGTCCTCGTCGACGTTGCCGCGCTTGTCGCGGGGCAGGCCCAAGGCCACCGCGAGTTGCTGCTCGAGCTGCGACGTCTCGTTGTCGAGGTCCTCGCGCTGGCGGATCATCGACTGCAGACGAGGATCGCGGGCGGCGAAACGTGCCGTCATCGACTGCACCGCCATCGCGGTATCCGTCTGCGTCGCGCGCTGCGCCATCACGAGTGCTTCGTCGATCAGACGCCGGGAAGCGCCGCCGCTCGATTCCGCCGCCGCCATCCAAGCGATGCGAACGTGCTTCTGATATGTGAGGCGGCTCAAATCATCATTGCTGCGGCGTGCTTGGCGAACCTCGCTCGCCAGCCTGATCGCCTCCAACGCCTTCGTCGCATCGCCGCGGCGGGCGTGGACCTCCGAGATCCCCATATACATGCGGGCGATATTGGGGTGGGTCGGTGGAAGTGTAGCGCGGGTCAGCTTCAACGCCTCGTCATACAGCGGCTCGGCCTCGGACAGACGCCCTTGCTCGACGAGGTTGCTAGCAAGGTCCGCGAGTGTGGCCGGCAGCTCGAGATTGACCGCATTCTGCGCCAGACGCCAGATGCGGAGCGATTCGCGAAACTGAACCTCGGCCTCGGTGTAACGGCTCTGCTTGAAGAGGTTCTGGGCGAGGCGATTGCGCGCCGACGCCAGCTCCGGGTGATCGGCCGGCATGCGTTTCGCCATGATCTCGACCGAGCGGCGCATCAGCGGCTCGGCCTGGGCAAACTGTGCCTGCATTTCGTAGGACGAGGCGAGGTTCGCGAGGCTGAGCGCTACCTGCCGATCCTCCTTGCCGTGGATACGCTCGCGCATCTCCACAGCACGTAGCAGCAGGGGGATCGATTCGGCCACACGCCACTGCCGCTTGTAGATCTGGGCGAGATTGTTGAGGCTTTCGGCGATGTGCTCGTAGTTGGGGAACTCGACCTTCTCGCGCATGTCGAGCGCGCGCATGTAGAGCTTCTCGGCATCCGCGTAGCGGCCCGCGAGCTGATACTGAAAACCGAGATTAGAGGTCGCGGTCGCGATGTTGGGGTGGCCGGCCGGCAGCACTTTAGAGAAGATGACGAGCGAGCGCTCCATCAGCGGCTCGGCTTCCGCGAGGCGGCCCTGCTTCTGATAGAGGTGGCCGACCCAGGCGATCGCGCTGGCATAGACGACGTTTTCCTCCCCGTCGCGCTGCTTGGCGACGGCGGCGAATTCCTCGGCGACCTTCAGCGCTTCGCCATAGCGTGCATCACGCGCGAGAATCGCGACACGAACCGCCAGTTCCTCGTAGCTCGGGCCCCGAGCCTGCGCCGCAGCGGGAAGGCTCGCGGCCAGGGCGGCGGCAATCGTCGCGAATACGACCGCAATCAGCGATGCTGTGCGAGGCCTCATCAGCTGCACTCGGTTCGAGCTGACCCGTCGTTTGCCGACTTCGATCTGGACGGTACGCATAACTGAAACGTTCCCGTGCGAAGGTCATTGTTCAATCTATGGCAAGTCCGCAAACCCTGCCAGAGGTCATGTGTGAAGCAAGAAACCATATTGATCACGTAAATGCTGTAACTTCGGTAACCATCGGCCGTCTGCCGGCAACAAGAGTCGCGAGTTGTGCCTCCAATTGCCCACGAATGCCCGAGCGCCCCTTCACGATCGCCTGCGACCGACGTTTGCGGCGTGTACCAGTGATGCTATCGTGTGGCCATGGAACCTGAGATGAAGCGAAAGCTGGCCGCAATCCTGGTGGCCGACGTGGTCGGCTACAGCCGTCTGATCGCCGACGACGAAGAAGCGACCCTCCGGCGGCTCGAGACGTTTCGCGCCCTTTGGCAGGAGTGCCTCACGAAGACGGGTGGTCGGATCTTCAACACGGCGGGCGATGCCGTGCTCGCGGAGTTCCAGAGCGCGGTCGAGGCGGTACGATGCGCGCTCGATTTCCAGGCTCAGGCGAAGTCGCTGAACGACGGCCTCGTGCCGGCGCGGCAGATGCATTTCCGGGTCGGCATCACCATCGGCGACGTCGTCGAGCGGCAAGGCGATCTGCTCGGCGACGGCGTCAATGTCGCCGCTCGGCTGCAGACGCTGGCCGGCCCGGGCGGCGTTTGCGTGTCGAGCTGGGTTCGCGAGGCCGTGGCCAACAAGCTGGGCGCGCAGTTCACGGACCTCGGCGATCAGACGGTCAAGAACATCCCGGCGCCGATCCGCGCGTATCTCGTAGGTGGGGCCATAAGCGGTGCCAGTCCGGGCAACGTGAGGGCCGAAAAACAGGACTGGCTCGGCCGCGCGGTTTCGAGTTGGCGCGGCATGGGTATGCTGCTCGGCGTCTCGGCAGCAGGCCTGGCCGGAGCGTTCCTGCTGGTTTCGCAACTGAGTTCGCCGAAACCGGGGGGAACGCCCACGAAGCCCGCCGTGTCCGAGCCGGCCACAAAGACGGCGACGCGTGAGCCGCCCTCGACACAGACCATCATCACACCTCCTTCATCGCCACCGGCATCCAACCCGAAGTCGGCGACCACCGAACCGCCGCCTGCGAAGTCGTCGACGCCAGCGGCCGACCCGAACATCAGGCTAGGCATGCTGACCGAGGCGGCCGAACGCGAATTGCGCGTCGGCGCCCGCTTCAAGGAATGCGAGACGTGCCCGGAAATGGTGGTCATTCCGCGCGGCGATTTCGTGATGGGATCGGCGCCGGGACAGCCCGGGCACGAGCAGGACGAAGCGCCGACGCACAAAGTGGCCTTCGGAACGCGCATCGCGGTTGCGCGTCATGCCGTCTCGGTCGCGGAATACGAGACGTTCGTGGCGCTGACCGGGTATCGGCCCGGGGCGGGCTGCCGGATCTTCGATGCGGGGAAGTGGAGCGAGCGCAGCGACCTTTCGTTCCGCAATCCCGGCTTCAGCCAGGGTCCGGATCATCCGGTCGTCTGCGTCAACTGGAGCGACGCGAAGGCGTTCACGGACTGGATGACCGCGCGGATGAACGCCGACTATCGGCTGCCGACGGAGGCGGAACGAGAGTATTTCACGCGCGCGGGTTCGACGACGGCGTTCTGGTGGGGCAACGGCATCGGGCCGGACCGAGCCAGCTACGACTGGTCCGCCGTATTCAGCGGGAGCCCGCGGGCCGAGCCGCGGCGCGGAACCTTTCCCGTCAACGCGTTCAAGCCGAACCCGTGGGGCCTCCTGCAGGTGCACGGCAACGTTTCGGAATGGGTCGAGGACTGCTGGAACGGCAGCTACAAGGGCGCGCCGACAGACGGCTCGGCCTGGACATCGGGCGACTGCAAGCTCCGCATTCTGCGCGGCGGCTCGTGGGGCTACTCGCCCAAAGACCTGCGCTCGTCCTATCGCGAAGGCGCGACGTCGACGAACCGCAATTTCAACTTCGGTTTCCGCGTGGTGCGGGTGCTGCGGGGTGCGAAGTAAGACTTGTGCGAAGTAAGCTGGGCCCGGAGTTGCGAAACGGCGGCCCCGGTTTCCCGAGCCCGCCGTTCTGATGCCGGTAAAGCAGAAGCTGGTGTATCAGACCGCTTCCTTCAGCTCCTTGGCGGCGCGGAACGCGACCTTCTTGGAAGCCTTGATCTTGATCGCCTCGCCCGTGGCGGGGTTGCGGCCCATGCGAGCCGGGCGCTTGCGAACCTGCAGAACGCCGAGGCCGCCGAGGCGGAGGCGCGCGCCCTTCTTGAGATGCGTGGTGATCATCGAGACCAGCTCGGCGAGCATCTCGTTGGCCTGCTTCTTGGGCATCTCGTGCTTCTCGGCCAGCGCCGTGCCGAGGTGCTTCAGCGTGACGGTCGCCGCCTTGGCTTTCGCCGGAGCAGCAGCCTTGGAAGCGGGCTTTGCAGATGACTTCGCTACGGACTTTGCAGCTGACTTTGCCATGATTCGAATCCTCTTCTGTTTGATTCCGAGTTTTCAAGTAGATCGGGGTGGGGCGCGTTTGCGTTACTGAGCAATATTGCGAATCACCTGACTCAGGAAGCCAAAACGCGTCAAAACCCTCAAGAATCCGCAGTAAGTTGTTCGTTTGCAACGGTTTCTTACGGATTTCGTGCTCGACCGGCCGAAATTCTGCCCGAAGCCTCACTCTCACAGTCGTATCGGTGCCACCGAGACAACTTCAACGCGGCGTGATTCTGGGCTGGCGGCTCGCGCTCGATACGAGGCCGATCACACTTAAGTATTCGACCGCAGCGCGCCGTTGGTATACTCGTTTTTCTCTGCACTTCAACAGGGCTCGGTCCACAGGGGCTTTTTGCCGCCGCGAAAGCCCGCGCGGGCATGTGGCAAATCGATCGGAGGAGACGACGGGAATGAGTTCAGCCAAGCTGAAGCTGACGATTGCGACCACGGACTACGACCACTTCCGCGATTTCCGTCTCGGGCTCGTCAATGCAGAAGGCATCGACCACAACTGGCTCACGCTCGGGCACCACGAGGTCTTCGCCCGCTTCACGTTCAATCGCGAATGGGAAGTCTCCGAATTGTCGTTCGCCAAGTTCTGCGCGCAGGTGACGCGGCCGGACAGCGACATCATCGGCCTGCCGGTGGTCTGCTCGCGGCTGTTCCGTTTCTCGTCGTTCTACGTCAACAAGAACGCCAAGATCAAAACGATCACCGACCTCAAGGGCAAGCGCGTCGGCTCACCGGAATGGGCGCATTCGGCCGCCGTCGTGATGCGCGGCTGGATGCACAACGAAGCCGGCGTCAAGCTCACCGACGTGCACTGGTATCAGGCTGGTGCGAATGCCGCGGGCCGTGTCGAGAAGGTCGAGCTGAACCTGCCCGAGGGGCTCAAGCTGACCCGCGTGGCGGACAAGTCGCTGTCGGAGTTGCTCGCATCAGGCGAGATCGACTGCGCGATCATCGCGCGGCCGCCGACGTGCTTCCTCGAAGGACATCCCGACGTCGAACGGCTGTTTCCGGACTATCTGGAAATGGAAGAGGACTACTATGCGAAGACCAAGGTCTGGCCGATCATGCACATCATCGCCGTGCAGAAGCACGTGATCGACGAACACCCATGGGTCGCGCGCAACCTGCTCAACGCGTTCAACGAGAGCAAGCGGCGGAGCCTCGAGCGGCTGTTCGATCCGGCCGTATCGCGCTATCCGCTGGCTTGGCTGCCCACCTACGCGCGGAAAATGCGCGATATGTTCGGCCCCGATCCGTTCCCCTACGGCATCGAGGAGAACCGCGCGACGCTCGAGCAGATGCTGCTCTATACCTATCAGCAGGGCATCGCGCACAGGCACGCCAAGCCGGAGGAGATCTTTCCCAAGGGCGTGATGACGAACGTCGTGGTTTGATTTCACCTGCGCAAAGCTCAGCGCTCCGCCTGCGTTGAAGGCATCGTGACCGGAACGGCTCGACGCGTCGTCTTGCCGTTACCGATCCGTGCCACTACGTCCAGGCATCGCTTTCCAGCCAATCCCACAGTCTCAGGGGACGTCGGCCCCTACCGCCATCGAAGGATGCCTCGCCGCAACATGCGCGCCGCCCACGCCAACATGCTTCTCGTCGGCTGCGCCGTGATCTGGGGCGTGTCGTTCCTGTTCCAGAAGACGGCCATGAATCATGTGCCGCCGCTGCAGTTCATCGCGGCGCGCTGTGCGCTGGCGGCGCTCGTGCTCGCGCCGTTCGCCTGGATGGAGCGCGGTCGCGCGGATGCGGGGACCGGCGAAGGGCTCATCCGCGCCATTCTGCTCGCCGGAGGTGTGTTCTTCGGGGCCGCCTTTCTGCAACAGCGCGGCATCGTGACGGCCAGCGTGACCAACTCGGCGTTCCTGACCTCGCTCTACGTAATCGTGACGCCGTTCCTCGCGTGGATGATGCTCGGCCAGCAGCCGGCGCGGACGATGTGGATCGCGGTGCTCCTGTCGGTGCTCGGGGCCTGGATGCTGGGCGGCGGCGGACCCGCCGCCTACGGTATGGGGGAACTCGCGGTCGTCCTGGCCACGGTGCTGTGGGCCTTGCACGTGATCGTTCTGGGATGGGCTGCACCACGAGGAAATCCGATCACGCTGACAGCCGGGCAGTTCGCGGTCGTCGCCGTGCTGGCTTTCCTGGGCGCGTTGGTGTTCGAGACGCCGGATCTCGACGGTCTCGCCCGCGCCAGCACAGAAATCATCTACGTGGGCGTGCTTTCCGGCGCGCTGACCTTCACGATCTTCACGATGGCGTTGCGGCGCACCTCGGCCACGGCAGCGACGGTGATCGCATCGACGGAAGCGCCGTTCGCGGCAATCGCGGCCTATATGGTGCTCGGCGAAAAACTGTCGATCGTGAGCGCTCTGGGCGCAATGCTCATGGTCGCAGCGGCGCTCGTCATGCACACGCCGGGTGTCCGGCGGGCGTGACTTGTGGCCAACCTGCGATCGGCAGCATCCTGAATTTCAACATGCCGTTAATTGTGTTGGCCGAAAGCCCTATTGAGGCCACATTGACTTAGGGCATTGCCGGTAATACGTTCCGTTTCGCAAGTGCGAGAGCCATTGATGCATTGCACGCTCGGGCTATGTACACTCGGGCTCTCCGGGTCCGACGAAGTGGCGGATGTGCGAGCAGACGAGAGTGGCTGATCGGCCACGAAGCCGTTAGGATCGCCCACCGCACGGACGATGGAAGCATGCCGAAGTGTGATCGAATTGTCGCGGATGCCTTGGATGCGCTGGCGGTGTCTGGCATGACGATCAGGCTTTGCCGCAGGCCCAGCGGCCGAAAATGAGGAACGCCCAGGCATGAAGATCCTCGTCCCCGTCAAACGGGTGGTCGACTACAACGTCAAGATCCGTGTGAAGTCGGACGGAAGCGGCGTCGAGCTCGCCAACGTCAAGATGTCGATGAATCCTTTCGACGAGATCGCCGTCGAGGAAGCCATCAAGCTCAAGGAAAAGGGCGCTGCCACCGAGATCATCGCGGTTTCCGTCGGGCCGGCCAAAGCGCAGGAAACGATCCGCACGGCGCTCGCCATGGGCGCGGATCGCGGCCTGCTGATCGAGGTCGACGACGGCGCGATCGTGGAGCCGCTTGCGGTCGCCAAGCTCCTCGCTGCCATCGTCAAGACCGAGCAACCCGGCCTCGTGCTGCTCGGCAAACAGGCGATCGACGACGACTGCAATCAGACCGG
>CAZNMY010000171.1:0-10463 GCA_964574325.1 uncultured Devosia sp. | reverse complement strand
CGGCTATTCGGGAGAGACCGAGGCACTCGCCGTGCTGCGCGCCGTGCTGCATCAACTCCGCGATCGCTTGACGACAGACGAGGCCGTCGACCTCGCGGCGCAGTTGCCGATGATCGTTCGCGGAATCTATTTCGAAGGCTGGCGCGCGAAGTCCACGGCAGAGAAAGTCCGCACCCGTGATCAGTTCCTCGAAGGTGTCGCGCACAAGCTCGCGCCGCATCCGATCAAAGCCGAGCACGCGACGAGGGACGTGTTCGCTCTCCTGGCCCAGGCGATCGATTCCGGCGAAATCGCCGATGTCATCAATCAGCTGCCGGCGGGCATCAAGGAGTTGTGGCCGACGGGGATGAAGAGGTGGGCGGAAAACCGGTCACACCGCTGATCGCGGCGTGATCGGGCATGGGATCGCGACCAACCGACGAGGTCGTCACAGCCCGAGGCCGCCGCGGGACGAGCCGCGATCTTCACATCGCCACCCGAGCCTCAGCCGATCTTCTGGCCGGTCTTCTTCCAGTCGGCCATGAACTGCTCGATGCCCTTGTCGGTGAGCGGGTGCTTGACCAGCGCCTTGAGGATCGACGGCGGCACGGTCGCGACGTCGGCGCCGAGCATGGCGGCATCCTTGACGTGGTTCACGGTGCGGATCGAGGCGGCGAGGATGTCGGTCGTGAGATCGGGATAGTTGTCGTAGATTGCCTTTATCTCCTGGATCAGGTGCATACCATCGAGGCCGATGTCGTCCAGGCGGCCGATGAACGGCGACACGAACGTCGCGCCGGCTTTTGCGGCGAGCAGAGCCTGGTTGGCCGAGAAGCACAGCGTCACGTTGACCATGGTGCCTTCGCCCGTCAGCGTGCGGCAGGCCTTGAGGCCGTCCCAGGTCAGCGGCACCTTGACGGCGACGTTGTCGGCGATCTTGGCGAGGATCCGGCCTTCGCGGATCATCCCTTCCGCATCGAGTGCTGCAACCTCTGCGCTGACGGGGCCGGGAACCACCTCGCAGATCTCGGCGATGATCGTCTTGAAGTCGCGGTTGGCCTTGGCGACGAGCGACGGGTTGGTCGTGACGCCGTCGAGGAGGCCGGTCTCGGCCAGCTCCTTGATCTCGGCCACATCAGCGGTATCGACGAAGAATTTCATGGGGAGCCGTCTCTCGTTCTCGCAGCCTGCCTTCTTGCTGCACGTTGCTGCATGCCTACTTGCCGACTGCCTTCTGATCGCCGCGCCGTGGTAGCACTGTCGGGCAACCCGGATCGGACATCTGATTCGGTTATGTATTACTTCGGCGAGGCCCTTGAACAGTCTACTCGACATTCTGCCTAACGCGCCCGATGTGCGCGACCGCGTACCGGTTCTCATTCCGGTGGCGCTCGACCAGACGTACGACTACCTCCTGCCGGAGGGGTTGGCCGTGGCGCCGGGGGATTTCGTGCTGGTCCCGTTCGGCTCGCAGACACGCCTGGGAGTTGTATGGGATCGCCTGCTCGGGCCGCAGAGCGAGATCGCGCCCAAGAAGATGAAGGCACTGGTGGAGCGGCTCGACGTGCCGGCGCTGCCGGAACTGTCGCGGCGGTTCGCGGAATGGATCGCCAAGTACACGCTGGCGCCTGCCGGCATGGTGCTGCGGATGATGATGGGCGCGCAATCGGCGTTCGAGCCGGTAAAGCCGCGGTTCGGCGTCGCGATCGCGGACGGCAGCGCCAATCCGCCGCGGCTGACGGAAGCACGCAAACGAGCGCTGGAAGTCGCCGCCGACGGCCTGCCGCGGGTCAAGAGCGCGCTCGCGGCGGAAGCGCAGTGCTCGAGCGGCGTGATCGACGGCCTGATCGAGGCGGGGCTGCTGGTCGAGGTGGTGATCCCGGAGAGGCGCTATCCGATCCCGCGCGCCGATCATTCGGAAAACCAGTTCACCGACGCGCAGGCGCGGGCGGTTCATCTGCTGCGTGCGTCGGTCGATGCGAACGCGTTTTCCGCGACACTGCTCGACGGCGTGACGGGATCGGGGAAGACCGAGGTTTATTTCGAAGCGGTCGCGAGCGCATTGGCGGCGGGGCGGCAGGCGCTCATCATGCTGCCGGAAATCGCGCTCACCAGCCAGTTCATGAGCCGGTTCCAGAAGCGTTTCGGCGCGCCGCCGGTCGAATGGCATTCGGCATTGTCGGGGCCGGAACGTGGCCGCGTTTGGCGCGCGGCGGCGACGGGTGAAGCGCGCTGTGTCGTCGGCGCGCGGTCGGCGCTGTTCCTGCCCTACACCGATCTCGGCCTCATCATCGTCGACGAAGAGCACGACCCCGGCTTCAAGCAGGAAGACCGCGTGCACTATCAGGCGCGGGACATGGCTGTCGTCCGCGCGAGCATCGGCAAGTTCCCGGTGGTGCTGGCGTCGGCCACGCCGTCGATCGAGAGCCACGTCAACGCACGCACGCAGCGCTACCGGCATGTGGTGCTGCCGGGCCGGTTCTCGGGCGTCGAGATGCCGGAAGTCAGCGCGATCGATCTGAGGCGCGAGCCGCCGGAGCGGGGCAAGTGGCTCGCGGAATCGATGGCGACGGCCGTCCAGGAGACGCTCGAGAAAGGCCAGCAGGCGCTGCTGTTCCTCAATCGCCGGGGCTATGCGCCGCTGACCCTGTGCCGCAAGTGCGGACACCGGATGGAATGCCCGCAGTGCTCCGCGTGGCTCGTCGAACATCGCTTCAAGAAACGGCTCAACTGCCATCATTGCGGGTTCGCGCTGCCGCTGCCGGAGAAATGCCCGTCGTGCTCGGAACCGGGGCAGCTCGTCGCGTGCGGTCCGGGGGTGGAGCGAATCGCGGAGGAGGTCGCCCAGCGCTTTCCCGAGGCGCGGCTCGCGATCCTGTCGAGCGATCTGGTTCCGGGACTCGCTGAAATGCGCGAGATCATCCACGGGATCGAGGCGGGCGAGTCCAACCTCATCATCGGCACGCAGATCGTCGCGAAAGGGCACAACTTCCCGAACCTGTGCCTCGTCGGCGTCGTCGATGGCGATCTCGGGCTCGCGCAGGGGGCCGATCCGCGTGCGGGCGAGCGGACGTTCCAGCTTCTGCATCAGGTGACGGGGCGCGCGGGGCGTGCTCAGATCAAAGGCCGCGGCCTCGTTCAGACCTACAATCCCGAGCATCCCGTGATGGACGCGATCATCCGCGGCGACCGGGAAGCGTTTCTCGAACGCGAGATCCGCCAGCGGCAGATGGGGGGGCTGCCGCCCTACGGCAGGCTCGCCGCGCTCATCATCTCGGCGCGTGATCCCAGACTGGCCGAGCAGTTCGCTCGCGAGGTCGCCCGGCGTGCGCCGCCGGCGGAACGGATCGAGGTGCTGGGGCCGGCGGAGGCGCCGGTCGCCGTCGTGCGCGGCCGGCACAGGTGGCGGCTCCTGGTGAAAGCACCGCGTGAGATGGACATCCAGAGCTACCTGCGCGCGTGGGGGTCGTTCCTGCCCGAAGTGAAGGGCGATCTTCGGATGACCATCGATGTCGATCCCTACAGTTTTCTGTAGAGGACGCGGTTACTCGCCGAGGTTGCGGCCGAGACTGGCGGCGTGCAGGCGGTTCTGAGCGCCGAGAGCCGTCAAAACGGCACTGACATGCATCTTGACGGTGCCGATGGCGAGGTCGAGATCCTTGGCGATCTGCTTGTTGGACTGGCCGCGCATGATGGCCTTCAGGACCTGACGCTGGCGCTGCGTCAGCTTGGGGCCGGTCGATGCCTCGGCGGCGGGCTCTACCGGAGCTCGGGTGTCCACTCGGGCTCCCAGCTTGTCCGCCACCGACCGGGCGCGGTCGGGCAGGCACGGCGGCACATAGACCTCGCCCGAAAGGACGTACCCCAGCCTTTCGGCCAGTCCATCCATCGTCTCCGTCTTGACGATGTAGCCGTGCACCCCGGCGGCAAGCGCCTCCAGGATATCGTCGCGGTCGTCGGAACCGGACAGGACCACGACTTTCATCGCCGGCCAGTTGTCGCGCACCTGCCCCAATTCAGCCGGCCTCGACAAGCCGGGAATGCCGAGATCGAAGATCGCGAGGTCTACGGTGTGCGATCTGAGCACGGCCAGGGCTTCGTCGAAACGGAGAGCCTCATGTGCCGTGCGCGCGCGGAGTTTGTCCCGCAGGAACTGAACGAGGCCAAACCGCGTCACGCCATGGTCGTCAGCCACCAGCACGCGGGCCGCGGAACCGACGGACATCCTGTGTGTCATGACGTCGTGCGCCCCCTTGCCTGCGCGCATTCGAACATAACTTTGAGCACTTGTTGCCACCGTTTTCCAGCGCGATCAGCAGGAGTGCTTTTCCTGAACGCCGCCATGAAATCATTTGCATTGGAAATTTGTTTGACCTAGGTTGGTATGGTACGGCCTAGACTAACGTCGGTACCGGGGTATGGGGGGAACCATCAACCGGCATCGACAGACGAAGCTGGGCCGGTCCTGCCGGAAGGCGGGACGCCTACCTGGATTGCTGCCGAGTGGATTCCGGTCGACGTTCTTTGCTGGATACGCATTGGATGCATCGGTGGCCCTGGCGGCGATCCAGGTAGAATTCAAGCAGAATTCACGGATTGCCCGCGGCGAACGTGTGCAGCGGGTGACATAATACTTCAAGCAGCCTCGCGTGTCGGCTGTTCAGTGGCCGAAGCAACGGGGTGCCGACGGAGACTGGCCGGTACCGGGCCTCATCTGGCCGTACAGGCGCTTGTTTCTCGCCGGTAGATGACATCTGTCGTTCTCTAGGCTCAGCCGTGAGGACGTCGCACGAAGTCTCGTCCGGTTGCGTGTCGGCTACCCCGCTGCGACACGATCATCGGATGGGCAGCAGGGGCCCGCCCGCTCCTGCAGCCCCCGACCGGTTCGCCGGCCGGGGGCTTCTTTTTGCGGATCCCGCTGTCGGTTCGGTCGCCCGAACCCGTCCTTCCTCCTCCTCTCCCCGTTGTGCGGCAGACGGGATCGGCGTACTCGGTTCGGAATTGGAGCCGCCCCTGCAGGCTCGGCAGAACGGATCACGACCCGATGCGCATTCTCGTTACGGGCACGGCTGGCTTCATCGGGTTCCACGTGGCCCGGCGGTTGCTCGACGGCGGCCACGAGGTGACGGGCATCGACGGGTTCACGCCGTACTACGACCTGAAGCTGAAAGAGAGCCGGCATGCGCTCCTCGCCGGCCGAAAGGGCTACGAGAGCCATCGCGTGATGCTCGAGGACGCCGCAGCCCTGGCCGAGGTGTGGGGCGGCCGTTCGTTCGATGCCGTGATCCATCTGGCGGCCCAGCCGGGTGTGCGCTACAGCATCGAGAATCCGCAGGTCTACATGACCTCCAACATCATGGGGACGTTCAATATTCTGGAGATGGTGCGACGCCATCCCGTGGGCCATCTGATGCTCGCGTCGACCAGCTCGGTCTACGGCGCGAACACGAAGGTGCCGTTCTGTGAAACCGACCGGGCGGTCCATCCCCAGTCTCTTTATGCGGCGACGAAGCTCGCCACCGAGCATGTCGCGCACAGCTACAGCCATCTGTGGAACATGCCCGTCACGGCATTCCGCTTCTTCACGGTCTACGGCCCATGGGGGCGGCCCGACATGGCGATGTTCAAGTTCACCCGCGGTATCATCGACGGCACGCCGATCGACGTCTACAATCACGGAGCGATGCAGCGCGACTTCACCTACATCGACGATCTCGTCGAAGGGATCGTCCGACTGATCGCTTGCGCCCCTCCCCTCCCGGCTGCGCGGGGGCCGAGCCTTGCCGAGGCGGATGCGTCGCTGTCGCCGGTCGCACCGTTCCGGGTGGTCAACATCGGCGGCGGACAGCCCACGAGCCTGATCGAGTTCATCGAGGCGATCGAGCGCGCCGTCGGCAAGCCCAGCGTCCGCAATCTCATGGCGATGCAGCCCGGCGACGTCGTGCGGACCTTCGCAGCGGCCGATACGCTCGAAGCGCTGACCGGCTATCGCCCGGCAACCCCCGTCTCCGAGGGCGTGAGGGCGTTCGTGGCATGGTATCGCGACTATTACAAAGAGTGAGGCGAACCTCGCTTGCATACACCGGCGTCGGCGGCCGCCCGACCGCGCGGCCCGCACTGTCGGTTTGGTTACATTGACAACCCCGGCAACGCATCCTTATGTCTGCGCTCAGTTGCTGCCGGCATGGGCCGCGGCGAATGGCACCAGCGGACATCGACCCCATCTTCCGTCCCGGACCCATCTTCCGTCCCAGCAGGGTGCTCGCGCGGTCGTCCGGCCCTCGCCCGGCCTCGGGCGTGAGCGGCTGACCTGCACATTTCCGGGACCCGACGCCCGCACTCGAGGATTGACCACCGTCATGATGTCTATCGGCTCTCTCGCCTCCCGAATCTTCGGTTCCTCGAACGAACGCAAAGTGAAGAACCTGCGTCCCCGGGTGGCAGAGATCAACGCGCTCGAGCCCGAGCTGATGGCGTTGTCCGACGACGACCTGAGGGCGCGAACGGCGCAGTTCCGCCAGCAACTCGCCAACGGCGCGGACCTCGACAGCCTGCTCGTGCCCGCCTTCGCCACCGTGCGCGAGGCCGCGAAACGCACGCTCGGCCAGCGCCATTTCGACGTCCAGATGATGGGCGGCATGGTGCTGCACGCCGGCAAGATCGCCGAGATGAAGACGGGTGAAGGCAAGACGCTGGTCGCGACGCTGCCGGTGTACCTCAACGCACTCGCCGGCCACGGCGTCCACGTCGTCACCGTCAACGACTACCTCGCCAAGCGCGACAGCGAGTGGATGGGGCAGGTCTACAAGTTCCTCGGCCTCACCGTCGGCGTCATCGTGCACGGCCTCGACGACGAGGAGCGCAAGCTCGCCTACGACTGCGACGTCACCTACGGCACCAACAACGAGCTCGGCTTCGACTACCTGCGCGACAACATGAAAATGAGCCGCGCCGAAATGGTGCAGCTCGGCAATCGGGGAAACGACGCGGTCGGGCACTATTTCGCGATCGTGGACGAGGTCGATTCGATCCTGATCGACGAGGCCCGGACGCCGCTCATCATCTCGGGGCCGGTCGAGGACAAGGCCGATCTCTACCAGGCCGTCGATGCGCACATGAAGGTGCTGATCGAGGCGCACGAGCAGATCGTGCGCGATCTCGAGCGCGATATGGCGAAGGCCAACGGCGGCACCGTCGACAAGGAGGCGCTGAAGGAAGCGCTGAAAGAGCAGGGCTACTTCGAGCTCGACGAGAAGCAGCGGTCGGTGTCGCTCACCGAGATCGGCAACGGCCGGATGGAAGAGGTGCTCGCGGGGCAGGGCCTGCTCAAAGGCACGCTCTACGACATCGACAACGTCACCATCGTCCACCACATCAATCAGGCGCTGAAGGCGCACGCCCTGTTCCGCCGCGATCGCGACTACATCGTGAAATCAGGCGAGGTGATCATCATCGACGAGTTCACCGGCCGCATGATGCCGGGCCGGCGCTATTCGGAGGGCCTGCATCAGGCCCTCGAGGCAAAGGAGCACGTCGCGATCCAGCCCGAGAACGTGACGCTCGCCCAGATCACGTTCCAGAACTACTTCCGGCTCTACAAGAAGCTCGGCGGCATGACCGGCACAGCGCTGACGGAAGCCGACGAGTTCATGGACATCTACGGCCTCGACGTGATCGAGGTGCCGACCAACGTGCCGGTCGCGCGTCTCGACGAGGACGATGAGATCTACCGTACGGCAGCGGAGAAATGGAACGCGATCATCGCCGAGATCGAGCGGGCGCAGGAGCGTCAGCAGCCCGTGCTCGTCGGCACGGTGTCGATCGAGAAGAGCGAGCATCTGTCGGAGCTGCTGAAACAGAAAGGCGTCCGGCATCAGGTGCTGAATGCCCGCTATCACGAGCAGGAAGCCATCATCATCGCGCAGGCGGGACAGCCCGGCGCGGTCACGATCGCGACCAACATGGCGGGTCGCGGTACCGACATCAAACTCGGCGGCAACGTCGAGTACAGCATCCTGGAGTGGACGACCGAGCGTGAGGAAGCCGGCAATCCGCCGACCGAGCGAGAGATCGAGAAGAAGAAGGCCGAGATCGAATCCGAGGTGGACCGCAACAAGGAGATCGTGAAGGCGGCCTCCGAGACGGTCGAAATCGCCCCGGCCAAGGGCAAGCGCGCGGCCAAGACCGTCGACAAGCCCGGCGGCCTCTACGTGATCGCCACCGAGCGGCACGAGAGCCGCCGCATCGACAACCAGCTACGCGGCCGCTCCGGCCGTCAGGGCGATCCGGGGCGCACGAAGTTCTACCTGTCGCTCGAAGACGACCTGATGCGCATCTTCGGTTCGGAGCGCATGGACACCGTGCTGCGCACGCTCGGCCTGCAGGAAGGTGAGGCGATCATCCATCCGTGGATGAACAAGAGCCTGGAGATGGCGCAGAAGAAAGTCGAAGCGCGCAACTTCGACATCCGCAAGCAGATCCTGAAGTACGACGACGTGATGAACGACCAGCGCAAGGTCATCTTCGATCAGCGCGTCGACATCATGGCCCAGGACGACGTGTCGGAAACGGTCGTGGACATGCGCCACGGTGTCATCGAAGAGCTGGTCAAGCGGCACATTCCCGAGCAGGCCTATGCCGAGCAGTGGAACAGCGAAGGCCTGCAGAACGAGTTCAAGGAGATTTTCGGCCTCGACCTGCCGGTCAAGGACTGGGCGGCAGAAGAAGGCATCGCCGACCAGGAGATCAAGGAGCGGCTGACCAAGGAAGCCGACGAGAAGGCGGCGCGCAAGGCCGTCGAGATCGGCACCGAGAACTGGCGGCAACTCGAGAAGGCGGTGCTGCTGCACACGCTCGATCACCTGTGGCGCGAGCATATCGTGACGCTCGAGCACTTGCGGCAGGTGATCGGTTTCCGCGCCTACGGCCAGCGCGACCCGCTCAACGAGTACAAGTCGGAAGCGTTCAACCTGTTCGAGCTGCTGTTGGCCAAGTTGCGCGAGGCGGTGACGGGGCAGTTGATGAACCTCGAACTCGCGCCGGCCGAGGAGGAATCGCTGCTGCAGCCCGTCGATCTGCCGCCGATGCAGGCACGTCACATCGATCCGGTGACCGGGCTCGACGAGTTCGCGATGGCGGACGCAGCGCTCGCGGCCGAACAGGGCACCGGCCTCGCACGCGCTCCCGTGCAGAGCCGCAAGGCCAACGTCGATCCGAACAATCCGGCGACGTGGGGCAAGGTCTCGCGCAACGCGGTGTGCCCCTGCGGCTCGGGCAAGAAGTACAAGCATTGCCACGGACGGCACGAGTAGACAGCAGGGGGCGCGGGGCATGAAAATCCTCGTCACGGGAACGGCTGGGCAACTCGCGCAGTCGCTGCTCGCAGCGGGTCTTTCGGCAGGCGTCGACGTGGTCGCGCTGAGGCGACCGCAACTCGACCTCACCATTCCCGGCACGCTGCGAACCGCGATCGCCGACGTGCAACCCGATATCGTCGTCAATGCCGCGGCCTACACAGCCGTCGACAAAGCCGAGAGCGAAGAGGCGCTGGCGCACAAGGTCAATGCGACCGGCGCGGGTGATCTGGCGGCCGCTTGCGCGAAGGCGGGCGCGTCGCTGATCCACATTTCAACCGACTACGTGTTCGACGGTACGGCGGCGCGCGCCTACATCGAGAGCGACGGCACCGCGCCGATCAACGCCTATGGCCGCTCCAAGCTCGCAGGTGAGATCGCCGTTGCTGCCGCGTGCCCGCGCCATGTAATCCTGCGGACATCGTGGATCTACAGTCCCTACGGCACGAACTTCGTGCGGACGATGCTGCGGCTCGGTGCGGAGCGGCAAAAGCTCGGCGTCGTCGACGACCAGTGGGGATGCCCGACCTATGCGCCGCATCTGGCCGACACGATCCTGGCGATCGCGGCACAGGTCGGCGATGCGGCGGCATCCGATCCGCGCTGGGGCATCTATCACGCGGCGGGGAGCGGCGAGACGACGTGGTGCGGGTTCGCGCGCGAAATCTTCCGCACGACCGCCGCGCACGGGCTGCCGACACCCGCGGTCGAGGCGCTGACGACCGCGGATTATCCGACGGCGGCGCGGCGGCCGGCGAATTCAAGGCTCGACTGCGGCAAGCTTGGCGCGACATTCGGTGTGCGGCTGCCCGAGTGGCGGGATGGAACGCGCGATTGCCTGGATCGGCTGCTTGCCCGCTAAGTTTTCCCCGCCTGTGTTCTCCTCGCCAGTTTGCTCCTGGTCAGTGTCCGGCACTGACGACGTTGCCCAGCGGGTAAACAATCATCACGCCTGCGGTGCCGGCGCGGAGGCGCCAAAGCTGAGAAGCCGAGGGCGGCCCGCTTTCACGCAACCCTTGCTCCACGTCCGCTCACCCTCTGATCTCGAACCGAAACGAACAACTCGAGCACGAGTCAGCCAGGCCTATCCCTTTAGCTCAGGCCGCCACGACCGGATTTGATCCGAACCGT
>CAZNMY010000170.1:0-10599 GCA_964574325.1 uncultured Devosia sp. | reverse complement strand
CCCGGACGAACGCTCCGACCGCTAGGTCGGAACGTGAAGATCCGGGGTCTTTACCATTCTCAGAAGTGTAAAGGTCCCGGATAGCCTCGCTTCACTCGGCTTCCGGGAACGCGGTGACTTTTATGTTTGCGCGCGTGATGTCGGACCTGGAGGGTCTGACACTCGAGCCAACAGCTACGCGCCACTCCGCAGGACAGATGACGCCATGACGACAGCACCCGCCCCTCGCCATCAGACCCTCGCCGTCGACATCGGCGGTGTGAAGGTCGGCGGCGGGCATCCGATCGTCGTGCAGTCGATGACCAACACCGATACAGCCGATGTCGCCGGTACGGCCACGCAGATCGCGGCGCTGGCGCGGGCGGGTTCGGAGATCGTGCGCATCACGGTCGACCGCGACGAGGCGGCGAAGGCCGTGCCACACATCCGCGATCGTCTGGCGAAGGTGGGCGTGAAGGTGCCGATCGTCGGCGACTTCCACTACAACGGCCACACGCTGCTCGCCGACAACCCGGCCTGTGCGGAGGCGCTCGACAAGTACCGCATCAATCCGGGCAACGTCGGCTTCAAGGACAAGAAGGACCGGCAGTTCTCGTCGATCGTCGAGCAGGCGATCAAGTGGGGCAAGCCCGTCCGCATCGGCGTCAACTGGGGCTCGCTCGACCAGGAGCTTTTGACGCGGCTGATGGACGAGAACTCGAAGAGTGCAGCACCCAAGGACGCGCGCGCCGTCATGCACGAGGCGATGGTGCAGTCGGGCCTGCTCTCTGCTGAACGCGCGGTCGAGCTGGGGCTCGGCGCCGATCGCATCGTGATCTCGGCGAAGGTCTCGACGGTGCAGGACCTGATCGCGGTCAATACGCTGCTCGCCTCGCGGTCGCGCTATGCGCTGCATCTCGGTTTGACGGAAGCCGGCATGGGCTCGAAGGGCATCGTCGCTTCGTCGGCGGCGATGGGCATCGTGCTGCAGGCGGGCATCGGCGACACCATCCGCTTTTCGCTGACGCCGGAGCCGGGCGGCGACCGCACGCTGGAAGTGCGCGCGGCGCAGGAATTGCTGCAGACGATGGGCTTGCGCACGTTCATGCCGATCGTGGCGGCGTGTCCGGGCTGCGGCCGGACGACCTCGACCGTGTTCCAGGAACTCGCGCGCGACGTGCAGCAGATGCTGCGCGACGGCATGACCGAATGGCGATCGCGCTATCCAGGCGTGGAAGGACTGAACGTCGCCGTCATGGGGTGCATCGTGAACGGCCCCGGCGAGAGCAAACACGCCGACATCGGCATATCCTTGCCGGGCACCGGCGAGACGCCGTCAGCGCCTGTGTTCATTGACGGAAAGAAGGCGATGACCTTGCGCGGGGCGAACATCTCGGCAGAGTTCAAAGAGATCGTCGAGGGGTACATCGAGAAGAGGTATGGTGGCGGGGGTAGAGATGTTCACGCCGCTCGCGTCGGCACATTGGAATAGTCCGTCTCGGTCACCGCCTTCGACAGGTCGTGTGCCACCTGCAGGTTCAGCCAGAAGCGCGGATCGGTCTTGAAATAGCGGCCGAGCCTAATCGCCGTGTCCGCAGTGACCGACCGTCGGCCTGCCACGATTTCGGTCAAGCGATTTGCAGGCACACCGATTTCGCCCGCGAGCGCGCGAGCGCTCAATCCCAAAGGCTGCAAGAACTCTTCGGCCAAAATCTCACCCGGATGGGTTTTGACACGCGCCATTGAATTCTCCTCAATGATAGTCGACGATCTCGACATCGTCCGGCCCGTTGGCCGTCCAGCGGAAGCAAATGCGCCACTGCCTATTGATGCGGATGCTGTATCGACCTTTTCTGTCGCCCTTCAATGCTTCTAGTCGATTGCCCGGCGGCGAGCGTAAGTCAGAGATCTTTACTGCGGCGTCGAGCATGTCGAGTTTTCGCAAGGCGACGGCCTCGATCGACTGCCATTGCGCAGGACACTTACCATCCTGGTAGAACGCTTCAGTATCGGCATGGGCGAAACCCTGGATCATAACGGCATCCATGCATGATACGTTTAACGTATCACAGGCTGCGGCGTTCTGCCACCCAGTGTTTCTCACCAGGGACGCAAAGACATCAAAACTAGCGGCGGCCGAACAGGCGCTCGATGTCGGTGCGCTTCAGCTCGACATAGGTCGGCCGGCCATGATTGCACTGACCCGCTTTCGGCGTCGCTTCCATCTCGCGCAACAGGGCATTCATCTCGTCAGGCGTGAGACGGCGGCCGGCGCGCACACTGCCGTGGCAGGCCATCGTTGCGGCGACCGCGTCGAGGCGTTCCTTGAGCACGAGGCCGGAGCCGTCGCCCAGCAAGTCGGCGGCGAGGTCCTTCACGAGGCCGGCGACGTCGGCTTTGCCGAGCAGGGCCGGCACCTCGCGCACGATCACGGAGGTCGGGCCGAATGGTTCCAGACAAAGCCCCAATTCGGCCAGCTCGGCGCTGGCTTCGGCGAGCACTTCCACCGCGTCGCCGTCGATCTCGACGACCTCGGGCAGCAGCAGGCCCTGGCGGACGACACCGCCCGCTTCCAGGGCTGCCTTCAAGCGTTCGTTGACGAGGCGCTCGTGGGCCGCGTGCTGATCGACGATGACGATGCCGTCGCGCGTTTCGGAGACGATGTAGGTTTCGTGAAGTTGCGCGCGGGCAGCACCGAGCGGGCGCTCCAACGCGGCGGGCGAGGGCTCGGCAACGGCTGCCGCGGTATCGGCGCTCGGCAGGTCGAAACCCTCGAGCGGCGCTTGGAACGCCTCGGCCAAACCGGGCCCGAACCCAGGAGGCACGCCGCGCGACGGCGATGGTGACCAGGACGGGGCATATCCGGCCTGGGGCCGATAAGCCGCATGAGAAGCACTGCTTGAAGAAGTCGTGGCGGCTTCCATCTCGGCACGGCGGGCGAGCATGTCGAGTGCTACGCCGCCGCCTGCCACCGTCGCGCGATGTCCGGCGCGTGCGAGCGCTTCGCGCAAGCCACCGATCAGAAGACTGCGGACGGCGCCGCCGTCGCGGAAGCGCACCTCTGACTTCGCGGGATGTACGTTCACGTCGACTTCGCGCGGGTCGAGATCGATGAACAGCGCCAGCAGCGGCTGTCTCGCTTTCGGCAGCATGTCGCCATAGGCCGCGCGCACCGCACCGACGAGGAGGCGATCACGCACGGGCCGGCCATTGACGAACAGGAACTGCATCGCGGCGTCCTGCCGGTTCAGCGTCGGCAGGCCGGCAAAGCCCGAGATCGAGATGCCTTCGCGGCCGCCTTCGATCTGGACCGCGTCGGTCATGAACTCGCGACCCATGATCCGGCCGAGACGTTCCAGGCGGCCAGCGCTGTCGTCGGTGCACGCGGCCAGACGCAAGCTCGCGCGCTCACCCGTCACCAGCGTGAAACCGACGGTCGGCCATGCCATTGCGATGCGCTTCAGCGTATCGGAGATAGCCCGGTTCTCGGCGGGCTCGGACTTCATGAACTTGAGGCGTGCCGGCGTCGCCGAGAACAGCTCGCGCACCTCGACCCGCGTGCCGTAGTTGTGCGCGGCCGGCTTCAGCTCCCCCTTGGCGCCACGGTCGATGGTGATCGACAAGGCCTCCTTCGATCCGGCGGCACGCGTGGTGATGGTGAGGTGCGCGATCGAGCCGATCGAGGGCAGCGCCTCCCCGCGGAAGCCCAGGCTGCGAATGTCGAACAGATCCTCCTCGGATAGCTTCGACGTCGCGTGACGTTCGACGGCCAGGGCCAGATCCTCCGGTGGCATACCGGAGCCATTGTCGCTGACGCGGATGAGCGCGATCCCGCCGCCCGCGGTGACCACCTCGATGTCGGTGCCGCCGGCGTCGAGCGCGTTCTCGACGAGCTCCTTCACCACACTCGCAGGGCGCTCGATGACTTCGCCGGCCGCGATGCGGTTGATGGTTTCGGGGGAAAGTTGGCGTACCGGCATTATCCTGCCTGGCGGATCGATTTTCGGGAACGCGGCGCGACTCGGATGCCACTGCACCTCGTTCTGCTTCAAGGCTCGGGAGGCGCCGGGGTCAAGCAAGGCATGTCGGGAACGCACAGCAAGATTGCCCATCCCGCATTCGATGTCGCCGGGCGGCAACGGCGTTCTCCTAATCGTACGGTCTATTTCTGAGCAGAATTCAAAATGGCGGCACGATTGCTGTATGCCATCATCATTGTAAGCGATTCGGCACACTTATTGACAGGAAGAGGATCCTCGCATGAGACGTGGGCTTAGCGTGGCGATCGGCATCGCGGCGGCAACCTTGATCGGCTCGACCGCCGCGGGGGCACAGGGTCTCGAGTTTCTTCACGCGCAGCGGGTCGAGGGCGGTCGGGTCTGTTTCACCGACCACTTCCATTCAGGCTCGAGCAGCGGACACGCAACACGCGCGGCTGCCGAAAAAGACGCGCAAGCCGGCTGGTCCAGCTTCACGGCGTTCGAATACGGCGATCGCTGGGGCAGCTGGCGGATCGCGGCGAGCAAATCCATGAAATGTTCGCAGTCGAGCGGCTGGGGATGCCAGATCGAAGCGCGTCCTTGCCGTCCCAATGTGGGCGGGACCGCAGGTGGCTCGCGTCGTGCCCGTCCCGCAGCGAATTGACAGGAGAACGCCCTTTCAGAATTCACGCGAAGGCTCGGCTTGAGGACGGGTCGAGCCATTCGTGTGTCCGTCAGCGGCCGCCGGTGAATGCGCGCCGCAACACCGTCTGGAGGATTCTCCAGCCGTAGCGCATCACGACCATGCGCACGATCCAGCTCACGATGCCGCGGCTCTGGAACCCCAACGCCGCGCCCAGGATGCTGCGAACCATTCGCCACAGCGCGCCCCCGCCGACACTCGATCCGCCGCTGCCGCCGCGCCTGACGATATCCGACAGATCGCCGTAGGGATTGCGGCCGGAGACCTGCCCCGGTGGCGACATGCCCTCGGGGCCGGGTAGGGGCGAGCTGCTGCCGCCGGGAAATTCGCCGCCGAAACCACCGCCATCGCCACCGCTGCGCGGCATCGGGAACGGCATGCCGCCGCCTTGCCCGGACGGCGCGGGGGCGCCACCGCCGAGGTTGGGAATCTTGGACAGAATATCGCCGAGGCCGCCGCTGGTTTTGCGCGCGAACGCGCTCATCACCATCTGGATGATGTAGGGAAGCATCGCTGAAACGATGCTGGCGCCGATGCCGCTCGTGGAGGCCGCGCGGGCGGCCACGGCGCGGCTGCCGTCGCGATTGCCGAATACCTGCTCGAGGAAGGCATTGCCGCGGTCGCGCCCGGCTTCGGTGGCGAGATCGGGCGGAGCTGCCTGCGCCTGTCCGAGCATCGAAAGCAGATCCGCCACGCCGCCGCGCGACAAGCTGTTGCGCTCGAGCCGGCGCGAGACCTCCGGCAGCACACTGCCGACCACGGCCTGGGCCTGCTCGGGCGTCAGATCGAAACGGCGCGCGAGTTCATCGAGGTCCCTGCGCATTGCGCCGTCAGCCAGCACGTCCGTCAGATTCATGGCCACCCTTCCCGTAGTTCCTGCACCGACTTCGGCGTCCGGCGAGACCTGCGCACCGGCCGGTCACGAAGAGGCAACCTACACGAGGCCGATGCGATGAACCATGACGGGTTGCGGCGAAGCACCTCGCGGCGTGATGTGGCGATGCGATTGCGCCAGCGAAAAAGTGCGGGCAAGGTCGGGCAAAAGTACGGAGGTCGAGAGGAAAGCCGGGGAATGGCAGCACAGCATTTCGACGCCCGGAAGTTCGACGCGAACAGTGCAGACACGACGCTGTTTGCAGCACTTCTCGCGGCTTCGTCCAAGCACGGCTCGGGCAAGCCGATCCTCGAGGATACGGATCGCCGTCCGCTCACCGGCAGGCGGTTGATCCTGGGCGCTCTGGTTCTGGGGGCCAAGCTGATCGAAGGCACGCGCCGCAGCGAGGCGGTCGGCGTGCTGCTCCCCAACGTCAACGCGATGGTGGTCTCGCTGTTCGGGCTCAACGCGTTCGGGCGCGTGGCAGCGCTGCTCAACTTCACGGCCGGGTCGCGCAATCTCGTATCTGCGGTACGCACCGGCCAGATCTCGAAGGTGATCACGTCGCGCCGCTTCGTCGATCAAGGCAAGCTCGACGACGTGATCGCCGCGATCGCCGCAGCCGAGATCGCGCCGGGCAAACGCGTATCGATCGTGTACCTCGAAGATGTCGCCAAGAGCATCGGCACGCTCGACAAGATCAAGGGCGTGGTGCGCAGCCTGATGCCGGGTCTCGTTCATCGGGCCTACGCGATGCGGCCCGACCAGACCGCCGTGCTGCTTTTCACGTCTGGCACCGAAGGCACGCCCAAAGGCGTCGCGCTGTCGAGCCGCAATCTCGTCGCCAATGCGCGTCAGATCTACCGGCATGCCGACGGCGCTCTGTCTCCCGCCGACGTGATGATGAACCCGCTGCCGATGTTCCATTCCTACGGGCTGACGGCCGGGTCCTTGATGCCGCTGCTGTCGGGCCTGAAGGTCGTGCTCTACCCCAGTCCGCTTCATTACAAGCAGATCCCGAAGCTGATCCGCGAGACGCAGGCGACCGTGATGGTCGCGACGGACACGTTCCTGCAAGGCTATGGCCGAGCGGCGGAGCCGGACGATCTCGCCAGCGTGCGGTTCGTGGTGGCGGGCGCGGAGCGCGTGAAGGACGCGACGCGAGCGCTGTGGGCGAAGAACGGCACGACGATCGCGGAAGGTTACGGCGCGACGGAATGCTCGCCGGTCATCGCTTGCAATCTGCCGAACGACAACCGGCCGGGAACCGTCGGGCGATTTCTGCCCGGTATCGAGCACCGTCTCGATCAGGTGGAGGGCATCACCGAGGGCGGTAAGCTCGTCGTGAAGGGGCCGAACGTGATGCTCGGATATCTCCATGCCGACATGCCCGGCGTCGTCACGCCGCCCGAAGGAGGCTGGCACGACACCGGCGACATCGTGGTGATCGACGCCGATGGGTTCATATCGATCCGCGGCCGGGCGAAGCGGTTCGCCAAGATCGGTGGCGAGATGGTGTCGCTGGCGGCGGTCGAAACGCTGGCGTCGTCGATCTGGCCGGAGGGCAATCACGTGGTCGTGTCGCTGCCCGACCCGCGCAAGGGCGAGCAGCTCGTGCTCATCACGGATCGCCACGACGCCGACAAGAGCGAGCTGCTGCGGCACGCGCAGGCGGCTGGCTTCCCGGAGATGTGGGTGCCCAAGGCCGTGATGGTGGTGGGGAGCATTCCGGTGCTCGGCTCGGGCAAGATCGACTACCCCGCCGCGACCGAGATGGTGCGGCAGGCGCGGCCGTTGCTGTGATGTACTGGAGCGGGCGGGGGAGCCGCGGACCCGGCCCAGTGGCAGGCCCATCGCAGGCGCGCCGCTGTGAAATTCCCTGTACTGAAGTGGAATGACGCGATGTTGTCTGGGAACGCATGTAGGATTTGAGCGCAGCCCGGGCCGCCGATCGGCCCCCGACTATGTCTACCGAGGCGCCGCACGAGGAGGAAGCAGTGTACCGATCGCTGGATTCGGCTCGAATCGTCGACACGCTGGAGAAGCTCGAGCGCCGGGTCGCTGAGCGCTTTCCCGGCGCCGGCCTCGTTGCGGTCTGCGCCGAACTCACCAACGTCGCCCGCGAGAACGACCAGCGCGCGAAGCGTCTGGGGCGTCCCAACTATGTCCTGCGCGTGCTGAGCGCGCTCATCACCCTGGTCGGGGTTTTCCTGATCGTCGTCGTTGCCGCCAACCTCGAGGTCAAGCGCGACACTGAAAGCATCTTTTCTACACTCCAGGGCGTCGACGCGGGTCTGAACATATTCCTCGTCGGCGGCGCGACCGTGATCTTCCTCGCCACGCTCGAAACGCGTTGGAAACGCCAGCAGGCATTGAGCGATCTGGACGAGCTGCGCTCGATCATCCATGTCGTGGACATGCATCAGCTCACCAAGGATCCCGCGAGCCTGCTGTCCCACCCGACGGCGTCCTCGCCGGCCCGCCATCTGACGCCCTTGGACCTCGTCCGCTATCTGGACTATTGCTCTGAGATGTTGTCGCTTGCCGCCAAGGTCGCCGCCGTCTACGCGCAGAGCACGAAAGACCCGCAGGTCGTTGCAGCCTCGAGCGACCTCCAGCAATTGACCGCAAATCTCTCGGCCAAGATATGGCAGAAGATCAGGATTGCCCAATCAACGGTGGTCGCGGCGCAGGAGGTGGTTCAGGCACCCGCAGCGACGAGTGCCGCACCGTCTGCTCCACCATCAGCCGCATCGCCGTCACCGACATCGAAGGCATGAAATGACCCTCTCCGACTTCTTCCTCTCGCCGTATGGCCGCATCAGCCGCCGGGAATACTGGCTCGGCTTGCTGGCGCTGATGGCGATCACGGTTGCCGGCGCGGCGTTCTTCGGCCTGGACGGCTTGACGAGCCAGGGCGGCAACCAGAGCGGCAAGGTGCGCCCACCGTCGCTGGGCTCTACGGTCTGGAGCCTCCTGTTCGCCTGGCCTTCCACGGCCATATCGATCAAGCGCTTCAACGATCGCGACTGGCCCTCGTGGATCGGCTACGCGCTGGGCGCAGCCATGACGGCCTTCGTCGTCGCCAATTACTACGGCTATCTGCTCGATCCCGACGTGATGGGCCCGATCGAGAAGCTGATCATGGTCGCGGCCGCGATCGGTTTCCTGTGGGCCCTGGTCGAGAACGGATTCCATCGCGGCACTCGAGGCGACAACCGCTACGGCGCCGATCCCCTCGCCAGCATCGCCGATTGATCGCCGCAGCGCGCACCGCTTTCGAGCTGGCAACATCCGCTGCTTTGCTTATGTTGCGCCGTCCTCCATCAGTCGAGCCCCACCCCCGATGACCACCGCCGCCGACCTTGCCGCCCTGCGTAAAGACCCCGTCGCGCTCGCCCAGGCGTTGATCCGCTGCCGCAGCGTGACCCCGGTGGAGGGTGGCGCGCTGACGTTGTTGCAATCTCTGCTCGCGCCTGCCGGTTTCGAGTGCCACCGGCTGCCGTTCACGCATCAGGGCACGCCCGACGTCGACAACCTCTACGCCCGCTTCGGCAGCATCGGCACCAACGGCCCGCACCTCTGTTTCGCCGGCCACACCGATGTCGTGCCGCCCGGAGACGAGAAGGCATGGACGCATCCCCCTTTCGATGCCGTGATCGAGAAGGGCGTGCTGTGGGGCCGCGGCGCGATCGACATGAAGGGCGCCATCGCCTGCTTCGCGGTCGCCGCGCTCGACTATATCGCGAGGAAGGGCGGCAGCGTCCCGGGCGCGATCTCGTTCCTCATCACCGGCGACGAGGAAGGCCCCTCGATCAACGGCACCGTGAAGGTGCTCGACTGGATGAAGGCGAAAGGCGAGCGTATGGACGCCTGCGTCGTCGGCGAGCCGTCGAGCCTCGACGCGCTGGGCGACGAGCTGAAGATCGGCCGCCGCGGCAGCCTCAACGGCGAACTCGTCGTGCACGGCAAGCAGGGCCACGCCGCCTACCCGCGCACCGCGGAGAACCCCGTGCCGAAGCTCGCGCGCATGATCGACCGGCTCTCATCGACGCCGCTCGACCGGGGCACCGCGCACTTCGAGCCGTCGAGCCTCGAGGTCACCGTGATCTCCGTCAACAACACGGCGACCAACGTGATCCCTTCGGAAGCCCGCGCCAAGCTCAACATCCGCTACAACGATCTATGGACGCGGCCGAAGGTCGAGGCTCATGTCCGCGCCATCTGCGAGACGGTCGCCGCCGATACCATAGCCAGGTGGGACCTGTCGTTCAGCGGCACGGGCGACGTGTTCCGCACCGAGCCCGGCCAGCTGGTCGACACCATGTCCGGCGCGGTCGCGAAGATCACCGGCCTCGAGCCGCGCATGTCGACCGGCGGCGGCACCTCCGACGCGCGCTTCATCCACTTCCATTGCCCGGTGATCGAGTTCGGCCTGATCAACAAGACGATCCACCAGGTCGACGAACGCTGCGCGGTCGACGACCTGCATCGACTGACGCGCGTCTACGCCGAGTTCCTGGAGAGCTATTTCGGCTGAGGCGAGTGAGCCGGCTCCCCGTCATTAGGCCGCACTCTTACCCGATCGCGTGACGCTGCCGATCAGTCTGAGGTCACGGGTGGCTTCCAGATGGTCGCTTTGCTCGTCGGAGTCCGCGGCGCGCCTCACGATCCATTTCAACAGCGTAACTTCGAGATCCGTCGCGGTGTAGGGCTTGCTCAAGTGAGCGTCCATGCCGGCGGCCATGGACTTGGCGCGGTCGTCCTCGAACGCGTTCGCGGTAACCGCGATGATCGGCGCCCGCCGACGCCCGGTTTCCGCTTCGATCCGGCGCAATTCCACGGTTGCCGCCAGCCCGTCGACTTCCGGCATCTGGCAATCCATGAGCACGATGTCGTAATCGGTGCTCCGGAAAGCCGTGATCGCTTCCCGGCCGTTCTCGACGGTATCGACCCGGCATCCCAGCTCGTCGAGATACTCCTGCGCGATCATCTGGTTGACCGGATTGTCCTCCGCCAGCAGCACGCGAAGGCCGTCCAGTTTGAGCTTGCTGTCGCTGGTG
>CAZNMY010000169.1:0-10710 GCA_964574325.1 uncultured Devosia sp. | reverse complement strand
GGTCGAGGAGACGGAACCTTCAGAAAGCCTTCGTCCACGGTGCCCGGTTCGGAAGTAGAGCTTTCCAATAGCCACGTCATGGCCCGGTTCAGCCGGGCCATCCATGGCTCTGTCGCCGTGTCGTGGATGGTCCGCCTGCGCGGACCTGGACGATGCCGACCTGATCCTCGGCAGCGCGAGCCGCCTCTACTCTGCCGCGATCGCCGTCGCCGGCCGCGGCATCGGCAAGCCGAGGCTCTCGCGCAAGGTGCGGCCTGTCGGCTCGCGCCGGAACAGCCCGCGTTTCTGCAGGATCGGCACGACCTCCGCGACGAAATCCTCCACGCCCGACGGCACCACGTCGATCATCAGGTTGAAACCGTCGCCGGCCCCGCTGCGCCACAGATGCTCGATGGTATCAGCCACCTGCTCGGGCGTGCCGACCACCTGCCGGTGACCGCCGCCGTTCTGATAGAGCACCTCGCGCACGGTGAGGTTCTTCTCCTTCGCCAGCCGCACGGCTGCGTTACGGAAACCTTCGGACGCCTTGAAGTTCGGGTTCGACATGATGAGATCGATCGGCATCGGCTTGTCGAGCTCGAGGTCCGTCACCTTCACGCCGACGCGCAGCGCGAGCTTCTTGAGTTCCGCCTGCCCCGAGAGTTCGTCGAGCGTGTCCTTGCGCGTGCGCGCTTCAGCTACGGTCCCGCCGATGATCGGCATCAGGCCCGGCAGCACCTTGATCGAATCGGGATCGCGGCCCTTTTCCTTCGCCCGCCGCCGCACATCGTTACGGAATTCCCGCGCGGCATCGTCCGTGTTCTGCGCGGTGAACACCACGTCCGCCACCCGTGCTGCGAGATCGCGCCCCGGCCCGGACGATCCCGCCTGAAAGATCAGTGGCCGGCCCTGCGGCGTGCGCGGCAGCGTCGATGCGCCGTTGACCTTGTAGTGCGCGCCGGCGTGATCGACCTTGGTGACCTTGCTGCCGTCCGCGAAGACACCTTTCGCCTTGTCGCCGATCGTCGAGCCCACGCCCCAGCTGTCCCACAGCTTGATGACGATATCGACGAACTCTTCTGCCCGCACATAGCGGTCGTCGTGCGCGGGCAGCGTCGCGCCGAAGTTGTTGGCGACGTCGGGCACGAACGTCGTCACGATGTTCCACGCCGCTCGCCCGCCGGAGATGTGATCGAGCGACGAGATGCGCCGCGCGATGTTGTAGGGCTCGTTGAACGTCGTCGATGCCGTAGCGACGAGGCCGAGATGGCTGGTGCACGCCGCGAGCGCCGAGAGCACGATCGTCGGGTCCATCGCGCCGAGATTGGGCCGCTCGAAGTTCTCCTCCGACACCGCGAGCGTATCGGCGAGGAACATCGCGTGCAGGCAACCGTTCTCTGCGATCTGAGCCGTGCGTTTGAAATAGTCGAGCGTCGTATAGTCGAATGGATCGCCGTCACGATACCGCCACGCGCCCGGGTGCATACCGAGACCCATGACGACGACATTCAGGAGTATGGATGGAGGGTGAGTTGGCATGATCCGTGACACTCTGTGTGGGGAGGCAAAGGGTATCACGTTCTCCAGGGGACGCAAAAGTTGGTGACAGGGAAGTTGGTGACAGGCAAGTCAGTGCAAATCGAACTCCGGCTATGTGGCCGGATCGTCAGTGGAGGAAGTGAATGAGCGTGAAAGCATCTATGAGCCGCGCCATCGCCGTCGCCGGATTGGCACTGGCTCTGGCAGCCTCGCCCGGCATGGCGCAACAGCCCGCCAAGAAGTTCGAGCCGTTCTCCGGCCAACCGGGGAAGGACGTCGTGTGGGTTCCGACCCCGCAAGCCCTGGTCGACATGATGCTCGACGTCGCCAAGCTGACGCCGGCCGATATCCACTACGATCTGGGCTCGGGCGACGGCCGCACCGTCATCACCGCGGCCAAGCGCGGGGCGACCGCGATCGGCATCGAATACAACCCCGAAATGGTCGAACTGTCGAAGCGCAATGCCGAGAAGGAAGGCGTCACCGGCAAGGCGACCTTCATGAAGGCCGACCTGTTCGAGACCGACTTCTCGAAGGCGACGGTCATCACGCTCTTCCTGCTGCCGGATATCAACCGTCGCCTGAGGCCCAAGATCCTCGACCTCGAGCCCGGCACACGCATCGTGTCGAACTCGTTCGACATGGGCGAGTGGGAGCCCGACCAGCGCTTCGACGTGACCAAGGACCCGAATTGCACCTCATATTGCCGCGGTCTGTTCTGGATCGTGCCAGCGAAGGTCGAGGGCACCTGGAAGGCGGGCTCGAGCGAGATCACACTGAACCAGACGTTCCAGATGGTGTCCGGCACCGTGAAGACCGGCAACGTCGTGGCGCCGATCTCGGCCGGGCGCATCACCGGCGACAGCATCACGTTCACGGCCGGCGGCACGACCTACTCGGCCAGGATCAACGGCGGGAAAATGACCGGCACCGCCGGAAGCGCCAAGTTCGAAGCGACCAAAGGCTGAGCCGATTTTTCGGTGTCGGATCCGGAGGGTCTGACACCGATCAGGTCGCCCGAGGATCAAGACGCGAATTTTTCGAACCGCCGCGGCGTGCTCGATGGAACCCGGCGCTTCTCAGCTCCACTGGCTGCCGTTGTCGCCGGGTTTTCGTTTCGCGCCGCGGGTCGAGAAGCGGACGGCTTCTTCGGCGGCGCGGACGACCGCCTTGGCTTTGTTGATGCACTCCTGCTGCTCGTTCTCGGGTTGGCTGTCGTAGACGACGCCGGCACCGGCCTGGACGTGCATCACGCCGTCCTTCACGAGCGCTGTGCGCAGCACGATGCAGGTGTCCATCTGGCCGTTCGCCGAGAAGTAGCCGACGCAGCCGGCGTAGGGGCCGCGCTTGTGCTTCTCGAGTTCGTCGATGATCTGCATCGCGCGCACTTTCGGCGCGCCCGACACCGTTCCTGCAGGAAAGCCGCCGAGCAGCGCGTCGATCACGTCGAGGTCGGCGCGCAGCCGGCCCTGCACGTTCGAGACGATGTGCATGACGTGGCTGTAGCGCTCGATGACGAACTTTTCGGTCACCTCGACCGAGCCGATCTCGGACACCCGGCCGACGTCGTTGCGGCCGAGGTCGAGCAGCATCAGGTGCTCGGCGCGCTCTTTGGGATCGGTCAGCAGGCTTTCGGCGAGCGCCTCGTCGGCTTGCGGCGTCGATCCGCGCGGGCGGGTGCCGGCGAGCGGGCGGATCGTGACCTCGCCGTCGCGGACGCGCACGAGAATTTCCGGGCTGGAACCGACGAGCGCGTAGCCGCCCATGTCGAGGTGATAGAGGAACGGCGAGGGATTCGTCCGGCGCAGCGCGCGATAGAGCGCGAACGGCGGCAGGGTGAACGGCGTCGAGAACCGCTGCGACAGCACGATCTGGAAGGCATCGCCGGCGCGGATGTACTCCTTCGCCTTTGCGATCATGCCCATATACTCGGCCGGCGTCGTGTTCGAGACGGGATCGGACACGGGCATGCGGGCAGCGGAAGCCGCGGTCGCGGCGTGCGGTACGGCCTCGTCGAGTGCTGCCACGACGGACAACAAGCGCTTCTGCGCTGCGGCGTAGGCTTTGGCGGCGGTGAGGCGCGGGCTCGGACGCACGGGCGTGACGACCGTCATCTCGTCCTTCACGTTGTCGAAGATGATGACGATGGTCGGACGCACCAGCACCATGTCGGGCACGCCGAGCACATCGGGGGGCGTGTCCGGCAGATGTTCGACGAGGCGGATCGTGTCGTAGCCCATGTGACCGAAAACGCCCGCTGCCATCGGCGGCAGCGCTTCGGGCAATTCCATGGCGGATTCGGCGAGCAGCGCGCGCAACGATTGCAGTGTCGGCTCGGGCGCGGGCTTGAACGCCTCGGGCTTCGTCTCGGCGCTGCGGTTGATCTCGGCAGAATTGCCGTTGGCGCGCCAGACTATGTCCGGTGCGAGGCCGATGATCGAGTATCGGCCGCGTGCAGCGCCGCCTTCGACGGACTCCAAGAGCAGGCTCATCGGCTTGCCGTGGGCCACCTTGAGATACACGGAAACGGGCGTTTCGAGGTCGGAGACGAGGCGGGTCCAGACGACCTGAGGCGCGCCCTCGTCGTAACGCCGAGCGAAAGCGTCGAAGGCGGGTTCGACGTCGAGGGCGGCGGTCTTGCGCGCGTGCGTACTCACGGGGGCCTCGGGAAAACGGAGTTCGGCAGGGTAGCGCCATCAGCGCTGACATCGTTGTTCTGCGGTCCACAAACTCGACATGCGTCCCCGGACGAATGATCCGACCGCAAGGTCGGAGCATGGAGATCCGGGGCCTTTACCCCTTTTGGAGGTTTGAAGGTCCCTGATAGCCTCGCCACACTAGGCTTCCGGAAGCGCAGAAACTTCAGTATCGGCGCCGATTCTGTCAGCGCTGCTCGGTGGTCTCACCGGTCGTGCGTTTGAACTGCGCCTCGTTGATCTTCACGCCGTAACGCTCACGCAGCGCGAGGACGTAGGACTGGACCGCGTCCTGCTGCAGTTCACCGCGAAGCTGACCGGCGATTTCCGCCGCCTGCTCCTTGGTCGGCTCGGCCGGTTTGGTGATGTCGACGAGGCGGAACACGACGCGCTGAACGCCGTCGCCCGTATCGACCGAAGCGCGCGTGCCGAGCCCGATGCTGAAGGCGCGCTGGATGACGGCCGCGGGCACGCCCTGGTCGTTGCCGAAGCGCTTCAGCGGCTTCGAGGTCACGAGCTTGGAGCCGACTTCCTTCGCGAGCGCGGTCATCGTCTCGCCCTTGTCGGCGCGCTCGACCAGCTTGGCGACCAGCTCGGCGGAAAGGCGCGCAATCTCGTCGCGCTGCCACACCTTCTTCACGTCTTCCTTCACCTGATCGAACGGGCGCTGCTTTTCCTCGGTGACGCCGATGACGTCGACCCAGACGTAGCCGCCGTCTGCCAGATCGATCGGCTCGATCTCGACGCCGGGCTTGCCGTCGAAAGCGGCGCGCATGACCTTCTGGAGATCGGGGCCGGTGTAGCCCGGCGTGCCGTCGGGTTTGCGGCCGAGGCGGTCGATCTGGGGGTTGTCGAAGGCCTTGAGCTTGACGCTCTCGGCGATCTCCAGCAGCGGCCGGCCGGCGGCGCGTCCGTCGTCGATCGTGTCGTGCAACTTGCGGATGGTTTCGTTGGACCGGGTCGCGGCGAGCTTGTCGCGCAGCTCCTGGCGCCGTTCGTCGAAGGTGCGCGTGCGCGCGGCCTCGATCTCGGTCGCCTGGAGAAGCACGGTCGAGAACCGCCCCGTGACCGGGGCGGAAACCTTGCCCTTCTCGAGCTTGAAGGCGGCGTCGGCGATGGCGGGATCGAACATATCCGCGCGGGTGATGAGCCCGAGGTCGATGTCCTTTTCGGTCGCGCCTGCGTCCTTGGCGGCGTCGACGAAGCTCTTGCCCGAAGCGATGGCCTTGGCGGCGGCCTCGGCGGCGGCCTTGTCCTTGTACGGGATCTGCAGAATGCGGCGCTTCTCCGGCACCTCACTGCTCGCCTTGTCCGCGTCGTAAGCCTTGCGGATCTCGTCTTCGGGGACGTCGAGGCCTTTCATCACCTCGGCTGCCGACAGGGCGAGCACCACGACGTGTCGGAATTCCGGTGTGACGAACAGGCGTTGCTGCGCGTCGTAGACTTCCTTCAGCTTGGCGTCGTCGGGCTCGCCGAGCTTGACCTGGGTCGAGCCGTCGACGTTGAAATACTGGACGGTGCGCGTTTCCTCGCGCCACTGGTGCACCAAGCCCGTCAGCGTCGAGGAAATCGGCAGGTCCTGGAACATCGACTGGGTGAGCTGCTGGCGCAGTTCCTCGCGGCGGCGCAGGTTGAGGTAGCCGCGCTCGTTGTAGCCGACTTCGCGCAGGAAATTTTCGAACGAGGGCCGATCGAACTTGCCGTCGGGGCCCTGCAGGCCCGGGTCCTTCTCGATCGCGGCGGCGATCGTCTTCTGCGACAGGGCGAGGCCGAGCTGGCGGACCTGCTGGTCGAGCGTGGCGCCGTTGACGAGGTCTTCCAGCACCGCGCGGTCGATGCCGCGCAGACGCGCTTCCTCGGCGGTGGGGCGGCGGCCGAAGCGACGGGCGAGGTTGTTCATCACGGCGCCGTAGGTCGACTGGTATTCCTCGACCGAGATCTCGCTCGAGCCGACGCTGGCGATCGAGGTCGCGCGACCGCCGCCGGTGAACACGTCCGCCACGCCCCACACCACGAAGGCGAGGACGAGGAGAATGAGCAGCGGCTTCAGGACCCAACTGTTGGCGCCACGGCGCAATGCGTCGAGCATGGGTGGGGCAGTCCTTTCAGGTGACGTCTATCCGGTCGTGTGACTTCGTGCGGCCCCGAGGGGCTTGGCTGACCGCTTGTAGGGCGGCTGACGGGGAGATCGCAAGCTTCCTCGATGGCCGATGCCCGCCAATCAAGGCTGTCGGGGTGATCGGGGTCAGACCCTGCGGGTCTGACCCCCATGCTCAACGGAGTTTTCAGCCAGCACTGGCAGGGGTCTCATAGGCGGAGCGCGGGGTCCGACCCGCAGGGTCTGACCCCGGCCATCTACGCCCCACTCCCCTCGCGAGTGCACGGGTCCGTCAGCGAAATTGTGTGTGTCCCCATTTTCCGCCGTGATAAGAAGCCGACCCGGCGGGCTCGTGCATGCCGCTCAGATCAAAGCGTCCTGGGGAAAATAGATGAGTACTGCGCGCAAGATCCGTCCGCTGGTTGCGGGTAACTGGAAGATGAACGGCCTGAAGGCGGGGCTCGGCGAGGCGCGCAAGGTTCGCGACGCTCTGAAGCCGGGCGGGTCTTCGGCGGCTGCGGAGGCCGACGTGATGATCTGCCCCCCAGCGACGCTGGTGGCGGCGCTGGCGCAGGATGCGGCGGGCTCGCGACTGCTGGTGGGCGGCCAGGATTGCCATGCCAAGGCATCGGGCGCGAATACGGGCGATATCGCCGCCGAGATGCTGGCCGATGCCGGTGCGACGGCCGTCATCGTCGGCCATTCGGAACGCCGGATGGACCACGGCGAACTCGACACGGAGATCCGCGCCAAAGCCGAAGCCGCTCACCGCGCCGGGCTGATCGCAATCATCTGCGTCGGCGAGACGGCAGGCGAGCGGGCGATCGGGCTTACGCTGCAGGTCGTCGGCCGGCAGCTCGCGGGCGCGGTGCCGAAGGGCGCGACAGCCGCCAACACGGTGGTCGCCTACGAGCCGGTATGGGCGATCGGCACGGGGCTGACGCCGACGGCGGCCGACGTTGCCCAAGTGCACCAGTTCATGCGCGAGGCGCTCGCCAAGCGGTTCGGGAGTGAAGCCAACGCGATGCGTCTCCTCTATGGAGGTTCGGTAAAGGCGTCCAATGCCGTGGAGCTGATGGGCGTGGCCAACGTCGACGGCGCACTCGTCGGCGGGGCCAGCCTCAAGGCTGACGATTTCTGCGGTATCCTGGCGGCGTATTGCAATTAGCTGCGGCCGCGATCTATTCGGAAGGAAACGCGATGGTCATCGCGCAGTCTAGACGCCGCCGGCTCATCGGCGGTCTTTCGGTGACCTGCCTGCTCGTGACGGCGGCGGCTTCGATCGCGCCGGCAGCGCCGCTCGACGATCAGACGTGCGATCAGTTGAAGCGCGAGATCGTCCAGCTCGAGGGGCTCGGTGCGCGGGACACGATCGCAAAGGGCGCTGCGTGGGGTAAGGCGAACCTGCGGGGGGCGCAGCTCGAGCAGGTCAAAAAGCTGATCGAGATGGACGAGGCGGTTGCCTTCCGCTGTCCCAAGCCCAAGCCCAAGGTCGATCCCGCCGTGCAGGCCAAGGCAAAGGCTGGTCCGAAAGGCGCGCCCAAGGCTCAGGCGGCGGAAGGCGGGGTCGGGCAGGATGTCGCCAAGTCGAAGCCGAAACCCAAGCCCAAGCCGGCTCCGGTCGCCGCGGATGGAGGTCGACAGCCCGCACAGGCCACGACGGCGGCGGCTCCGCCGAAGCCGCGTCCGGCGCCGCAACCGAAGTCGTCGGATGCCTATGTCCCGCCCAAGGCGCCGCCGGCTCGGTAGCAGGACCCTTCGCGTCACCATTTGCGACGTCGAGGACGCTCAGCGGCTTCCCTCGCGCGGGCAACTGAGCTAGAAGCCGCCGACAGCAGCTTTACCAGCCGGTCCGTTGGAGCCCTTTCCGCATGCTTTCGACCGTACTTCTCGTTCTGCACCTGATGATCGCCGCAGGGCTCGTCGGCGTCGTCCTGTTGCAACGGTCCGAAGGGGGCGCGCTCGGCATCGGTGGTAGCGGCGGTGGCGGTGGCGGCTTTCTCACCGGGCGCGGCACCGCGAACCTGCTGACACGGGTCACGGCGGCACTGGCTGCAGCGTTCTTCGTCACGAGCCTGTTGCTCACTGCGCTGGCACAGAGCCAGAATACCGCGGCGCCGGTCGTGGGGCGTGAAGCGGCGCCGGCGCCGGTCGTTCCGGTTACGCCCGCCGCCCCGGGGACGCCGACACCGCCGGCTTCGGGCGACAACGCGCCGGCTCCCACCCAGCCGCGCGGTGGCATTCTCGACAAGCTGCAGCCACCGGCCCCTGCATCGAAGTAATCCCCACGCGGATGCGTCATGTCAGAAATGAGCCTTTCCTCTGGGATCGGCTCATTTTCATTTTGGCGTCTATCTTCGATCGTGACGTTCTCAAAGCGGCTCTCGAGCGGCGACGTCTTTACTGATCGAGGTCAGGAGCGCGCCGATGATCGCGCCCGCTACGAGGCCCGAGGCGTGGGCGGCGAGGCTGACTTGCGGCACGGACAGGTCGACGGCGACCTGAAGGGCGACGATGACCCCGATCATCAGAAGGTTCTTGCCGTCGAGGACGTCGCGGTAGCGTAGCCAGATCACGATGCTGCGGCCGGCGAGCGAGCCGAACAGGGCCATGATCGCGCCGGAAGCGCCGACGAGGACGGAGGTGTCACTCCGTCCGGTTGCAGCGAGCCACCAGACGAATGTCGTGGAGGCGATGCCGCCCAGAGCGTAGATCGCTCCCATCCGCAGCGAGCCGTAAGAGCGTTCGCAGGCGCGGCCGAGAACCACCAGCATGAAGCTGTTGACGAGCGCGTGCAGCGGTCCCCAGTGCAGGAACAGCGGCGTGACGAGGCGCCACCACTCGCCTCGATCGGAGACGTAGGGCGGCCACAATGCGCCGAGATCGACGAGCGTTCGCAGATTTTCGGAGCCGCCACGCATTTCGGAAAGGCCATACCCGACGGCGATCGCCGCGAGCAGGGCCCAGGTGACGGGCGTGAACGAGGCGCGGGCGGGTTGCTGAGCGGCGGTGCGCCGGAGGCGGGCCGAGGCATCGTCGAGGATGGCGCTGGAGAGATCGTCGAGACGGGCGCGGCCCGCAGCGCCGGTTTCGGCGAGGTCGAGTTGGCGGGCGGCGGCGAGACGAACGCTTTGGGCGCTGGCCGACTGGGCGAGGCGTTCGAGGTCGGGCTTCCAATACTCCGAAGCGGCACCGGCCGCGCGGGCGCTGAGCGACAGCCAGTAGGTGCGTGTGTCGGCTTCGAGCCCCGAAAGCGGTCCGTCGAGGATCTGTTCGGCCTCCCTGCGCCGGCCGGTGAACGCCATCAGGAACAATTGCGTCACTGGCAACTCGCCGGCATGAATGCGCGACTTGGCGTCGTCGTAGACGCGGGTCATCCGGTCGACCTGTCCGTTCTCGCCGAGGGCGCGGATGTGAAGGCTCGGCGACGACATGGCCAGCGGCGGGTTGGCCTGGAGGAGATCGAGCAGGTCGTCCCACTTGTTCTGAAGGCGCAGGATGGTGGCTTCGATCGCCAATCGATCGAAGGGTTTGGCGGTCGCCTGGACCTGACGCATCGCAGCGATCTGGGCGGGGAGGCCGTCCCTCGACTGGGCTTCGAGCATTGCGGCGTTGAGACGCGCCTGTGCCGAGGGATGAACCCAGGACGCGACGCGGGCGAGGCGGGCCGCATCTCTCATGCGGTTCTTCTGGACGCGTATTTCCACCATCCGGGCCAGCAGAGCGGGAGCCAGAACGAGCGGTACGAACAGAACGGCGACGATCGTTCCGGCGATGCCCGGCATCCATTGCAGGAGCGCCGCGCCGGTGGCGACGATCAGCGCGTTCACGCCGAGCCAGAGTCCGGCGCTGCGCCAGGTTCCCTGCACCAGGCCGCCTGCCAGCGCCAGAGCCGAGATCACCATCACGTTCAAGGCCAGGATCTGCTGCAGGTCCATGCGTTCGTCCCGGATCGAGGTGAGGTCATTTCGACAACTCGGCCGGGGCGTTCGCCTCGTCTGAGCGGACTGGTTATCGGGGAGGCGGCGCTGCCGATCAATCGGAACCGGAAGTCGCCGGTAACGAATCCGTCGACAGGTGCGCATTCGGCCTGTAGAGGGGCGGTCGCGGCTCGAAAGTCACACCCCGGTGCAGCTTTCGCCGAGAACTCCCGTGGATTGCGTCGTTTTCGGCCTTCGAATCGGAGGCGAGGAGAGATAGTGTCAAATTCCATGCAACGGTACATCTTCATCACCGGCGGCGTGGTCTCCTCACTCGGCAAGGGCCTCGCATCCGCCGCACTCGGCGCGCTTCTCCAGGCTCGTGGCTACACGGTCCGGCTGCGGAAGCTCGATCCTTATCTCAACGTCGATCCCGGCACCATGAGCCCTTACCAGCACGGTGAGGTGTTCGTGACCG
>CAZNMY010000168.1:0-10734 GCA_964574325.1 uncultured Devosia sp. | reverse complement strand
GCTGTCGGCGCTCGCGACCGCGACGAACCGGATCGGTCTCGTCGGCACCGCGACGACGTCGTTCAACGAGCCCTACAACGTCGCGCGTAAATTCGCCTCCCTCGATCACATCAGCAATGGCCGTGCCGCCTGGAACATCGTCACCTCGTCCTCGCCGATCGAGGCCCTCAACTTCGGGCTCGATGCGCACTACGAGCATGCCGAGCGCTATCGCCGGGCGACCGAATTCGTCGATGTCGTGCGCGCGCTGTGGAACAGTTGCGAGGCCGGCGCTCTGGTGATCGACAAGGAGAAGGGCGCCTTCTTCGACAAGGCCCGCGTGCACCGGATCGACCACGCCGGCGCCTATTTCAAGGTTCGCGGCCCCCTCAGCATCCCGCGGTGTCCGCAAGGCAATCCGGTGCTCGTGCAGGCAGGGTCGTCCGATGACGGTATGAACCTGGCGGCGGGCGTCGCCGAGGTCATCTTCACGATCCAGCGGACGCTGGACGGCGCCAAGTCGTTCTACGGCGAGATCAAGGCGCGCGCGGCAGCCGCCGGCCGCGATCCCAGACACGTCCTCGTCATGCCCGGCGTATTGCCCTACGTCGGCCGCACGCGGCAGGAGGCCCGGGACAAGCACGAGCAGCTCCAGGCCCTGATCCACCCGCAGGCCGGTCTCGCCGCTTTGTCGAAGCTGATGGAGGTCGACCTGATGGCGGCCGACGTCGAGGGGCCATTGCCGCCCGCTATCGTCGCGAAGCTGACGCAGAGCCGGGCGGTCGGCATCGCCGAGACGGCGCGCCAGGAAGGGCTCAATATCCGTCAGGTCTACGAGAGCCTCGTGGTATCCAAGGGCCACCGGCAGATCATCGGCTCGGCGAGCGATGTCGCCGACATCCTGCAGGAGTGGTTCGAGGCGGACGCCTGCGACGGCTACAACTTCATGCCGCCGATGATGCCGAACGGCCTCGACGATTTCGTCGAACTGGTGGTTCCCGAATTGCAGCGCCGGGGCCTCTTCCGCACGGCCTACAAGGGCAAGACCCTCCGCGATCACCTGGGCCTGCCCTATCCCGACTGAAGACGCCAACTCCGGCGGCGCGGGTCTACACCCCGTCACCTTCCGGTGCTATCTCCGTGGCCATGACACAGCCTGACGACATGCCCAAGGACGGAGCCGAGCCTGCAGCGTCTGCCGTGGACGCCGAAGTGGCCGAGCTGGAACTGTTCGTCCGCCACATGCATCGCCGCGACCTGAACAAGGTCTGGGAGTTCCTGAAGCTGGTGTTCCGCACCGTCAACAAGCAGACCGTCGAATACCAGCGACCCCGCCTGAAGAAGAGCTTTCTCGAGATCTTCGAGGAGGAGGGCGTGGAGCAACTGGTGTTCGAGGCGCGGCGGGGCAAGCGGCGAGAGTTGATCGGCTATGCCGAGTATGCCTATGAGATCGTCGGCACGGACAGTTGGATAAACCATCGCTATTTCGACGACCGGGACATGCGGCCGTTGTTCGTGCAGGAGCTGGCGGTGCACCCCGACTATCACGGCTTCGGCGTCGGCTCGTTCATGCTGGAGCAGGTCGAGCATGCCGCGCGCCTTCGCGGCTGTACGCATGTCGTGCTGGAGGTCGCGGAGAACAACGAGGATGCGCTGACGTTCTACCGCAAGCGCAGCTTCCACAAGATCGATGCTGCGGTTTTCCTCGCGCGCAAGCTCGAGACCGGACCGGAGCTTCTGGGCCCGCGCATCATCAAGCCGCGCCGGGCGAAGCGGCCGGCTTGAGCCATCAGCCCTTCTGCAGGGACTTCTGGGCGACCATCGCGGTAAGGGCCAGCGCCATGAAGCCGGCGAGCGCGTAGAACACCCACATGGGACGGCCGATATCGATCAGCCAGCCCAGCGGGATCGGGGCGAGCGCGCTGCCGACCGCGATGCCCGACGTGACGAACCCGAACACGGAGCCGGTCGCACCCTTCGGCGTGGCAGCGCGCAGCATCATGTCGCGCGCCGGTCGCGTCGCGCCCTGGCCCAGGCCCATCAGCACCATCGCGGCGAACACCAGCGCTGCCGGCATGTCGAAGCACCCGAGCGCGAGCGCGATCACGGCCGACGTCGCGAACACGATCCCCGCGATGAGGTCGTGACGCGAGGTCCGGTCGGAGAGTTCGCCGCCGATCAACACGCCGGCCGCCGACGCGAACAGGAACGCCGACAACGCGAAATTGGCCGTCGTCAGGGCCGTGCCGTGGAGGGCAACGAGTGCGGTTGCGGCGAACGCCTGCATACCGGTCTGCATCATCGACAGCACGGTGAAGAACAGAAAGAACATCAGCATGTGCGGCGACAGCACCAGCGCCAGTGCTTCGGCGGCGCTCACGCCCTTGGGCTTCTCGACATCCTTGCCACCGGGTTTCGGCCCATTCGACTGGGCCAGGTCCTCTCGCATCGCGCCCCATTGCGAAACGACGAGCGCGAGAGCTGCAAAGCCGGCGAGACCGACCGTCACGAGCGCCATGCGCCAGCCGATCGCTTGGCTCAGCGCGATCATCACGACGGGGGCAGCGGCACTTCCCAGTTGCCCGGTGAACGTGTGCAGCGAGAACGCGCGTCCCATCCGGTCGGGACTGATCGACGAATTGAGGATCGAGTAGTCGGTGGGATGGAACACCGCGTTTCCCGCACCCGATGCGATGCACAACGCGATGAGTTGCCAGTAACTCGTGCAGAAACCCATCAGCGTCGTCGCCAGCGAGGCGACGACGAGCCCGCCCATCAGCATCAGCTTCGCGCCGATGCGGTCGACGAGGAAGCCGATCGGGACCTGCAGAAAGGCTGAAGTCAGCGGCATGATCGCGAGTGCGAGGCCGAGTTCCGCATAGCTGACGCCGAATGCTTCGCGCAGGTGCGGGAACAGCGGCGCGAGCACGAGATAGTAGAGATGGCTCATGCCGTGACCGATGCCGATCACGCCGAGAATGCGATTGTCGCGGCTGAGGCGCTCGGGCGCCGGCATCGTGCTCATGCGTCGTTTTCCCCCCTCGTCCCGTTCGGCTAATCCCGGCGGGATCCATGGGGCGACTTCTGCCCCCGTTCGCTCGGGAAGACCAGGGTCTTGATGGTCACGGGGACGGTGCCGGACGGCAGCCGAATACGGCCGAGATCGACAAAATCGAATGCCGAGAGCGCGATGCCGTCGAGCACGAGGATTTCGCTGGCGACGCGCAATTCGTCGCGCAGGATCGCACCGAGCGAGGCCGCGATGTCGCCGTCGACGATGATGTAGAGCGGCAGCCCCGCGTCGATGCGCTGCCTGAAACCGCGTTTCACGCCATCGGCCAGGGCCGCCAGCCGGCCGTGGTCGGGCTCGCCGGACCATGCGAGGCCGAGCACGGGCGCCGGGCCAGCGCGATCGGCGATATCGAGATCGAGCCCGGCGCAGGCGTGCTCGATGGCGTGGGCGACAGCCGCCGCGTCGATCCCGCCATTCCCGAGCCCGTCGACCGTCACGACCGGCGAATTCCGGCGCGGCAGCAGTTCGGCCGGGGCGGTGATGCAACCGGTGCGACCGCTGAGCTGCACGCTGAACGAGGACGCACCGAGCACCGTCGCGCGGATGCATTCTGCCGCCGGCATCAGCGGCCAGGGCAGCGCGCCGCGGTCGATCGATTGGGCGAGCGCCTTGCCGAGCGGCAGGCCGAGATCGCTGAAGCTGCGCGTCTCCCGCCCGTAGACGTATTCGCCGACGCCGCCCGAGATGATGATGCCGTCGATATCGTCGAATGCGGCCAATGGCGGGGTCAGGTGCAGGGCGGCGCTTGCTTCGCGTGTGAGCTTTCCGGTGATCGCTGCAACGAGGAGATCGGCCATCGCCCTGCCGACAGCCTGCCGCTCGCTCCATGGTGCAAGTTTACCAGCTTCCCAAGCGAAGCCTGCGCGCGCGGCGTGCTCGCGCCCCCACGGCTCGAGCCTGACGATGCGGTCGTCCTTCGAGGTCGCGACCAGTCGGCCCCCGATCGCCAGTGCCGCTGTCGCGATCACTTCGCCCTTCTCGCAGATCGCGAGTTTCGTCGTGGCGCCGCCGATGTCGACGTTGAGGAAGCGTTGGCCGAATTCCGCCGAGCGCGCAGCCGCGCCCGAGCCGAATGCCGCTAGCCGCGCTTCCATGTGATGGCCGGCCGAGGCCGAGACGATGTCGCCGCACGTCTCGGCGAGACGCTTGCCGATGACGCCGGCATTCTCCCGCTCGCGTGCAGCGCCGGTGAGGATGACCACGCCGCAGTCGATCGCATCCGGGGTCAGACCAGCGCCTGCGAAGGCGTGATCGATCAGCGCGGCGAGCGCTCCGTCGTCGATGCGGTTTCCCTCCAGATACGGCGTCAGATAGATCGGCGACTGATGGAGCGTCTCGCGCTTGCGCGTGGTGAGCCGGGCGATTTCCTCGCTGCCCTCCCCGCCGCCGGCCGAGAGGCGACTTTCGCCGCGTTCCAAGGTCAGCCGCGCGAAGGCGACCTGCGTTCCCGAAGAACCTACGTCGATGCCGATACTGGTGAGCACGACGTCGTCGGCAGCGCCGCCCGGCAGCAGATCCATCCCGTCGTGGTCATGGTCGTGATCGTGGTCTTCGCCGGGCGCGTGGACGTGCGCCACGAGTGCGCCGAGCGCATGGTCGGCAATCGAATGGCCGGGGCTGGAGGTCTTCACGCCGGGCGCTTTGTCGGACTTGTCGCGGGCCATGTCGCTGTGTGGTTGGAGGCCGCTCGGATCAATGCTTGTGGTGGCCGCCGCCACCGGCTTTGCCATCCGGGCCGGACGCGCCGATGCCCGCGACATCGTACTCGATCTCGATTGCGCCGGCCTTCTCGAACACCAGCGTCCCCTTCACCTTCTCGCCCTGCTTCAGCGGCTTCTTCACGTCGATGAACATCACGTGCAGCCCGCCGGGTTTCAGCGCGACAGTCGCACCCGGCTTGATCTCGAGGCCGCCTTCGACCCGGCGCATGCGCATCACGCCGTCGGTCATCGTCATGTCATGGATCTCGAATGTCGGGGCGGCGGCTGACGTGCCTCCGATCAACTTGTCGGCGGTCTTACCTGTATTGGTGATCGTCAGATAACCGATGGCGACCTTGGCCCCTCCCGGCGTCGCCCGCGACCACGGCTGGCTGATCTTGATGTCGCCCTTGACGACATCGGCCGCGAGTGCAGGAAACGCCGCCAAGCAGGCGACAAGTGCAGCGATCAAGCGCATGAAACGGTCCGTATTGGTTGAGGTCGGCCGACAGAACGGCAAACCGCCGCCCGCCGCAACTTCTTTCTGATGTGCCAAAAGACGGGCGGTCCGGAGGGGGTCCCTCCGATAGAACGCGGGAAGAGTGGCCCTTCGCGCGCAATCCTCACCACGTGCCGCAACCTTGCTTAATCCTCCCCATCGCCTATCTCTCGGTTATTCGAATGCACCGGAGCCGCCGCCATGTCCGACCTCCCCTCCAACGACCCCGTGCCCGGCGATGCGCGCACCTGCGATGCCGTCGAGCAAGTCATCATCCCGCGTGCCCGCGACCTCGGCGGGTTCGAAGTGCGGCGCGCATTGCCCGCGGCTGCGCGGCAGATGGTGGGGCCTTTCATCTTCTTCGACCAGATGGGACCGGCGGAGTTCCTGCTGACGGGCGGCATCGACGTCAGGCCGCATCCGCATATCGGGCTGGCGACGGTGACGTATCTGTTCGAGGGCGAGATTTTCCATCGCGACAGCCTCGGCACCGCTCTACCCATCCGCCCGGGAGAATTGAATTTGATGACGGCGGGCAGCGGCATCGTGCATTCGGAGCGCGAGACGACCGAGGCGAAGACGAAGACGCGGCGGATGTTCGGCATCCAGGCTTGGGCGGCGCTGCCGAAGGCGAACGAGGAGGACGCGCCGGCCTTCGAGCATTACGGCATGGACGATCTCCCGCGCATCGAGGGCGAGGGTAAGCGCGTGCGCCTCATCATGGGCGAGGCATACGGCCGTCGCTCCCCAGCAGCGTTTCCGCATCCGAGCTTCTATGCCGAGGCCGTTCTCGCACCGGGTGCTGTTCTGCCGCTCGATCCCGATTACGACGAGCGCGCAGTCTACGTCGCGAGCGGCGAGATCGACATCGCCGGCACGACGTTCGAGGCCGGCCGTCTCCTTGTGTTCCGTCCGGGTGATCGGATTTCGATCCTCGCTCTGTCGAATGCGCGGCTGATGCTGCTCGGCGGTGAGCCGATGGACGGGCCGCGCCACATCTGGTGGAACTTCGTGTCGTCGTCGAAGGATCGGATCGACGCGGCGAAGGCCGTTTGGCGCGCCGGCAAGTACCCGCTGGTGCCGGGCGACGACAAGGAGTTCATACCGCTGCCGGGGTGAACGAGAGGGGGCAGGGATTGTGAGCCTGCGATCGAAGCCGTAGGTTGTGCCCGGCGACGACAGCGGGAGGCACGGACGGGCTCATGAAGGCGAAGATCGGTTATCTGTTGCCCACACGCGAGCAGATCATGCGCGGGCAGAACGAGGCAGCGCCTCTGCTGCGGTTGGCGGAGAAGGCGGAAGACCTCGCCTTCGATTCCGTCTGGGCCGGCGACTCGCTGCTCGCGCGTCCGCGCCACGAGCCCTTGACGCTGTTGGCCGCCGTGGCCGGGCGTACGCGCCGCGTGAACGTCGGCACTGCCGTGCTCGTCGTGCCCATTCGCAATCCCGTGCTGATGGCCCACCAGATCGCCACGCTCGACCAGGTCAGTGACGGCCGTGTGCTGCTCGGTGTCGGCGCGGGCATCGACACCCCCAACGTGCACGCCGAGTTCGAGGCGGCCGGCAAGACCTTCGAGAAGCGCTTCGGCACGATGCTGGAAGCGGTGCGCCTCATGCGCAAGCTGTGGTCGGGCGAAGAAGTTACTTGGGACGGCCGCTGGAAGGTGCACGGTGGCCGGCTCGCGCCCAAGCCCGTGCAGCCGGGCGGACCGCCGATGTGGGGCGGCGGCTCGGCACCGGCGTCGCTGTCGCGTGCGGCCAAGCACTTCGACGGCTGGTTTCCGACCGGCCCCGCCGATGCGGCCCTCTGGGGCCAAAAGTGGGAGAGCGTCAAGGCAGAGGCGCGCACCCATGGCCGCAACCCCGATGCCATGACAGGCGCGCTCTATCTGACGATCTCGGTCGCCGACAACGCGGAGAAGGCCGAGGATAACCTGATGGCGTATCTCAACAACTACTACGGCGCGCTGGGCCCCAAGATGCGCGCGGGCGAAGCCTGCTATTCAGGTCCGCCCGAAGGCACCGGCCGCTGGCGCAAAGGCTTCATCGACGCCGGCGCGAGCCACCTCGTCCTCCGCTTCGCCGGCGACCACGACCGCCAGTTGGAAACCGTCTCGAAGATGCGGCGCGAGTTGGGGATTTGAGGGGGGCGTGATGGCGGCTTTTGACCTGATGTATGGTCTGGCCGCGTGCTCTTCTCCCCGCCCTTTACGGGGAGAGCGGACTCGCGCAGCGCTCGACGAACCCTTTTTGGCCCAGAGCCAGCTTGCCTCGGCCAGAGTTGGTCACCACTCAACCCACCACGAACTCGTCCTTGGCGTAGCCCTGCAGGAACAACAGGCTCGTCAGGTCGCCGTGGATGATGGAAGCGTCGGCTTCGGCCGCCACGACAGGCTTGGCGCGGAACGCGACGCCGAGGCCGGCGGCCTTGATCATAGCGAGGTCATTGGCGCCGTCGCCGGTCGCCATCGTCAGCGCGCGGGTGAGACCGAGCTTCTCCTGATAGCCTTCGAAGGCAGCGAGCTTCGCCTCGCGGCCGAGGATCGGCTCCACCACCCGGCCTGTGAGCTTGCCGCCCGCGACATCGAGCCGGTTCGCTTGCGATGAGTTGAACCCGAGCCGGTCGCGAATCTTTTCGGCGAAGAAGTCGAAGCCGCCCGACACGAGCGCGCACGTTGCGCCGTTCGCATTCATCGTCGAGATCAGCGTCTGCGCGCCGGGCATCAGCGTGACGCGACGGTCGTAGACCTCCTGCAACGCGGCGACGTCGAGCCCCGCGAGCAGGCCGACGCGCTCCTTGATGGCAGCCTCGAAATCGAGTTCGCCACGCATCGCGCGTGCCGTGATGCCGGCGATCTTCTCGCGCAGGCCGACGAAGTCGGCGAGCTCGTCGAGGCACTCTTGCTCGATGATGGTCGATTCCATGTCGGCTACGAGGAGCTTGTTGCGACGCAGCTGCGGCTCGGCCGTCACGATGTTGATGTCGAGCGTGATACCTTTGAGTGCGAACGCCACGTCTGCGCGCAGGTCGGCGCCGGCCTTGACCTCGTTGGTGACGAACTCGGCTTCCCAGGCTTCGCCGGGCGACAGCCAGCGCTGGCCGCGGCGCAGGGCCTCCGGTATGACGGAAAAGGCGCGGTCGACCGCGAAGTCGCTGAGTGACGGGCGCGAAGGCGGGCTCGTCAGTACGAGGGCGTAGATCGGCATTGTGTCGAGGAATCTCCAGGGCGCGGCAACGGTCGGGATCGAGGATCGAATGGAGGCAAGGAAACCGTATCGCGCCATCCTCATTGCAGGTCCGACAGCATCGGGCAAGTCGGCGCTGGCGATCCGGTTGGCGCAGCGGTACGGCGGGATCGTCGTCAACGCCGACAGCATGCAGGTCTACGCAGACTTGGCCATCTTGACCGCGCGCCCGGGAGAGGCCGATCTCCGCGCCGCACCCCATGCCCTCTACGGCTACGTCGGCGGGGGCGAGTCCTATTCGGTCGGCCGCTGGCTGGAGGATGTCGCGGCGGTGCTGGCGGAATGCCACCGCTCGGGGCGCGTGCCCGTGATAACCGGCGGCACCGGCCTCTATTTCAAGGCGCTTCTCGACGGCCTTTCTCCCATTCCCCGTATCCCCGTCGCTGTCCGTGAACATTGGCGCTGCGAGGCAGCCGCGCTCGGCGCCGCCCGGCTGCACGAGATCCTGGCCGCGCGCGATCCGGAAACGGCAGCCCGGCTTCGCCCGGAAGATACCCAGCGCCTGACCCGTGCCCTGGAAGTGCTCGACGCGACCGGCCGGAGCCTGAGCGACTGGCAGCGCGAGCCCGGCATCCCTCTGATCGCGCACGAGGACACGCTGCCCCTGGTCGTCACGCTGGAGCGTGCCGAATTGCACCGTCGTGCCGATGCCCGCCTCGACTCCATGATGGCCGCCGGCGCGCTGGCCGAGGTCGAGGCGTTGGCCGCGCAGGGCTATGCAACCGATGCGCCCGTGATGCGCGCGCTCGGCGTCGGGCCGTTCATGCAGGCGATCGCCGGCCGGATCGCCGTCGCGACCGCGCTGGAGCGGACGAAGCTCGACACCCGGCAGTACATCAAGCGGCAGGAAACTTGGCTCCGACGCAATATGATTACGTGGAAATGCGTTTCAGCGCAATCAATGGAACAAATTGCATCACCAAACTTTACATTCACGCCGAATTAGCCGATCTCCGCTAGAGTAGTCATACAGCTCACTGCTCGAGGAGAAGACGATGGCCCGCACGATGACTGGCGCCGAAATGGTGATCAAAGCCATGGCCGATCAGGGCGTGGAATTCGTGTTCGGCTATCCCGGCGGTGCGGTGCTGCCGATCTACGACGAACTCGCCCAGCAGGAGAAGGTCAAGCACGTCCTCGTCCGGCAGGAGGGCGGCGCTGTGCACGCGGCCGAGGGCTACGCTCGCTCCACCGGCAAGGTCGGCGTGGTTCTCGTGACGTCGGGCCCTGGTGCGACCAATGCCGTCACCGGACTGACCGACGCGCTGATGGATTCGATCCCCATCGTCTGCTTCACCGGGCAGGTGCCGACGCATCTGATCGGCTCCGATGCGTTCCAGGAGTGCGACACGGTCGGCATCACCCGCTCGTGCACCAAGCACAACTATCTCGTGAAGAGCGTCGATGACCTCGCCCGCGTTCTGCACGAGGCGTTCTACGTGGCGCGTACCGGCCGGCCCGGCCCTGTCGTCGTCGACATCCCCAAGGACGTGCAGTTCGCCACCGGCCCCTACGTCGGCCCCTCGAACATCAAGCACAAGACCTACACGCCGCGCATGAAGCCGGAGATGTCCCATGTCCGCGAGGCCGTGGAGGCGCTCGCGAATGCCAAGCGGCCGATTTTCTACACCGGCGGCGGCGTCATCAATTCCGGCCCGAAGGCGAGCCAGTTGCTGCGCGAGTTCGTGCGGCTGACGGGCTTCCCGATCACCTCGACGCTGATGGGGCTGGGCGCCTACCCCGCATCCGACAAGCAATGGCTCGGCATGCTCGGTATGCACGGCACCTACGAAGCCAACATGGCGATGCACGATTGCGACGTCATGCTGTGCGTAGGTGCCCGCTTCGACGACCGCATCACCGGCCGCCTCGATGCATTCTCGCCCGGCTCCAAGCGCATCCACATCGATATCGATCCGTCCTCGGTCAACAAGAACACGCGTGCCGACATCGGGATCATCGGCGACTGTGCCTACGTGCTCGAGGACATGCTGAAGGTGTGGCGCGAGACGGCACCGCAACTCGATCGCAACGCGCACAAGGGCTGGTGGAAGCAGATCGACACGTGGCGCGGCCGCCGCTCGCTCGCCTACAAGAACTCGCCCGACTACATCATGCCGCAATACGCGATCGAGCGGCTCTACGAGAAGACCAAGGACCGCGACGTCTATATCACCACCGAAGTCGGCCAGCACCAGATGTGGGCGGCACAGTTCTTCAAGTTCGAGGAGCCGAAC
>CAZNMY010000167.1:8161-11004 GCA_964574325.1 uncultured Devosia sp. | reverse complement strand
AAGCCCAACCAAAATAACCGCCGGAAATCGTGACGCAGTACGAGTAGGTTGGGTCAAGGCCCGCTCCTTCGGCGGGTTGCGGCCCAACAATTCGAGGCGCGCATTGGGAATGTTGGGCCTCGCAGTGCTCGACCCAACCCACGACCCTGCGCGGTCAAGTCGGATGAAGTTGGCGAGGCGGGGTGCTTCCATGATCGACGTCAAGGCTATCGGGCATGCCACGTTCGAGACGCCGGATATCGGGCGGATGGCGGATTACTATACGAGCGTGCTCGGGCTGCATCCGGAGTATCGCGACGAGGCCCGCGCGATTTTCGTGACGGGGATCGGGCGCGAGACGCTGGTGCTCGAGAAGGGCGATGTCGCCCGCTGCACGCGGATCGCGCTGCAGGTCGCGCCGGGGACCGATCTCGCCGCGGTTGCACGTGACTTGAGCGAGCGGGAGAGCATCCGTAGCGAGCGGCGCTCGGGTATCACGCCGGGCATCACGGACGCGCTGGTGTTCAAGGATCCGATCGGGACCGAGGTCGAGCTGTTTGCGGCGTGGAAGGCCGGCGACAGTCGCCAGACCGGCGGTATCTCGCCGTTGAAGCTCGGCCACATCGCTTTCACCTGCACGGACGTGAAATTGCAATGCGCGTTCTACGAGCGTGTGCTGGGCTTCCGCGTGTCCGACTGGATGGAGGACTTCTTCGTTTTCATGCGCTGCGGGCCGGATCACCACACGGTGAACTTCGCGGCGGCGAAGGCAGCGCGGCTGCATCACGTCGCATTCGAGCTGAAGGACTGGTCGCACATCGGCGAGGCGTGTGAGCTGCTCGGGCAGAACAACCTGCCGATTTTGTGGGGGCCGGGGCGGCACGGCATCGGGCACAACATCTTCATCTACCATCGCAACCCCGACGACCAGATCGTCGAGTGCTATACGAGCCTCGATCAGATGCCGGACGAGAGCCTCGGCTATTGGGAGCCGCGCCCCTGGCACAAGGACAAGCCGCAGCGGCCGAAGGTGTGGAAGCGGGCCGATGCCGCGCTGAGCTGGGGGCCGCAAGCCTGGCCCGACTATTTCCGCGGTAAGGATTGAGCGACGGGGAGGATTGGCGGATGACGGCATTCGATGCAGCGACGGCGTTCAGTCTGAAGGACAAGGTCGTGATCGTCACCGGCGGCGGCACGGGGATCGGCAAGGTCTATTCGCAGCGGCTGGCCGAAATGGGCGCGCGGGTCGTGCTCGCCGACATCGCGGCGAAGGAGGCCGACGAGGTCGCGGCGGGCATCGTCAAAGCGGGCGGCGAGGCGCTGGCTGTCGCGACGGACGTGAGTGACGCGGTCGCGGTCGAAGCGATGGTGGAGAAGACGGTGGCGAAGTGGGGCCGGGTCGACGGCCTCGTCAACAACGCGTCGCTGATGAGCGCGCTGCCACGTGGCGACTGGTTCAAGATACCGATCGACGAGTGGGACCGCGTGATGGCGGTGAACCTGCGCGGCATCTTCCTGTGCTGCCGGGCGGTCTATCCGCACATGAAGCAGCAGAGGTCGGGGCGGATCGTCAACATCTCGTCGGGGCGGTTCTGGCACGGCACGCCGAACCGGCTGCACTACTCGACCTCGAAGGCGGGCGTGATCGGGTTGACGCGGTCGCTCGCGCGTGAGGTCGGCGACGACAATATCGGGGTCAACGCGGTGACGCCGGGGCTGACGTTGAGCGAGACGCAGATGGCGACGTCGTCGTCCAACTATCTCGGCGGCCAGGAGCAGAACCGCTCGTTCAAGCGGCCGCAGGTGCCGGACGATCTCGTCGGCACGGTGCTGTTCCTGCTCAGCGACGCCAGCGCCTTCATCACCGGCCAGACGATCAACGTCGACGGCGGCCAGTTGATGCATTGAAAGATCGGCACTCCCCGTGTAGCGGATCGTGATGGTTGACGGGGAGAGGAGAAGACATGCGCTATCGCCTGGGTGTCGATGTCGGCGGCACGCATACGGATCTGATGCTGCTCGATGCGGTGACCGGCGAGCTGATGGTCGAGAAGGTTTCGAGCACGCCGGCCAATCCGGCGCTGGGCGTTCTCGACGGCGTGTCGCGGTTCATCGCGCGCGGAATAGCGCCTGGAGACATCGAGTTCTTCGCGCACGGCACGACGATTACGACGAATGCGCTGCTGGAGATGCGCGGGGCCAAGGTCGGGCTGCTGATCACCAAGGGTTTTCGCGCGGTGCAGGAAGTCGGCGCGCAGGCACGAGACGGCAACCTGTTCGACTACTACTACCAGAAGCCGGAGCCGATCGCGCCGCAGAGCAGGACGCGGGAAATCTCCGAGCGCGTGGACTGGCAGGGCAATGTGCTCGTGGCCCTAGACGAGGATGACGTCCGCCGTGCGGCGCGCGAGTTGAAGGCCGCGGGCGTGGCGTCGGTCGCGGTGAGCTACATCTTTTCGTACATGCATCCCGAGCATGAGGCGCGCACGCGGGAGATCCTGGCGGAGGAGATGCCGGGTGTTTCTGTGTCGCTGTCGTCAGAGGTGCTGCCGCGCATCCGCGAGTGGTCGCGGCTGTCGACGACGCTGCTCAACGCCTATCTCGAGCCTGTCATGGTGATGTACATCGGGCATCTCGGCAAAGGGCTCGACGAGAAGGGCGTGACGACCGGGCAGCGATTCCTGATGCAGTCGAACGGTGGGGTGATGCCGTTTTCGGCGGCGGTGGCGGGCGCGAAGACCGTGCACACGCTGTTCTCGGGGCCGGCGGCGGGTGCGCAGGCGGCGGCGTATCTCACTCGAATTCCGGAAGCCCCGACCGGATCTTCCCCCACCGCATCGTCCCCCACCCCTAACCCCTCCCCA
>CAZNMY010000167.1:0-8151 GCA_964574325.1 uncultured Devosia sp. | reverse complement strand
CCTCCCCACAAGGGGGAGGGGGACTCGTCACTCTCGACATGGGCGGTACGTCGGCGGACATCGCGTTCATCGAGGGCGGGTTGCCGCTGGAGACGACGGAAAGCGTGATCGCGCGTCGGCAGATCGACGTACCGGCGCTCGACATGACGACGATCTCGGCTGGCGGCGGTTCGATCGCGGGCGTCGATGGCGCGGGATTTCTGACGGTCGGACCGCAAAGTGCCGGCGCGACGCCGGGGCCTGCCTGCTACGGGCGCGGCGGCGAGCGGCCGACCGTGACGGACGCTGATGTCGCGTGCGGATACCTCAATCCGGATTATTTTCTGGGCGGAAAGCAGAAGCTCGACGTTGCGGCTTCGCGCAAGGCGCTCGAGACCCATGTCGCCAAACCGCTTGGGCTCTCGGTGCTCGAGGCGGCGGAGGGCATACGCCGGATCGTCGATATGCGGATGGCGGACGAGGTGCGCGTGTTCGCGGCCAAGCGCGGCGTCGATCTGACCTCGTTCACGCTGCTGCCGTTCGGCGGCGCGGGCGCCGTTCACGCGGCGGCGGTGGCGAGCGAGCTTGGAATGCGGCGCATTCTCGTGCCACCGCGGCCCGGTGCGTTCTCGGCGCTCGGCCTGCTCTGCACAGACGTGGTGCACGACTACATCCGGTCGGGGTTGAAGCCGCTGGCCGAGGTCGACACGCGCGAGGCGGAGGCGATCTTCGCGGGGCTGGAAGCGAAAGCGCGGGAGGAACTCGCGGGCGAAGGCATGGATGCTGCGACCGCGCGGTTCCATCGCGAGTTGGACCTGCGCTACACCGGCCAAGGCTACGAGTTGCGCACGTCTCTCGACGGGCTCGGCACGGCCGGGATCACGTCGGCGGTGCTGGCTGCGGCGCGGGAGCGGTTCGACGTGCGGCACGCACAGATCCACGGGCATGCTGCGAAGGAGCGGCCGGTCGAGGTCGTCAGCTATCGCGTGCGCGTGCGGGTGCCGGTGCCGAAGTATGTGCCCAAGCCGCTCGAGGCGCCGGCACGCCCTCGGCCGATCGCAGAGGCCGCCAAGGGGACGCGCGAGGTCTATTTCGAAGCAAAGACGGCAACGAAGGTGACGGTCTACGAGCGCGACAAGCTCGACGTCGGAACGTCGGTCGCCGGACCCGCGATCGTCGAGCAGTTCGATGCGACGACGGTCATTCCGGCAGGTTGGAACGGCCGCGTCGATAGTTACGGGAACCTGATCCTGGAAAGGTGACGGGGGAGGGCAACATACCTACGCACTCCTCTGATCGATGCGTCCCCGGCCGAGGCGTCAGCCGAGAGCCGGGGTCTTGCCGAGAAAAGAGAGATCGAACAACCTTGCCATGCGGCCCGCTACCGGGTGCTCAATCCGCTCGGGGCAAGATCCCGGATAAGCGCGCTTAGGCGCGCTTTCCGGGAAGGCAAGTATTTGGTTCGGAAGAACCGGAACCTTGCCTCCGGCTTGACCGGGAGGGCGGAGCGATCTACGCCCACGCATGATATTGCACCGGCGGGCGCTGGCCCGGCCAAAAGGGAGAGCCCGATATGAAGAACATGGTCGGCGTGCCTTGCCTCTACATGCGCGGAGGCACCTCCAAGGGGCCGTATTTCAAGCTCGATGATCTGCCCAAGGACCGTGAGACGCGAGACCGCTTCCTGCTCGCGGCGATGGGCTCGCCCGATCCGCGCCAGATCGATGGTCTGGGCGGCGCCGATACGCTGACCTCCAAGGTCGCGGTGGTCGGCAAGTCGGCGCGTCCGGGCGTCGATGTCGACTATCACTTCTGCCAGGTCGATATCACCAAGCCGCTCGTCGATACGAACCCGTCGTGCGGGAACATGCTGTCGGGCGTGGCGCCTTTTGCGATCGAGACCGGGATCGTGAAGGCGAACGACGGCGAGACGCGCGTCGTGATCTTCGACGTCAACACACAGAGCAAGATCGAGGCTGTCATCCAGACGCCGGGCGGCGAGGTCTGCTACGAGGGTGACGCGCGTATCGACGGTGTTCCAGGCACGGCGGCGCCGGTGCTGCTCAACTTCATGGATATCGTCGGGTCGAAGACCGGCAAGATGCTGCCGACCGGCCTTGCGATGGAGAAGATCGACGGCATCGACGTCTCGCTGGTCGACGTGTGCATGCCGATGATGCTGCTGCGCGCGACCGACCTGGGGCTGACGGGCATCGAGGGCCGCAAGGAAATCGACGGCAACAAGGAACTGCTGGCGCGGATCGAGAAGATCAGGCTGGAAGCGGGAAGGCGTATGACGTTCGGCGATGTCAGCGACAAGGTGATCCCGAAGGTCGGCCTGCTGTCGCCGCCGCGTGGTACCGGCGCGATCACGTCGCGTTATCTGACGCCGCACGCGCTGCATGCGGCTCACGCCGTAACGGGCGCTTGCTGTGTGGCCACGGCTTGCGCGCTCGAGGGCTCGGTCGCCTACGAGATGACGCGGATGCCGCCGGGCAATCCGCGCACGGTCTGGATCGAGCATCCGACGGGCATGGTCGACGTCGTGCTGACGACGAAAGGTTCGGGGCCGACGATGGATGTCGTGTGCGGCATCCTGCGAACCGCGCGGCCGATCATGCAGGGCCAGGTGCTGGTGCCCAAGAGCGTGTTCGAGGCGAAGCAGGCGATGGCCGCGGAGTAGGCGGCGCACCGCGTTCGGCTTCAGACCGTCGGCTCGACCTCCTCGATCTGGCCCTTCTTGTTGCGGCGGAGGATGCGCATTCCCTTGAGGCGCGTTCGGGTCTTGGAGGCGGCGTTCTTGATCTTGTTCCAGCGGGGCCGCTGCTTGCCGGCGCGCATCTGGGTGATGCGTGCGCCGGTGTGATGCCGGGTGAGCGACAATGTGCGCGTGTGCAACTCCTGCAGCCCCTCGCGCTGGCCCACGCTGATCACGGTGCTGTCGGGCAGTGCCTCGAACAGCAGCGTGAGCAGGCGATGCTCGGTATCGACGTCGAGCGCGGCGGTCGCTTCGTCCATTACGATCACCTGCGGGCGCTGCAGCAGCAGGCGGGCGACGGCGAGGCGCTGGCGTTCGCCGCCCGACAGCACCTGCTCCCAGCGATCGATCTTTTCGAGGCGATCGGCGATGTGGCCGAGGCCGGCCGCGTGGAGCGCCTCTGCCGCCTTGTCGTCGACTACGGTGCTGCCGTCCTGCGGGTAGGCGAGCACGTCGCGCAGCGTGCCCTGTGGAATGTAGGTGCGCTCCGGTACGAAGGCGACCGTGGTGTCGGCGGGGAGCAGGATCCGGCCTTCGCCCCACGGCCACAGGCCGGCTATCGCGCGGACCAGCGTGCTCTTGCCGCTGCCGGATTCGCCGCCGAGGAGGATGCGTTCGCCCGGCGCGATGTCGAGCTCGGCATCCGCGATCATGACGCGGCCGTCGCGGTGGACGATCGACAGGTTCTCGATGCGGACACCCTGGCCGGACCGGTTCTCGATCCTGATCGGACCGACCTTCTCGGCCCGGTCGTCGCCGCCGCCGACCAGCTCCAGGGCGACGTAGAGTTCATCGACGCGGCGGGCGGAGGCGGCCCACTCGGCGAGACGGACGTAGTTGTCGGTGAACCAGTTGAGGGCGCCGAGGACCGAGGTGAAGGCGGCTGCGACCTGCATGACCTCGCCGAGCGACATGGAGCCGCTCAGATACTTCGGCGTCGCAAGCAGCAGGGGCACGACGGGGGCGAAGAACGCGCTGGCGTTCAAAACGTATGTCAGCCGCGCGTTCTGGACGATCACGTCCTTCCAACTCGTTACGGTGCGCTCGAAGGTGGTCGAAAGCCGCTTCTTTTCGTCCGCATCGCCTTTGACGAGCGCGATGGTCTCCGCGTTCTCGCGCACCCGTGTCATCTCGTAGCGGAACTGGGCTTCGGCCTCGTTCTTCTTCTCGACCTTGCCGACGAGGGGATTGCCGATGAACATCATCAGCGACGAGACGAGGACCGCATAGAGGACGGCAGCCACGGCGATGTAGCCCGGGATCGAAATCTGGTTGCCGCCGATCGGAATAGTAATGGAGCCGCCGACCGTGAACAGGATGCTGACGAACGCGATCGCCGACAGCAGGGAATTGATGAAGCCGATGGCGAGATCGACTACGGGTTCGGTCGCCAGCCGGACCTCATCGGCCAGGCGATACTCGGGGTTGAGGCCTTTGTCGTCGGTGATGGCGAGCCGGTAGAAGCGTTGCTCGTCGAGCCATTTGCCGGTGAGGTTGCGGGTCAGCCAAGCGCGCCAGGACACCTGCAGGGACATGCGGCAGCGCACCATCGCGGAAGCGCACATGGCGCCGAGCACGATCAACGCTGCGAAGGCGGCGAGCAACGGCAGCAGGCGGTCGCCCTGCTTCTTCTCGAGGCTGTCGAAGAACAGCCGGTTCCAGTGGTTGATGCCGATGCTGATGGCGAGCGTGATCAGGATCAGGCCGATGGCGAGAAGCGTCCAGGTCCAGGCGGTGCGTTTCTCGCTGCCGCGCCAGAAGCCCACGGCGTACTGCAGAAAGCGCCAATGCGATATGCGGGTCTCGAGCACCGCGGCGGCGGGATGAGGTGGCGGAGACGTCGGTTCACGGATCGGGGCTGCCGGCCCTGCGCCGGCTGTCGTTTCGCTCATCGGCCTCGTCCCCCGGATATACGTCTTGCTGCGCATCGCCGATTGCGGGCATGCGCTTCTCAAATACAGGCCGGTTCAAATCTCATCTGCAGCAACGTCAGCGGCGGCGCGAGCGTCCCGGCGGCGTTCCATAACGCGCTTCGGCTTCTGCCCGTGTGACTGCAGCCATATCCCGTGCTGCCGTGGAATGATCGAGCACCGCCCGGACGAGCTGCCCGATCATGAGCTGGAACAGGCCCCCGAAGATGAGCAGAATTGAGGTGAAAGAGCCAGAGCCCAGAGCGCCGATCAGCGGGAGCGAGCCGACGAGCCGAGGCATGAGGATGGAGAGCCCGAGCAGCATGAGGCCGAACAAGGATGCGAGCCCGCCCAGCCATGAAAACATCCGAGCGAGGAGACGGCCTGTGCGGTAATCACGTGCCGGTGCGGGGAGGTCGACCATCAGGGCCTGCTCGGCGTGGGTTTCACCGGGCGGATAAGGGGCGGGGGACGATGCCTGCTGGGCCGGTGCGTAGCCGGCGGGCTGCTGGAACGGCGGCTCGTATGGGCGGCCTTGCTCGAAAGGGTTGTTGAGAGGGGGACCGCCCAGCGAGAAGTCGAAGCGGGGGTCTGCCGATGGGGGGGGCGGCACGGTGGGCGGTGGGCCGAGGCGGTTGACCAAACTCGGATTGGCCAAATTCGCATTGGCGGGGTTCGGGTTCGCCATGCTCGGATGTGTATTGGCTCCGAGGCGGGTCAGCGCGCTCATTGCGGCAGCGGCTTCGCCCGAGCCCGGGTAGTTGTCGACGATGTGGCGATAGAATTGCAGCGCGTACTCGCCGCGGCCTTCCGTTTCGGCGCGGCGCCCAGCCTCGAGCACCTGCGAGGGCGTGAACTGCGGTGTTTCCTGAACGCTCACCGGCTTCCCCTATCGGGCCGGTGCACGATCGAAATCGCGCTCGCCGGCCAGGATCAGACTACCGTTGAAGATAAGTCCATCCGAATATGCTATCGGACCCGGGCTCGGCTGTCAGCAAGGGCCGACACGTGCTGGGGCGGCTGACTGGCATTCCGCAGGACAGCGTTGCTCTGGATTGACGGCGGCGGCATGGCCGCTATCGTTGGGAGCGGGAAAGAATATTGCGCGAGGAGAGGCAGAATGAAGTTGCCCGGTTTGATCGTGGCGCCACTGACGCCGTTCAAGCGTTCGGATCTGTCGGTCGATTGGAAAGCGCTGGAGCGGGAGATCGACTACATCTGTGACGACTGCAAGGCTGCCATGATCAGCGTCAGCGGTGTCGAGACGAGCGAGTACCATTATCTCTCGTTCGCCGACCGCAAGGAGCTGATAAAGCGAACCGCCGAGATGATCGGAACGCGCTCGGGGCTCGTCGTCGGCATCTCGCATCCCAATACGAAGATCGCGCTGGAACTCGCCGACCTCGCGGCGAGCCTGAAGGCGGAGGCGGTGCAGGTGCTTGCGCCGCAGCGTCCCTACGGCGGTCAACCGGGGACGCAGGAGCTGGTCGATTATTTCGGGGCGATCGCCGACAAGTCGCCGTTGCCGCTGCTGCTGTATCTCAATCCCGGGCCCGGCGCGGACGTGGGGGTGGATGCAACGATCGCGATCACCAAGATCCCGAAGGTCAAGTACGTAAAAGAGAGCTCACGTGATCTCGCCAGGGTGTCGCGGCTGATCGTCGAGATCGATCAGGCGGGCCATGCGCGCTACTTCACGACCATGCAGATGCTGCTGATAACGCTGATGCTCGGCGGTTCCGGCGCGACCATGCCGCCGCCGGCCTGCTACATCGCGGCCAAGATCATCGATGCCTTCAACGCCAAGGACTACGAGAAGGCCGCGAAACTGCAGCTCGAGTTCGCGCTGTTCCCGGCGAAGTTCCAGGCGAAGGGGCTGGCGCCGGTCATGAAGGCCGCGATGGAGCTGATCGACATTCCGCTCGGCGATCCCTACCCGCCCTTCCCGGCGTTCACCGCCGAGGAGAAGAAGGCGCTGGGTGAGGAACTCAAGAAGACCAGCCTCTTCCGCAAGGGATAGGCGGCGAACGGCCGGGGCGCCCGCTTCACCCGGGACGCCGGCCCGGTCTTTCCATCCGACATCCGGTGTGACAAACAGTTCTCCGAAACGGTGGCGAAGTGCCTGCCGGCAAATGGGGAACGGATATGCGCATCGTGGTGCTCGACGACTATCAGGGGTGCGCTTTCGAGCTGGCGGATTGGTCTCGGATACGTGCTGCACACGAAGCCGTATCGTTTACCGACCACATCGCAGACGAGGACGAACTGGTGCGCCGGCTCGGCCCGGTCGACGTCCTGTGTATCATGCGCGAGCGGACGGCGATCACGAAGTCGCTGATCGACAAGCTGCCGACGCTGAAGCACATCGTGACGACAGGTCACGTCCATGCGGCCCTCGACACGCAGGCTGCGGCAGAGCGGGGCATCGTCATTTCGACGACGGCGTCATCGCGCTATGCGACGGCAGAGCTGACGTTCGGGCTCGTGCTCGCGCTCGCCCGGCAGATCGTCGCGCATCACAACTCCGTGCAGTCGGGTGGTTGGCAGTTGGCGCTGGGGCACGACGTGCGCGGCAAGACACTCGGCGTCATCGGCCTGGGCAATCTCGGCGCGCAGGTGGCGGGCTTCGGTAAGGCATTCGGAATGAACGTCGTCGGCTGGAGCCAGAACCTCACGGACGAGCAGGCGGCCAAGGCCGGGGCCGTCAGGGTCAGCAAGGAGGAGATGTTCCGGAGCGCGGACTACATCACCGTCCACTACAAGCTGTCGGCGCGGTCACGAGGGATCGTCGGTGCGCAGGACATCGCGCTGATGAAGCCGACGGCGTACCTGATCAACACCTCGCGGGGGCCGCTGATCGACGAGGCGGCGATGATCGCCGCGATACGCGAAGGAAGAATCGCCGGCGCCGGCATCGACGTGTTCGACGAGGAACCGCTGCCGGCGGGACATTTCTTCCGCACGTCGCGAAAGGTGATCGTGACGCCGCACGTCGGCTACGTCAGTCACGAGAACTACGTGACGTATTTCACCGAGATGGTCGCAAACATCGAAGGATGGCTCGCCGGCAGCCCGGTGCGATTGGCAGCCGCGAAAACCTGATCCTCAGCGCATGGGCAGGTGCCTATCGGGTATGGCCGAGCGAAGCGGGGCGGCGGTCCAACAACGAAAGGCGGGTCACCTTGTGGTGCCCGCCCGAAGGTCGAACGATACGAAGACGCGCGACGAGCTGGATCAGCCCTGGCGTGCCTTGAACCGCTTCTGGGTCTTGTTGATCACATAAACCCGGCCCTTGCGACGAACCAGGCGGTTGTCACGATGGCGGGCGCGGAGCGACTTCAACGAATTTCTGACCTTCATCACACGCTCGTTCGTTATGTTGCACCGCGCACCAGTCCTGCGCTGCGAAGCGCTGTTTCCGGTACCCGGTTCCAATGGGTGGTGGGCGCTACAGGGATCGAACCTGTGACCCCTACCATGTCAAGGTAGTGCTCTACCGCTGAG
>CAZNMY010000166.1:0-11046 GCA_964574325.1 uncultured Devosia sp. | reverse complement strand
AGATGCGCGTTTCGATCGCGCGGGCGCTCGTCACCGAGCCGCGCATTCTCCTGATGGACGAGCCGTTCGCCGCGCTCGACGAGATTACGCGCCACAAACTCAACGACGACCTGCTGCGGCTGTGGGGCGAGAAGCCGTTCACGGCGATCTTCGTCACGCACTCGGTGTTCGAGTCCGTCTATCTGTCGCAGCGCATCGTGGTGATGGCGGCGCGGCCCGGGCGTGTGATCGCGGATCTGGGAGTGGAGGCGCCCTATCCTCGAGGTGAGAACTATCGGACGTCGCCGGAGTACGCGCTGTCGTGCCGGGAAGTCTCCGCAGCATTGAAGAAGGCGATCGGCGGATGAGCGATGCCAAAGCAGGTTTCGGACCCGGAGGGGCCGACACCCACGACGACGGCACGGACGCAGGGGCGATGCCGGTTTTCGCGGTCGAGCGCCGCGTGCTCGGCCTGCCGGCGAGCCGATGGCCGTCGATCATCGCGCCCGTGGTGATCGGGCTCATCACATTGTTCCTGTGGGAGGCCGTCGTGTATCTGCGCGACATTCCCTCCTACGTGATGCCGGGGCCGGCGAAGATCATCGAGACCGTCTTCACAGACTGGGCGCTGCTGTCGGGCGCACTGTGGATCACGCTGAAGATCGCGCTGGCGGCGCTGGCCGGCGCGGTGCTCGTGGGGGTGCTGCTGTCGGTGCTGTTCACGCAGTCGAAGTGGCTGGAGATGTCGCTGTTTCCCTACGCGGTGATCCTGCAAGTGACGCCGATCGTGGCGATCGCTCCGCTGATCATCATCTGGACGAACAACAACATCCCGCTGTCATTGTTCATCTGCGCGTGGATCGTGGCGTTCTTTCCGATCCTGTCGAACACGATCCTCGGGCTGAACTCGGTCGATCACAACCTGATCAACCTGTTCCAGCTCTATGGCGCCTCGCGCGGCCAGACGCTGTGGTATCTGCGTCTTCCCGCAGCGTTGCCGTATTTTCTCGGCGGAATGAAGATTTCAGGTGGGCTCGCGCTGATCGGCGCGGTTGTCGCGGAGTTCGTGGCGGGCACAGGCGGGACGGCATCCGGCCTCGCCTACTCGATCCTGGAAGCGGGCTTCCAACTCAAGATCCCCCGCATGTTCGCGGCACTGCTGCTGATCTCGCTCAGCGGCATCGTGATCTTTCTCATCACGTCGTGGATCTCGCACCTGCTGCTGCGGCGTTGGCACGAGAGCGCGGTCACGCGCGAGAATTGAACGCACGGCGTTCGGCGCGTCCGCTTCTTTCTGCATCCCTGTCGCGTGGGAAAGACTGGCCGATGCGGTTGGCGTCGGCGGGCAAGTCTGATTAGGTCGGTGCCTCTTTATCCGGCAGCGACCCGACGAGATCATGACCAGCGGACATCTCGAGACCGAGCGGGCCAGCGGCGAGCGCGCCGGGGCTACACATCCCGACATCGACGGCGGCTTTGCCTGGGTGCGCCTCGCGGCGGGATTGGCGCTCGGCACCATCGGTGGCGTGGGGATGTGGTCGTTCGCGGTGGCGCTGCCTGCCGTCCAGGCGGAGTTCGGAGTCTCGCGGGGGGCGGCGTCGATGCCCTATGCCGCGATCATGCTGGGCTTCGGGTTCGGTGGCATCCTGATGGGGCGCCTGTCCGACCGGGTGGGCATTTTCCCGCCGGTTCTGATCGGTGCGGTCATGCTCGGCATCGGTTACAGCGCCGCGGGACTGTCGCAGAGCCTCTTTCAGTTCACGCTGGCGCAGGGGCTGCTGATCGGGCTCCTGGGCAGCGCCACGGTGTTCGGGCCGCTGATGGCCGATATCTCGCGCTGGTTCGTCAAGCGGCGCGGGCTCGCGATCGGGATATGCGCGAGCGGCAACTACCTTGCCGGTACGGTGTGGCCGCCGGTGGTGCAGCATTTCATCGAGACGCAGGGCTGGCGAGCGACGCATATCGGAATCGGCCTGTTCTGCATGCTGGCGATGTTGCCGCTGGCGCTCCTGATGCGGCGATCCGCTCCGCCGCCGCCGGCCACCGTTTATTCAGCAGATGGTATTGCCATCCCGGAGATCGGGGCCAAGGCGGTATCGCCGGGTATGATGATGGTGCTGCTGTCGATCGCGGGTTTTGCCTGCTGCATGGCGATGGCGATGCCGCAGGTGCACCTCGTGGCTTATTGCGGTGACCTGGGATACGGCCCGTCGCGCGGTGCGCAAATGCTGTCGCTGATGATGGCGATGGGGGTGGTGAGCCGGCTGGTGTCGGGCTGGATCTGCGACCGCATCGGTGGACTGGCCACGCTCCTGGGCGGATCGGTGCTGCAGGGGCTGGCGCTGCTCCTCTATCTGCCGTTCGACGGGCTTGCGTCGCTGTATGTGATCTCCGCGATGTTCGGACTCTTCCAGGGGGGGATCGTGCCGAGCTACACGATCATCGTGCGTGAGTATTTTCCGGCACGGGAGGCGGGCTACCGGATCGGGTTCGTGCTGTTTGCGACGCTGGTCGGGATGGCTGTCGGCGGCTGGTCGTCGGGTAAGATCTACGACCTCACGAATTCGTATCAGGCAGCATTCGTGCACGGGATCATCTGGAACCTCGTCAACGGCACGATCGTGATCTGGCTGATGTGGCGGCTCGGGCGGCCCCGCCGGGAGGATGACCGCTGGCAGCCGTCGGCAGGGGCGCCGCGTGCCGTTGCTGCCCAGTGATGAAGGGGACGGTCATCGCGACTTGGCGATGATCCCCTTGATGCGGGCCCTCTGCTCGGGCGTCGGCTCGGCGAGCACCTTGCGGACATTAGCCAGCGTGATGTTCGCATCGAGATAGCCGATGTTGCGCTGGGTGCGGGCGGCCTCGGCAGCCAGCGCGGGATGGGTGAGGGTCGTTTTCAGCACCGTGCGCAGAAATTCGAGGCGACCCGGTGGCATGCCCGGTGGGGCGACGAGGATGCGGCCGAGGTCGTCGGCGGCGGCGCGGAAATCGAAGATCCAAGCGCCATCGCGGTCGAGGGGCGTCGTCTCGGAGATCAGCGGTGTCGAGGGAAAGAAGATCGACCGCGTGCGGCCGATGGTTGCGACGGCGCGGGCATTTCCGGATTTCGCCATCCGGTTGGCCGAAGTGTCGGAAATGTAGATCGCGTCGATCTCGCCACGTATGACGGCGATCGAGGCGTCGTTGGTGCCCTTGTAGCCCAGGACGACGTGGCAATCGATTTTCAGAGCCGCGCAGGTCAAAGAGGCGCCGTCCGCGAGGCCATCGGTGGGTCCGCTGGCGGCCCAGGAAAGCGATACGCCCGGCTTCATCGCGTCGTTGGCCGTGCGGATGGTCGAGTTGGGGCCGACCATCCACATCCACGGTGAAACGGCGATCGTTCCGAGGTGGGACAGTTCGAGAACGTCGTAGCGGACCGCTGGGATGTCGGAAAGCTGCGAGAGTGCCGCGCCGGTGCCGTTGACGAGTTGCAGAACGAGGCCGTCGGCGGGCGATAAGGCTGTGCGGTTCAGGGCGGCGATGCCGCCGGCACCCGGCATGTTCTCGACGATGACGGTCGCGTCGATCGCCTTCGCCAGATAGGGGGCGATCATTCTGGCGTAAGCGTCGAAGCCGCCGCCGGCTCCATACCCGACGACGATGCGGACCGTCTTGTCCTTGAAGAACCGGGCTTCCACGGCATCGCGCGCGAGCGCGGTCTGCGCTTGGATCGCCGCTGAAGCGAGGATCAAACTGGCTAATGCATGACGAAGCGGCATGTTCCGAGGGCTTTCGTAATGCTGGGCTGGTGGGTCTCGCCGTCAATAGCCGGGCAACAAAATAGCCGTCGTTTAATTCAATATGTTTGTCGCCATAGGCCATGAATTGTTGCTCGACTTCAAGGTTGAACCTCGTCGGCCGTTGGGGATTTCATGGCAGTGTCCCATCCGGTGCACTCCTCGGCTCGGCGATTTCGGCGGTATTCGACCCATGTCGATGCGGACGAGATTCGTGTTTCCGAAGTGGGAGAGATCGGGATTGTTGTCTCGGGGGCATACCGTTCGGCGTAAGCCGGTCCTATATTGAGTGCCGATGAGCGATGAACCGAACGAGCCGGGATCGTTGACGAAGCGACTCTCCGCGTCCCTTTCCACGTCGTTGGGGGACGTGTGGAAAGCGGCGAGTGCGCGCGCGCGCGATCCTGTCGCCGAGGCCGAGATCGCCTCGAGAGCGGCGGCTGCTGCTCCGGTCGTGTGGCTGCTCGGCAAGGTACAATCAGGCAAGAGCTCGATCGTTCGTGGGCTGACCGGTGCGAGCGAAGCAGAGATCGGCAGCGGATTCAAAGCCTGCACCGCGACCGCGCGAATTTTCGAACATCCCGCCGAAGCGCCGGTGATCCGGTTTCTCGATACGCGCGGGATCGGCGAGGCCGCATACGATCACCAGGCCGATATCGCGTTCGCGGAGGCGCAGGCGCAACTGCTGCTCGTCGTCATGAAGGCGACCGATGCGGCGCAGGATGCGGTGCTCGATGTCGTCGCGGCGGTGCGGGCGCGCAAGCCGGATTGGCCGATCCTGGTCGCGCAGACGTCCCTTCACGAAGGCTACATGCACGGCGCGGGGCACATCGTGCCCTATCCGTTCGACGGGGATGGCCACCCGACGGTGGCGCTGCCCGGCGATCTCGGGCGGATGCTGGCGTGGCAGCGCGAGCAATTGGCACAGGTTCCGGGGCGGGGCGCGGTCGCGTTCGTGCCGCTCGATTTCACGCGTGAGGACGACGGTCTCGCGCCTGCACTCTATGGGATCGAGGCGCTGCATGCAGCGCTCGTGCGGATTGCGCCCGATGCCGTCGTCGCCGCAATCGAAGCCGGGGACACCCGGGTCGACCTGAAGCGCCGGGCGGGGCAGCAGATCCTGGGGTATGCGATGGCGGCCGGCGCGGCCGATGCTTTTCCGGTGGCGGGGGCTGTTGCGGTGCCGGCCATTCAGGCGAAGCTGTTGCACAGTCTCGCGGATGTTCACGGCGTCGCCTGGGACCGGCGGATGCTCGGCGAACTCGCAGGCGCGCTGGGGGCGGGCGTGCTGACGCGGATGGCGACGACGTTCGGGGCGCGGCAGTTGGCCAAGCTCATTCCGGTCTATGGGCAGACGGCTGGCGCTGCGGCTGCGGCTGCGATGAGCTTTGCAACGACCTATGCGCTGGGCAAGGCGGCGCAGGTCTATCTCGAGCGGCGCCGCGACGGCGGTGAAGGAACGAGCGGCGTGAAGGAGACCTACGAGGAAGCGTTGCGCGGCGCCTTCAAGATGGGAGCCGAGCGGTTTCCGGGGCGGACGCCGTGAAGAAAGACAGCTCGGCGATCAGGATATTGCGATGGACGCTGGTCGGCATCGGGCTGTCACTGCCGATGCTGTCGCTCGTTCCGCTCGGTTCTCTGTGGCTGTGGGAACGGGGGCTGTTGCCCTGGTGGGCTCTGGGGGCATGTGTGTCGACGCTCGCCGCCTGGGGCGTTCAGCGCTGGCTGTTGTCGTCGGTGAAGCCGGCGTCGAGCGCGAGCGCCGACGATGCAGCACTGGATACCAGCCACGCGGAGCCGGTTACGACGTCGGCCGGGGACGAGAGCTGGACGCCGGCCGAGCAGGCCGCGTGGGCGCGGGTGCGCGGCATCGCCGAGACCGTCGATCCCGACAAGATCGCCACGCGCGCCGACGTGATCGAGTTGGGGCAGCGGACCGTGGAGGCGGTGGCGACGGCGCTGCATCCGGAGCGCAAGGACCCGCTGCTGCAATTCACTGCGCCGGAGGCTCTCGCCCTCGTCAACCGAGTGTCGGGCCGGCTGAACACGTTCGTTCGCGAGAGCGTGCCGTTGTCCGACCGGCTGACGCTGGCGCAGATTCGCACGCTCTATGGCTGGCGCGGCGCGATCGAGGTGGCCGAGCAGGCGTGGAGCGTGTGGCGGGTGTTGCGGATGGTCAATCCCGCCTCGGCGATCGCCAACGAGGTGCGCGAACGCGTCAGCAAAGAGCTGATGGCGTGGAGCCGGAGCCATATCGCGCGCAAGCTCTCTACCGTTTTCGTGGAGGAAGTGGGACGGGCGGCGATCGATCTCTACGGCGGGCGGCTGCGGCTGACGGCCGACATCGTCGAGGGGCATGTGTCGGCGGGCTCCGGAAAGGATCTCGCGGCAGCGGACACGCCGTTGGCGGAGCCGCTGCGGTTGCTGGTCGCGGGGCAGGTGAGTGCGGGCAAGTCGAGCCTCGTCAATGCGCTCGGCCGCGAGGTTCGCGCGGCAGTCGACGCGCTGCCGGCTACGGCGCGGTTCGCGCCCTACAGGCTGGAGCGGGACGGGCTGCCGGCGGCGCTGATCGTCGACAGTCCCGGGCTTGCCGCGGGCGAGCCGCCGGGGGCGCGTTTCTTCGAGGAAGCGTTGCGTGCGGATCTGCTGATCTGGGTGGCGCCGGCCAATCGGGCGGATCGCGACATCGACAAGCGGGCGCTTGCAGCTGTGCGTGAGCACTTCGCGAGCCGGCCCGACAGGCGGCTGCCGCCGATGCTTCTCGTGCTGACGCACGTCGACCGGCTCCGTCCCTTCAACGAGTGGGCTCCGCCTTACGATCTCAATGACGAGGCGTCGGCGAAGGCGGCATCGATCCGGGCGGCGGTGGAGGCCGCGGCGGGCGATCTCGGCTTCGCGCCGCATGACGTCATTCCGTGCAGCCTTGCGGCGACGGCCGCCACCTACAACGTCGATGCTATCTGGGCTGCGATCTCGGATCGCCTGCCGGAGGCGCAGCGCGCGCGCCTCGTCCGCACGCTGCGCGACGCCGAGCGAGCGTGGGATCTCGGTCGGATCTGGTCGCAGGCGAAGGCGGGGGGGCGCGTGCTCGTGGATACGATCCGCTCTTAGCGGTCACTTTGTCGAAAGTTGTTTACCGGCCCGTCGTCGTGTCGAGGCGGGCTTCGAGGCGGCGGGCGTAGACGGCCATCGTGTAGCAGAACACGAAGTAGACGATGCCGACGACCACGAGGCCTTCAACGTAGAAGATGCGCCACTCGACGTCGCTCGAAGCCAGACGCACCGCGCCCAGCAGGTCGAACAAGCCGATGATGATGACGAGGCTCGTGTCCTTGAAGAAGCCGATGAACGTGTTGACCATCGGCGGGATCACGACCTTCAGCGCCTGCGGCAGCACGATCATGCTCATCTTCTGCCAATACGAGAGGCCGAGCGCGTCGGCGGCCTCATACTGGCCTCTCGGCACGGCCTGCAACCCGCCGCGGATCACCTCGGCTTCGTAGGCTGCGGCGAACAGGATGAAGCCGATCTGCGCGCGCAGCAGCTTGTCGATGGTGATCCCCTCGGGCAGGAACAGCGGGATCATCAGGCTCGCCATGAACAGCACGGTGATCAGCGGCACACCGCGGACGATCTCGATGTAGGCGACAGAAATCGCCCGTATCACCGGCAATTCGGATCGGCGCCCGAGCGCCAGCGCAACGGCAAGTGGGAACGAGAACACGATGCCGTTCGCCGACAGGATCAGCGTGAGGGGAAGCCCGCCCCATTTGTCGGTTTCGACGAGCGGCAGGCCCAGCACACCGCCACGCATGAGGATCCACATGAGGGGAACGCAGATCACCCAGGCGATGACGAGAAGACGGCTCCACAACCGCATGCTCATCGTCGCGCCGATCAGCGACAGCAGCAGGATCGTCACGGCGAGCGGTCGCCATTGCTCCTCGTAGGGGTAGGTGCCGAAGGTCATCAGCCGGAATTTCTCGACGATGAAGCCCCAGCATGCGCCCTTGGCGGCGCGGCAGGCTTGCGGGTCTGGAGCGAACACCGCGTTGAGAAACGCCCACGCGATGATCTTGGGCACGATCCACGCCAGCGCGAGCAAGATCAGCAGCGTCAGCGCGCCGTTCAGCCAGCTCGAGAAAAGATTGGTGCGGAGCCAGACGATGTAGCTCGGGCGATCGGCGGGAGTGAGCGGCGCTTTCATGTCAGCGCTCCACCAGCGCGATGCGCTTGTTGTACCAGTTCATGAACGCGGACGTGGCGAGGCTGGTGGCGAGATACACGATCATGATGATCGTGACGCCTTCGATGGCCTGCCCGGTCTGGTTGATGGTGGTGTTGGCGACGTTGACGAGATCGGGATAGCCGACCGCGACCGACAGCGAGCTGTTCTTCGTCAGGTTCAGGTATTGGCTGGTCAGCGGCGGCACGATCACGCGCATGGCCTGCGGAAGAACGACCTTGCGGAGGATGACGCCGGGCTGGAGGCCGAGTGCGCGGGCGGCTTCGGTCTGGCCCTTCGGCACGGCCATGATGCCGGAGCGGACGATCTCGCCGATGAACGCCGACGTGTAGACGGTGAGGCCGAACAGGACGGCGGCGAATTCAGGCGTGATGCGCGCGCCGCCTGCGAGGTTGAAGCCGCGCAGCGCGGGCCAGTCGATCGCGGTCGGGGCGCCGTTGAGGGCCCATGCGAGGAGGGGCGCGCCGATCAGCAGCGCCGCGCCGGGCAGCAGAAGGGGGCGTGCCGTGCCCTCTTCCTCGCGGCGTTTCGCGTTCCATCGCGCCATCATCGTCATCGCGATCGCGGCGAGCAGGAACGCGACGAGCGCTGCGGTCCACCCGGCGTGAGCCTGGGGCACCGGGAAATAGACGCCGCGCTGGGTGGCGAAGATGCCGAGGAAGGATTCGGCCTGCCGCGGTCCGGGCAGGAAGCGCTCGGAGATCAGGATGGTGTACCAGAGCACGATCTGCAGGAGGACGGGGATGTTACGCAGAAAATGGATGTAGCCGGCGGTCAGTTTCGCGACGAGCCAGTTCTTCGACAGCGAGCCGATGCCGACGGCGATGCCGAGCAGGGTTGCCAGCACGATGCCGATGACGGCGACCTGCAGCGTGTTGAGGAAGCCGACGGCGAGGGCGCGGGTGTAGGTGGCGGCAGGCGAATACGCGATCAGCGTCTCGCCGATTTCGAAGCCGGCTTCGCTGCCGAGGAAGTCGAAGCCTGTCTTGATGTTGCGGGCGGTCAGATTGTTTATCGTGTTGCGGTACAGATACCAGGCGACGCCTGCGACGGCGATCAGGAAGACGGCCTGCCAGACGATGGCCTGGACGTCCTTGTCGTAGAACGAACGGGGTGGTGCACGCGCTGGGGTCAGACCCTGCGGGTCTGACCCCGAGATCTTGCCACTACTCTTCATGCCTGATCCGGCCGTCATCCACGAGCGCCCACGATTGCTGTGCGATCGGGGTCAGACCCGCAGGGTCCGACCCCATTCCAGCTCAGCGTCATCGGATGGGCGGGGCGTACATCAGGCCGCCCTTGTTCCAGAGGTTGTTGAGCCCGCGCGGCAGGCCGAGCGGCTTGATGTGGCGGTCCCACATCTGGCCGTAGTTGCCGACCGCCTTCACCGCGCGCACCACCCAGTCCTCGGGAAGGTTGATCGCTTTTCCCATGCCGGGCGTCTTGCCGAGGATGCGGGCGACATTCGGGTTGGTCGTGGTCTTCGCGAGTTGCTCCACATTGGCCGACGTGATGCCGTATTCCTCGGCTTCGAGCAGGGCGAAGATCGTCCACCGGACGATGTCGATCCACTGCTCGTCGCCCTGAGCGACGGCGGGGCCGAGTGGCTCCTTGGAGATCAGCTCGGGCAGGATGACGTGATCGGCGCCTTTGTTGGGGGCGTCCTTCGTCAGGATCGAGGCGAGGCCGGAAGCGTCCGTGGTGAGCACGTCGCAACGCCCGGAGAAGAACGCTGCGTTGACCTCCTGCAGGTTCTCGATCACGACCGGCTTGAACTTCATGTTGTTGGCGCGGAAGTAGTCGGCGAGGTTGAGCTCGGTGGTGGTTCCCGGCTGCACGCAGACGGCGGCGCCGTCGAGTTCCCTGGCGCTTTTCACGCCGAGCTTCTTGGCAACCATGAAGCCCTGGCCGTCGTAGTAGAGTGTAGCCGCGAAGTTGAGCCCGAGCTGGGTATCGCGCGACAGCGTCCACGTCGTGTTGCGAGAGAGGATGTCGATTTCGCCCGTCTGCAATGCGGTGAAGCGCTGCTGGGTGTTGAGGGGGACGTAGCGGACCTTCTCCGCATCGGCGAACATGGCAGCGGCGATCGCGCGGCAGAGGTCGACGTCGATACCGGTCCATCTGCCCGTGCTGTCGGCGAGCGCGAAACCGGCGAGGCCGGTGTTGACGCCGCAGACGAGCTGGCCGCGTGTCTTGACCGCGTCGAGCCGTGCGCCGGCGATCACGGGGGCAGCGAGGCTGATGCCGAGCAGTGCAGCCGCTGCTGCTATCAGGCTTCGTTTGAACATGGCCGACTGTGATCCCTTTATCGTTTTCGACGGAGGCTTGTTTTCGACGGAAGTACGGAAGTGATGCGAGACCCGGGCACGCGGCATCCAGGTCAGTGGTTCAGGATCTGGGCGAGGAACTGACGCGTGCGCTCCGATTTCGGGTTGTTGAAGAATTCCTCGGGTGGGGCGTCGTCGACGATCTCGCCGTTGTCCATGAACACGATGCGATCAGCCACTTGCCGGGCGAACCCCATTTCGTGGGTGACGCACAACATGGTCATGCCGGAGCCCGCCAGCTCGATCATCACCTCGAGCACCTCTTTGATCATCTCGGGATCGAGTGCGGAGGTCGGCTCGTCGAACAGCATGATGCGCGGGTTCATACACAACGCGCGGGCGATGGCGACGCGCTGCTGCTGGCCGCCGGAGAGCTGACCCGGATACTTGTGCGCCTGATCGGGGATGCGGACGCGCTCGAGGTATTGCAGCGCGATCTTCTCGGCGGCGGCGCGGGGCATCTTGCGCACCCACATCGGCGCGAGACAGAGGTTGTCGAGAACGGTCAGGTGGGGGAACAGGTTGAATTGCTGGAAGACCATGCCGGTCTCCGAGCGGATCGCCTCGATGTTGCGGACGTCGTTGGTCAGCTCGACCCCATCGACGACGATCCGTCCGGACTGATGCTCCTCCAGCCGGTTGATGCAACGGATCAGCGTCGACTTGCCGGAGCCCGACGGGCCGCAGATCACGATCTTCTCACCGCGCGCAACCGTCA
>CAZNMY010000165.1:0-11234 GCA_964574325.1 uncultured Devosia sp. | reverse complement strand
CCGATCTGCTCCCGCTCGAGATGACGCAGGGCTACGTCGACAGCTTGAAGAAGGGCCTGCCCGAGCTGCCCGACGAGAAGCGCCAGCGCTTCGTCAAGCAGTACGGCCTGTCGGTCTACGACGCCGATGTGCTGGTCGCCGAGCGCGAGAACGCGGAGTTCTTCGAGAGCGTTGCAAAAGGCCGCGACGGCAAGACTGCTGCCAATTGGGTCATCAACGACCTGTTCGGCCGCCTGAACAAGGAAGGCTTGGAGGTCGCGGCCTCGCCTGTTTCGGCAGCCCAACTCGGCGCGATCCTCGACCTGATCGCGATCGGGACGATATCGGGCAAGATCGCCAAGGATCTGTTCGAGATCGTGTGGTCCGAAGGCGGCGATCCCGCCGAGATCGTCGACAAGCGCGGCATGAAACAGGTGACCGACACCGGCGCCATCGAGAAGGTCGTCGACGAGATCATCGCGGCGAACCCCAAGCAGGTCGAGCAGGTCAAGGCGAACCCGAAGACCATGGGCTGGTTCGTCGGCCAGGTGATGAAACAGTCCGGCGGCAAGGCGAACCCTGCCGCGGTGAACGACGTGCTGAAGCGGAAGCTGGGGATCGAGTGACCTAGGTCGCTCGATTGGGGTCAGACCCACAGGGTCTGACCCCGACGATCCCGAGCGCTTCACTGCGCCGGGGTCAGACCCCGCGGGTCTGACCCCATGGCATCACCGCAAACGAGGCGCACCGATGCCACGTCGATTGCGAGAAGATTACCCAGGCGCATGGCACCACGTGATGAATCGTGGCGTGGCGCGCGCTGAAATCTTTCAGAGTGACGACGACCGCACCATTTTCCTGAATTACTTGACCCAAGCAGCATCGCGGACGGCACTCGATATTCATGGATATTGCCTGCTCGGCAATCACTACCACTTACTCGTGCTGAGCCGAGAGGGCCGCCTGTCGGAAGGCATGCAATGGCTCGCGAGCAGATACACCCAGCATATGAACTATGCACGCGGACGCGATGGTCCAATTTTCAAGGGACGGTTCCTATCGATCGACATCGAAGATGACGCCCATCTCGTACGTGTCAGTCGATACATCCATCTCAATCCCGTCGAGGCAGGGCTCGCAACCCGCCCGGAAAATTGGCCTTGGTCGAGCGCTGCAGCTTATCTTTCGGGTGCCCCCGCACCTGCATGGCTGAAGACGAGCACCATTCTCGACATGTTCGGCCCGGCATCGAGCGAAGCCAACTATTCGAGCTTCGTGAGCGCCGGAGTCGATGGGCAGACCGCCGGGGCCTATGCAAAACTGTTGGGCTGAGCATTCTGTGCCATGGGGTCAGACCCGCAGGGTCTGACCCCATGACGCCGTGAACCGACCTATTTCTCCTCGTACCGACCCTCATCCAACCCGAGCAGCGACCACGTCTTCTTCATGTGCGGCGGCAGCTTGGCCGTTACGTCGATCTTCTTGCCAGGATCGAAAGGATGCGGCAGCACCAGCCGGCGCGCATGCAGATGCAGCTTCTGCTCGATGCTCTCGCTCAGCGGCTCGAGCCCGTCCTCGTACTTGTTGTCGCCGACGATCGGATGTCCGATCAGCGCCATGTGAGCGCGCAGCTGATGCTGCCGTCCCGTCACCGGCTTCAGCGACACCCACGACGCCTTGTGCGCGACCCGGTCGATCACCGAGTAGTGCGTCGTCGCGTGCATCGCGACTTCCTGCTCGCCGGGCTGCGCCTTGCGCACCCGGTCGCCGTCAGGTCCCGACGCCTTCACCAGCGCCGCCTCGACCTTGCCCTGCGGCGGCTTCGGCACGCCGCGAATGAGCGCCCAATAGGTCTTCGCCGCCGATCTCGTCTGGAACACGCGGCCGAGCCTTGCGGCCGCTTCACGCGTCTTGGCGACGAGCAGCACGCCCGTCGTATCGCGGTCGAGACGGTGCACGAGCCGCGGCCGGTCGCCGAAACGATCCGCCATGCCCGCCAGCAGCCCGTCGAGATGCCGCGTCGTCCCCGTGCCGCCCTGCACCGCGATGCCGAACGGCTTGTCGAGCACCACCACGTAGTCGTCCTCATAGAGGATCATCCGCTCGATGAAATCGCGGTCGGCCTTGGACAGACCCGGCGGCGGCTTCAGCGACGGCTTCGCCTTGGCCGGTTCGCGCACGACGGCCGGCACCCGAACGTGCGACCCCGCCTCGAGCCGCGCATTCGCCTGCACCTTCTTGGCATCGACCCGCACCTGGCCAGAGCGTAGCAGCTTCTGCAGATAGCTGTTGCCCACCGTTGGAAAATACAGCCGGAACCAGCGGTCGAGCCGCATCCCGGCCTCGTCGCGCTTCACTTCGAGAGTTTCTACCGGCGCGCTCATGAAACGATCCAACGTGCGACGAAAATTCCACCGGCGAGACCGGCGATCGAAAGTACGACCGACCCGCCGATGTAGACGGCGGCGAGCCCTGCTTCACCACGCTCGAACATCTGCCAGATCTCGAGCGAGAACGCAGAAAACGTGGTGTAGCCGCCCAGAATGCCCGTCGCGAGGAACACCCTCGCCTCGACGGGAAGTTCCGCCCGCGACATCAACAGGCCCACGGTGAGCCCCATCAGCGCCGATCCCGAGACATTGATGAACAGCGTAGCCCAGGGAAACCCGGTCAGCCCCTTGGAAACGAACCACGCCGAAATGGCATATCTGGTCCCCGCGCCTATTGCGCCTCCCGCCGAGGCGAGCAGCAACATCTTCATGCGTCGAGAACCTTGTGCGCCATCGGCTGAGGCAACCTCGGCCCGGCAGTAAACATCGAGGAGCAGCCGTCTATAGCTGAGCCCGTACCATCTTGGAAGCATCGGCCGACTTGGTTTTCACTATCAGAAAACAATGGTGAGACAAGCCACTTACACTATCCGCTGTACTGTCCGCCTCCGCCCGGCCGAACCGGTGACTTTCACTTTCGCCTCCGCCGGCAGCGGTCTATATAGTTCGGCCTCGTGACAAATCACACCGACGAGCCAGCATAACCAGCACCAGGGGAAACGAACTTGGCCAAAGGCAACGGAACACTCGTTCACAACTTCAAGCTGCTCGCCAACCACCAGCTCGACGGCTTCGGTGGCATGGGCGAGGGCATGTCCATCCAGATCGCGCCGGACGGCCGCCGCATCCTCTGGCTCGCCCACGAGAGCGCGCCGAAGAACTTCACCGGCGTCGACGTGACCGACCCGAAGAACCCCAAGGTCGTCGTCCAGACGAACCTGCCGACCAGCCACATGCGCTCGAACTCGCTGGAAGTGTCCGGCAACATCATGGCCGTCGCCTATCAGACGCAGAAGCAAGGCCAGAAGCCCGCCGGCATGGAGCTTTTCGACATATCCAAGCCCGAGAACCCCAAGTCGATCGCATTCTTCGATCGCTCCGGCCCGCACTCGCGCGGCGTCCACGTTCTGTGGTTCTGCGACGGCGAGTACGTCCACATGGCCGCCGGCGCACCTGACTTCGAGGCAGGCCACGAGCTCGACGACCAGTGCTACCAGATCATCGACGTGAGGAACCCGTCGAAGCCGACCGAGGTCGGCCGCTGGTGGATGCCCGGCACGAAGAAGGGCGAGGAGCCGATCAAGCGCCACGAGAAGCCGGCGCTCGACAAGGGTTTCCGCGCGCACAACACCAACGTCTATCCGAGCCACCCGGATCGCTGCTACCTCGCCTATCTCGACGGCGGCATGCTGATCATGGACATCAAGGACAAGGCGAACCCGAAGCCGATATCGCGGTGGGACAACTCGCCGCCCTACACCGGCTTTACGCACACCATGATCCCGCTGTTCAAGCGCGGCCTCGCGGTCGTCGCCGACGAGTCGACCGTGGACGGCGCCAAGGACTGGCCCAAGTTCGTATGGATTCTCGACATCCGCGACGAGAACAATCCGGTTCCGATCGCAACCTGCCCGCCACCGAGCTTCGACGAGTTCGCCCATCGCGGCGGCCGCTTCGGCGCACACAACATGCACGAGAACCTGGAGCTGCCGACCTCGTTCCATTCCGAGGACATCATCTTCACGACCCACTTCGGCGGTGGCCTCGTCGCCTATGACATCTCCAATCCCTATCGCCCTGAGACGGTCGGCACCTTCATCCCGCCGGCCCCGAACGGCTCCAAGATCGGCGCCATCCAGATCAACGACTGCTTCGTCGACGAGCGCCGGATCGTCTATTGCGTCGACCGCTTCACCGGCGGCCTCTACATCCTCGAGCCGACGTTCTGATCTCGATGGGGTCAGACCCTGCGGGTCTGACCCCACGGCGACGCCGAGAGCCGTGCAGAACTCCTGGAAAGTTCCAACCGACAAAGCTTTTTTCGCAACCGTCAGGTTAGGAACCCTTCCGCAGCGCATTCGTTTCCACTCGAGTACCAACTCGAGATAAAGGTGAATCATGCGCAAGATCCTCTTGACTGCACTCATCGTTGCCGCTGTTCCGAGTGTCGCTGTCGCACAGACGAGCGTGCGGGAAAAAGCGCAGCTGGAGACCGAATGCTCTCAGCGGCCTGGAAGCGCTGCCTGCGTCGAGCTTCGGCGCGAACTTCCTCCGACGACCACTGGGACACTCCCAGGTCCGGGCAATCCGAATCGGCCGGGCACCGGAGCCTCGGGCTCGTCCTCAGGGGTATCCGGTGCCGGCGCAGGCGGCATAACGCCGGGCGGCAATCCTGCAGGTGCAGGAGGTAGCCCGACCGGGAGCCAGTAAGCTCAACAGGCAGTTTTGACTGCAAGTCGGGTTGAGCAAGTCGGGTTGTGTTGTGGCGCGCAACCCGATTGTCGTCCTTAAGTCAGTGCCCACCATGCTGCGCCATCTCGACCGGACATCCGCCGGGTGTTAGTCAGCGGCCATGGACCTCCTCACCCGAACCTTCGACGCTGGCGACCACCGCCCGTTCGGCCGCCGACTGCGCTCACCGCGCGGCGCACGCGTGCCCCTCGTCGTCGTGACCGGCTTTCTCGGCGCCGGCAAGACGACCCTCATCCGCGATCTCCTGCGCCAGCCCGAAGGCGCCGACACGCTCGTCATCGTCAACGAGTTCGGTGAGGTCGGCATCGACGATGCGCTTCTGAAGACGGGCGGCGACGCCACCGTGCTGATGGGCAACGGCTGCCTGTGCTGCACCTTGCGCTCCGATCTTCAGAAGACGCTGGTCGAGGTGCTGGCAGAGCGCGCACGCGGAGAGCTGCCTCCGTTCCAGCAGATCATTCTGGAGACGAGCGGCCTCGCCGATCCCGTGCCGATTCTGCAGACGCTGACGGCCGACCGCGGCCTCGCGAGCCAGATCCATCTCCAGGCCGTCGTCACTGTGATCGACGCGGTGCTCGGCTCCCGTACGCTCGACGAGGCCCCCGAAGCGCGCCGCCAGATCGCTGTAGCCGACCGCTTGATTCTGACGAAGGTCGATCTCGCCGGCGATGAAGCAGCGCGGAACTTCGAGGCCGAGTTGCTGGCGCTGAACCCATCTGCAAAATTCATTCGCGCCGACAACGGCAAGCTCCCGCCGCAGGCGATCCTCGCCGACAACGCCCAGCTCACCGAGCCGGTCTATCCCCCACGGGAGCGCGGCCACCACGCCGCCGACGTCGAGAGCTTCACGATCCGTTTCGACAAGCCGCTCGATTGGATCGCGGTCGAGCAGGCCCTGGAACTGCTGGCACGCCTGCGCGGCCACGACATTCTTCGCGCGAAAGGTCTGCTCGACATCAAGGGATGCAAGGGCCCGGTCGTCGTGCATCAGGTCCAGCACCTCACCGCCGAACCCGTGGAACTCGAAAGCTGGCCATCCGGTGAACGAACCTCCCGGCTCGTCTTCATCACCCGCAGCATCGCGCGCCGCGATATCGAAGCCTTGCTTGACATCACCATCAGGCTCGCTGACGAGGCCAGGGTTCCATTGCCCGAAACGACCGCCGACGATTGAAACGACAACGACTGAGGAAGCGCCAAATGGAGACGACGAAGAGCAAGTTCGCGGCGATCGGTTTGGCCGCGGCGACCGCAACATCGGCGGTGACGGCAGCGATGGCGCCGGCATTCGCGCAACACGACGAGGTCGCCGCCTTCTATACCGGCAAGACCGTCCGCCTCGTCGTCGGTGTCGGCGTCGGCTCCGGGTATGACATCAACGCCCGCATCGTCGCCCGCCACATCGGCAATCACATCCCCGGCAAACCCCAGATCGTCGTGCAGAACCAGCCCGGTGCGGGCAGCCTGACGATGACCCACGCGCTCTACAACAATGGCCCGAAGGACGGCACCGCGATCGGCGTGTCCCACCAGGGCATCCCGACCGCGCGGCTTCTGACGCCCGAGCAGGCCCGCTTCGATCCCGCCAGATTGAACTGGCTCGGTTCCAGCAACCGTGAAACCCAGGTCACGTATGCGTGGGCCAACGTGCCGATCAAGACCATCGAAGACATCCGCAAAACCAAATTCGTCGTCGGCAGTCAGGCGCCCGGCTCGTCACAGAACGATTTTCCCGTCGCGCTCAACCGGCTGTTCGGCTTCTCGTTCAGTGTCGTCAACGGCTACGAGTCGACCTCGAAGATCCACCTCGCGATGGAACGCGGCGAGGTTCACGGCATCGCCGCGGTGAACTGGTCGTCCCTGACATCGCTGCAGCCGCAATGGCTCGCGGAGAAGAAGATCAATCTCATCGGTCAGTTCGGCATGCGCCCGCACCCGGAGCTGAAAGCCGTTCCGATGTGGCTCGACGTCGCCAGGAACGATGCCGACCGGCAGGCGATGGAGCTGCTGCTCTCGCGGCTGGAAACCGGCAGGCCGTTCTTCTTGCCCCCCGATGTACCCGAAGCACGCGTGACGGCCCTGCGCCAGGCCTTCGACGCGACCATGAAAGACCCGGCCTTCATTGCCGAAGCCGCGAAGTCCAAACTCGAGGTCGCCCCGATGACCGGCAGGGACCTCGCCGCCTTCGTCGTCAAGCTCAACGCCACACCGCCCGAGGTCGTTGCCCGCGTCCGCGACGCACTTGCAGGAAAGTAAGTCACCCTCACTCGATTTGCCATCCAACTCGTTAGCTGCAAGAAGCAGGCAAATAAGTTCGCCTTGCCGAGGATCTGCGCGCCATATGACAATCGCTACTGCCGCCCACCCGATCACGGTCGAGGTCGTCCGTAACGCCGTCGTCGCCTATGCCGACGAGATGGCGATGGCGCTGTGCAAGTCCGCCTACAACATGATGATCTACGAGGTTCGCGACTTCTGTTGCGGCCTGATCGATCTCCAGGGCCGGATGATCTCGCAGAACCGCGGCGGCCTCCCGATCTTCCTCGCCGACCTCGGCGTCGCCGTCGAGGACGGCATCGCACGCTACGGCCTCGACGGGTTCCAGCCCGGCGACGTGATGATCATGAACCACGCCGGTGTATGTGGGCAGCATCTCAACAACGTCGTGCTCTACGCGCCCTGCTTCGTCGACGGCGTGCTCGTCGCTTTCGCGGCATCGCGCGCGCACTGGGTCGATATCGGCGGCATGCGCATCGGCTTCGGCTCCTATGCCACGAGCGAAGTGTTCGCCGAAGGCATCCAGATGCGTTCGCTCAAGATCTACGAGGCCGGCCGCCGCAACGAGACGCTCTGGCAGATCCTGCGCGACAACACCCGCTTCCCCGATGCAGCCCTCGGCGACATGCGCGCGCAGATCGCCTGCTGCCAGTTGGGCTCGCGCCGCTATGCCGAGCTGATCGGGCGCTATGGCCGCGAAACCGTCGAGCAGGCCATCCATCGCATCTGGGAGCAGGCGGACGCCAAGGTTCGTGCCGTCGTCGAGAAGATTCCCGACGGCACCTACACGGCCGAGAGCTTCCTCGACAACGACGGCCGCACCGGTAAGCCCGTGCGCATCAAGGTGAAGGTTACCGTCGCCGGCCCCAAACTCACCGTCGATTTTTCCGAGATGAACCCGCAGACGCCGGGACCGCTGAACTCGGGTCTCTCCGGCGGCATCGCGGCGGCCCGCGTCGCGTTCAAGGCGCTGACCTCGCCCGATCTCGACGTCAACGAAGGCTGCTTCCGCGCGCTCGAAGTGATCAGCCCCGAAGGCACCATCGTCAACGCCAAGCCGCCTGCCGCCATCGGGTTGTGGAGCATCGCGCTGCCGACGACCATCGACACCATCCTGAAGGCACTCGCCCCGGCACTCCCTGATGTCGTCCCCGCCGCCCACAAGGGCGACATGGGCGGCTGCTCGTTCTACGGATATCGCGAAGACGGCTCGCGCTTCCTGTTGATGAACATCTTCGGCGGCGGTTGGGGCGGACGCCCCAACGAGGACGGCGAAGACGCCAGCGTCTCCGTCTGCCAGGGCGACGTACGCAACTCCCCCGTCGAGCTGCAGGAGATCCGCTACCCCGTGCTCGTCGAGGAACATGCTCTGCGCGAAAACTCCGGTGGTGCGGGCAAATTCCGCGGCGGTCTCGGCGTGCGGCTCACCTATCGGGTCGCGGTGCCATGCAAAGTGACGATCAACTGCGAGCGCACGGAATGCCCGCCGTGGGGCATCGCCGGCGGTGGCAATGGCGCACCCAACACCGCCGTCATCAAGCCGAAGGCCGCTCCCGAACGCATCGTCCTCAAGGGCACGGAGATCCCGCTCGAGCCCGGCGACGTCGTCACGTTCGAAACCGCTGGCGGCGGCGGCTATGGCAATCCCGCCGAACGCCCCCGCACCGCCATCGACAACGATCTGCGCCAGGGCTTCGTTACACGATCTTCGTAGCGACAAAGGCCCGCGGGTCTCCCCGCGAGCCTCCAACTCTCTCGAAACGAAATCGCGTCACGTCACAGATTGAAGCTGTTCTGGTCGAGCGCGACGTTGCCGTTGAGGTCCATGCGGAACTCCGCGTCGCCCAGCGCGTCGATGTTGCCTTCGACGACCGTCTTGCCGAGAGTCGCGTCGTAGTGCGACGTGACCTGCCCGACCTCGAGCGCCTTGTTCGGATCGTAGGCGACGTACTGGAACGCCTGGTCTCCAGCGACGCCGATGTTGGCATCGATCCCCGACAGATCGATTTTGTCGGCGCCGAGCTGGAAGTCGGTGAGCGTGTCGAACTGGCCCGCGGCGTTCACCGATTCCGCGACATCCCCGTACTTGTAGGTGTCGCTGCCTTGGCCGCCGGTCAGCTGATCGGCGCCCAGTCCGCCGGTAAGAACGTCGTTGCCGCGTCCCCCGTCCATGGTGTCGTTGCCGGCGCCGCCTTCGAGCTGATCCCGGCCACGCCCGCCGTTCATCACGTCGTTGCCTTCGTCACCGAACAGCTTGTCGTTGCCACGCCCGCCGTCCATGCGGTCGTCGCCGAGACCACCATGCATGTCGTCCTTGCCGCGACCGCCGTTCATGATGTCGTTGCCCTGGCCGCCGAACATTTCGTCGTTGCCGCGGCCACCCCACATCTCGTCGTTGCCGCGACCGCCCCACATGTGGTCATTGCCCGAGCCGCCGTCCATGCTGTCGTTGCCACGCCCGCCGCGCATGTCGTCGTTGCCGCGTCCGCCCCACATCTCGTCATTACCGCGACCGCCCCACATGTGGTCGTTACCCGAGCCGCCATCCATGCTGTCGTTTCCGCGCCCGCCCCACATGCTGTCGTTGCCGCGATCACCCCACATCTTGTCGTTGCCGGCTTCGCCGAACAGGCGATCGTCGCCGCGTCCGCCGTGGATCTGGTCGTTGCCCCATCCGCCATGGACTTCGTCGTTGCCGCCACGCGCCCAGATACGGTCGCTGCCGCCGTTGCCGTTGATGTTGTCGGCCTGGTTGGTACCGAACAGGATTTCGGAAGAGTTGTTGCCATTGATGTTGGCCATGGTCGTATCTCCTGATGAGGATTGCTGTTGAAACAAGGATGACGAAGTTCCTGCTTCCGGCCGCTGTGCAGTGGCGTTGTGCGGTGAAGCTGAACGGAACTTAACCGTGGTGCGGAAGCCGGGCTGTTCCGCTCGGAACATTGCAAAACCAATTCGACGCCAGCCCACGTGTCACTGCTGGAACGTGTCACTGCTGGAACGTGTCGCTGCTGGAACGTGTCACTGCCGGAACGCGGCACGCCCGCGCGCATCGCGCGAGGCGACCCTGTACCGCTGGAGACAGCGGCTCTGCAGGAAAGCGCGCACGTTCACTCCATCGAAGGCCGGATCGGAGCGAGCGGCCCACGGGAGAACGAGAATGTCGAACCGCAACGACGGAACACAGCTCAGCCGGGCCATGAAGGCCTGCATGCCTGCGTTTGCATCGATCGCCTTCATCAGCATCTTCATCAACCTGACGATGCTGTCGATGCCGCTCTACTCGATGCAGATTTCCGATCGCGTCATGCAGAGCCGCAACGCCGGCACGCTCGTGATGCTGACGATCATCGTCGTCGTGTTCCTCGCGCTGTACGGCTTTCTCGAGTATGTCCGCGCCGGCATCCAGTTGCGCGCCTCGATCATGTTCGACGACATCATCCGCCACGCGCTGTTCGACGGCCTGATGCGCACCGACGTGACCGGCGCCTCCCGCGTCGGCCCGCAAGCGCTTCGCGATGCCGAGATGCTGCGCGAGGCGATTTCTTCGGGCCTCGTCTCCACCATGTTCGACGTGCCCTGGGCGCCGGTGTTCGTGCTGCTCTGCTTCTTCCTTCATCCGATGCTGGGCGTCGTCGCCCTGTGCGGCGCTGTCGCGATGTGCATCTTCACATGGCTCAGCGAAGGCATCACGAAGTCGAGCGTCCGCCACGCCTCACAGCTTTCCGCCGAAGCATCGCAGTTCGCCGCATCCGCGCTGAAGAACGGCGAAGCCGTCCGCGGCCTCGGCATGGGCGACACGATCTCCGAAAAGTGGAACGCGACCCAGAACGAGGTTGTGGCCACACAAGCCGTGACGAGCGAGCGCGTAGCCGCCGTCAACGCGGTCTCGAAGTTCGTCAGCATGCTGGTTCAGGCAGCACTACTCGGTGTCGGCGCGTGGCTCGCCATCGAGCAGCTCATCTCGCCCGGCGTCATGATGGCCTCGTCGATCATGATGGGCCGCGCACTCGCCCCGGTGCAGATGGTCGTCGGCCAGTGGAAGCGCATCGTCGCTCTGCGCGGCAGCTACGCCCGCCTGCAGCAGATTTTCGCGAGCCTCCCCGAGCAGGCCGTCTCCGCCGACCAGCCCGATCCGATCGGCAAGCTCGATGTGCAGCAGATCGTCGTCGTCCC
>CAZNMY010000164.1:0-11331 GCA_964574325.1 uncultured Devosia sp. | reverse complement strand
AGTTCGCAGCCGGTGGGAATCCTTGCCCGCTCAAGTCATAATGAGAACTGCTGCTTCTCAAGGCCCGGGCTTGCTCATCGCCTCCGCCGGCGGGCCGGCTTTCTCCCTGCCGTAGTCGGGTGCGACGACCTCGATATACTTGCGCAGAAAAGCCTGCTGCTCCGGCAACGGGGACGCCACCCGGGTGAACAGCGATGCCGTCTTCGAGTCCGTCAGATAGGTCGGAATCTGCTTGATCGACTTCTGCGCGTCCTCTCTGAAGGCGGCATCGTCGGCAAACCGCCCGATCGCCTTGCGCAAAGCGGTGACGGCCGCAGGCGGGGTCGCAGGCGCGAGCAGCAGAATTCGCTGGAACAGCGTCCCCATCTGGTTGACGAGCCGCCAGGCTTCGAACAACTCGGATTGCGGCAAGGCGCCGTGCGCCTGCACGAGCACATCGCTGAAGATCGGAACCGCCGGCTTGTCGGGCTCGTGCGTACGGATGAACGTCTCGCCGTCGTCGAGCGGGTCGATCCACAGCGGCATCGCACGACCATTGGCGACGAAATTGCCTTCGATCGATGCCCGGTAGGCCGTCGATGCTTCCAGCAGCACCTGTATCTCTCCGCGCTGGAACGCTTGGCGGGCGTCGGCGATGCTGGCAAAGCCGGACTGATAGTTGTGCTTCACGTTGAGCAGATCGAACTGCATCCTGAGGCGGAGATCACGATCGCTGTCGGGGCGCAGTCCGCCGAGCCAGAAGTCCCGCTTGCCCACGATATCCAGCGGTTTCTTGATGCCGCCGCCGATGTCTGTCCGCGCGTAGGTGACGCCGACGCCGGGAACGGCAGCCGCAAACGCGAGCTTGGCGACATTTTCGCTCAGCATCGGGTCGGCGAGAGCTCGCATCGAGGCGATGCCGCTGAAATACCCGAGAATCAAACCATCCGGGGCAGCGGCGTTGGCAAGCCAATTCGCGGCGACGGCGCCGTGCGAGCCACCCATGTTCTGAACGATGACGGTCGGCGACCCCACGACGGTCCGCGCGAGCGTGCGGGCGAGCAGCCGGGCCTCGAAATCCGTCGGCCCTCCCGGCGGGAAGTTCACGAGAACGACGAGCTGCTTGCCCTGATAGAAATTCGCAGCCCGGCCCGGCGAGCCGGCGGACAACACTATCAGCAGCGCCAAGAATAGACGCACGATCACAGGCGATCGCATAGCGTCGATCTCCGCTCCATGTTCGAGTTCACGTTGATCCGCGACCCTCGCCGCGGCGAAATTGACATGATTGGCCCCCTCTTGGGAAGCTGCACCTGAGGCGCCCGACCAAAGATCCAGCTCCGAAGATCCTTGGCTGGGAACGCCGCCCAGGTGCACAATACCCCGTCACCACCGTTCGCTACGATCGAGGCCGAAACATGGACGACCAAGCCCCCACCAGGCGCAGCCGAGCCCGTACCGTCGCCCCGCCGGCCGCGCGAACTGTATCCCGGAGTGGCGGCGTGCCCTGGAGAAGCCTCCGGGACTGGCTCGATCGCGTCGACGGCGCGGGTCAACTGATGCGGATCGACAAGCCCGTCGATCAGGTCGAGGAACTCTCGGCCATCACCTACATGGCGACGCGGAAGGAAAGCGCTCCCGCGCTGCTGTTCGAGAATGTGGATACAGGCAAGGGGCGCGGCCGCGTCCTGTCGAACATGCTGGGCGCGAGCCGGGAGCGCTACGCGCTCGCCGTCGGCATCGACCCGGCGCTGTCGACACGCGATATGATCGAGGCGACGCGGGGCGTCATGGGCCGCCAGATCGCGCCCGAGCAGGTGACGAGGTCGAAAGCCCCCGTCAACGAAGTCGTGTTGCGGCCCGGCCAGTTCGATCTCCGGGAGTTCCCGGCGCCGACCTTCTGGCCGGGTGACGGCGGCGGATACATCGGCACCGGTAACATCGTTCTCACGCGCGATCCCGAAACCCGACGGATCAACGTCGGTTGTTACCGGCAGATGCTGCAGGGACCGGACCGGATCGGCCTCTATTGCTCGCCCGGCAAGCACGGACTGCTGGATCGGGAGGCTTGGTGGTCACAGGGAAAGCCGCTCGAAGTCGTCGCGGCCTACGGCATCGATCCCGTGATGTTCATGCTGGCGGCCCAGGTGTTCGGCATGGATGAGAGCGAATTGGAGGTCGCAGGCGGCATCATGGGCCGGGGCGTCTCGATGACGGAAGCAGAGACGGTGAGCCTGCCCATTCCCGCCGATGCGGAGTTCGTGATCGAGGGCCTCGTCCATCCCGGGCCGCGCGCGGACGAAGGCCCGCTCGGCGAGTTCACCGGCTACTACGGCCGGGAGCGCTCGCCGCAGCCGCTGATCGAGGTGACGGCCGTGCACCACCGGCGCAACCCGATCATGACAGCGGCGCTGATGGCCAAGTATCCGTCCTGCGAAATCGGGGCGTACTACGCGATCATGCGGTCGGCACGCGTGCTCGACGATCTCAAGCGCATCGGCGTGGCCGGCATCGTCGGGGCCTATGCCCATCCGGCCGCAGCCTCCGGCTGGGGGATGGTCGTCGTGTCGTTGCAGCAGAAGCATGCGGGCCACGCAGCGCAGGTCCTGGCGCTGACCGCACAATGTCCAGCAGCAGCCTATTACACCAAGTGGATCGTCGCGGTGGACGACGACGTCGACCCGACCGATATCCACGATGTGCTGTGGGCGCTCTCCACACGCTGCCACCCGACCGAGGACATCGACATTCTCCGGAACACGTGGTCGACCGGCCTCGATCCCAGTCGGTTCCCGGCGGACATGCGCCCCTACGGCGCGAAGGTGCTGATCAACGCCTGCAAGCCACACCGCCACCTGTCGGAGTTCCCACAGGCAACGATGCTGCGGCGCGCAACCTATGAACGCGTCTCGAAGCGCTGGGCTGAACTCGGCTTCAAGGACACGCCGCCCGAACTGAAGAGCTTCCATCCCGAGAAGCCCAAGCGCTGAACGCGCTCCACCCACATGCGAAAAGGCCCCACCTTCCGGCGGGGCCTTTCCACTTCAGTCGAGAGCTACTCGATCAATCGCGATCGCCCATCAAGCTCAGCAGGCTCTGGAAGATGCCGATGAAGTCGATGTAGAGGTTCAGAGCCCCCATGACCGCACCCTTCGACATCGCAGCGGAATCGCCGACCAGCTCATAGTAACCGTCCTTGATCTGCTGGGTGTCATAAGCCGTGAAACCGGCGAAGATCAGCAGGCCGATGGCCGAGATCACGAACTGCATTACCGGGAAGGTGGTCTGGTAGTAGACCGACACGCCCAGGTTCACGAGGCTGGCGATGATCAGACCGATCATGCCCATGAACAGGAACGTGCCCCAACCCGACAAGTCCTTCTTGGTGACGTACCCCCACACCGACAGCGTCGCGAACGTCGCCGCCGTGATGAAGAACACCTGCGCGATCGAGCCCATCTTGAAGACGAGGAAAATCGTCGACAGAGAGAGACCCATCGCCACCGAGAACAGCCAGAACGCGATCTGCGCACCTGCCACACTCATCGAGTAGATGCGGAAGGCGAGGAAGAACGAGAACGCAAGCGGCAGCAGCATGATCACCCACTTCAGCGGCGACGCGTAAAGCATCGCACCGAGTGGCGTGAGGAATTCACCGCGCTTCAGCGCGAGAGGAAGGCCGCTGGCGCCCTTCGCGGCAAGCGCCGCGTCGCCAGTGACGGACTGCGTGAAGAGAAAGTAAGCCACAAGACCGGTCAGCGCGAGGCCGGCCGTCATGTAGTTGTACACGCTCAGCATGTAGGAGCGTAGGCCCTCGTCGACACGAACGCCCGTCTGGGTGCCGATCGTAGAGCCGACATTCGCGTAGCGCCTGTCGAATTCTGCCATCTGATGTGGGTCCCGTTCCCGTTTAAGTCCATTCCTGCGAGGACATTCGTTGGTCCTCGCCTGGAATATGGTAGGTTGCCGGCCCCGTTCAAGCGACGAATCGTTCGCGGGATCGGCGGCCATCTTATGCCGACTCGTAAGGTAAGGCATTTCCTGCCCGCGGCAAGATGGTCCGCGTGTGTCACATGATAGATTATTCCGATCGAAGGACCGGTACTGCCGGGGCCCGAAGCACCGACCACGTTCCGATGAAGCCGAACGCCAGCACGAGACCCAGCGCCACGGCGAGGGCTTGAACGATGGCCAGTATCGAGAATGCGAAATCGAATTCCATCACCCTGGTGACGGCGATCCAAGCCGCGCCCGTGCCCAGAAGGACCGCCATGGTCGACGTGATCAGCGCCAGCGTCACGTACTCGTAGAAATGGGACCTCAGAATCCTCGAGCGGGTGGCGCCGAGCGTCTTCAGGATCACGGCCTGCTTGATCCGCCGGCGCTGGGCCGTCGCCAGCGCGCCGGCCAGCACCAGGGCGCCCGCGACGAGCGTAACGCTGCCGGCCACCCGGATCGCGGTCATCACCTTCGCAAAGACGGACTGGAAGGCGTCCAGGGCATCCTTGACCCGGACCATGGTGATCGACGGCAGCGTCCGCGCGATCGAACGGGACAGGTCGGCTTCCAGCTTGAGATCGACCGGTTCGGGCAGTGTGACCGTCGCCAGCAGATTGTGCGGCGCGGCCTTCAAGGTATTGGGCGAGAACACCATCACGAAGTTGATCGCGAGGCTCTCCCATTTGATCTCCCGCAGGCTGGTCAGTTTCGCCGTCACGTTCCGCCCGAGCACGTTCACGGTAACGGTATCACCGATGTCGAGGCCCAGGCGCCTCGCAAGCTCGACCTCGAACGACACCTGCGGCTCCCCCTGGTAATCCCTAGACCACCATGCGCCCTTGGTGACCTTGGAGCCCTCGGGCACCTCCTCCGAGTAAGTCAGGCCACGATCGCCCTGCAGCACCCAGGCAGCCTCGGGCGCCACCTTGATCTGATCGGAAGACTGTCCTTTGACGGCCACGATGCGGCCGCGCAGCATCGGCGCTTCCTCGATACGAGCCTGCGGCGAAGCCCGCTTCACGATCTCCACGAACGGATCGCGGTCGCTGCGGGTGATATCGAGCACGAAATAGGTCGGACTGTTCTTCGGTGCGCGTGTCGTCAGCTCCTCCATCATGGAGGCGTCGACGAGTGCCACCGCCACCAGCAGCGACAGACCGGCTCCCAGCGACAGCACTATGGACCGGGTCAGACCATCGGGCGCGGCGATATTGCCGAGCGCGAGACGCAACTCCGCCGATCCGGTCTTGCGCAGCATCGCCGCACCGCTCATCGCAAGGCGGCCGAGCCCACCGAACACCACGAACACGCCCACGACGGCGCCGAGAAAATACATCGCCGTGCGGCGCGAATCCGAGCTGATGATCGCAAAAGCAACGAGCGCGATCGCCGCCAGCGCCGTCATCGCGATGATCCCCCGCGAAGGCCACACGCGCGCATCGGAGATCTCGTCTCGGAACAGCGCACCGGCGCGGATCTGGTCGGCGCGGCCGAGCGGCCATAGTGTGAACACGGCTGCGACGAGCACCCCATAGAGTGCAGCGCTGGCGATGCTCCACGGCGAAACGCTGACGGCGATCCGGATCGGCAACGCGCTGCCGTACAGCGCGTCGAGGACGAACGGCAAGAGGCAGCCGACCACGAGACCGATGGCGATGCCGAGCGCCGCGACCAGCATCACCTGGGTGAAGAAGATCGCGAATACGAGCCTCGAACCAGCCCCGAGGCTCTTCATCGTCGCGATCACCTTGCTGCGGCGATCGATGAACGTCGCGACCGCGTTGGCGACCCCGACGCCGCCGATGAGCAGCGCGGTCAAGCCGATGAGCGTCAGGAACTGGCGCAGGCGTTCGAGAGTCCGCGTTATCTGCGGCGAGGGATCGCGCCGGTCAGCGATCGAGAAGCCCGCCTCGGGCAGGTCGCGCTTCACCGCGTCCCGGAACGCGACCAGCGAAGCGGCATCCGTCGCCGGCAGCCTCACGGCATAGCGCCAGCGGGCGAGCGTGCCGGGTTGTATCAGGCCGGTCGCATCGAGCGTCGCCAGCGAGACGAATACGCGCGGACCGTAGATCACGCGATCGGAAATCGTGTCGGGCTCACGTTCGAGAACGCCTTCAATTACCAGTTCAGCCTGCCCGATCTTGAACCTCGAGCCGGGTTGCAGCTTCAGGCGCTCCAGCAGCATCGCATCGACGACTGCGGAGAGTGGCCGCGCCAGCACCGCCTGCAGATCGAGCCCGTCGCGCAGCACGGCTGCACCGGCGAGCGGATACCCGGCATCGGCCGCCTTCAACTCGATCAACGTCTGGTCGGATGCATCGGACGTGCGCGCCATCGAGCGCAGCGTCGCCGTCTCACTGACCCGGCCGCGCGCATCGAGCCATCCGCGTTCGGCGGCCGTGATCCGCGTATGCGTTCGCGCCAGTGTGGCATCGCCGCCGAGCAGCGTCTGCCCCTGCTGCTCGAAACCGGCCCGCATCGCATCGCCCAGCGCGCCGACGCCGGTGATCACGGCGACACCCAGCGCCATGCAGGCGACGAAAACGTGGAAACCTCGAAGCCCCCCGCGCATCTCGCGCAGCGCCAGACGGATTGCCAGTGGTATCGTCGGTGCGAACCGCGCCGTTGCCGGCAGCCCTCCAGCCGTGCTCCCGATGCTCATCGTGCCGCCTCGCCCCCGGTCGTGAGAGGCGCCCGCGCGCTGTCCTCGACGATGCGGCCGTCGGCCATCCGCACGGTGCGCTGGCACAGCTTGGCGAGCGCCTGGTCGTGCGTCACCAGAATGAGGGTCGCGGCATGACGGCGCTGGAGATCGAACAGCATCTCGACGATCGTCTGGCCGGTGCGACCGTCGAGGTTGCCCGTCGGCTCGTCGGCCAGCAGCAGCTTCGGCGCCGTCGCAAGCGCGCGCGCGATCGCCACGCGTTGCTGCTCGCCCCCCGACATTTCAGCCGGGTAGTGCGTCAGGCGGTGCGACAAGCCGACCTCATCGAGCACCATCGCCGCCACCTTCTCCGCATCGGGGCGGCCGGCGAATTCCAGCGGCAGCGCGACGTTCTCGATCGCCGTCATCGTCGGCACGAGGTGGAAGGACTGGAACACGATGCCGATCTCCGCACCGCGCACCTTGGCGAGATCGTCTTCACCGAGCCCTTGGAGATCGTGACCGGCGATCTCGACCCGGCCATGCGTCGCCCGCTCGAGCCCCGCCATCACCATCAGCAACGAGGTCTTGCCCGATCCCGATGGACCGACGATCGCAACCGACTGGCCTGCGGGCACGTCGAGGCAGACGTCACGCAGGATCTCGACGGGTCCGGCTCGGCTCGTCAGCGTGAGGCCGACGTTCGCGATATGAACGATCGGGTGAGGAGGCAGATTATCTTCCGGCAAACAGGGCTCCCGTTCGGGTCGGTGACGTCTTCTTCGAGTTGCATGTGACCCGGGCGATCTCACCGGGTCTTGAGTTCGCCATAGCGCGCCGCTACCTACCAGGCTTGCCGTCGATCCCAGCACAACGGCTCCGGACCCGATGGCGAGGACGCCGGACAATTTGCGCGATCCCGCACGGCTTCTGGTCGAGAGGTGAGGCGAGAAGATGATCGCATGTCAGACCGGTTGCCCCGTCCGCTCGGGATGGTACGTGCAGATAGGTGCGTTCGCCGCCGTTTTCCACCTCCTTCTCGCGCTCGCATCGATGACGCCCTCGGCCGCAGCTGCCGCCGGCCCTGTCCGCGTCGTCGCATTCGGCGACAGTCTGACCGCCGGCTTCAGACTGGCGCCGGGCGAAGCGTTTCCCGTGCGCCTCGAAAAGGCGTTGCGGGCAAAAGGGCTGGACATCAAGGTCGAGAACGCCGGCGTTTCCGGCGACACGACGGGAGGCGGCCTTTCGCGGATCGACTGGGCAGTTCCCCCATCGACCGACATCGTGATCCTGGAACTCGGCGCCAACGATGCGCTGCGCGGTGTGGACCCCAAGGTGACGCGCAGCAATCTCGACCGCATCATCACCCGGCTCAAGGCAAAGGGTGCCAAGGTTCTGCTGGCGGGAATGCTCGCCCCCCGGAATTGGGGCGAGGATTACGCCAAGCGCTTCGACGCGATCTTCCCCGAACTCGCCGAGGCTCACGGCATTCCGCTCTACCCGTTTTTTCTCGACGGCATCGCCCTGCGGCCCGACCTCAATCTCGACGACGGCCTGCACCCGAATGCCAAGGGCGTCGACGTGATCGTCGAGCGCATCCTGCCCCACGTCGAAAAGCTCGTCCAAGCCAGCGCCAGATGACCGCTCCGGCGCATCCAATCCGAGGCTTCCAGCATAATTCAGCGTGCCGACCTCCCGGAGCCCATCATGCCCCGCCTTTTCGCCGGTATCGAACTGCCGGAAGCCGTCAAGGACCGGCTCTCCGATCTTTCCCGCCCCCTTCCGGGCGTCAAATGGGTGGACGACGACGATTTTCATCTGACCTTGCGATTCGCCGGTGATATCGACGGCCGCCTCGCACGCGATTTCACCGACTTCCTCGGCGACGTCGAAGCAGACGCATTCGAGCTCCGCCTCGACGGTCTCGGCACCTTCGGCGGCAAGGAGCCTCGGTCGATATGGGCCGCGGTCGCGCCCAATCCGCCGCTCGATGCGCTGCAGCGCGGCTGCGAGCGTGCCGCGCGCAACGCCGGGCTGCCGGTGGAGCCCCATCCGTTCAAGGCGCACGTCACGATCGCCCGCTTGCGGCATGTCCCACCCGAGGACGTCGCGCACCTTCTGGGCCAGATCGGCGCATTCCGCACCGCGCCGTTTCCGGTCAAGGAGTTCGTGCTGTTCTCCTCGCGCCCCAAGGTGGGCGGCGGCCCCTACGTCGTCGAAGCGACCTATCCGCTGCGCGGCGGCTACTTCGACATGGACGACGACGCCCACGGCGACAAATGGAGATGAGGCTATGGCGATTGCGAAACTGACCGACGCCGAGCGCGCGGCCCTGCCTGCCCGTTTGCCCGGATGGAAGCCCGTAGCGGGGCGCGACGCCATTCAGCGCAGCTTCAAGTTCGCCGATTTCAACGGCGCCTTCGGCTTCATGAGCCGCGTCGCACTGCTCGCCGAGAAGCAGGACCACCACCCCGAGTGGTTCAACGTCTGGAACCGCGTCGACATAACGCTGTCGACCCACGACGCCGGTGGCCTATCCTCACGCGACATCGCGCTGGCGGAAGCCATCGACGCGATAGCCGCGACACCACACTAGCCTTCAACGAGCCGCAACCGGCCTTCGCGTAACGCGTCTGGTTCCGGGCAACGTGGCCTACTCGGCCTTGATGCCGGCGTCCTTCACGACTTTCGCCCATTTCGGGTTGTCGGCCCTGACCATCGCCGCGAACGCTTCGGGCGTCACGCGCATCGGCAGCATGTAGGTTCGCTCGAAGCGGTCGAGAACCGCCTTCTCGTCGGCCATCGAGGACACCACGCGATTGAGCGCGGCGATCACCGTCGGCGGCGTCTTGGCCGGCGCGACGATCCCGAACCAGTTGGCGGTGTCGTATGTCGGAAGGCCGCCCTCGCCGGTCGTCGGGACATCAGGAAGGAACGGCAGCCGCTTGGGCGCCACCGCCGCCAGAACCTTCAGCGTTCCGGCCTTCACATGCTCGATGACGAGACCCGGGGCGACCACGGCAACCTCGACGTTGCCCGCGACGAGATCGGCCACAGCCGGTCCGCCACCGCGATAGGGCACGTGCGCGATCGAGATGCCCGCCTGCCGCGCGATCTGATCGGCGCCGAGATGGTTGGGCGTGCCCGTGCCCGCCGATCCATAATTGAGCTTCGTCGGGTTGGCCTTCGCGTAGGCGATGAAGTCCTTCAAAGAGGTCGCGGGAACCTTGGCCGCGTTCACGACGAGGATCTGCGGCGCCTCCGCGATCGTCGCGACGGGCACCAGATCCTTCATCGGATCGAACGGCATCTGCTTGAAGATGTGCGGGTTGACCCCGAACAGCGTCGCGCCGCACAACCCGATCGTGTAGCCGTCCGGCGTCGATTTCACCACCTGATCGAGACCCGTGTTGCCGCCGGCGCCGGGACGGTTTTCCACGATGACGGACTGCCCCGTCTTCGCCCGGATGTGATCCCCCGCCATGCGCGCCAGGAGATCCGTGATGCCCCCCGCCGCGAACGGCACGACCAGCCTGATCTGCTGGTTGGGATAAGTCTGGGCAGTCGCCTCGCCCGCGAGCCCCGCCTGCGCCGCCAGACCGGTCAGCCCCAAGACCGCAAATGCAATCGCCTTCAGGCGCATCCGTTCCTCCCTGGGGCCAGCATCCTCGATAGCAGGCGGCCGTTCCGAACCCGCCGATCGTTCGAGAAGGCCAGCGCCGGGCCGGGCTGTCAACTTGGCCAACAGGCGTGCTTCGCGCCGGCCCAGGCGGCAGAACCCGGAACGCAGCGCTCAGAGCAGCTTCGGCGAAACGAAGGCCCTGAGGCGACCCGTCCCGGGCTTCAGGCCACTCCACGGCAAGTCCTCGAAGTCGATCACCGCCAGTGCCGCAGTCGGAAACTTCATCGCGAGTGCCGAGAGGTCCTTGCGGTCTCCATCCCCCACCAGACCCAGCGCGAGCGCGTGCATCCCGGGATTGTGGCCGACCACGAGACAGCGTTCGACCGCCGGTTCGACCCGATGCAGAACCTCGACGATCGCAGCCGGCTCGGCGAGGTAGAGGCGCGGCTCGTAGCGCACACGCGGCGACGGCGCGCCCAGCGCCTGCAGCAGCAGCGTCAGCGTCGCGCGCGTCCGGACCGCGTCGGAGCACAGCACGAGATCCGGCTTCAGAGCGTGCTTGGCGATGTAAGCGCCCATGACCGGCGCATCGCGCGCGCCACGCTTGTTCAGCGGCCGCTCGTGGTCGTCGAGCCCCGTCGCGTCCCAACTGGACTTGGCATGTCGAAGAAGCAGAAGCGTGCGCATGAGACGTTGTCGCCAGCTACGACGGAAGGGTCAAGAGCATCACGGTGGTTGGGGCGGGTGATTTCCCGAACGGTCGTTCACTGAGCCGCTCAGTTCGCACATCCACGAGCATCGGCCGCTCCACAAACTCTGCGTCCCCGGACAAGCGGTTCGACCGCAGGTCGAGCCGCGCTGATCCGGGGCCTTGACCCGCCGCTACTCCGCCGCCTCTTTCCGCTTCCCAGCCTTACCCGACGCCTTTTCCGCGCCCTTCGCACGCCGCGCCAGCAACTCGCGGAGGAACTGGCCGGTATAGCTTTCCTTCGTCGCGGCGACCGTCTCGGGTGTGCCAACCGCGACCAGCTTGCCGCCGCCGTCGCCGCCTTCGGGGCCGAGATCGATGATCCAGTCGGCGGTCTTG
>CAZNMY010000163.1:0-11830 GCA_964574325.1 uncultured Devosia sp. | reverse complement strand
AAGCCCAACCAAAATAACCGCCGGAAATCGTGACGCAGTACGAGTAGGTTGGGTCGAGGCCACTTCCGGCCGAGGCCCAACAATTCCTTGCATTCACATTCCCTCAGGAAGTGAAACATCAATCCGCCGTTCCGTACTCGGCCATGTCGGGCCTTGCTACGCTCGACCCGACCTACGCGACTTCGACTATTCGAACCGTTTGGCCCATTCGGGCAATTCAGGTTTGACATCCGAGCCCCATCCCGGCTCGTACACCCCGCGCCGCACCCAATCAGCAAGCGTTGAATGTGGCCAATCTTGCGGGGTCAAAGCGAGCCCGTGGTGAACCGGATTGAGATGGATGTAGTCGAGATGGGTCACGAAATCTCTGTCATCCTGGATCACGTGCTCCCAAAACCTGCTTTGCCAGACCCCACGCTCTCGTCTTGCGCGTCGGCTTTCGCTGACCGACGGCGCGGCATGCCCGGACAAATACGCTCGGGTGAAAGCTTCCTTGATCAAGCCAATGCGCATCGAATATCGAGCATCGTGTTTCGGCAACGTCCACAGGGCATGGAGGTGATCTGGAAGGACGACTTGAGCTTCGACATCGAATGGATGACGCGAGCGAACCTTATTCAACGCCTCACTCAACAGCGTGACATTGTGTGGCTCTCGAAAGATCGGACGCCTCTTCTCGGTTACGATCGTGAAAAAATAGGTTGCGCCCTCGACGAGAAGCCGACGGTACCTCATCGCAACCTCCGGAGGTTGGCTCGAGGCCACTTCCGGCCGAGGTCCAACATTCCCTGACCGTCACGTTCCATTGGAAAGTGAAACTTCATTCCGCCCTCCGTACTCGGCATGTCGGGCCTCGCTACGCTCGACCCGACCTACGTCGAACGTGGTTACGACTTGCCGCCGTAGGCGCCGCGTGCATCGAGCACGGCCTCGACGATCGGGATGTAGCCGGTGCAGCGGCAGAGATTGCCGGAGAGCACGTCGCGGACGCGGTCGGCGTCGCAGTTGGGATCTTCGGTCAGCAGCGCATGCGAGGTCGTAATCATGCCGGGCGTGCAGAATCCGCACTGCAGCGCATGATGTTTGCGGAACGACGCCTGCAGCGGGGTCAAGGCCTCGTCGTTGGAAAGGCCCTCGACGGTGGTGACCTTGTCGCCTTCGGCCTGGCAGGCAAGCATGAGGCAGGCGCGGACGGCAGCGCCGTTGACGAGAACCGTGCACGCGCCGCAGACGCCGTGCTCGCAACCCAGATGGGTGCCGGTGAGCCGCAGTTTCTCGCGGAGCGCGTCGGCGAGTGTCGTTCGCGGCTCCACGTCGACTTCGACCGGCTTACCGTTGACTTCGAATTTGACGTTCATGGATTGTATGATCCCGATTTTCCCCCCTCCCCCATTGTGGGGACGGGCCGGGGATGGGGGCTTCGCAGAGAAACGCTCAACCTGCTCCCCCCACCCCTAACCCCTCCCCACCAGGGGGAGGGGGACCAGTGGTGCAGTCGTTTATGCCGATGCCTTCTTCAGGGCGCGCTCGAGGAGCGTCCCGACGAGGGCGCGGCGATATTCGGGGCCGGCATGGATATCGCCGGAAGGATCGACTTCGGCCGCAGCGACTTTCGCCACCGCTTCGATCGTGGCTGAGTCGACCGACTTGCCGTCGAGAGCCGCTTCCGCCTTGGGCAGCCGGCACGGCTTGTCGCCCATTCCGATGACGCCGATATGGGCGTTGGCCGCCTTACCGGCGCTGTCGGGGTCATAGTACACGGCGACACCGGCCATCGCGAAATCGCCCTTGCGGCGCGAGAACTCGAGGAAGCCCCAGCGGCGCCCTTTGGGCCAGGTTGGCAGGTGGACGGCCGTAATGATCTCGTCGCCGGCAAGGGTCGTCTGCAGAGGCCCGACGAAGAAATCGGCCGCCTTGATACGCCGCTCGCCGTTCGGGCCCGATGCCACGATCTCGGCATCGCAAGCAGCCGCGATCCCCGGCATCTCGGCAGCCGGATCGGCGTGGGCGATCGAGCCGCCGACCGTACCGCGGTTGCGGATCTGGTAGTGCGCCACGTGCCGGATCGCTTCTGCGAGCAGTGGGTGGGCCGTATCGAGGCGCTTGTCCTTCTCGATGTCCACCCAGCGCACCTTCGCACCGAGCGTGACGCCGGATGCGCCGATGTCGATCCGGTCGAGACCGGGAATGCGCTTCAGATCGACGAGGATTTCGGGGGCTGCGAGACGGAAGGCCAACAGCGGCATCAAACTCTGACCGCCGGAGATCGGCTTGGCGCCACCTCCACTCTTGGCCAGGAGGGCAACGGCCTCCGCGACGCTGACGGGCGCTGCGTATTCGAAGCGAGGAGGTTTCATGGGGTGGGCTGAGGTTCCATTGCCAACGCATTTTCGAACGGCGTGCGCCAGATCGGGCACGCGGCCTGAAACCGCGTTTCATATGAGGGGGTCGCTGCCGACGCAGTCAGGCGGGAATACGACAGCATGGCCTCGCGACTGTCAAGACTGGCGGGAGACAGACTGGCGAGAGACTGGCGAGAGTCGAGACGGATGGGCAGGGCCGGACGGCGCCGACAGGCCCGTGGACACCTCGCCGCGCGGAAGCTAACTATCGTCGCAATCAAAAGCGCAGCCCGGGCGAGAACCGTTGCCCGGGAAACGCCCCGCAGGTGTCAAAGGGAGGATCTTTCGATCATGATCTCGAGTTTCGGCTTCAGCCGTAGTTTGGCCTGCGGCGCCTTGACGATGTTGCTTTCAGCGGCTGTCGTCGGAGGGCTGAGCGACCGGGCCGACGCCCAGGACAAGAAACCGCCGACGTGGCTCGCCCAGCTCGATCCCAAACTGATCGAGGCAGCCAAGAAGGAAGGCCAGCTCGTCGTCTACTCGTCGACCAACGAGCGCGAGGGGCTGCCGTGGTTCAAGATCTTCGAGGAAGATACCGGCATCAAGGTCAACTACGTCAGGGGCTCCGACGTTCAGCTCAACGCGCGGATCGCGATCGAGCACCGCGCGCGACAGAAATCGTGGGACATCGTCCAGACGGCGAGCGTCCAGCAGCTCCCCTCCGACATCATTGCGCCGTACGATCCACCCGAGGCGAAGAACATCCGGCCGGGCGCACGCGCAAAGGACCAGCGCTGGTTCGGCGTCTACACCAACTACAATACGCCCGCCTACAATACCAAGTTCGTGAAGCGCGAGGAGCTGCCCAAGACCTACGCCGAATTCGCCAAGCGACCGCAGTGGGCCGGCAAGGTCGTCATCGACGTCAACGACGAGACGTGGCTCGCCACCATCTACCAGCATTTCGGCGAGGTGGAAGCCAAGCGGATGATGGGCGAGATCGTGTCGGTGCTGAAGCCGGTCGTGATCCAGGGGCATCTCGCGGCAGCGCGGGCCGTCGGCTCTGGAGAATATTGGATCGCGCTCAACAATTTTCTCAATCTCACGCTGAACGTGAAGCTGGCGGGACAGCCAACCGATTTCTGGGTGCTCGATCCCGTTTCGCAGCAGTATGGTCAGCTCGGTATCGCGGTCAACGCTGCGAACCCCAATGCCGCCCGCGTGGCTGCGAACTACATGCTCAGTCGCGAAAGCCAGCAGTTCCTGGCCAAATTCGGCCGCCTGCCGACACGCGACGACGTCGAGACGAACCCGAAGGGCGTGCTCGAGCCGGTCCTGAAGGCCAAGGTCATCACCACGATGCCGACGCCGGAGGAAGGCAAGAAGTGGAGCAAGGTGTACGACGAGACCTTCCGGAAAAGGTGAGCCGCTCCCAACCTCGATAGGGAGGGGCGGGGGCGGGATGGAGCCGCAAGTGCTACGCGCCGGAGCCTCCCCCACCCTTATTCCCCTCTCCACGAAGGCGAGGGAGACCGTCGGTTCAGGAGGCGCAGGACGTGGCGATCGCAGACGACAACATCGGCACGACAGCCCCCGCGCCCGGGAGGCAATGGCTGCGTCGGCCGAGTGCGTCGACGTTCGCGCTGATCGTGTGCGCGGCCATCATCGCGTGGTTCGTGCTCGTGCCGGTGGCGGCGCTGATCTACACGGCGTTCGCCGAGGACACGCCTTATGGCCCCGGCGGGTTCACGCTCGACAATTTCGTCGCTGCCTACACCAGCCCGCACCTCTATCGGCTGTTCCTCAACTCGCTCGTGTTCGCGATCGGGACATCGTTCGCGACATTCGGACTGGGGCTTGCCGTCGCGTGGGTGGTGGAGCGTACCGACGCGCCGGGGCGCGAGCTGTGGCACTCGCTCGCGCTGATGTCATTCGCGATCCCGGGCCTGCTGACGACGATGGCGTGGATGCTCACGCTGTCGCCCAACATCGGCTGGCTGAACACGCTGATCAAACAGACGCTGGGGCCGGGTTGGGTGGTCAACATCTACTCGATGGGCGGCATGATCTGGGCGCTGTCGAGCCATTATTTCCCACTCGCCTATCTTCTGCTGGCGCCGGCAATGCGCTCGCTCGACATCCGCATGGAAGAGGCGTCGGCGATGTCGGGCGCGCGCTCGTGGTCGACATTGTTCCGGGTGACGCTCCCACTGATGCGGCCTGCGATCCTTTCGACGCTGCTGCTGCTGTTCATCCGCGGCATGGAATCCTACGAGGTGCCGCGGCTGATCGGCAATCCCGCGCGGATCGAAGTGTTCACGACCGACATCCAGCGGGCGATCACAGGCTCGAGCGTGCAGTTCGGGCTCGCCAGCGCGTTGTCGATCACGCTGCTCGTCATCTGCATGGCGGCGGTGTGGCTCTACGCGCGCGCGACGCGGAATGCGGAAGCCTTCGCCACGATCACGGGCAAGGGCTACAAGCCGGTGCCGATGGCACTCGGACCGTGGCGCTGGCCGGTCGCGTTCGCCATCGGCCTGATGTACGTGGCGACGCTCGGGCTGCCGCTGCTGACGCTCGGCTGGCAGTCGCTGTACAAGTCCGTCGCCATTCCGTTCATGCCGACGACGGACAGCGTCACCCTCGCCAACTACGATTTCATCTTCCACTACCCGATCTTCCTGCACGCGGTGAAGACGTCGCTGTTGCTCGGGGCGATGGCCGCGACGGTGGTCGTCACGCTGACGTTCGTCTCGGCGTGGATCGCCCATCGCGGTGGCACCTCGTGGGGCTGGCTCGTCGACGTACTGGCGTCGAGCTCGATCGCGGTGCCGGGCGTGATCGTCGGCGCCAGCGTTCTGTTCGCCTACCTGATGATGCCGTGGATCCCCATCTACAATACGATCTGGATCCTGCTCGTCGCCTACGTCACGATCTACCTGCCCTATGGGATGCGGTTCGCGGCGAGCGGCATCGCGCAGATCCACAAGGAGCTGGAAGAAGCGGCCAGTGTCGCCGGGGCGCAGCCGTATCAAGTTTTCACGCGCGTGCTGCTGCCGCTGCTGGCGCCGGTGATGATCTCGGCGTGGCTCTATATATTCGTGCTCGCCGTGCGCGAACTGGGCTCGTCTGTGTTCCTGATCGGGCCGGGCACGCACGTGCTGGGCACCATCGCGCTGACGATGTGGGAAGAAGGCGGCAGCTACGGCGCGATCTCCGCGCTCGGCATCGTCCAGATCGTGCCGCTGCTGGTGATCGTCGGGCTGCTCCGGATGATCGAGCGGCGCGCGGTCAATCGCTACAACAGCACAGCAGCAGAAGACGACGCCAGAGAGACCAAAATCGAGATCGACGTGGCGGCGCTGGCACAGAAGACCGGAGCCGACCGCCGATAGCCGGCTCGGCTCACTCCAGCACCTCGATCCCGAGCCGCTTGGCCAATGTCGTGAACTCCGCCCGCTTTTTGAGGAAGAACTCGCCCCACTGCGCGGGCGTGCGCTGCTGAGCGATCGCGCCGTTCTTGAGCACCAGCCCCTTCACCTCGTCGAGGGCGAGAACGGCGTTGATCTCCGTATTGAGGCGATCGACGATCGCCTTCGGTGTCCCCGCCCGTATGGCCACGCCGAAATCCTGTGTCATGTCGATGCCCGGCAATCCCGCTTCCGCCAGGGTCGGCACATTCGGCAGCAACGGAAACCGCGCGCTCGACGTGATACCGTAGCCGCGCAGCACGCCCGACTGGATGTGCTGGATCACCGGCCCCAAGCCGATCACGATCAGCGGGACATGCCCGCCGACCGCATCGTTGATCGACGCGCCGCCGCCGCGATACGGCACCATCTTCATCTTCGTGCCGGCAGCGCTGTTGATCGTCTCCCCGCCGATATGATGGATCGATGCGGGACCGGCGGTGGCGTAACTCCATTTCTCAGGGGCGGCCTTCATCGCCAGAATCAGCGACTTCAAATCTTGCGGCTCGTTCTTCGACGTGCCCGCAAGGATCATCGGACCACTCGACAGATGGGCCACGGGATCGAGACCGCTGCCTATCTCGGCGACGGGCCGGCTGTATAGCGTGGGGCCGCCGAACGAATAGAGCGTATAGCCATCAGGCTCGGACCTCGCCACGTCGTTGGCCGCCAACGATTGATTGGCACCGGGCTTGTTCTCGATGACGAACGTCGCGCCGATGCGTGGCCCCAGCAGGTTTGCCACGGCCCGGGTGATCGGATCGACCCCGCCACCCGGCGGCAGTCCGATCATCCACTTGATCGGTCGGCCTTTGGGCCATGCCTCCTGCCCCGATGCAGCCGGTGCGAGAAGTGCCGTCGATAAGACAGCGAGCATCGTGGCGATTGTTCTCGTCATGGCCGTCTCCTTCCCTCGTGCGATTGGCGCACATTGTTCGAGTTGATCATCGTTCCGGTGCGGGCGTCGCGCCGGACATCACCTTGCCGAAGGACAATGCCGCGTCGGCGCCGCCGATCTTGTCGATCAGCGCCGCCTGATCGGCTTTCGCTGCACGGTCCACAGCTTCGGGATCACAGATGCCGCGCAGTTCAGCATCCATTTCGGCCAGTGTCGCGGCACATCGCGGATCGCCTGCGAGATCGTGCAACTCCTCGGGATCGGCCTCGATGTCGAACAATTCGGGACGATGGCGAACATAGTAGATGTACTTCCATCGCCCACGCCGCAGCATGAAGGCGCCGGTATCGGAACCGATCGCGTGATACTCGCTGAACACCGGCCGCTGGATGTCGCCGGGCTGGGACGCGATTTCGAACAGCGAGCGCCCCGGGCGGCCGGGCAGCACCTTCGCCGGCTCGAGGCCGAGACTGTCGGGGATCGTCACGGACACATCGATCAGGCTGACCGGGGTTTCGCAGACGCCTTTTGCGATATCGGGGCCGGCCATGATCAACGGCACATCCACCGACTCCCGGTAGAGGTTGGATTTACCCCACAGCCCGCGCACGCCGAGGTTCTCGCCGTGGTCGGAGCCGTAGATGACGCGCGTCTCGTCGATCAGACCGTTGTCTGCCAGCGCCTGGATCAGCCGGCCGACGTTGTGGTCCATCCAGGAGACGAGGCCATAATACGCCGCGACCGCTGTCCGCCGCTCGGTCTCGTCTTCGAACATCGTCTCGTGGCACCAGAAGTCGTCGTGGACTTGATTCCAAGGATGCAGCTTGTAGCCGTCGCGCGGATGGAGCTTGGCCGGCGGCAGCTTGTCCAGCGGATAAAGCGAGAAGAACTCCGGCGGCGCGACGAGCGGGAAGTGCGGCGCGACGAAGCCGACGTAAAGGCACCAGGGACGGCCGAGCGACTTGCCCTTCTGCCCGATCCATTCGACGGCGAGATCGGCGATCGACTGATCGTAGCGTGTGTAGTCGGACTGCCCCGGCCCGATGTGCTCGCCCAGCATGCGCTTGACCGTCGGGCGCTGTGGCAGCGGATCTCGAATCGAGCCCCAGATCGTGCCGACGCCCTTGTAGAGATACATCGGCACGTGCTCGGCGTCGAAGCCGGTGGGCAGATCCTTGGCCTGATAGTGCAGCTTGCCGATGGATTCCACGGGAATGTGTGCGTCCTGCAGCGCATGCCCCCAACCGCGCACCCGACCGTCGTAGCCGAACGAATTGTCCCAGTACGCGCACTGATGAACGGGCAGGCCGGTCGCGAACGCGGCACGCGCCGGCACGCAGATCGGGCACGGCGTGATCGCGTTGGTGAAACGCATGCCGCGCGCGGCGAGCCGGTCGAGGTTGGGTGTCTTGACGATCTCGTGTTCCGCGCAGGACATCGCGCGCGCCTGATGCTCATCCGACAGGATGACGAGTGTATTGGCCGGTTTCATCGCTTCTCGCTCCCGAATTCGCGCGCCTCGGCGGCCATCTCCAGCTTGTCTACGATGCGAAAAACGGCGGCTTGCTCGGCCGGGTCGAGTGCGCCGAGCAGATGCTTCTGGCGGGCCCGCATGTGCTGAATCGTTTCGTCGTGGATCTTTCGCCCCGCACGCGTCAATGTGAAGTAGACCTCGCGCCGGTCATCCTGAGAACGCCGCGCCAAAATCAGGCCCCGCGTCTCCAGCGCGCGGAAGGTGCGACTGAGCAGGCCCGGGTCGGTCCCTGCTGTTTCCCCGATCCAGCTCGCATTCAATTCACCATGCGCCGCGAGCAACGCGATCACCCGCCACTCGGGCAACTTGAGACCGCTCGCATGCCGTAAGATGGCGCCTGCTTGCCGGTTGAGCTTCGCGTTCAGCCGCGACAGCCTGTAGGTCAAGAACCGCTGCAGCGGCAGCTCGTCCAGCGCGACGTGCAGCGCCTTCTGCCTGGGCCGGGCGGGCATGCGGTTTCCTCCGGATTGGTTCCGGGAATTATTTGCGTGGTCAAACTATGATCAGTCAAATGGTTTCAAGGCGCAGGACCTTCGCGCGAATGAAGCCGGTGGCGGCGCACGGATCAATCTCGCGATTAGACGGGTAGCCTCAGCCGACCCCTCCGATCAGGCGCATGAAAGCCTGGATGCGCTCGGCGTCGTGGTGCTCCTGAATGCGGACGACCTTGCCGCTCACGACATGGGTGACGAAGCGGCACCGCCCCGCGACGCTTTCGCCGGTGGCGCGATGCTTCAGCATGAATTCGATCTGGTTGATGCCGATCTCGCCCTGCGTTCTGACGTGCATCGGACGCCAGAGCACGTATTCGAAGATGGCGTGCATGGCCGCGATCCGGGCCTTCAGCTCGGGCTTGCCGCGCGCTTCCCCGGCAAACGGGACGACCTCCTCGTCCAGATACAGCGTATAGACGACGTCGTCGTGGATGCGCGCGAAGAAACCTTCGAAATCGCCGCTGGCGTAAGCCGATAGCGCGTCCCGGACAACATCCTCCGTGGTCGGGACCGCTTCCCCGGTTGCTTCCACCTCGATCTGCCTCGTCAATTCTTCGTCGGGTGGGAGCATCAGTTCCGATCCGTAATATCCAGCTTACGCCGCGCAAATAAAACAAGATTCACCGAGATCGGATTGCTTTGGGGCGGAGGCCACCACACTGTCAACTGTCGGGTTGGCCCGGGACCGCATCTCTGCTTAAATGAGGTTCAAATCATCGACGACGACAGGGGATCACCATGGCGCAGACGAGTGCATACGGGATCAGGAGCGTGGATCTGGCTGTGCGGGACCTGGAGGCTACCAAGGCCTTCTACGAGGCGCAGTGGGGCCTGAAGGAAGTCGCCCGCGAGAACGGCTCGGTGTTCATGCGCGCAACCGGCCGGGACCACCATGTGCTCGCGATCCATCAGGCGCCGCGCTCCAAGATGATGTCGATCACGCTCGGTGCGAAATCACGGGCCGATGTCGATGCACTGCATGCCCAGGCCAAGGCGTTGGGCACGACCGTCCTCGAGGCGCCGCACGAGTTGTCCAAAATCGGCGGCGGCGGATACGGCTTCTCGCTGCAGTCGCCCGAAGGCCAGCGCATAAACATCGCGGCTGGCGTCGCCGAACATGCCGACCACGAGCAGGACGCGTCCAAGCCGGAGCGGCTGAGCCACGTCGTTCTCAATGCGGCGAAGTACGACGAGCAGATCGCCTTCTATCGCGACGTGCTGGGATTCCGCATGTCCGACACGACCGACTTCATGGATTTCCTGCGCTGCTGCGAGGATCATCACTCGATCGCCGTCGCGCGCTCCGAGGGCGCCTGCCTCAATCACATGGCGTACGAGTTGCCGAACATCGACGGCCTGATGCGCGGCACGGGGCGCCTGAAGAAGTCGGGCTTCGAGATGGGCTGGGGCGTCGGCCGCCACGGCCCGGGCGACAACGTCTTCGCTTACTTCGTCGAGCCCAACGGCTTCGTGACGGAGTACACCACGGGCATGGAGCAGGTGAAGGACGACAAGTACGAGTGGCACGGCGCCGACTACTGGGCGACCGCCTTCCCGCGCCCCTGCCGCTGGGAGATGGCCACCGAGTTCCGGCCCGGCTTCCGCGAAGCGATGAAGGGTAAAGCCGTCGAAGAGCGCAACCAGCGCTGCGAAGAAGTGATCGCCAAGGGGCTCGCGCAGGGCCTCAAGGGCGCAGCGGAGTAGTAATTGTCGAGGTGTCAGACCCAGAGAGTCTGACGCCTCTCACATCGCCACTTCCGCCTTGCGTACATAACCGCCTCGGAAACAGACACAGGCATGACCAAGGCGCACTCTCGGATATCGATCGATCCGGCCGTGATGGTGGGAAAGCCCTGCATCAAGGGCACGCGGATCACCGTCGAACTGATCCTGCGGTGGTTGGCTGGAGGCCGAAGCTTTGCTGAATTGATCGAAGCTTATCCGCACATAAGCGAGGCCGATATCAGGGCAGCACTGGAGTATGCGGCGGACAACGTAGGTACGCCCCGGCCGCAGGCTGCGGAATAGGTGGAGTTCGTTGCCGACGAAAACGTTCCGCGACCGTTGATCGATCGGCTCCGGAGTGACGGTCATGTCGTCGTTTCCATCTCGGAGACCGATGCTGGCATTCCCGACACATCTGTGATGGCGGCCTCCAACGCTCGATCAAACGACGATCTTGCCGGGGTTGAAGATGCCGAGCGGATCGAGCGATTGCTTGATCTGGCGCATCACGTCGACGCCGGCGCCGTGCTCGGCTGAAAGATAGGCCATCTTGCCCTGGCCGACGCCGTGCTCGCCGGTGCAGGTGCCGTCCATGTCGAGCGCGCGCTGCGCGAGGCGCTTCAGGAAGCCTTCGACGCGCTTGCGCTCGGCGGCGTCGTGCGCATCCAGAACGACGCTGCAATGGAAGTTGCCGTCGCCGGCATGGCCCGCGATCGGCGCAATCAGCCCGGTCGCGGCGATATCGGCCTGGGTCTGGAGCACGCAGTCGGCGAGCCTGGAGATCGGCACGCAGACGTCGGTCGCCAGCACGTCCTTGCCGGGCCATGTCGTCTTCACCGCGAAATAGGCTTCGTGGCGTGCCTTCCACAAGCGGCGGCGGTCGGCCTCGGCTTCGGCCCACTGGTAATCGAGCGCGCCTTCGGTCTCCGCCAGTTCCTTGAACTGCGCGATACCGTCCTCGGCTGCCGCCTTCGAGCCGTGGAACTCGAGGAACAGCGTCGGCGCCTCGGCGAAATCCGTCTTGGAATGGGTGTTGATCGCTCGGATCTGCATCTCGTCGATCAGTTCCACGCGGGCAAGGCCGAAGCCGCCGAGCTGGATCGCCTGGATGACGGTGTTGCACGCGCCTTCGATGGACTTGAAGCGGCAGACCGCGGCGAGGATCACCTCCGGCACGCCGTAGAGACGCACGGTGAGTTCGGTGATGATGCCGAGCGTGCCTTCGGCGCCGACGAGAAGCCGGGTAAGATCATAACCGGCGGCCGACTTGCGGGCGCGGCCGGCCGAGCGAAAGACCTTGCCGTCCGCCATCACGGCGGTGACGTTCAGCACGTTCTCGCGCATCGTGCCGTAGCGCACGGCGTTGG
>CAZNMY010000162.1:0-11897 GCA_964574325.1 uncultured Devosia sp. | reverse complement strand
CACGATCTCCAACGGCGGCGTCTACGGCTCGATGATGTCGATGCCGATCCTCAACGTGCCGCAGGCCGGTATTCTCGGCATGCACCGCATCGAGGAGCGGCCTGTCGTGCGCGGTGGCCAGATCGTGATCCGGCCGATGATGTATCTCGCGCTCAGCTACGATCACCGGATCGTCGACGGCAAAGAAGCCGTGACGTTCCTCGTCCGGGTGAAAGAGTGCCTGGAAGATCCGCAACGGTTCGTGCTGGAGCTTTGAGGCGACGCCAGAAAGAGGTCGCGTTTTTCGAGAGGTTCCGGTAATGTTCTCTTGGCGCGAGGTCGATGTGGCGCTGGGTCGAAGGGGCTAGGCATGGCTGACGACAACGTCGATTTCCGCTTCCTTGGGCAGCAGGTGAAAAACCTGCAAGCGGACGTGCGGGACCTGCGGTCGGGGCATCTTCGTTTGGAGAGCGATGTCGTAGGTATGCGGAGCGAACTGGTCCGCATCGACGAGCGGCTGGATGGAGTAGAGCACCGGCTGGGGACTGTGGAGCACCGGCTGGGGACTGTGGAGCAGCGTCTGGACCGGGTTGAGCAGCGTCTGGAGCGGGTGGAGCAGCGTCTGGAGCGGGTTGAGCAACGTCTGGAGCGGGTTGAGCAACGTCTGGAGCGGGTTGAGCAACGGCTCGAAACGCTCGACCACAAGATCGACAATCATCATCGGGGGAACCAGGCGCAGTTCGAGCAGATGGCGCAATCCGCCGCGACCAATCTGCAGCTGGTTTTATCGGTGATCAATGGCGTGCAGCAGTCGCTCACCAAGCTCGACTCCAAATTCGACGATTTAAAGCGTGGCGCTTGATAGGACACACTTGGAAGCCGCTTCGTACTGCATCGTGCCGAAGCGTTTCTTCGTCGCCCTTTGCTGATAATTGCGGTTCAGAATCCACGTGCACGCAGCCTGATCTTCCTCGTTTTGCAAACCAAGAGTCTCATGTCCCACGATCTCATCGTCATCGGCACCGGCCCCGGCGGGTATGTGTGTGCCATTCGTGCTGCCCAACTCGGGATGAAGGTTGCCGTCGTCGAGAAGCGCGCCACGCATGGCGGCACCTGCCTCAACGTCGGGTGCATTCCTTCGAAGGCGCTGCTGCACGCGAGTGAGCTTTTCGAAGAGGCCAGCCACGGCTTCGCCGGCATGGGCATCAACGTCAGCCCGACGCTCGATCTGAAGAAGATGCTCGCGTTCAAGGACGAGGGCGTGAAGGGCAACGTCGACGGCGTCGCCTATCTTCTGAAGAAAAACAAGATCGAGCACTTTCACGGTACGGGCCGCGTGCTGGGCACGGGCAAGGTCGAGGTGACCTTCATCAACGGTGAGAAGAAGACGCTCGAAGCGAAATCGATCGTGATCGCCACCGGCTCGGATGTCGCCAGGCTGCCGGGCATCGAGATCGACGAGAAGACGATCATCTCGTCAACCGGCGCGCTCACGCTGCCGCAGGTGCCGAAGCGGCTGCTGGTCGTCGGCGCGGGCGTGATCGGGCTGGAACTCGGCTCGGTGTGGCGCCGCTTGGGCTCCAAGGTGACGGTGGTCGAGTTCCTCGACCGTATCCTGCCGGGCACGGATACCGAGGTCGCACGCTCGTTCCAGCGCATCCTCGAAAAGCAAGGCTTCGCGTTCAAGCTCGGGATGAAGGTGACGAAGGTCGAAGGCACCGCGCTCACGGGCCATAAAGTGACGGTCGAGCCGGCGGCGGGCGGCGTTGCAGAAAGCATCGACGCTGATGTCGTGCTCGTCGCGATCGGTCGGGTGCCGTACACCGAAGGGCTCGGCCTCGCGGAAGCCGGGATCGCGCTCGACGAGCGCCGCCGGATCAAGGTCGATGCGCACTTCGCGACCAGCGTTCCCGGCGTCTACGCGATCGGCGACGTGATCGCTGGGCCGATGCTCGCGCACAAGGCCGAGGACGAGGGGATGGCAGTCGCGGAGATCCTCGCGGGCCAGGCCGGTCACGTGAACTACGACGTGATACCGGGCGTGATCTACACTGCGCCCGAAGTCGCCACGGTCGGCAAGACCGAGGAAGAGTTGAAGGCGGCGGGCATCGCCTACAATGTCGGCAAGTTCCCGTTCACGGCGAATGGCCGCGCCAAAGTGAACCGCACCACGGACGGCTTCGTGAAGGTGCTGGCAGACGCAGGCACCGACCGCGTGCTCGGCGTTCACATGATCGGCCCGCATGTGGGTGAGCTGATCGCGGAAGCGGCCGTGATCATGGAGTTCGGCGGATCGGCGGAAGATCTCGCGCGGACCTGCCATGCGCATCCCACCCTGACGGAAGCCGTGAAGGAGGCGGCCCTGTCGGTCGCCAAGCGACCGATTCATATGTGACCGAGGTCGGATCGCGACTTCGGGTGATTTGAGGGGCCTCGCCTCTCGAACTCATCGACGAGGGTCGCGGCCCTCGACGCGCACCTTGGGTGGCGTCAGGGTAGGTCTCGCCGATCATCGCGAATTCGCAGAACTCACGTCGTAGGCGGGTTCCGCAAAGCAATGACCATGCTCGAACCGGCTCGCATCACTTTTTGTAAACCGGCCGCCCTTCCAGGCCGGCGATGCGGGCTTCGAGGCCGGGGCCCGTCGGCGTCATCGTGAAGACTTCGGTGACGCTGGTGTAGTCGTGGTAGCCCATCCGGGCGAGAGGGCGGATCTTGAGGACGTCGAGACGGCCGTCCTTGGTCAGAACGTCATCGCGGATGTGGACGCCGACGACCCGGCCCATCACGACGTGATGCACCTGCTCCGGCGTGCGGCCGGGGAGCGTCACGACGGTCTGCAGGCGGCATTCCATGTGCACCGGCGAGCGCGCGACGCGTGGTGGCTTGACGATCATCGAGGGCAGCATTTCGAGGCCGGCGAGCTGGGCTTCGTCGATGTCGGGCGCGACGGACTGGGAGGTCGTGTTGATCTCGTCGCGCAGTTCCCACGTCGCCATGTTGATGACGAACTCGCCGGTGTCGGTGGCATTCTTGACACTGTCCTTGCGGCCTTCCGAGGTGCCGCCGCCACCACCGCCGGAAAACATCACGTAGGGCGGATCGTAGGACAGGTTCTGATACTGGCTGTAGGGCGCGAGGTTGACGATGCCGTCGGTGCTGACGGTGGATACCCAGCCGATCGGGCGCGGCACGCAGATCGACTTGAACGGATTGAACGGCAGACCGTGGTTGTTCTTGTCGGGCTCGTAGAACATGCGTCTCCTCCAGATGGCGTCGCGTGGCTTGAGGGGCATGGTCCGACAGGTAACGGAGATGCGCAAGGGCTCTCAGATCGTGACAGCCCGTAGCGGGCATAAAAGTAACTTTGTGCCTTCGGCGCTTATTTCGCTGGGTTCCCGACGCTCGTGCGCCCGTGGCGCACTTCGGTCGAGAATGACGTGATGCAGCTGTGAATGTTTGTGCGCCTATTGCTCTGTTGAAGATGGAGCGAGCTAGCTCTGCTTCTTGCCCCAGGGGCCGGTGACATTGCCCTTTTCGTCGTGCTCGGGCAGGCCCATCGTGAACACGGTCTCGGGGCGGACGACGGCGTAGTCGTGGTAGCCCATGCGGGCGATCGGCATCATTGCGCCGGTGTCGACGAGGCCGTCCTTGATGAAGCGATCGTCGATGTAGATGCCGACGACGAGGCCCAGCACGAGGTGGTGGAGCTTGCCGGTCTTTTCGTCGCGGGGCGTGGTCGTGGTCGAGACATACTTGCATTCGAGCGCGACGGGGCTTTCGGCGACGCGCGGCGGCTTGACGTAAGTCGACGGTGCTTTGGTCAGGCGGCTGATCGCGAACTCGTCGATTTCCGGAGGCACTTCTGCGGACGAGGCGTTCATCTCGTAGCGCAGATCCCACGTCGCCAGGGAGCACACGAACTCGCCGGTCTCCTGGGCATTGCGCCAGGTATCCTTCGGGCCACCACCGGAGAACATCACGCATGGCGGCCGGTCGGAAACGAGATTGAAAAAGCTGTAGGGCGCAAGGTTTGCGACGCCGTTCGCGTCGAGCGTCGAGATCCAGCCGATCGGACGTGGCGCGACGAGCGCCTTCAGCGGCGTGAAGCGCAGACCGTGGTTGTTTTTCGCGGTGTCGTAGAACATGACGTTGGAGCTCCCGAGCGTGTTCGAAGCGCACGACTGCGGAAAGGCTAAACGATCCGCAAGCGTGACGCCACAGGCGGTGATCGCCGATCGTCGCTCGCTTGCAGGTTCTGCCTGCAACCGATCGGATGGCGCGTGCTCCGGCTCTCCTGCGCGATCATCCTGTCTGCGGCCGAGACGCAGGATCGACCGTTACCGGTTCCGCCAAAACCTGCTCCATCCCGGGGCGCGCGAACAGGCGCTTGAAGACGTCCTCTTTCCAGTAATCGGTGTGTCCGCCGATGCCCATGGGGATGTTGATCGGGAAGTCGCCCCGGGCGGCATCCTTGATGGAATCGATGTGAGTCCCGATGTAGTCGTCGATCCGATAGCAATTATACCACTTGATGCGACCGCTCTCGAGGTCCGCGCCGATGTTCTGGAGGCTGGGATAAGTGTCGAGCGACGGATAGAGCGTCGAGAAGTAGTGCTGATAGAGGTGCGTGATCGGCGAGCCGAACGTCAGGATCGTGAGGCTCGAGACCTGGTGCCGGAGCTTGTTCTCCCATAGCCCCTCGACCCATTTGGTCTTGCGCCGCTTGAACGGCCAGCGGCCCGTGTATTCGTATTTCTGGAACCCGAACAACGTATCGAGCGTGATCACCGTTCCCTGACTGTGGCAGATCACGACGAGATGGGGATTGTCGTTCGGCTTCAGAAGGAAATCCAGCGTATCGACGAGCCGCTGCCGGATCTTGGTACGGATCGGGAAGCCATTGCCCGGAGCGGCAAAGTGATTGACCACGTCGAGCGTGAGCTTGATCGCCTTCTGGATACGGTGAGCGCCGAGAAGAAACAGGGAGGCTATGCCGACGACGATCAGCGTGACATTCGCGAGGCCCATGAACAGCTCGTGGGGCAGGTCGCCGATCCACCAGAGGACGGTGGCCTCTTTCGCCAACCACTTGTCCAGCTTGAACGTGTGTGCGGTCGCCGTGCCTGCGATCACGAGCATGAACAGGACGACCGCCGTCTGATAGCTGCCAGCGAGGATCAGGCGAGGCGCCCAGAGGCTGGCTTTTGAAGCATCGGCCGGGAAACAGTCGAGCGTGCCGTCGCTTGCGCCCTTGTGGGATTGGCTCCATTTCGATCGCTTCCGCACGATGAAGCAAGCGATCAGCGTCACACCGATGAGGAAGACGAGGAAGAAGATGTCGAACCACAGCAACGGCATCAACTCGCGCAACGCGTTCACAGTGTCGACCTTCGTGGGTTGGATGCCCACCGGAAGCCAAGCGAACTCGCGATAGAATGTCCAGACCGTCGACAGCGCGGGATTGGGATCATTGCGCAGGTAGAGATTCAGCACGGTGCCGGTAATCAGGTTCTCGGGCCAGAGCACGAACAGCATCAACATCCAGATGGTCGTCACGCCGACGGCTGCGAGCAGCATGCCGCGGCGTTGCTGTCCGGTGCAGAACCCGGGCACACATGCAATCAACAAGGTGACCAGGACAAGAGCCGTGAGGCAGATGACGCCGTAGCCGCACAAGTATTGGAGGAACTGCAAGAAGGCGATGTAGACGCCGGTCTCGTCGATGAGGGCAATCCGGTCGAGCCAGTTCAGGTTGCCGCTGACATCGCCGTACCAGACCATGACATGGCGCAGCATGGCCGCGATGCCGAGGCTCTCTTCCCTTCCCGTCACGAGTTTCACCAGCGTGCGGGGGTGGTCGAGCAGGATCAAGGCAGCCATGCTGTAGCCGTACAAGCGCAACGCGATGAATATCGGCATCGCGAGGCTGCGCTCGTCTTTCATGTGCGCCAGCATCCGGCGAGCGATCCAAGCGAGCCACCAGATCGTTCCCGCTGAGAACAGCGCAATAGCCCAGGCCTGCAGATCGAAGGTCTCGTTGCGGAAGATGTAGTAGCCGATGAACGTGTGCAGGCTGAACACCAGCGTACACAGGACGATCGGCAGGAAGCCGAGGGCGAGGAGCCAGATCTTCAGGGTCAGCAGACCGTGCAGCGTCTTGGCGATGATGTTCGTGCCACTCGCGGCGACGTCGGCGAAATAGCGAACGCCCATGCCGCCGAGCGCGAGGTTGCCGATCAACCGTACGATGCCCTCGCCGAACATGGAGATGTCACTCCAGTGGGCCGTGGCGACGCGAACCGAACTTTTTTCGTTCTTGTCGATCCACCCGCAGCGGTCGTGCGGTCGCAGTGCTTCTGCGGTCAGCGGGTCGGTGGCGATTTCGCCGGCTTTCGCTTGGGGTGCGCCTGCCTTTGCTTGGGAGGTGGACGGAGCGTTCGACTTTTCGTCATGGAGATCATCATCGCGGAAGTGGACCCGAACGTGCTTGTCCAGTTCGAGATCCTTGCGCACGGTCGTGACCGCCGAGGTGACCAGGCGCAACATCTCGATCGGTTTGCTTTCGCCGACGCCGTGTACGACGGCGACCGCCCAATTGCGGCCGGACTCTCGATCGTTCGCCATGGCGCCCCCGCTATATCCAACTTTTCAAATCAATGACGATGTCTCAATGAAGGTATCCGGCGACGGTATCAGAGACGCTCGGGCGAGCAAAGGTGGGGGATTTTCGAGTTGGTCGGCTGTTGCCGGCAGGGCCGTTCAGGTCAGGCTCGTCTTCCCGTGTGAAGCGAGCACCCGGAGAGCGAGGCCCGCGAGGCAGCGGAAAGCGTTTGCAGAGCACGTGGTATTGCATGCCTTCGGGACGTCTTGCGCAGGATTCCGGATCTTCTACGCCACCGAATGCCGGTTCGTCGTCCGGATCGGGGTTCGGGACGGATGCATGGGCCGCACGATATGCTATAGAGGCGGTTCTGATCATTATTCTGGAACGAGGAAACGCCTTGGCTATCTCTCATCGCATGTTCGGTACGCTCGTCGCTTCGATGACGTTCTGCGTGGCGAGCGCCGCCACTGCACAGACACCAGCCGAATTCTACAAGGGGCGAGAAGTGCGGCTGCTGGTCTCGCATCCCGCTGGCGGCGGTTACGACACGTATGCGCGGTTCTACGGGCGGCATCTCGGACGCCTGATGCCCGGCAATCCGAACGTCGTCGTGCAGAACATGCCGGGAGCTGCCGGCGTGGCGATGACCAACTATCTGTTCCATCAGGCGCCGAAAGACGGCAGCGTGATCGGGCTCGGCGCGGGGCCGCTGGCGACGGCTGCGCTGCTGGGCTCGGTCGGCGCGCGCTACGAGGCGCGGCATTTGTCCTGGATCGGGAGCATGAATGCGGAGGCGGCGACTGCGATCGCCTGGCACACGCACGCGGTCAAAACGGCCAAGGATCTGGAAACGACGGAGCTGGTCATCGCGGCGGGCGGCGCGACGGACATCAGCGCGATCTCGCCGATCGCTCTCAACCGGCTGCTCGGTCTCAAGATCAAGACGGTGACGGGGTATCCGGGCAGCGCTGGCCAGGTGCTGGCGCTCGAGCGCGGCGAGGTCGGCGGCATCGGCGGCTACAACTACGGGTCGCTCAAGTCGGTACGGCCGGCCTGGCTGAAGGAGAAGAAGGTCAACATCCTGCTGCAATACACGTTCGAGCCGCATCCCGATCTGCCGGATGTACCGACGCTGCCGATGCTGGCCAAGACGGACGAGGACAAGGCGGTGCTGTCGCTGATCTTCGAGCCGCAGAGAATGGGCCGGCCGATCTTCGGACCGCCGGGCATTCCGGCCGACCGGCTGAAGACGCTGCGCGACGCCTTCGACGCCTTCGTGAAGGACGGCATGGTGCGGGCGGAATCCGAAAAGACGCAGACCGAGCTCTACAAGCCGATGCGCGGTGAGGACATGGCGGCGCTGGTCGAGCGTCTGCACAAGGTTTCACCGGATGTCGTCAAGAAGGCCGCTGCGGCGACGATGCCGGCAGATCAGGTCAAGAAATGACACGGAGCGCGATCCGGGCCGGCGAGCATATCCGGCCCGAATGATGGCGCATGGCGCAGGGGCAAGGCCGGGGCGAAAGTGTGAGGTCCGAGATCCGGCTCCTGGGGCTCGCACTTAGGGATTTCGGCGACATAGGCTTGACAAAACGGGGTTCTTTCAGCACGCCCGTGTTCTATGCCGCAGCTTGGGCGTCCGTCTATGAACAATGATATCGAGGCTGTTGCCGATGCCGACGGGGCGGATGACGCGCCGCCGCAGTCGGAATTCATGCAGCAGATGTACATTGCGGCAGGCGATGCGGCGCAGCTTCTGCGGTCGATCGGCAGCGAGCATCGCCTGATGATCCTGTGCGTGCTGATGGAAGGCCGGAAGACGGTGACCGAGATCTGCCAAGCGATCGGCGCGAGGCAGAGCCTCGTCTCGCAGCATCTGACGCGCCTGCGGCTCGACGGTCTCGTCACCGTCGAGCGGCAGGGACACTTCGCCTATTATTCGATGCACGATCCCTTGGTGCGGGAGATCGTGGGGGCGCTCTACAAGCGGTTCTGTCCGGCGCCGCCGGGGGCTGCGAGCTAGAGCATCAGCCGACCTGACGGGATCGCTTTCGCTATTCTCTGATCGGTACCTGCTCTAAAAGCGGTCGACACGGTAGGGGCGCGGGTCTGTGAACGGGGCCGCGCCGGTCATGATCTCGGCCAGGAGCCGGCCTGTCACGGGCCCGAGCGTGAAGCCCAAGTGGTGGTGTCCGCTGTCGATCCACAGGCCGCTGAAGCCCGGCACGGCGCCGACCATCGGCAGCATGTCCGGCAAGCATGGGCGACTGCCCATCCATGGCGCGATTTCTGCGCGGTCTCCCAGAGGAAACAAGGCGCGTGCGAGCGGCTCGACCTTGCCGAGTTGAATCGGTGTCGGGCGCGCTTGCCGGCGGGTGAATTCAGCGCCCGTCGTGAGGCGGATGCCGCCGTTCATCGGAGAAAGCAGATAGCCGTTGTCGCCATCGACGATGGGGCGCGCGGGGATCGCGTTGCCGAGCTGTCGATAATGCATGTGGTAGCCGCGCTTGACGAAGAACGGCAGGCGGACGCCGAGGCGCCGCAGCAGCGCGTCGCTCCACGGGCCGAGTGCGACGACGACGTTCGGTGCTGAAATCTCGCCTTCGACGCGGGGGACGGCCCATCCGTCGGGTGACGATCGGAGCAGGGATGCGTCGGCGGTGACGAACGTCCCTCCGCGTTTCACGAAGAGGTCGGCGTAGGCTTTTCCGAGCGCGCCGGGGCTAGATACGCTCCAGGGTTGCGTCATCAGCAGGCCGCCGGCAAGAGGGCCGGTCAGGTGCGGCTCGAGCACGCGAAGCTCGGCTTCGGTTTTGGCTTCGGCGGTAATCCCCCATCGCTTGCGCGAGTTTTCGTCGAGCGCCAATTCCGTCGCGAACAGGGCTTCGTCGCGGAATACCTTGAGGTAGCCCGTGCGGCGGACCAGAGCGGTCGCGCCGGCGGCTTCGGTCAACGCTTCGTGCTCGACGAGAGAGCGTTCGACGAGCGGAGCTGCGGCGTGGGCCGTCGCCGCGACGCGCTCGGGCGTGCCGTAACGCCAATACCGGTAGATGGCCGGCGCGATCCACGGCAGGGCGGACCAGTGCAGATTGGATTGTGTGGTCTGGTTCAGAGCGGATTTGAGGATCGTCTTCCAGGCGCGCGGAAACGCATAGGGAACCACGCCTTCGCGCTGGATCAATCCGGCATTGCCGTACGAGGTTTCTTCCGCGGCGGGGCGGCGGTCGATCAGAGCGACGCTGCGGCCGCGGGCCTGGAGCGCGAGTGCCGCCGATACGCCGACCATACCGGCGCCGAGGACGATGACGTCGTATTTCATGAAGCGAGGAGGCTTTCCTGTGGGATCATGTTCCCGCGGGGGCGGGAAAGAGGAACGGTGGTCGCTGCCGACCGGAGAATCCTCTATCTGCACGAGGGATCGCAAGGGTTCATCCCGTCGATTCCCGAAAGGTAACCGGCTTCGGTTCTCATGCCAACGTCTCCACGCGCAGTGCAGGAAATCGATATCGGCCCTCACGCAGTCGATGCAACCCGGGTGATGCGCGGGTTCTTCGCGATCGCCTTCGCGCCGCTCTATCTGGTGGTGATGACGCTTCTGCCGGTGTTCGGCGACCTTCCGTCGATCGATCTGGAACCGCTGAAGGACCCGCTGCTGTGGATCGCAGTAGCGTTCTCGATCGCCGGTCTCGCGCTGCTGAAGCGGTATTCGGGCCGCTACGATGCCGCTGCGCTGCGCGCGATGCTGGCGGGAATGTGGGCGTTGACGACGCTCACCGTGGCTTTCGTGCTGGTGAAGATCTCCGAGCACGAGGTGTGGGATTTCGACGAGAAGTCCGCGTTGCTGCTGACGGTGCTGGGCATACTGATGCTCGCGGGGATCGGCCTCATGCACTTCTGGCTGGTCATGACGCCGAGTCTCGCAGCGCTGCGGCTGCTGTCGGCGCGGCTGCCGGGATCGACGCGCCCGCTGACCGATGTGATCAGGCAGGTCGAGGCGCACGATGTCGGCGGCGCGCGTGATGCGCGTGCGCAGGCACCTCGTAAGACGAGGCCCACTATAAAGAGCCGCGCGTTGAAGACGCTGGGCGTCTCGGTGGGGATCGGAGGGACTGCGGCGGTCGTCTGGTTCTATGCGCAGGACAGGATGCTACCGGCCTTGGCGTTCGAGTTCGCAACGATCTTCCTCGCAAGCCTGATCTGGCGCTTTGCCATGCGCTTCGAGGCGCTCGATGCGCGCACGCTGCTGTCGCTCGATCCTCGTCCGCCGATCCTGTTCCTGCGGTCGTTCCAGGACGACGACAAGCCGATCGAGCAGGGGCTGAATTTTATCGGCCGCGTGCCCTTTCTCAACTGGTTGAAGGCCGGCCGCTCGTCGCGCGCACTCACGGGGATACGTCTGGAAGAGACGCTGGCGCAGGCGGTTGAACCGCTGGGACCGTTCGTCGGCATCGGGGCGCCGGGTGAGACGGTGCCTGAACTGGGCGCTGCCCGGGCCTACTTCTCCAACGATACCTGGCAGAGTGCGATCGTCGGCTGGGTCGATGCGGGCCAGTTGATCGTGAAGATCGCCGGGCCGACGCGGTGGATCAGGTGGGAGCTCGATACGATCCTGCACCGCAACGCATGGCGGCGACTGCTCATCCTCATCCCCGAGGGCAGCGACGCCGAGGACCGGGCTGCGCGCTGGGCCAACATCGCAGCGGAACTCGACGATACGCCATGGCGGGACGCGTTCCGGCAGATCGATCAAACCCGGGTGATCGCGATCCGTCTCGTCGAGGGCGGGGTGGTGTCGTTGGTGAGCAGCCCGTCGCGGATGATGATGGACTATATGCTCGCGACGCGGATCATGCTGCACCAGATGCTGCACCAGATGTTGGCCGATCGGACGCGGGATCATCGGGTCCGGGGCGATTGAAAGCCGCGCTCACACCTGCTAGCCCCGCTTCCAGCACGTCGGCTGCCGGTTCACTGTACGGCAGCCGCCCCCTTGTGGAGAGGTTCCCATGATTCCCCGCTATTCCCGGCCCGAGATGACGCAGATCTGGGATCCCGAAACCCGCTTCCGGATCTGGTTCGAGATCGAGGCGCACGCGGTCAGCGCCATGGCCGAGCTCGGCATCGTGCCGATGGAAGCCGCTGACGTGATCTGGGAGAGGGGATCGGCCGCCAAGTTCGACGTGGCGCGCATCGACGAGATCGAGCGCGTGACGAAGCACGACGTGATCGCGTTCCTGACGCATCTGGCCGAGCACGTCGGGCCGGAGGCGCGGTTCGTGTACCAGGGCATGACTTCGTCGGACGTGCTCGA
>CAZNMY010000161.1:0-11996 GCA_964574325.1 uncultured Devosia sp. | reverse complement strand
ATGAGCGGCAAGGGACAGCGGGTGACCTGTGCGATGCAGGACGGCGTGCTCAACCTGTGCCGCGTCAAGCTGCGCGACCAGCAGCGGCTGGCTGCCGGTCCGCTCACCGAGTACAGCCAGTTCGGCGAGGGCATCCCGTTCGGCGAAGCGACGCCGCGCGCGGCGAACGATTCCGGTGGTGGACAGCCCGGCGACATCCTGAAGTGCAAGGGCTGGGAGACCGATCCGAACGCCTACATCTACTTCATCACGCAAGCGCCGGTGTGGGAGAAGATCTGCGACGTGATCGGCGAGCCGACGTGGAAGACCGATCCGGATTACGCGACGCCGAAGGCGCGGCTGCCGCGCCTGCGCAGCATCTTCAATCGCATCGAACAATGGACGATGACGAAGACGAAGCTCGAGGCGATGGACATCCTCAACGAGTTCGACATTCCCTGCGGCCCGATCCTGTCGATGAAGGAATTGGCCGAAGATATGTCGCTGCGCGCGACCGGCACGGTCGTCGAGGTCGATCATCCCAAGCGCGGCAAGTATCTGACCGTCGGCAATCCGATCAAGCTGTCGGACAGTCCGTCGGACGTGCAGCGTTCGCCGCTGCTGGGTGAGCACACGGAAGAAGTGCTCGCGGGCCTGGGCTATTCGGCGGACGAGATCAAGGCGCTGGCCACCGCCGGAGCCACCGCACCGGTCAAGAAGGTCACCGCTGCGGAGTAGGACGAGAGGGGGCTTTATCCCCTCTCCCCGTTTTCACGGGGAGAGGGTTAGGGTGAGGGGCTGCCGCAGGCGCAACTTTCTTCTGGACGCCGCCCTTCACCCCGACCCTCTCCCCATCGCGCAATTCACGTTGTGATTACCCCATGCCGCTGCGGCGCGATGGGGAGAGGGAGAAGTTCATGAGAATCGTCGTTCATGGCCAGGATGCATTCGGCAAGGCCGTGCTGGAGAAGCTGCTCGAGCGCGGCGAAGATGTCGTCGCGGTGTGCTGCGCGCCGGACAAGGCTGGACGGCCCGAAGACCCGATGAAGGTGTTCGCGCGCGAGAAGGGCCTCGCCGTTCACCAGCCCACGAGCTGGAAGACGCCGGAGGCGCTCGCCCTGATGCAGTCGTTCAACTCGGACGTCTGCATGATGGCTTACGTGCTGCTGTTCGTGCCGCAGCCCGTGCTCGACACGCCGAAGTACGGCACGTTCCAGTATCACCCGTCGCTTCTGCCGGCGCATCGTGGTCCATCTTCCATCAACTGGCCGATCGCGATGGGCAAGAAGCGCACGGGGCTGTCGATCTTCTGGCCCAACGAGGGCCTCGACGAAGGGCCGATCCTGATCCAGAAGTCGGTCGAGATCGGCGCGGACGAGACGCTCGGCGACGTCTATTTCAAGAAGCTGTTCCCGATGGGCGTCGACGCGATGATCGAGGGCCTCGAGATGGTCAAGGCCGGCGTGCTGCTGAAGCACGACCAGCGGCTCGCCGACGGTTCCTACGAGAGCTGGTTCAAGAAAGACATCGCGCAACTCGACTGGAAGAAGCCGGCCGCCGAACTCTACAACACGATCCGCGCCGCCAACCCCGCGCCGGGTGCGTGGGGCACGATCAAGGGTGTCAAGCTCGACATCTACGACAGCGCTCTGGGCACCAGCACCGGCAATCCCGGGCAGATCGTATCGATCTCCGGCGACGGCATGGTCGTGGCGGTAGCGAACGGCTCGATCCTCGTCAAGCGCGTCCGCGCGCCGGGTGGGCAGAAGATCGCGGCTGCGGAATGGGCCGCGAGTGCCGGCGTTGCTGCCGGCGACGTGTTCGATGCGTGGACACCGCCACCGCCGCCCAAGCCGAAGGCTTGACGCTTGGGCGAGCCCGGCCAACACTGAAACGACGTTTCAATCCCCTGCGAACGAGGACTCCACTCCTCGTCCGCGGGGGCTTCGATTTTCGACGTCGTGATCAGGGAGGCTCGCATGGCCGAGGATATTTCGCAGGTTCCGAAAGGACGTGGCCGGCTCATGGGCAAGGTCGCCATCGTGATCGGTGGCGGCTCGATCCTGCCCGGATGGGGCAACGGCAAGGCGGCAGCGGTTCTCTATGCCGTCGAGGGCGCGAAGGTTCTCGTCGTCGACAACAGGGAGAGCGCGGCGCAGGAGACGGTCGACATCATCGCGTCGGTCGGCGGCACCGCGAAGGCCGTTGCCGCGAACGCCGTCGAGGAGGGCGATGTCGGGCGGGTGATCAAGATGTGTCTCGACACTTTCGGTCGCATCGACGTGCTGCACAACAACGTCGGGGGGCAGGGCACTGGGCGCTCGCTGGACAACATCACGCTCGACGACTGGAACGAGATGATGGGCCTCAACATCACTTCGGCGATGCTGTCGAGCCGCGCGGTGCTTCCGCACATGCGCCGCCAGGGCGGTGGCTCGATCGTCAACATCGCCTCGATCGGCGGCATCCGCCACCTCAACACGCCGATGGCCGTCTATGCGGCGGGCAAGGCGGGGCTGATCGGCTTCACGCAGAACATTGCGCTCAGCTACGCCAGGGAAGGTATCCGTGCGAACTGCGTGCTGCCCGGCTATATCGATACGCCGTTCATCAGCCGCCCGGTGAAGGGCCAGCCCAGCTACGCCGCGAAGGGGTTCACGAGCGCCGTGGAGTACGGCGCCGCGCGCAACAAAGTCATCCCGATGGGCCGGATGGGGACGGGCTGGGACGTCGCGTACGCTTCGCTGTTTCTCGCGAGCGACGAGGCTGCCTACGTAACGGGCACGACGCTCGTGGTAGATGGTGGCGTGACGGCGACGTGCCCGGGCGTCTGATGCGGATCCGTCTCTTGCTCGGCGTCGCTCAGCCGAGCAACTCCTTCAGCTTGAAGCGCATGATCTTGCCCGATCCCGTCCTGGGTATTTCGCGCGCGACATGGACGCTGGCTGGCACCTTGTAGGCGGATAGCTGTGCGCGGCAGTGCGCGAGGATCGCATCGGGCTCCACCTGCACGTCGGGGCGCGGCACGACGAACAGTGCCGGCACCTCGCCGAGCGTCGCATGCGCGATGCCGACCACCGCGCAGTCGAGGACGCTCGGGTGCTTGCACACGGCTTCCTCGATTTCGGCGGGCGCGATGTTCTGGCCGCCGCGGATGATCAGCTCCTTCAGCCGGCCGGTGATCGTGAGAAAGCCGTTGGCGTCGCTTCGCGCGAGATCGCCGGTACGATACCAGCCCTCGCGCAGCGCGGCTGCGGTCTCGGCGGGCTTGTTGTGATAGCCCGGCATGACGTTGGGTCCGCGCACGATCAGCTCGCCTTCGTCGCCGAGGGGAACATCCGCGCCGGACACGGGTTCGACGATACGCACCGCGAGACCCGGCACTGGGAACCCGCACGAACCGAGGATGCGGCCCCCGGTCGGCCAGTTCATCGTCACCATCGTCGAGGTTTCGGTGATGCCGTAACCGTCGAGCAAGGGCACGCCGAAGTGCCCCTCGAATTCGCGATTGAGCGTTGCGGGCATGATCGCGCCGGCCGAGATGAAAAGCCGGACGCCTCGGACGCGGGCATTCTCCTCTTTCGCGCGCTGCAGGAGATAATGGAACATCGTGGGTACGCCGGGCATCACCGTGAAGCGGCCGGTCGCCAGGTGTTGCAACACTTCCGCCGTCGAGAAGCGCTCCATGATGAACTCGCTGGCGCCGGTCGCGAGAACGCCGAGCACGCTGAGGTTCAGCGCATAGGAGTGGAACAGCGGCAACGGTGACAGCACCGTGTCGCTCTCCGTCAGGCCGCATATCGGCGCCCAGCAGGCCGCGACCACCCAAAGCATTCCGCGGACCGTCAGAATCACGCCCTTGGCGCGGCCCGTGGTGCCGGACGTGTAGATGATGAAGGCTGCATCATCGAGACGCTGGAGATCGCGTGGGCCGGCTTTGCCCGGCTGTGCGAGCAGGTCTTCAAGCCGATGCGCGATTACGGATGTATTGCGCGTGCCGCGGTCTGCGAGAACGACGGTTGCGAGTGAGGGTGCTTCAGGTTTGAGCTTTGCGACGAGCGTGGCTTTCTCATCCGTCGTGACGATCAGGCGGCAATCGGCATCGGCGAGGCGATAGGCGATCTCGGGCTCGCTGGCGTCGTAGCTGATCGGCACGGCGACAGCGCCTGCGCGCGCGATGGCGAAGCACACCTCCATCCACGCGACGGAGTTCGGCAGGAGCATCGCGACGCTCTGACCGGGCGCGATGCCGAGGTCGGCGAGGTGGCCAGCTAGGTTTCCCGTGCGCCGTTCGAGGTCGGCGTAGGTGACGGATGTCGTCGCGTCTTGATAAGCGACCTTGGCACCACGCTGGGTCGCGTGCCGGCGCAACAGTTCGGGAATGGTGGCGATCAAGTCCGTATGCAGCATTCGTTAGCCTCCCTGATTCAGGTGGGGTCAGACCCGCAGGGTCTGACCCCGTCAGTTCGTCACACCATGCTGTAGCCGCCCGTGAGTCGGGGTCTGACCCTGCGGGTCTGACCCCGTGACGTCAAACCATGCTGTAACCGCCCGATACGCTGATCACCTGACCGGTGATCCAGCCGCCCTGGTCGGACGCGAGCAGAGTGACCATCGGGGCGACGTCGCCGGGCTGGCCGAGACGACGCACGGGATAGAAACGCACGAGCTTCTCGCGGTTGGCGTCCACCCACTCGCGGTCATGCGCGGTCTCGACGAGGCCGAGCGAGATCGAATTGCAGGTCGTGCCGGAGCGGCCCATCTCGCGGGCGAGCGATTTCATCAGGGCGATCACGCCGGCGCGTGCAGCACCTGCGATGGCAAGGCCGGATTCTCCGACGCGCGAGCTGTCGCCCATCAGCGAGATGATGCGGCCGGCCTTGCCTGCTTCGATCAGCGGACCGGCGGCATGGCAGCAGTTGATCGCGCCGTAGAGACAGGTGTCGATCTGGCGGCGCCATTCCTCCGGGTTCGTCTCGGCGAAGCGCTTGCGGATGACGAGGCCGGCGTTGTTGACGAGGATGTCGAGCCGGCCGAATTCCTTCTGGGTGCGGTCGACCATCCGTTTGACGGCCTCCATGTCGGCGATGTCGGCGCCGACCGCGATGGCGCGGCCACCGGCGGCCTTGATTTCTTCGACGACCTTGGCCGCGCGCTCTTCGGAGCTGTGGTAGTTGACGACGACGGCGGCGCCTTCGGCTGCGAGGCTCAGCGCGATTTCCCGGCCGACATCGCGCGCAGCACCCGTCACCAATGCGACCCTGCCTTCTAGTCCGAGCTTCATGTCGTCTCTCCTGTTGCTTTCGCTTGCGCCGTCCGGATCAGCCGGAACAGTCGCTCCGGTGTCAGCGGCAATTCGTAGACGTCGATGCCGAGCGGGGCGAGTGCGTCCGCGACCGCGTTGGCGATGGCGGCGGGTGCGCCGATTGTGCCGCCTTCGCCCATGCCGCGGTAGCCGCCCAGCGTCGGCGCTTCCGTTTCGATGTGCACGACTTCCATGCGCGGCACTTCCGCCGTCGAGGGGATCACGTAGTCGGCGAGGGTGGCCGAGAGGATCTGCCCGTCCTCGCTGTAGACGACTTCCTCGGTCAGCGCTGCGCCGATGCCTTGGGCGACACCGCCGTAGACCTGGCCGTCGACGATCATGGGATTGACCAGTCGGCCGCAATCCTCGGCGACGACGTAGCGCTCGATGCGGACTTCGCACGTCTCCGTGTCGATCGAGACGGCGGCGATGTGGGTGGCGGCCGATGTCGTTCCGAATACGGGATCGTAGGTGCCGCTCGCTGAGAGTTCGTCGCGCAGCTCCGGCGGGAGGCGGCCCATCTCCAGATAGACCGCACGGGCAACTTGCCTGAACGACACCGAGCGATCGGTTCCAGCGATGGTGATGCGGCCGTCTGCGGCGACGAGATCGCTGGTAGATGTTTCCAGGAGGTGCGCGGCGACGGCCAGCAGCTTCTTGCGGAGCGTGTCGGAGGCGAGCGTCGCGGCACCTCCAGCCAGGACGAGGCTGCGGCTGGCGTATGTTCCGGTCGCGTTCGGGACGGCGGCGCTGTCGCCGTGGATGACGCGGATGTCGGCGAAGGCGGCGCCGAGCTTGTCGGCGATGATCTGCGCAAGCGTCGTCTCGAGGCCCTGGCCGTGTGATGCGATCCCGAACGCTGCCGTGATGCCGCCGGTCGCGTCGATGGAGATCTTCGCCGTCTCGGTGCCGGTGTTGATCGGCATACCCGGCGCGACCGAGATGCGCGAGCCGATACCGGTGAGTTCCGCATAGGACGCGATGCCGATGCCGAACGCGCCGCCGCGCGCGCGGATGTCGCGCTGGTGGCGACGCAATGCGTCATAGGCGATGCGCTCGGATGCCGCCTCGAGACAGCCGACGAAATCGGACTTGTCCCACACGATCCCGGATGCGGCCTTGTAGGGTTGCTCGGCTGACGTGACGAGGTTCCGGCGGCGCAATTCGCGCGGATCGACTCCGAGCTTGCGGGCTGCCATGTCGATCAGCCGCTCGGTGACGAACGTCGATACGGGACGGCCGACACCTCGATAGGGCCCCATCGGCGGCTTGCACGTCGCGACCGCGCGTACGGCGCCGCGATAGGTGTCGATGCGGTAGGGGCCGGGCAGGAAGCTGACGACCTGTACGGGTTCGAGACCCGCGGTCCACGGGTAGATCGAGTACGCGCCGATGTCGCCGATAACGTCGGCCGAGAGTGCGAGAATGCGGCCTTCTGCGTCGAAACCCATTTCCGCGTCGATGATCTCGTCGAAGCCGCTGCTGGTGGAGAGGAGGTCCTCCTTGCGGTCGCTTGCCCATTTCACCGGCCGGCAGAAACGTCGCGCGGCGTAGGCGACGAAAAGTTCCTCCGGATATACCGATCCCTTGCCGCCGAAGCTGCCGCCGACATCGGGTGCGATCACGCGCATACGCGAGCCCGGCATCGCCAAGGCTTCGGCGATCGCATTGCGGCTGATGCCGGGAATGTTGGTGGCCGAGTGGATGACGAGTTCGTCCCGGCCGTCGTCGTATTCGGCGAGATAGGCGCGGTTTTCCATCGCGCACGGCGTCTTGCGGCGGATGCGGAAGCGGCCGCCGACACGGACTGCGGCTTCGCTCATGCGCGCTTCCACCTCGCCTTTTCTGAATTCGCGCGCGACGATCACGTTGGTGCCGGCTGCGTCGTGGAGAAGGGCTGCGTCCGCTTGCGCGGCGGCTTCGGGATCGACGAGCGGCGGTAGCAGGTCGAGGTCGACATCGACGATCGCGGCGGCGTCTTCGGCGAGATAGCGGGATGTCGCGATCACCGCGACGACGGGCTCGCCTGCGTAGCGGACCTTTCCCTCGGCGAGCGCCACGATCGGCGTCGCGTAGTAGCCCTTCATGCGGGATTGTGCGGTGAGCGGTGCGATCCCGCCCGCGAGATCCGCGGCGGTCAGCACCGCGATCACGCCGGGCATGTCGCGGGCGGCCGCGGTGTCGATTCCGCGGATCGTTGCGTGCGCCTGGTCGCTGCGGCGGAAGGCGACATGCAGGAGGTCAGCGGGTTCGCGGTCGTCGACGAACCGCCCGCGGCCCGTGAGCAGGCGTGCATCTTCCGTGCGCGGTACACGTTCGCCGATATGGCCGGGACCGATATGCTTAGGTCGGGCGACGCGGAGATCGAGCGGATCAGTCATAGGCGTGCGCGCCCTTCCGCAGCGTGTCCCACTGCGCGGCATCGTGGCTGGCGATGATGGCGGCGCCGGATTTTGCAATGCGCCTGATGTCTGCGAGGGATCGCGTGAGGGCCTCGGCGTTCCAGGTGTTGCGTGGCAGCACGCCTGTGGTGAGCGTCTCCTGCAGGCTGACGGTGTCGCCGGCCAGCAGCATGCTGCCGGAGCGTTCGAGTTCGACGAGGCCCGCGATCGATCCGGGTGTGTGGCCGGGCATGTGCAGCAGGACAATGCGACCGTCGCCGAACAGATCGCGCTCGCCGGTCAGGCCGTCGAGCTTGCCGCCGGTGTCCCAGTCGGTGGTGATGTAACCGGTCATGTCACCGGTGGCGGCGCGTGCTGCTTCGATTTCGAGGGCATGGGCAACGAACGTCGCCTTGGAGAAGAAAGCGTTGCAGCCGCAGTGGTCTGTGTGCAGGTGCGAGTTCACGACCACGTCGATGTCATCGGTCGTGAGCCCCAGGGCGGTGAGGCCCGCGACGACGTTGTCGCCGGGCTGCATGATCGGCGTCATGAATCTGGCGAGCCCGCCCCAGCAGCCCACGGCATCTTCCGCGGCACCCGGGTGGCAGCCCGTGTCGAACAGCACGTTGCCCTGTGCATGCCGTAGGAGCGCGGATATCACGGGCAGCTCGATGGTGGCCGTGCGGTCCGCGTCCGGAACGAAGGTGCTCTTGCGCATCCGGAGGCGCCCGCCGGAGAGCAGGTGCATTTTCATCTGGCGTTCCTCTCGGGCGGCTGTCGTCGCGCCCGTCCATCGTTGTCGGCTCAGGATCAGCGGCCCTTGAAGTGCGGGGCACGCTTATCCGCGAACGCTCGGCGCCCCTCGGCATAGTCGGCGCTGTCGGCTGCGGCATTTATCAAGACGTCGGCGCTGGCTGGATCGAGTGCGCCCGGCCCCATGGACAGGCCCGTCAGGATGGTCTTCGCACCGCCGATCGACAAGGGGGCGTTGTGGGCGAGGCGCCGGAGGTACAACCCGGCGGCATCGATGGGGCTTTCCGCGACTTCGTCGACCAGTCCGATGGCCTCGGCCGCCTGCCCGCCGATGCGCTCGGCGCCATAGAGGATGCGCTTGGCGTTTGCGAGGCCGACGAGCGCCAGCAGCCGTTGCGTGCTGCGCACACCGTAGACGATCGACAGCTTCGCGGAGGGTATGCCTATCTGAGCCGTCGGTGCGGCGAAGCGGAAGTCGGCTGCCAGCGCCAGGTGGCAGCCGCCGCCGAGGCAGTAGCCATCGAGTGCGGCGATGACGGGTTGTGGCGCTGCCGCGATCGCGTCCGCGCAGGCATCGACGTCACGTTCGTATGCGAGGGCAGCGGCTGCGTCACCGCGGACGGCAGAGAATTCGGTGATGTCGGCACCGACGCTGAAGTTCTGCCCCGCACCCGTGAGGATGATACCGCGGACATGCGTGTCATCGGCGAGTTCGCGGAATATGCGGCCGACCTCGCGCCACATCGCCGAGGTCATGGCATTGCGGCTGGCGGGGCGGTTGAGCAGGACCGTGGTGATCTCCGCGTCGGCGTTGATTTCGACATCGGCCATGATCAGCTCTTCGCGGCGCGAAGCAACGGCAGCAGCGCCGCTCGTAGCTTTTCCGGCAGCGCCACGGGCCGGTTCGTGACGCGGTCGACATAGACGTGCACGAAGTGGCCTTGTGCTGCGGCTTGCAGGGCGTCGTCGCGGAACAGGCCGACTTCGTAGCGGACGCTGGAGGTGCCGAGGTGCGCGACACGGATACCGGCGTGGACCTTGGATGGAAAAGCGATCGGCGAGAAATAGCGGCACTGCGTTTCGACGACGAGGCCGACCACCTCGCTCTTTTCGATGTCGAGTGCGCCCTTCTCGATCAGGTACTGATTCACGACGGTGTCGAAGTAGGAATAGTACACGACGTTGTTGACGTGCTGGTAGACGTCGTTGTCCATCCAGCGCGTCGTGATCATCTGGAAGTGGCCGTAGGTGTCCCGCGTGTCGGGTGTCGGGCGGGCGTCTGTTTTGCTCATGTGGTGCGTTCGGGCTGCTGGTTATGGGCCCTCGCTGGCGTGTGTGCCTCGAGTGGCGGGCGATTCCTGGTGTCGGGCGCGGACAGGTGGGCAGCCCGCGGAGGCTGGCGTGGTCTGCTGTATCAGTGCGGTCGCTCAGGCTTCCGCCGCCAGCATCTTCTGCAGCACGCGCTTGTAGCGAACGGGGCCGACATCGATCGAGAGATTGATCGGGTCGAGCTGATTGTCCGCGCCGTCGATGTTCAGCTGCTGGGCCTCGATCACCGGTGCGTCCTGCTCCTCGAAGGCAAAGCGGCGCATTTTGGCGATCTTGGCTTGGATGTCGCGGTTCAGCGTCTCGTCCGTCGTCTTCACACCGAAGCGCACGGCGGTGAAGAAATAGTGGGTGGTCCGGTCGGTCTCCGGCGTGAGCATGTGGATGGCGTGATAGCCGGTGCCGGTCTCGAAGGCTTTGCCCGGTTCGCAGACGCCCACGAACAGCCGCAGTGTCGAGGGCGCCATCCAGCGGATACGGCTGAACTTGTCGACGCGCTCGGGATGGTCGGGCCACAGCATCGCCCACATGCCCGGTGGTACGCAGTTGGTGGCATGCCGGCCCGCGATCACGTCGTCGCCGTCGTGCTCGATCGTGATCTCGGAATCCACCGTGTCGGCATTGCCGAGGATGCCTTCGTGCAGATAACAGGTGTGGCTGAGGTCCAAGAGATTGTCGACGACCAGCTCGTAGTTGGCCTTGATCATCATCCTGTCGCGCTTCGTCGTGTAGATCTCGGGCACATTGTCGAGCACGCTGAAGTCCGGGATCCCGGCCGTGTCGGCTTCGCGGTCGCCCATCCAGATCCAGATCGCCTTGTGCTTCTCGGCCACCGGATAGCTCTTGAGCACGGCGCGCGAGGGAATGTTGCCGGGCGGATGCGGGTTCTGGGTGCAGGCACCGGCGGCGTCGAACTCGAGGCCGTGGTAGATGCATTGGATCTTGTCGCCTTTGACGACACGTCCGAGGCTCAGCGGCGCGTGGCGGTGTGGGCAGCGGTCCTGTACGGCAGCGAGCCCGCCGTCGGCCTTGCGATAGATCGCGACGGGCTCGCCGAGGATCTTGCGGCCGATGACCTTGCCTTCCGCCACGTCCTCGCCCCAGCCCGCCATGTACCAGGTGTTGCGGACGAAGCGGCCGTCGATCATGCCGCCGCGCGCGGCGCCGTTGCTGCTGGGTTCGGTTGCGCTGGCCATCAGGTCCTCCCGTCTCGTTGAATTCGTGCGCGAACACTATACGCATGCTCGCGATGGGCGGAAGCCCGCGATCGCACGGCACGACGGCGTTGGCTGCATGGGGGCGTGGTGTTCGTGGTTTTCTGTCTATTGGTCTGTGCATCAGTGGAAATCCCTCGATTTGGGGATGATGCGGGCATCGCGGGGATGGCCGGCGAAGCGGGGATGGTCGCGTGCCGAGGATTGCCCGCGGGCCGATCCGGGATCGGGCCGCAGCACCTCGTCGGCGTTTGCGATCGGGATCGGCATGGGCTCGCCGTGTTCCGTGAGCCGGCCGAGCCGGTCGCTGCGGTCCACGAGGTCGGCCGAGACGATGTGGATGATGTCCTCGTGCCGCTGGATGCGGCCGCGGATCTGGATCAGGCGTGCGGTCATCACGACTTTGCGGAACCGTTCCAGCGTCTTGGGCCAGACAACGGCGTTGGCGACGCCGGTCTCGTCCTCGAGGGTCATGAACACGACGCCTTTGGCGCTGCCGGGGCGCTGGCGCACGAGAACGAGACCGGCGACGGTGGCGCGGGCGCCGTTCTTCAGCCCGCGGAGGTCGCCGCACGCGATCACCCGCTCGGCCGCGAAGCCCGCGCGCAAGAGGCTCATGGGATGGGCTTTGAGTGACAGCCGCAGCGTCTGGTAGTCGTTGACGACGTGCTCGCCGAGCGGCATCCGCGGCAACTCCACGTTGGGCTCCTCGCCCATCTCGCGCGTGTCGCTCCAGGCGAACAGCGGCAGCGGCACCGGCGCTTCGAGCGCCTTGACCTCCCACAGCGCCTGGCGCCGGTCGAGCCCGACCGAGCGGAAGGCATCGGCCGCCGCCAGTCGTTCAAGCGTCGCCGGCCGCACGCGTGACCGCCGCCATAGATCGTTGACATCTCGAAACGGTGTCGGACCGCCCCTCGCGCCAACGATCTGAAGCGCCTCGGCCTCGTTCATTCCGTTGATCTGGCGCATACCGAGGCGCAGGACGGGCTCGTCTCTCTCTCCGGCTTCCAGCGTGCAGTCCCAGCCGGAGTGGTTGAT